>CAZFRU010000003.1:0-180179 GCA_964521385.1 uncultured Gemmatimonadaceae bacterium | reverse complement strand
GCTCAAGAAGCCGGGCTCTAGTTATTTTAATCTAATTATCGGACACTACACTAGGTCCGCCCGCAGGATAAGCGGATGCCCACCGGTCAGCTGACGGACTTTGATCCGAACAACGATGATGACCTTCCCGATGCACCGGGAGTCTACGTCTTCTATGATATCAGCCAACGCCCGATCTACGTGGGGGAGAGCGGGAATATTGCTGGTCGCATTCGGCAACACCGGGACAAATTTTGGTTCAAGCCGCCCATCGTCGAACTCGGCGCGTATATCGCGATTTATGAAGACGGTCTCCGGAAGAGCGTCGAGAAGGTCCTTATCCGGTTCTTGAAGTCCAACGCGGTGATCAACAAGCAGAACGTCGATCGCTGAGGGTAGGACTCCCCATGGCGCCCTCCCCGAGAAAACGCGCGCCTCCCGCCGAGCAGTTCGTAGTAACCCGCGCCTCCACTGAAAATGGCTGGGCACAGACAAGAGTGAACGGGGCCGGCTCGCCCCAGCTGCGACAGACTTCGCCGTTCGTAGGGAACAGTAGGATGTCGCGCACTCCCTTGGGGCGATCGCCCAGGGCGTCGTATCCATGCGTGTTGTGGGAATGCTGGATGCTGCACGACACGTGCAACACGGGGGCCCCGAGAAACGATCGGAATCCGTAGCTACGAACGCCTGGATCGCGAGCCCAACACCCGCACCTTCGCCAGGAGCACCTCCGGGTGCTGTTCCGCTACCTCGAGGAGGCGCAGGGTAGGCCCGTCGGGTTTTCGCTTCCCCTGTTCCCAGGCTCGAACCGTTTCTGGACTCACATTGAGCGCTGCCGCGAAGACAGGCTGCGAAAGCGCCATATGGTCCCGGATTTCCTTGATTCGGCCCGACCCGTAACGCAGGGGGGAGTCCACCTCAGTTCCTGCGGCTGTGTACCTCGTGACCCGCGCCGGTTGTGCCGCCCCGCGCTCAATCTGAACGGCTTCCTGTGCCGAGGCGATGAGTCGCTGCCCGAGCGTGCCCTTCCTGGTCACAGTCATGATGTTTCTCCTTCCAACATCCGCGCGATCTGACGGAGTTCTTGTTCTTCGTGCCGGGTCAGGTCGTCCTTGGCTGACTTCGTATAGACGAGCAGCAGGTAGATCCGGTCCCGTCGCTCCAGGAAGTAGTAGATCACGCGAGCACCTCCACGCGTTCCTTCGCGCCGGCTTGGTCGCGCGAATCGAACTTTCCGGAACCCGCCGGTTCGCGGGATCAACGGGCCCCGTCGCGGTTCTTCGAGAAGGAACAGCTCCAGAGCCCGGTGATCGTCTTCGGTGAGCAGCCTCTTGGCCGCACTTTCGAAGCTCTGGGTCGAGACGAATTCGAGATGGGGATCCCCGGCCATGTCGCCTCTCGAGTATTGTAGTACTGAGTACTATAGGCAGTCAACGATTCCTAGCACCTGGGGTCCGGCCCGAGCGCGGGCTCGCGGGTGTTCAACAGGGTGCGCAGGTCTGAACGGGGAATCCATGGCGGTACGGGTCTCCGATATGGACGTGCCACGGGGGCCGTCGTAGGATGGGGTCATGACCCGCGATCAATACACGGAGCTCGCCTGCTTCCTGGGCCGGAAGTTCGACGGTATCGACCGGAGGCTCGAGGAGACGCGCCGCCACGCGACGGTCCTCTTCGAGAGGTCCGAGGCGAACCTCATCGTGGTGGCGAAAGGACTGGGCGTGCGACTGGAGCGGGTCGAGGGGCGTATCCAGGTGCTCGAGGGCGTGCGGCCCGCCTTGGAGGACTGACACCCAACCGCCCCGCTTGCCAGCCCCCCGGTCCCGACGCAGGATAAGCGGATGCCCACCACCCCCCGCCACCTCGTCTCGGTCTGGAATCCGGCCTATGCCGTTGACGCCATGGACGCGCACGTCAACGTTTTGGTCGAACGCGCGCGGGTGCACCGGAAGGGGGCCCTCGCGAACGAAGACGAGGCCCAGGTCTCCGTACAAACTACCCCGGCAGCTCGAGAGGTGCAGAAGCTGCGCAACCCGGCCGACCACGCCGAGCCCGTGTCGCGTGAGGAGGGGGGCTGACATGCGCCCCATGACGCATGACCGCTGACGAGTTGCGCGCGCGCATCCACGATCTGTCGATCTGGAGCAGAGGCGGGGAGCGGGCGCCCCACAAGCCGCTCCTGCTGCTGTGGGCGCTGGGGCGACTGAGTCACGGCGAGCCGAGACTCGTGCCGTACACTACGGTGGACGCTGGGCTGAAGCCCCTTCTTCAGGAGTTCGGTCCGCCGCGCAAGAGCTACCACACCGAGTATCCGTTCTGGTATCTCCGCAACGACGGACTGTGGGAGGTGACCGGGGTGGATGCGGCGCGGGTCAGGGAAGGAAAGGCGAGCCAGCCCACCAAGGGTGAGCTGCTACGGGTCGAGGCCGCAGGGGGGCTCACGCGCGAAGCCCACGACCTTTTTCGCGCGAACCCTGCACTCGTGCGGGAGGCAGCGGTCGCCTTGATGGACGTGCATTTTGCCGACACCTACCACGACGATCTTCTCGCTGCCGTGGGGCTCGACCTCCTGCAGACGGTCGTGCGACGCCGGCGCGACCCTCGCTTTCGCGATCAGGTGCTGGTGGCGTATGGGTATCGCTGTGCCGCGTGCGGCTTCGACGCCCGCCTTCAGCATGCGCCGGTGGGGATCGAGGCGGCCCACATCAAGTGGCACCAGGCCTCCGGGCCCGACACGGTTCCCAACGGACTCGCTCTCTGCTCGTTGCACCACAAGCTGTTCGATCGCGGGGCGCTCACGGTGGGTGAGGACGGGGCGATCGCCGTATCACCGCTCGTGAATGGTGGAGACGCCACTGCGGCCTGGCTGATTCGCCTGCAGGGCGAGCGCATGGGCACGCCGCGCGCTGACGCGGATCACCCGGACCCACGGTTTCTCGCCTGGCATCGACGGGAGGTGTTTCGGGAGGGGTAGGGAGGGCCGTTTAGTGTGAGGCATTGGGCCGGTCATCCACTCCGGATCGCTCTCCATCTCAACAGGGACGCATGAACCGTTCCCTGGGCGTGCCTCCGAAACCGCATCCTCTCATCCGCATCGTCACGGGCGCCGAGGAAGAAGCGCGCGTAGTTGCTGGGCCCCTGACTCTCCGGAGCGCTGAACCGATCCTGTAGAATCTCGAGTGCCGCAGCGACTTCTTCCGAGTCCGCGATCGGACTCCTGGCGGAGGTCTCGGCAGCGCTCTCCGGGCCCTTCTCCCCGAAAGCGTCGAGCGTCCACACGATGTCGTAGGCGTCCTTCTCCTTGTCCCTGGTCTTGAGCGCGAACGCCTTCAAGACGAGGATCGGGAGGATGTTCGCGACCCGGATCGTCACGTCGCGCCGGCCGCCATGTTCCAGTACCTCGCCAGAGAGGTCGATCGTGAGGTAGTCCGCTCCGACCATCTCGGCACCGCGCAACTGTATGGCCGAGATGCTGGAGCCTGCGTCGCCACCCGGATTCCTCTTCAGTTGCCCTGGCCCTCCCCCCTCCTGGACGGGGCAGAAGAACTCCAGGACGACGCGGACGCCGTCCACGCGGCGCTCCCACGCCCAACTACCATCGCCGCTGACCGCAAAGCCGGAGTTCCGCAGTTCCTGTTGGAGCTTCGTGTAGACCCCGTCGTCATCAATCTCGATTGCGAGCCCCACCACCACGTCCAGATCCGTGGTGCCCGTGTGCTCTCCCACCTCGGGAGGCGGGGAATCGACGATGTAGCGAGGCGCGAGTCCTCCGAAGAGGACGAGCCGAGGTCCCCATGCTCCGATCCGTGAGACGATCGTTCGGAGGGCCTTCTCGCATGCCTGGAGGGCCTCGGGGGTGTAGTCGTCGATCGGGATCCAGGGGGGCATCGGTCCGTCGGTCTCGTGGTCAGGCATCAGGGATTGGGGGCGTCAGCGAGGATTCGTCGTCGGAGGCTCTCTCCCACCTCAGGGGAACGGCCGTTGCCCTGCAATGCCTCGACAGCAGCGCGTCCGGGCGTGACGACGCTCAGCCCGCCGAGGCCTTCGGGTGCATCCGTTCGCCAACGCCGAAGCGGCCCCGCGAGGTGCAGGGCTGGATCGCCGGATGCTTGCCAGAGAAAAACGTTCGCCCCCGACTCGATGAGTGGCGCATCGAGGTGCTGGGCGACCCTCGCCGGAGGCGCGGATGCCGGGATCCAGACGTCCACGAGGGGCAGCGATGAGAGCGTCGGCTCGTGGAGGTTGGCCGCAGCCATTCCCCCGACCGCGTAGGCGTCGACGGCACCTTCGAGTCGGGCCAGCGATCGGATGAGATCCTCGGACGTACGGCTCCACAGGTACATTGGCGTGGTCGTGGGCGCCGGACCGCCGTCCGCCTCCCACAAGCGCAACAGCGCTTCGACTCGAGGACGCCATTGCTTGGACGGGCCGGTTCCCACGACCTCCATTGCTTCGGCCTCCACGAGTCCTCTGAAGACCTTGCTCGTCCACGCCTGTGTACTCCCCGACATGTCGGCGACTTCGGGCTGCGCAATGAGCTCCCGTCGCTGCGCCAGGTCGACGAGTGCCTCGACAATGATGCCCGCTTTCCCCGAGAGGCTCGGAACCCCCTTCGTGGTGTCTGCCCTGGTCCGGGGGTCCTCCGGAAGATCGATGGCCAGCTGTGGCACTCGGAGGTGTATTGCTCCGGTCTGGTACTCGATCCAGGAGATGTTGCGGTGCCGGAGTTCCTGGCGTCGCCTCGCCGAGAGCCCCGGAACGACCAGGACCGTCCGAGCCCTCGTCTTGTGGGGTAGGCCATCGAGCCGGTCGAGATCGGAATCGGTGAGGCGCTGTTTGACCTCCAGGAAGATTGGCGCTTCGGCACCCTGTACGGCGAGCAGGAGATCGGCTGGCCCCCCCCCACGCCTCACCTCGATTCCTCCAGCAGAACTCAGCCGTCGGATCACCTGGTCTACGACTCCGCTCATCGTTCCATTTTAACTCATAAAGCCATTTTAACCGATGCAGGAAAAATACCATATCTGGTTAAAATAGCAACACAGATCCCACCGACACGACCTGCGCGCGATCCGCCGGATGACCGATCCCGGGCACCGACAACAGCACCGGCGCCACCTATCTGACCGAGCTGCTCCTGTACGAGGCGGTGGGGATCCCGGCCCCGGAGGTTCTGACCATGGCCACCCTCACGTCGGCCCGTGTGATGGGCCACGACGCAGACTGCGGCCGTGTGGCCCCGGGCATGATGGCCGACCTCCTGCTCGTCGAAGGCAACCCGGCGGAGCGCATCGCCGACCTGGAGCACGTCCATCGCGTGATTCGCGGCGGGCGTGTGTACGATCCGGAGGCGATACGGGCGGCGGTGCGGGGGGGGCGGTAGGGGGGGGCGGGCGAGTCGCCATCGCCCTCGGGAGCGCCGATGATCACCCCACGGGCGAGGTCGTGCATCAGCATCACACCGGGGAACCCCACGACCGGAATCGCACGTTTGGGAAACGTGCAATCGGCTGTCCGTACTTTCTGACAACAGTGATTCTTCGCAAGTATTTGGCTCGGGTACCCTCGAGGGGATACGGAGATTGGCCTGATTTGTCGTGCTAAATGTCGAGGTCCGGAGGCCGGGTACCTGGGGGGAATTGTCCAAGATCTGAAATTGCACGTCCACCGTGCGATTCTTGACGTTCAAGACTGGGACGAAAGCTGGGTGGGCTCGAAATCGCCTGATCCTCGAGGGGCCTGCCCAATCATGGAGGGCGGAAGAGTTTCTTTTCTCAGCGTCCCGATGTATGCCAAACGAGACGAAGGATTAACTCGGTTAAAATGCACGTCTGTTTCGCACGGGGGACGTGCAATGCGACCCTCCATCACCTCGAGTCCGAGTCCCCGCAACGCCTTCAGGTTGTCTTGAGCGGTACGACGCACAACCCCTGTGCGCCGGACTATTTCACCCACGCTGATCGGGCCCTCGTCTGCAAGGAGGTTCCAGATCCGCTGCTGCGTGTCCGTTAGATCTTGTGTCACACGCTGTGGCCCGCTCGAACGCCGGAGACGTCGAGCCGCTCGCCGAAGGGGATCCTAAACCGATCCTGATCCGTCGACCGCCTCCACCACCGCCGCCCTCAGAGCGCCCGGTGCGATCACTTCCGCTTCCGCGCCATACGCAAGCACGTGTCGCACCATCCAGTCCTCCGTGAGCAGCCGGTGCTGCACGACGTAGGCCCCACCCTCGGCGTCCTTCCCCTCGTAGCGCTCGCGCACCCAGCGTGCGACCCGTGGCGAATAGCGCACCTCGGCCCAGCGCTCGTCGCGCCCCCGTGCGATCAGGCGCACCGAGCCGTCGGCCCGGATCTCGTCGGGCGTGTCGGGCACGGGCACCGAACAGGGGTCGTCGGTGACCTCCACCCCGAGGATCCGATCCATACGGAAGAGGCGCGGCTCGTCGCGGTCGAGGTCGTGCCCGATCAGGTACGCCTCGCCCTCGGCATGCACGATCCGCCACGGCTCGAGGCGGCGGATCTCCGGGGCTTCGGCCCGGTCCTTCACGTATCCGAAGCGCACCCGGCGCCGATGCACCACGGCGCGCGAGAGGGCGCCGTGCAGTTCATCGACGGTCGCATGTAGCAGAGCGAACTCGACGTCGTTCGTGGCGGGCGGTGAGGGCCCGTCGGACCCCGTCGATTCGAGGGCGAGAGCGGCTTCCACCTGACGGCAGAGCTCTGCGGCTTCTTCCGATCCGATGCCGGCGCAACGCAGCGCGAGGCCACAGGCGACGAGCTCTGCGAGCACGAGGCGCACCGGGCGATGAAAGGCGGGGGGCGCATGGACCCGGATGCGATCCCCCTCGAAGAGAATCTGGAAGTCGTCCGTGCGTCCGGGAGGGAGGTACCAGCTGCGCTCGGCAAGCAGGGTGAAGTCGCGCTGGATATCGACTTCGTCGACTCCACACATGCGCGCGGCGTCGGGAAGGCGTACCCCCTCCGGGCGAGCGGCGAGCGGGATCAGGCGCACGAGTCTCAGGAGCTGATCAGCGGACGAGCTCAAGCCGCGCCTCCCTCGTCGCGATGCAGGTCGGCGACACGAGCCCGAAGTTCGCCCAGGGCGGCGGCCACGCTGGCGGGCGATTCGACCTCCACTTCCCGCCCGAAACTCAGCAGCCAGCGAAGGAACGGATCCATGCTCCGCACGGTGAAGCGGCGCACTGTCGTGCCGCCGTCCCGGGTCTCGATCAGCGCTCCGCGCTCATTCCGATCGGCCCAGAGCGAGCGCGGAAAGGTCAGGCGAACGTCGACGGTGGTCTCGCTCACTTCGTCGCCCGGCAGATTCCAGGCGTCGGCCGTCGTCCACTCCGACAGGTCGAGGTCGAAGGGGGCCCAGGCGTCGGCGTCCGGCTCGATCTCCAGTGCCGACATGCGACTGATCCGAAAGGTTCGACGGGCCTCCCGGTCGAGGTCGCGGGCGACGAGGTACCACCGATTGAACTTGAAGAGCAGCGCCCAGGGCTCGACCCGGCGCCCCGCGATCTCGTCGCGGCCGATCGAGTGGTAGTCGAAGCGGGCGCGACGGCGCTGGCGTATGGCCTCACTCAGCCGTTCGACCCGCTCGCGCGCCTCGTCGTCGTCCGACGATAGAATGATCGGTGCCGATCCGAATTCGAGCTCGGGTGAGGCCAGGTCGAAGGTGAGCTTGCGGAAGGCCGACTCGGCCGCCTCTGCGCGCGGCAGCGCCGGATTGAGACGGTAGGCATGCAGAGCCGCCGCCACCCGCCAGGCGTCTTCGGCGGGCAGGGCCGCCGGGGGCGTGGTCGATCTCTTCGGCCGTGCGTCGAGTGCCGCGCCCTCCCGGATGAGCCGGAGGTAGGGCAGATAGAAGTCGCGATGCGAGAGTCGGTAGCGGTGCTGCTCGCCCGGTCCGCCCAGCGGGTCTTCCTCCACCTTCAGCGGGAAGCCGAGCTCGAGCAGCTCCGTCTTGTCGCGTTCGAACATCCGGCGCAGCGACTCCTGGTCGTCGCCATCCTGGAGCCGGGTTCGATACCCCTCCACCTCGTCCCAGATCTGGGCGCGGGTGAGCGGATAGTGCCGCGACACGAAGAGGGCGATCAGGTCCAGCTGGCGATGGACTTTCCGGATCGTAGGGGGCATCGGACTCAGGATGGGCGGATTCGAGGCGCACCGAAAAAATGCCGAACAGGTGCGACACACTAGTCTACGCGCAGGGGCGGGGCGAGCGACAGGGTGCGGCGTAGCTCGATGAAGAGGAGTGAGCGCGGGATCGCCTCCCGGAGTCGTGTCACAGGGTGCCCGCATCTTTCACACCTGACGCTGCGGTCACGGGCATTGAACCTCCGGTCGACCGCCACTCCATCGACAAATGAAAGGCGCGCCCCATGATCTCATCGCCCAGGCTCGCCGGGAGGATCCTCCTCCTGGCCACCCTCTCCATCACCACCGGGAACTGCGGGGGCGACTCGACGGGTCCGGCCCCGGAGGCTCCCGTAGCCACATCGATCTCGATCGATCCGGCGTCGCCATCGCTCACGGCGCTTGGCGCGACACTGCAGCTCACCGCAACCGTCCGCGATCAGTCCGGTAACGTGATGGCCGGTGCCACGGTCGGCTGGACCAGCAGCGAGCCGACGGTGGCGTCGGTCTCGTCGAGTGGGCTGCTCACCGCACTCTCCGTGGGGAACGTGACGATCACGGCATCGGCCGCATCGGCCACACAGTCGGCATCGCTCGCCGTCACGCAGGTGGTCTCGTCCGTGTCCGTCACACCGTCCGACGCGACGATCATGCAGTCCGAGACCGCTCAGTTCGAGGCCACGGCACTCGATGCCAACGCCAATCCGATTGCCCATGCGTCGTTGTCCTGGACCAGCGGTGACTCGAACATCGCCACGGTGTCGGCCTCCGGAATGGTGCGTGGCGTGGCTCCCGGTACGACCACGATCGCGGCGACCGATGGGAGTGTGCAGGGCAGCAGCGTGGTCACGGTGTTGCCGCCCCCCGTGGCGTCGGTGACCATCAGTGGTCGAATCCGCGTGAAGGTGGGCGACACGTACGGCTACACCGTCACCGCGAGATTGGACGACGGCACGGTGGTGAATCGGCCGGTGACCTGGGGCGTTCTGGATGCAAGCCAGGGTGCGATCACCCAGGAGGGTCAACTCACGCCTCTGGCGTCTGGAACGGTCACCCTTCTGGTGTCGATCGACGGGGTCGTGTGGCAGGCGGACGTAGTTGCCTACGATTGGCTAGTACTCAGCGGATCGACGAGCTCGTTCCTGGTACTGGATGCGGATGTCGAGATCACGAACAAGTACGGGAGCTCGGAATACCCGGAGCTGGTCTTCTCCTGCAACGCGACGACCCAGGACGTCTTCGCGTGGGTGGATACGGAGCGGTTCGTCACCGCGAGCGGGTTGGTGACGTACCGGTTCGATGAGGGGCCGTTCGTCAACCAGAGCTGGATCGAGTTCGACAACTTCAGCGCGCTCGGTCACCCGGGCCCGACCAATCTGCAGACCAAGAACTTCGCGAACGCCATGGCCGGCGCTCGGGTGTTCGGTTTCGCTTTTACCGAGTTCCGGGGGCCGGCCAGGGCCACGTTGTTCCGAGTGACGGGCTTGAACGGTCTGCTGCCTTCACTGCTGACGCTCTGCCCCAGCAACTCTGTGGTTGCGGGAGCGCCGGGGCTCGAGCAGGCGAGAGCCGTGTCGGAGTGGCGGGTGCTCCGGGCCCCCGGAGGCGTGACGAGCGAACTGCGGACCGCCCGCGACGATCGGCGCAGTGTCGAGGCGGCGGCGACCGACGGCTTCCCGGCGCTGGTGATCCAGGAGGCGCAGAGGGCGGAGATCCGGGCGGTTCGGCGCAGGGACTGACAGTGGCGGGGGGACGGGGGCGGGGGATCGCCACCGTCCCCGGTGCCTCGACCTCTCCGTGCCAATGTCGCCGGCCCCCGTTGGGAGTGGGTGGCCCGGTTTTATGAGGATAGCTGGGCCCCGATGTGGACCGTACAATGGTGACATGACCAGCGACCAGTACACGGAGCTCGTCGGCTTTCTCGGCGGCAGGTTCGATCGGATCGACGGCCAGTTCGATCGGATCGACCGCCAGTTTGATCGGACCGACCGCCAGTTCGAGGACGCCAGGCGTGAGCGAGAGGAGATTCGGGAAGAGGCGCGCCGCCACGCGACTGCTCTCTTCGAGCAATCCCAGACGAGCCTGAAGGTGCTGGCAGAAGGTCTGGGATTGCGCATCGAGCGGGTCGAGAATGGTCTGTTCGTCCTCGCTGGCCGGATGGAGTCGCTGGAGGGCAGCGTCACCGCCCTCGACCACCGAGTCGGATCGCTGGAGGGCGCGGTCGAGGCCACCGTCTCCTGAAGCGCCTCAACGTCGGTCGTGGACGCGGAGTAACAGCCCGCCCCTCAGTGCCCCCACATCGCTTCGGCATCGTAGTCGTACACCCCGGTGGAGCGGCTCACCTTCTCGTGGTCCTGGACCTCCACCGGACGGATCAGCTCGTCCAACTCCGGTGCGGAGAAGGTCAGGCCGATCGACGGAATTAGGAACGGGATCTCGTCGAAGTCCGGTGGACGCCGCGAGGCGCCTACGACCTCGCATCGGGGCTCGCCCTCCCGCGAGACGGGAGTGAAGGGAATCCGGGCGGCCGGCGATTCACGAAGAGCGCGGGACAAGGGCGGAAGAAGCGCGCCGCCTCCCACCGTAATCACACCCACGTCCTGCCAGCGGTCGAGGTTGCGGTCTTTGTTGTACGCCGAACGCAGGACTTTGAGGTAGTCGGGTCGAATAGTGCGATCGAAGTCACCGACGGCCGCCTCCACTTGGGCCATACTGACTTCGTGGCCCGTGCTGGTGACCACGGAGCGACCGCGCGCAGCCTGGATCTTGGCGACCCGGCACTCCTGGGCCAACGTGGCGCTGGTTGGGGCGTCCTTTCCGAGAACGAGCCGCGCGACACGCTCATCGATGAGGTCGCAGCCGTGCGGGATCGTGTCGCTCGCCCAGAACGCGATGCGCCGTCCCTCCCCGTACCGGTAGACCTTGAAGATCCCGGTGTCGAGCGTACCCGCTCCGGCATCGACGATCATATACTTTCGGTCCAGCGCGATCGGAATCAGCGCTTCGATCCCTTTTATCACCACCTGGGCCTCAGGGAGCATTCCCTGGCTCGCTGCCGGGAGCTCTGCGCTGGCTACCCACGCCTCGATCAGATCGTGCTCCGAGCACTCGTGCGGCAGCTCTCGCGCAAAGAACCGACCGGCCTGAAGCACTCTCCTGAAGCGGTCCGACACGGCGTCGTCGCCGATCTCGGAGACCGGCAGATCGATGTTGAAGCCGAGCTTTCGGTGGGCTCCTCCGAACTCGTTGAGGGCGCCTCGAAACCCGCGAAGGGCTTCGCCCACGACCAGCGCGGCCGCCACGTCGTCCCGCAGCGGCCCGTCCGGCGCTCCGGCCGACCACGGCGTCCGGCGGTTCTGAAGCAACCCGGTCTTGGACGACCGAATCACCCGCGAAGCCCGGCTGGACTCGCGCTCTGCGGCTTCTCCAACCAGCACGAGCTCGCCTACGACGGAGACCGTCGAGGGGACTGCGAATCGCGCGTATCCGTGGGCAGTGGTGCCATGGTCCACCACCTGGGGCACCCGATCCCGCGAGCTCAGATCTCGAAAGGCGATCTTGGTGCTGGAGGTGCCGAGGTCGACCCCCACGATGATGGGGGGCAAAGCTTGGGCGGCATCGCGATCGAGTTCCGGAGATCTGTATGAGGGCCGGGGCTCTTCGGAAGGGACCGCGTCTCGCCGGGTGAGCCGCCGGAAGAGGTCGTTGACGGCCATCAGGACGCCTCGATCAGCGCGATGGCCACAAGCTCCGAGCTGAGCGACACGTCCGCCTCCATCTCGATCTCGGTCACTCGAGCCTCGTGCTCGGCCTCCATGTTGCGCAGTGTGCCTTCGAGCAGCCGCATGTAGCGTGGGTCGGCGCCGGTCTCCTGGGCGTCGCGAAGTCTCCGCCGCTTGTCGGCGCGGCGGCGATCGTACGTTGTGCGGAGGGTGGCAAGACGGGTCTGCACCGTCGCGCTCTGACGGGCGCGCATCTCCTGCTGCTCGGTCGCCACAGCCTTCAGGCATTCCTCCTCCGCATGGGCGAGAACAGCCGCTGCGTCCGAAGCGTCCCACTCCGGGATGGCCGTCTGCTTGGATTCCCGCAGGGCCTTCCCGAACGCCAGGGACGCGGTGTCCCGATCGAGCAGCTCGAGCCTGTCGTCGAAGAGATATGGCTGCAGTCGATGACGCTCGCGCCCCGATCGGATCGTGAGGTCGTGGAGCAGCAGGAGGTAGTGGCCGGCGGACAGCTCGTCCGAGGCTTCCACCCGCATCGACGCCACGGGATGGAGCTGCTCGGGGAACTGCCGGTAGTAGTCGACCGCCAGCGCCATCAAGGGGTGATGGGAAGCCAGCAGCTCGAGGGTCGAGTCGGCGAAGGCGACCTGGGGATTGAAGGTCACCCGGAGCGATCCAGCCGGGCGCTGGTCCATTCGATGCAGCGTGCGCAGCACGAGCGGATCTCGATGGACCCGCTTCCGGAGCGCCGTCTCGAGCGATGGCCCCAGGTGGAGGGTCCAGGCTCCCTCGGGGGCGGCAGCTTCCAGCCGGGAGTGGGCATGCTGTGCCTCCATGTACTCCGAGAAGAGACGGTGGAGGTCGTCGTGGTCGATGATCTCGCCGCCGCGACGGGCACGCTGAAGCCGCTGCTCGAACCCCAAGTCGCGCCCCACGAGTCGCTCCGACTCCTGTTCGAGGCGCTCGAGATCGAGACGACGGGCCTCCACCGCTCGCGCCGCACGCTCGATTCTCTCCTCCTCCTCTTCGGGAGTGAGGTGGCGCGACAGGAGATCGCGTGTCAGCTCCCGGATCTCGTCGCCGAGGATCGCCTCGAGGTCTCCGAGCGAACGCCTGAAGATTCCGATTCGCGAGTACAGTCGGCTGAGTATGCGGTGCTCGATCGTACCCCGCGTCGACAGGTTCATGATCAGGATTCGATCCGCTTCCTGACCGAGACGATCGAGGCGGCCAATCCTCTGCTCGACCCGCATGGGATTCCATGGCAGGTCGTAGTTGATCAGGATGTGGCAGAACTGGAAGTCGAGTCCCTCGCTGCCCACCTCGCTGCTGAGCAGGATGCGCACATCGGGGTCGTTCTTGAACCGCCGAATGGCGCGGCCGCGCTCGTCCTTTGCGGGGTCGTTGGGATGCGACTGCACGCTGCCGTCGATCCGCACGGTGGAGTAGCCTCGTTCCGTCAGGCGCCGCTCCAGGTAGGCCAGGGTGCGCTTGAAATAGGCGAAGACCATGAGCTTTCGACCCGGCTCTTCCTCGTCGAGCCCCGCTAGCACCTCGAGGAGGGTGTCGAACTTGGTGTCGACATCGCCGAGTGCTCTGGCCGCGCGGATCACGGAGGTGTTCAGCGGCAGGTCTTCTCCGTCCTCGATGGCGCGTCCGTCCCACCACTCCTGTTCAAGATCGGATGCTTCCGCACCCAGGGCGTACCGGGCCCGCTCGAGAAAGTGAGCCTTCGCGGCTTGCATGCATGAGGCCACCTGCCTTTGCGCGGTGATCGCCGCCAGCGTCGCCGCAGAACGCCCGTAGCCCCCATGCTGATCGCGCACGAAGCAGGTGACGGCCTCATAGAACGCCTCTTCTTCGGGGGTCGGATCGATCGGGAAGACTTTCGGTGCGCGCTGCGCCCCGTCTGAGATGACATCGCGCTTTCGAGTGCGCGTGACCACATCATTGAGCAGATTGAGGCGCTGGATGAGCCGCTCAAGCTGATACCCCCTCTTCTCCGCTTCGGCCTTTGGGGCCTCCAGGATGCGGCGGGCTTCGCCCAGATAGTAGTTGTTCGCGAAGAAGCGGCGGCCCGCCCCGCCTTCCGCCGCGTCGAGCCGCAGGAGGATCTCGTCGGTGGGCAGTGGCCGGATACGGGCCAGTCGCTCCGCCTCGACGATCGGCTCGTTGTAGTGGAGTACGTCGTTGAAGGTCGTCAGGTCGTCGAAGCGACCGGGGTCGAGCACAGCGAGGAGATTATACAGGTCGCGATTGCCAAGATGGATCGGCGTCGCCGTCAGGAAGAGCGCTGCCGGCACCCCGGACGAGATCAACGCGACCGCCTCGTGTGTGAGGGTATCGGAGTTCCGAATGTGGTGCGCCTCATCGACGATCAACAGGTCGAGGTCCGGAGGGTAGGCCGCGACGATCTCTCGCACGCGGTCCTGGCGCAGGCTCGGGAGTGAGATGATCCCTCGGAGGCGGTGCAGGCCGCCCCGCTCGGGGGCCTCGCGCAGCAAGGTGTGAAACTCGCCCGCGGTGTAGATACGGAACTCCTCGTCGAAGCGCGTCCACATCTCCTCCTGCCATTTCGTGACGAGTGCGGCAGGACAGGTGACCAGGACGTTGCGGAGTTGCCCCCGCGCGCGAAGCTCGACGAGGATCAGGCCAGCCTCGATCGTCTTACCCAACCCGACCTCGTCGGCGATCAGCAGGCGCTGCGCCTCGGAATCGAGGAAACGCAGTAGTGGCTTGTACTGGTGTGGGTAGAACTCCACCCGCGAGCCCCCGAGCGAGTACAGCGTGTTCTCGAGGGGCTGCTCGAGCTTGAGGTAGGTGGTGCGCCGGGCGAGGTCGGCAGGGCCGCCGAAGCTGCCGCTCGTGAAGAGCCCCTGGACGTCGGTGGCCGCCCTGAACGCGGTGAGGGCGCTTTGGGGCTCCTTGATCGTGGCGCCCGTCTGGAGACGGACGCTGTACCAGTACTCCTCGTGAATCGGGCCGTGCACCGCCGCGACTTCACCAACCTGCGCGCGGTGGCTGACCCGCTGCACGAGGTCGCCCACAGCAAAGGATCTCTCAGGCACTGCCGGACTCCGTTCGGGGTGGGCTCAGACAGGAGTCTACGGTAGCCGGGGGGTGTGACAAGGGGAGCGAGCGCTCAGTCGAGGACCTTCAGTCGCACGTTTGTGGCCTTGTACTCCTTGATGCGCGGTGGCGTAGAAAGGGACCACCCCTTCGATTGGTGCAGTTCCGTGGGCCGTGGTGTGGCCGAAGGCCGTAGCGCCGCGGGCGCGGAGACCGCGTAGTCTGCCGGATTCCGGCGCCGCTCCGCTCATGCGGCCGCTCCCAGTTTCTCGCCCGCCGCCTCCTCGCGCTCCAGGAGCGCCTCCATATGGAGGGAGAGGCGGCCGGTCACCCAGTCCTCGTGCCACGCCTGGTGGGAATTCGGGCCGCGGAGGTGCCGACGACAGAGACCCTCCGCACCTGTGGCCCGACGAGCGCCGGTTGTGCTGGCCAACAAAGGGTGAGGGGTGGTACGCCACTTCAGGATCCGGCGACGGTGAAGAGGGTCGCCACCTCAGCGGGCGTCAGTTCGACATCGTAGACCCGCACGTCGTCGATCGCGCCCTTGAATGGGTTTCCCCCCCAGGTGGAGCGACCGATGCGGGGTAACCCGGGTGAGGAGGGTGCCGGTGCGAAGCCGCTTCCAGAGGTGGCCAGCACGCCGTCGAGATAGATGCTCAGCGTCGATACGCCATCGTAGGTAGTCACCACATGGACCCAGGTGTCGGCTACGACGGGTGCGGGCGAGAAAAGACCGACGGTGGTCGAGGTGTGCGCGACGATCTGGCTCGACGACTCGTTGACATTCAATTCCCAATTCCCGGGTATCGTGAACTTGCCGACGATGCTGCCCCGCAGTCCTCCATCGTCGTGGGCTGAGGGGCGGATCCAGGCGGCGAGGCTGAACGCGCCCGGCAAGTCGAGGTTGCCGAACTCGATGTACCCACCCGTTCCGTCGAAGTACATCGCCGTGGCGGCGGCGCCGCGCGCTCCAGTAGCGGGCGTTACGCCGCCGGTTACCGTGCCGTCGCGGCCGTTCCCGGAAGCATCGAGCGCGGTGCCGTCGAGGGGAAAGTGGATCACCGCGAGTGGAGCAGGCTCCCGTACGGTGATCTCGGCCGATCCGGTGGACGTGCGAGCCGCAGCGGTGATGGTGGTGGTGCCGGGCGACAGCGCTCGCACCCGCCCTTGAGGGTCGACTGAGGCGACGGCAGGGTCGGCCGACGACCAGGTGAGCCAGGTGCCGACGGGCTTGTGCCAACGGTTGCGTACGCTGGCTGTAAGAAGCTGGGCGTCTCCCACATCGAGCGTGGCCTGATCGGGACTCAACTCAATGGTGAGCGGGTGGCCACCCACTCCGACACCGTCCCACGGCTGGCAGGCGTTGAGGATGAGGACCGCACCGAGCGTGAGCACGCCCAGGACGACCCGGGGCTTTGAGATGGAGAGGGGATCATCCATGAATGCCTCGCATGGGGATGGAGTGGTCCGTCCGAAGCGTCACGTTGGGGCGACGGCGTCATCGGCGAGTCAGAGGGGCGTCAACGCGAGGGTTCACCGAGAGCCCCTGCGCCCGCTCGGCCGCCATCGTCGACCGTCGCCTGCCCCCATTTCCGCCACCGCCCCCACGTGCGCTTACCCGTAGGAAGAGGTAGGATGCTCAAGGGCTGCGCCCAGGCAGCGCCCTGGTGGTAAACGGTGACATACGTATAAGGAACGGACCGATGAAGCTCGACGTGGCAATTCCCCGCCTTAGGCGGACCTGGATGGGCTCCGAGATTCGGGCGAGATGAGTGCGATTCTGGATGACCGAGACGAGGTGCTGGCTCGATACGGGCAGGTCTTTTCACCCGAGGGGATTCGGGCGCTGACAGCAGAGGAGTTCAGGGGCTTTCTGGTGTTCCGCAACAACCGGCACTGGAAGTCGATTCATCGACAGGGCGGTCAGATCGTGTCGGATATGGAGGCACTCAGAGAGGCGCGATTGCTATTGGTCGATGAGACCCAGCCTTGGAGATGCACCTCCAGGACTTCTTGAGCCACAACTGGGACCAAACCGAGCTTGGGCGGGATTGGGCCCTGCTCGAAGATGAAGGCGAGGTGGTCGGCTACAAGTTCAATACGCGCACGGCCGTGGGGAATCCACACCGCTCGAAGGCCTTATGTCACCGTCCGGATGCCCTGCTTGCGACAAAGTTTAGAGAGAAACCGCGACAAAGTTTGGAGAACCCACATGCCCACGCACCTCTTCCTCACCGACTACAACTCGCTCTACGTGGCCGACCTCTCGAAGATCACGATCGACGACGTGCGCACGAAGGGAGGTCGCGCGGTCTCGGCCTGCTACAAGGGCCTCGAGTGCGGCCTGTGGTTCGGGAATCCGGGTTGTCGGCCGCCGGGAGCAAGTGCCAGTCGTCCGAAGCCCACGGTTTCGTCAGAAACCGGCTAGAGAGATCGATCGAGTTGGCAATTTGATGTCTCGCCAGGCCAGTGTGTGGGTCCGGAGAGGCAGAAAGGTCCTTCCAAAACCGGCAAGAGTTGCCTGCCCAGGCTTTGCCGAGAATAGCGGAGAGGTGAGTTTGATGCGATTGGCGGCCAACCGCGGCCATCGTCGAGGCAACCCGGCCTGGCACGGGATGTGCATTTTCAAAGGCTATGAGCCGTGAGTTGAGATGCATCTTGCCGGGAACATGGAGGAGACGATGAGAAGCCCGATATCATCGATGATGAGTGTGAGCGCATGGGCCCTCGTAACTTTGGCACTGGCAGCTCCCGCCGGTGGGCAAGAGCCAGCAACGACTACCCTGGGAATTGAGCAGCGCCCGGCGGCGATCCTAGCGGAGGCGCATGAGCTCTTGG
Source organism: uncultured Gemmatimonadaceae bacterium (assembly GCA_964521385.1). Lineage (GTDB taxonomy): Bacteria > Gemmatimonadota > Gemmatimonadetes > Longimicrobiales > Gaopeijiaceae > Gaopeijia. Next base: position 162,430 of record CAZFRU010000003.1, on the reverse strand, counting down.
GACACGATATGAACACCTTTTACATTGCCAAGCTCGTTGCCCGTACAGCAAACCAGGCCGCACGCTACTGCGAACTCGACGCAAGGTATGGGCAGGCGTTGGACGACAAGTATACACATGATTTGGCCTCGCTCTTCGAGGCGGCGACGATCGGGCCGCAAGTCGTGCCGATCGACTTTGGCGAGGCGGCTCTCGGCATTGCCAAGCAATACGCCTGGGAACGTGACCTGATGACAGTGTCAATTAGTGCGACAGACTCCGAGTTTCCGATCCTTGGGCGGGCCTGTGAGGAGGCACGGAACGCCACAAGGTGAGGTTGGTTTGTAGGCGATTCAATTGCAGGTCAACGAGGATTACGGTGGAAGGGTCGCGCGATAGGGCCGCGTGTCGGACGAGAGACATCTCGTACCGGGTTTAGCGGTCGAACGGGCGAGGGTCTTCATCAGCCGTCGCCCAGCCGTGTGATTTCAGAATGGTCCGTACCTCCTCGAGGTCCGAAGCAGCTACCGAGTCGGAGTTGGAACACCGTTGGGGGTTTTGACTCCTTGATGGGCAGGCGCGCGTCCGCTGCCCACTTGGTGGCAGCAGGGCCGCAGGCCGGACAATGGCACGATGAGGCGAGCCCACACCCATGACAGCCAGAGGGCCTATGATCACGAAGGATGGTCGAGTCATCGCGGACCTCGAAGACTGGCGCGTCCGTGCCGGTCCCAAGCGCGCGGAGCAGTGGAAGGACGGTCGCAGCGCCAAGGAAGCGGCACGGGCGTGGCTCGGCGCGGCTCCTGCGATACCGAAGGCAGTAGGTGAGGTTCTCACGCAACACCAGGACTTCGGCGAGTTCCAGCGTTGGGAAGCCGAGCCCGAGAAGCAAGTCCGCTTCGACAAGTTCCGGGGTGAGCCGCCGAACATCGATGTTCTTCTGATCGGTCACGATACGGACGGGCCGGTCGTGGCGGCGATTGAGGCGAAAGCGGATGAGCCATTCGGTTACACCGTGGCCCGCACGTTGGCAGCTGCGGAGCGTCGACTGGCGAAGAACCCACGATCGAAGGGTGTCGCGCGGCTCCAGCAGCTCACGGCCGCGATCCTGGGCGTCAAGCCAGAAACCGTGACCGACGTTCGGTACCAACTCCTGACGGCAACTGCTGCTGTCGTGGCCGAGGCGGACCGGTGGAGCGCCGAGAGGGCGGTCCTGATCGTCCACGAGTTCGTCACGGACGAAACCACCGACGCCCGCCATCTCGCGAATGCCAGCGACCTCGATGCGTTTGTCTCGTTGCTCTCCCGGGGTGTGGTAGGGTCTGTCCCGGCCGGAGCGTTGGTGGGCCCGTTCACGCTTCCCGGGGGTGCCGCGGCGCGCCCGATCCGTCTCTATGTGGGAAAGGCGACTGAGGACCTCCGAGGTCGGACCGGCTAGACGTCAGTATGATTGGCTCCCGATCGGGAGTCAGATCAAGTCGAATGCCGTTACGATCCCGACGACCTGCTCTTGTGTCCCCACGAGTATTGGGCGCGCCTGGAGCTGTTCGATGGCCACTTCGATCAGGGTGTGCGGATCGATGAACTCCGCCACCGTGGACCCCAAACCGCTGGCGAGCGCATCTCGAATGGACATCGCGAGACGCTTCGCGCGTTGACTTTGCCCGCCCGCGCCCAGGAAGCGGGCCAAGTGGTGGTCGGCAACCAGCACCCACTCGGAACTCTCGTCCGCCGGACGTACGGGAATGAAGGTGAAGGAATGGGACAGCATCCGGAGGCGGACGAGGCTTACAGGTTGCCAATCCGCAACCGTCACCGGGTCTGAAACCATGAAGTGGGCGATTGTCGTGAGCCCCTTGGCCAAAGCGTCCTCCAGAATCAAACAGGCTTCGATCAGATGGTTCGTGAGATGTCGGGCCTTCGCTCCGATATGCATGACGTCATTTCGGCTACGCCGTATTGTGTCGAGCAGGGAGGGGAAGGGACGGTGGAACGCATGCCACACATCCGGGACCAATTCGGATAGAGGGGAGTCGGCCGCCAAGGAGCAAAGGTGGTCTCGTATGTGCCACAGGCTCGTGGCCCCCGGGTTGAAGTAACGCCCCAGCCTCTCCAACACGTGGAGAGGAGATGCGTAGGCCTCCGCATCGGCGAGGACCCGCCCGCGTGCTTCCCGCATTTCGTCGCGGAAGACCCTCCGCTGCTCGACGCCGAGCTCTTGCTCAGCCCGATCTACATGCATCTTCCGACCGATCCTGGACCAAAGGGCAGACCAACCCCCGAAGAACCTCAACAAGATCTTCCGCGGCTCCCCCCGGCACCAACCCCACCACTCCCACCCCGAACCCCGGCTCCAACTCCCACCACGCTGCTTCGTCGCCGGGGTAGAGCACCCACGCCGTACGCGCGTGCACGATGCCGTCCCTGTAGGCGTGCATCTTGTGCACGTCGGCGGGCTTGAATGAGATCCTGGAGCCGTGCGCATCGGGCCTCCGCTGGAGCCTGAACTTGGCGTCGAGGAGGTGTACGCGAGGCGCCCCCGACCGCCGGTCTTCCAGCACGATGTCGGGCCGTAGCGGCACCGAATACGCCCGCCGGATTCCCGATCGGCCGCTCGAGTACGGAACGTTGTAGCCCAGCCGCACGCCGTCCCACTCCACCCAGTACTCGCGATTCACGCCCAGTTCGAAGGCGGTGACCGAGAATGAGCCCTTCCGCACGGGCGGACCCAACAGCTGAGACATCGCCTCGATGGTCCGGAAGTAGCACCAGAGCTCATACAGCAGCGCGATGTCCTTCGCCTCGACCAACGCCCGCAGGTTTTCGTCGTTCAGTGGGAGCTGAGCCGTGCGCCGCATCCGAACCCAATGCCCGAACACCTCGCGATACCCTCGCCGCTGCCGGAGCACCGTCGATCCCGAAGGAAGGTGGCTCGCTTCTCCGACCTCTCGCCACAACGGCGCCCGCCGAACGAGCGCCAGCTGCTCGGCGCATCGCTCGGCTTCGCCGCGCAGGCGACGTTTGAAGGGCTCGCTCCGCTCCCCGGTGACGGCATCGAGGATGCCTGTGATCGTCCGGTCCGCCTCATCGAGGAAGCGCCGAACGAAGCGGTTCTCGGGCGTATCGAGATCGGACTGCACCTGGCTCTCCACCACGCTCACGGGCAGTTGACCACCGAGCCGGGTCATCAGTCGGCGGCCACCTGCACCGACGCGGGTGTCCCTGCCGGGGCGATCCAGCCGTCCCGCGAGAAGCTGAGAGATCGTGGACGGGCCGGCATGGGTCATCGCCTCGAGGGGCACCCGCCGATCGGTTCGCCGCCACCTCCGATGTGGATCACGAACGACGGCCTGCAGGGCGGGCATCAGCTTCTGGTCGCGCGGCGCACCGTCAGAGAGGACGTGGCGCAGGTAGAGAAAGGCGTGGTACAACACGTTCGGCGACGGATGCCGGTCCATCGAGAAGCGCAGCATCGGGCCGTCTCCGCGCGAGAAGGGCAGCGACGACGCAACGCGGACCAAGTCTGCCAACATGGCGTCGAACGTCGCCTCGCCCCACTTGCCCGACCGCACCTCGACGCGTCCAAGGTGGGGCAGCATCAACTCCCCGACGGCATTCCCGAACCGGAGCAGGAGCACGCCGTCGGCCACCGTCTCCCCGTGTTTCGGCACGGCCGCAGCCAGCTCGCGAATGGCGCCTGTCGGGCCCGTCACGACCCACTCGGTTTCCGCCGCCAGCACGAGGCTGGATCCCACATGGAGCGGCTCCCGGTCACCCCTCCGTGAAAGGACGCGTAGCGAGGACTCCACCTCGACCTCGGTCATTCGATGAAGGCCGTGAAGCCGCGGGCCCGCAGCCGGGCCTGCATACGACGCACCTTGGCAAGGCAGCGAGGCAGCGGGGCCGCCTGGGGGGGCTGGCTGGATGGCTCGGACTCCCCGCCGGGGGGCGCATCGCCGCTCCCCGCCTGCGCCAACCGCTCCACCACCTCCAGCGGCGCCTGCAACTCCTGCTCCGTGCCGTGGAACTTCGGCAGCACCTTCTGGAGCAAGGCGAGATCGAGGGCCATCCACAGGTCGTCGGGCGTGTTGGCGCCCTGGGCATGGGCCAACCTGACGAAGCGTGCGATTTCGCCTGCTACCCGGTACGCGAAATGGTAGCCGCTATCCGTCAGCGCCTCGTTCAGGTTCACAACGGTCTGGCGCAGGATTCCGTCGAGCAGTCCCCCGAACGCATCCCAGTCCTCGGCACCCGGTGCGAACTCGTATCGCAGGCGTGGGTGCATCGCCGGAAGATCGAGGCCCGGAGCATCGGCATCGGGCGTTGCGCCGGACGTCGTCCACCCGTCGAGATCCACCTCCGTCAGCTCCAGCGTGAAGGCGCGATCCAGGACCTTCGGGCTGAACATGTGGGTGGTCTCGTCGACGTTGACCGTGCCCGTGAAGAAGACGTTGCGGGGGATCCGGAGCGTCGGAGGGATGGCGTCGTGCGTATCGTCGGCGTCGTCGCTGGCCGCGCCATGGTGCAGGGTCAGCTCGCTGCCCGACTCGAGGGCCGACAGGAAATCGGCGAAGTAGTGTTCCACCCGGGCGAGGTTCATCTCGTCGAGGATCACGAAGAACGGCTGTGCCGGGCGGTCGTCGAGGCGAGCCTGGTCCTCTTCCTTCCGGGCCCGGAGCAGCAGCCGCAGGAACTCGGTGGGTACATAGGACTCCGTGATCGGGTTGTAGTAGCCGATCAGCCCCCGCGGATCGGTCCAGTCGGGACGCACGGCGACCACCAGCGGTTCCTCGGGATCGCCTCCGCGTCGCGGTGCGAAGTGGGCTCCTACCTGCTTGGCGAGCTGGGTCTTTCCGGTGCCGGAGATGCCCGTCAGGATCACGAATCGCTTGGTCTGCAGGGCGAGCACGTAGTTCGCCACGAGTTCAGCGGGGAAGTAGAGGCCGGCGTCCAAGAGGGTCTGGCGAAGGGCCAGGAAGGAGGCCCCGTGGGCATCCACTTCGTCCGTAACCCCCGGCACCTTGTCGTCCCGCACGTCGGCGATTTTTGCGTCGGCGGCCCATTCCTGCTCTACCGTCCACATGAAGCTCTGCACGTCGATCATGTCGCGCGGAGGCCAGCCCATCTTCCCGAGGGCGGCCTTGATGGCGTGGGCAAAGCCCAGGACCCGGGCGTATTCCCGGCCGTCGAGACGCTTGTTCCGGAACAGCCGGTCTCCGGTGAGGCGGTTCGAAAAGGAATCGAAGAGGTCGGTGCGGACGAAGATTTCGTTCTCGGGGTCGTCGAGAAAGAGGAAGAGAGTGGGCACGCTCCGGGACGCGGCATAGCCGGTGGCCCCGTGGCTTTCCATGATGGGCCACATGGTCTGGACGAAGGCACCTGCCCGGTTTGTGGAGGCCTCTTCGCCCCGGACCAGAGCGATGAGGGCCCGCACGAAGGTGACTTTCTCGGGGCCGTCCAGCTCCCGCAGAAAGTTCGTGTACCGCCAACTGATCAGGTTCTGGGGTTGACCGATGGATTCCAGGGAACTCGAGAGCAGGTGGACGATCTTGTCGACAACCTGGGTCGCGTGAACCGAAGAGAGGTCGCCAGGGTCGGGCAGGTCGTCCGCGAGGGGCCTCCAGCGACGGACCAGTTCGGCCTTGTACGCGCGCTCGTCGTCCAGGTACTGGGCCGGAGGGCTTTCGAACCCCTCGAAGCCCGGAAACCGCCGCAGGAAGAGGGCTTTGGCATGTTCCAGTGCGTCGTCGTCGAAAGCCGGCGGATCGTCGTCGCCGCGCCAGACGGAGGCCAGCGGGTCGAGATAGAAGTCCATCTCGTCGGCCTGCTCGCCGTACTTCTCGCGCACGCGCTCCCGGATCAGAAAGATCTCGCGGTCGAGCTGGCCACTGTCCGAGTAGTCCACCTCGCCCTTCGGCAGGCCGTACTCGGCTCGGAAGTGCTTGACGATCTCCCGCTTGTGGGACACCGAAGCGACGCGCTCGAACTCGTCGGGAAAGAGGTAGAACAGCAGAATATGGCGGAGTTGCCGACCCGTCGTGAACTCGAATCCGTCGAGCCAGCGCTGGAACTCCCAGGCGTCGCCCAGAAGTGCCGTGCGCCGGTCGGGGTCGAGGTCGTGCCATTGCTCCATGAACCGGACGAAGAAGAGCACCTCCCGCCACCGGTTCGTGTGGTAGCCGGTGCCGGTGTGCACGACACCGCGGCCAAGCACCGATCCGAGGAGCGGATGGTCTTCGGGAAGCGAGTCGCCGGACCACCCCCATACCCGTCGAATCTGCTCGCGCTTCGTGTCAGCGCCCATGGCCCCGGAACCCACGATCAAGTACATGACCCAGAGCATCTCGGCGGCGAGCTTCTTGGCGTCAGGCGACGCGGGCCCAATCTGGTGCTTGAACTTGCTGAAGAAGGAACCCTCACCCTCGTCGGGGTTGTTGGCGTAGTGCTGGACGAGGGCTTGAACGTTCTCCCTCGTCCAGAGCGCCTGGTCGGTGAACACCGAGCCCTGGCCAAGGAGGCAGCGGTCCCGCCAGTGTGTGGCGGCGTCGAGGATGGGTTTTGCGGCGGGGAAGCGGGCCATGATTGTCCGGCTGAGATGAAAGGTGGGGCTCCACGCTCGCGAAGCCAGGTTCAGCGCGTTGACGATTCCGAACGAAACAGCTGATCGAAGAACACAGCCACGTCCCTGGCCCACTGCCAGGCCGCCTGCCGGCTGGCCGGGCCTTCGTGATCCAGGGGAAAGACCGCCTTGAGGTAGCCGGAAATATCGTCGCCGACTCCGCCCCATTCCACCGTGGCCATCTGGAGCCGCCGGTCGACCTCCGTGCGTTTCGCCACGACCCGGTCCCAGAGCGCCACCGGCTTCTCGCCGCGAAACAGCACGTAGACCGAGAGTTGTCCTTTGCTCGGCGTGTGGCAGAAGTTGTAGCGGCCGTTCTCGAGGGCGATTCGGTTCTGGTTGGCACGGGGGCAAGGTGACCGAGTTGAGACATCGGGGTGCGCTTAGGGGTCGCGGGGGGATTCAGACACAACAGGGCGGCGGACGGTCATCCTACCGGTTTCCACTCCAGCTCACCACCAAGCCGGAGGGACAGGTGTGTTCAGACCATTGTTCTCGCGCGAGATGGAAGCGAATCGCGGCAAGGGGCTTGTCCGCCAGGGACGCGAAGCCGCGAGTGTATTCTCCGAGCCCCGAAGAGCGTTCGGGCCGGAGAAGGGGGCGGAACCGGTGGTTTTCGAAGGCCGCTCAGCTCCACATGCCCTGATCAAGACGAATTCGCTGGTTTGGCGGTGGAGGACAAGCGCAACGAGCGCTCGCCCACATCGGCGAGGGAGAGGATGCCGCGGCGGACCCCAATTGGCTCTCGCGGGAGGGGTCAGGGCCGATTCCATGACGGTCTCGATGCCGGGGGATGCTGCGGACCTTGGGTCGTGGCAGCTCTCCTCAATAATAAGATCCGCTTCGGTCAAGAGACGTGCGGAAGGAGGTCCGCTCGGATACGTTGGGAGTCGCGACGTGGCTCCTCCCGCCGATCCTTGCACTCCCGTCGAAGGCTCGACTTCCGTCACGACAATGATGATAACCCTCGAATCCCTAACCCGTGGTGCGACCGTCCGTGGCGTTATCTCGGACTCCGAGGTCACCGTCGTCGATGTGCGTTGGTACGGGGACGCCGCCGTAGAGCTCACGTACAAGCGGACCGACGGGCAGGTCGAATCCCGGCTTCTGTACCGCGACGATGAACCGCAGCTCCAGGTCCTCGAGCAGGGCCCGCGGTGGAGCTTCAGCTCCGAGGGTCTTCTGTTCAAGCTCGCTGCAGAGGCGCGCCGCATCCGTTTGGCTCACCTCTTCGACCCGCTCCTGGCTGTTCACACGTCACTCGTCGAACCTCTGCCGCACCAGATCACGGCCGTCTACGGCGAAATGCTGCCTCGCCAACCGCTCAGGTTCCTGCTGGCCGACGACCCGGGTTCGGGCAAGACGATCATGGCGGGGCTCCTCATCAAGGAGCTGATGGCACGGGGGGACGTGCGCCGATGCATGGTGATCTGCCCGGGGAATCTCGCGGAGCAATGGCAAGACGAGATGGACCGGCGGTTTCATCTGCCCTTCGAGATCCTGACGAACGACAACCTTGCCAGCGCCAGGCGGAACTGGTTCGCGGAGAACGATCTCGTGATCTGCCGTCTCGACAAGATGGCGCGGGACGAGGATGCCCAGGAGCAGCTGGCCCAGACGGACTGGGACCTGGTCGTGGTGGACGAGGCCCACAAGATGAGCGCTCACTATTTCGGTCACGAGGTGAAGTACACGAAGCGCCACAAGCTGGGGCAGCTTCTGAGCGGTCTGACGCGCCACTTCCTTCTCATGACGGCCACGCCGCACAACGGTAAGGAGGAGGACTTCCAGCTCTTCCTCTCGTTGATCGATGGCGACCGGTTCGTGGGCCGCTACCGGGAGACAGCCCATGGCCGTACCGACGCCTCGGACCTGATGCGTCGGATGGTGAAGGAGGATCTGGTCCGCTTCAACGGTAAGCCACTCTTCCCAGAGCGAAGAGCGTACACGGTCGAGTACGAGCTCTCCGGTCCCGAGGCGGCGCTCTACCGCAAAGTGACGGAATACGTTCGTGAGGAGTTCAACCGCGCTGATGCCCTCGAGCAAGGCGGTCGGCGAGGTACGGTCGGGTTCGCGCTGACCGTGCTCCAGCGGCGACTGGCTTCCTCGCCTGAGGCGATCTTCAAGTCGCTCCAGCGCCGCCGCGAGCGACTGAAGGAGCGGTTGCGGGAGACGGAGCTGATCCGGCGGGGGATCCAGGCGGGTGGGACCCTGGACCTTCCGATGCGGACGCTCACCGAGGAGGATCTCGAAGATCTGGACGAAGCTCCGGACGAAGAAGTCGAGGCCTTCGAGGACGAAATCCTCGATGAAGCGACAGCGGCGCGTACGATCGATGAGCTCACCGCCGAGATCGCGACCCTCACCGAGTTGGAGAAGCTGGCTGACGAGGTGCGGCGGAGCGGGGCGGACCGGAAGTGGGAGGAGCTCCAGAAGCTCCTCCAGGCCCCGATCATGTTCAAGGAGAATGGGTCACGGCGAAAGCTGATCATCTTCACAGAGCACCGTGACACCCTCAGCTATCTCACCCGCCGCATTCGGACGCTCCTCGGCCGGCCGGAGACCGTGGTCACCATACGTGGCGGAATGAGCCGCGTGGAGCGACGAGAGGCGGAGCAGGCGTTCCTGAACGATCCGGACGTCGAGATCCTGGTCGCGACCGACGCAGCAGGCGAAGGCATCAACCTCCAGCGTGCCCACCTGATGGTTAACTACGACCTCCCCTGGAACCCGAACCGGATCGAGCAGCGCTTCGGCCGCATCCATCGAATCGGGCAGGAGGAGGTGTGCCACCTGTGGAACCTGGTGGCGGCGGAGACCCGCGAAGGTGATGTGTTTCTGAAGCTACTGAAGAAGATCGAGGTCGAGCGGGCCGCGCTCGGTGGAGCGGTGTTCGACGTACTGGGTCGGACGTTCCAGGGCACCGAGCTCCGTCGGCTCCTCGTCGAGGCCATCCGCTACGGCGAGCAGCCTGAGGTACGCGCCCGGCTCGATCAGGTAGTCGGTGAGCGACTCGACAGGAAGCGCCTTCAGGAGTTGATCGAAGACGAGGCGCTCGCTCACGACAGCATGGACGCTACCGAGGTTCAGCGCGTTCGCGCCCGAATGGAGCGGGCTCAGGCTCGGAAGCTCCAGCCTCACATGATCTCCGCGTTCTTCCGGGAGGCCTTTCACCGCTTGGGCGGTCGGATCCGTGAACGGGAGGCGCGCCGCTACGAGATCGACCACATTCCGTCGGCGATCCGCGACCGAGACCGTCGCATCGGGTCCGGTACGCCGCTGCCACGGCGCTACGAGCGGATCACCTTCGAGAAGGAACGAGTGACCGTCGAGGGAGGACCTCGGGCTGAGTTCGCTTCACCTGGCCACCCACTCCTGGACGCCACGATCGACCTCATTCTCGAGCGATATCGCCCCTTCCTGAAGGATGGGACCGTCCTGGTCGATCCGCGTGACGAAGGCCAGGACGTCCGGGCCCTCTTCTTTCTCGAACACTCGGTCCACGACGGTACCCGGACGCGGTCCGGCGGCCGTAGGGTCATCTCCCGCCGCATGCAGTTCGTGGAGGTCGACAGTGCTGGAGCGGTACGGGACGCGGGCTACGCACCGTACCTCGACTACGAACCGCTTCATGACGCCGATCGCGGCGCGTTGGAAGAGGAGCTTGAGGCCGACTGGCTCACCCGTGATCTGGAGGACGAAGTCATGGATCATGCTGTGGCCCATGTAGCGCCTCGGCATCTTCGGGAGGTCCGGGACCGCCGCGTGGAGCTGCTCGAGAAGACGGAGCGTGCGGTTCACGAGCGGCTCACCAAGGAGATTGGCTATTGGGACGCTCGAGCGGTGGCCCTGAAGGAGCAGGAGGAGGCGGGACGCCAGCCGACGATGAACTCGCAGAGGGCGCGTCAGCGCTGCGACGAGCTCCAAGAGCGTCTTCGGAATCGGATGAAGGAGATCGAGGAAGAAAAGCAGATCTCCGCTGCCTCGCCGGTCGTGGTCTGCGGAGCGCTCATCGTGCCGTCGGGTCTGCTGCGCCGATTGAAGGGGGAGGTGGGGCCCGACCGCTCACCCGACGCGGATGCGCGCCGTGCCGTCGAACTCGCCGCGATGAGAGCGGTGGAGGATGCCGAGCGCCGCCTGGGATACGAGCCGCGAGACGTGAGCGAGCAGAACCTCGGCTACGACATCGAGTCGCAGGTACCCGGTGCGGGCGAGCTACGGTTCATCGAGGTGAAGGGGCGCGCCGAGGGCGCTCGAACAGTCACCGTGACGAAGAACGAGATCCTGACCGCCCTGAACAAACCCGAGAGCTTCATCCTCGCCCTCGTGCTGGTCTCGGATGGGGAAGGCCGCGAGCTTCGCTACGTGCGTGAGCCCTTCAATCGTGAGCCGGACTTCAACGTGACCAGTGTGAACTACGACCTGAGTGAGCTGATGAATCTCGGACAGGAGCCGAGCTGAGGTATGGCGTACCGGAAGAAGCTGATCGAGGTGGCGATCCCCCTCGATGCCGTGAACGATGCCTCCGCGTACGACACGCTCCCCGGGATTGGTGCGCACCCGAAGAACCTGCACTACTGGTGGGCCAGGGTGCCGCTGCCCTCCGCTCGAGCCGTGCTCTTCACCTCCCTCGTTGACGACCCGTCGTCGGACCCTCGTTTCGCGTCGGCCTCCAGCGATGAGCAGGATCGAGAGCGGGAGCGGCTCTTCGAGATTCTCCGGCGGCTGATGCCCAAGAAGCCGCACGAGCACCCGGAGGTGTTCGAGGCGGCCCTCGAAGAGATACGCCGGTGCTGCAACGGCGACCTGCCTGCCGTGTCGGACCCCTTCTCCGGCGGAGGGGCGATCCCGCTCGAGGCCCACCGGCTGGGCCTCAAGGCGTACGGGGGGGATCTGAATCCCATCGCGGTCCTGGTGACCCGGGCACAGTTGGAGATCCTACCGGCCTTTCGTACCCAGGCCCCGGTCAACCCTGAGTCCCGTGAGACCATCAGAGCGGATGGGGAATGGCAGCGGGCTCAGGGGCTCGCGGAGGACGTCCGCTACTACGGGGCCAGGATCCGGGAGCAGGCGGAAGAGCGCATCGGCGACCTTTTCCCGACCGCGACCCTGCCGGCCAGCCACGGAGGTCGGGAGGCTCCGGCTCTCGCGTGGATCTGGGCCCGCACGGTCAGGTGTCCGAACCCGGCCTGTCGCGCCGAGGCGCCCCTGCTCCGATCCTTCAACCTTTCGACCAAGAAGGGGAGGCGGGTATGGCTCCAGCCGGTCGTCGACAACGACGCCAGCCCGCCGGAGATATCCTTCGAGGTTCACCAGGAAGGTGTCCGGCCGAAGGGCTCCGGCACCATCGGCCGTGGAGGAGGACGCTGTCTCGCGTGCGACACGACGGTTCCGCTGAAGTACATCCGGGCGCAGGGCCAGCACGGGGAGCTCGGTGAGCAGCTGATCGCTGTGGTTGCGGATGGAGATCCCGGTCGGGTCTACCTGGTCGCTGACGACGCTCATCAACGGGTGGCAATGTCAGCGGAACCGACTTGGCTTCCAGGAACCTCACTCCCGGACCGAGCGCTGGGCTTTCGCGTCCAGAACTATGGCCTCACACGGCATGCCGACCTGTTTACAGCAAGGCAGGCCACGGCCCTCTCCACGTTCGCAGATCTAATCAGGAGCGCGCGGGAGGACATCGAGCGTGACGCTACTCAGGCCGGGTTGGCTGACGACGGTGTCCGTTTCTCGGATGGGGGGCGAGGTGCTACCGCGTATGCGGACGCCATGCAGACCTTTTTGGCATTGACTGTAGATCGCCTGGCGGACTACAACTGCTCGCTCAGTACATGGAAGCCGAGCGGTGAACAACAGATGCACCTTTTCACGTACCAGGCTATTCGCATGGTCTGGGATTTCGCCGAAGCGAACGTCCTCGGAGAGAAGGCCATCTGCTGGCACAACGCGGTACACATCACGGCCGACGGCATCGAGACGGTGCTCGTCGATGGGGGTACGGCGGGCGAGGTCATCCAGCATGATGCGACCCGGCCCCGTGACTTCCCCGAGCCCGTCCTGATCTCGACCGACCCGCCATACTACGACAACGTCCCCTACGCAGACCTCTCGGACTTCTTCTACGTCTGGAGTCGCCGGATTCTGGCTGATGTCCATCCCGACCTCTTTCGGACCTTGTTGGTGCCCAAGGAGGAGGAGCTCGTTGCCGACGCTCAACGGTTCGATGGCAAGGAGGCGGCGAGGGAGCACTTCGAGGGTGGCTTCCGGCGAGCCTTCACCCAGTTTCGGGAGGCGATGGATCCCCGTTTTCCCCTGACCTTGTTCTACGCCTTCAAACAGGGCGAAGACGAGATTTCGGTCGAGGGTGCGGTGGCTCGGACGACGGGATGGGAGACGATCCTGCAGGCCTTGGTCGACACCGGTTTCCAGGTCACCGCCACATGGCCGGTCAGTGCGTCGCAGAAGTGGCGGATGCGCGCCATGGGATCCAACACGGTCACTTCGTATATCGTCCTCGCCTGCCGCCCGCGTGAGGCGGACGCGCCGTTGACCACGCGGCGGGACTTCCTCGCCGAACTCCGCGAGGCCCTTCCCGAGGCGCTGCATCACCTTCAACTCGGGAACATCGCGCCGGTCGATCTCGCCCAGGCGGCGATCGGACCCGGAATGGCGGTCTTCTCTAAGTACAGCAAGGTCCTGGAGACCGATGGGGAGATGAAGGTGAGGGGGGCTCTCCAGGCAATCATCGAGACCCTGGAGACCGTCCTCACCGAGCAGGAAGCCGAGTTCGACGCAGATACGCGTTGGGCGATCCAGTGGTACGAGCAGTTTGGCATGGACGAGGGCCCGTACGGCGCGGCCGAAACCCTCTCCAAGGCGAAGAACACCTCGGTCTCCGGCCTCGTGGAGGCCGGCATCGTGAAGTCCGGGCGGGGTGAGGTCCGCCTGCTCGGCCGGGGCGAACTCGATGCGGCATGGGACCCAACGACAGATCCACGGCTGACCATATGGGAAGCGACCCAGCACCTCATCAGGACGCTGGACGAGGAGGGTGAAGAGGGGGCGGCTCGGCTTCTCCGGAAGATCGGCGGCCTCGGCGATGTGGCACGCGACTTGGCCTACCGCCTCTACGCGACCTCGGAACGCAAGAGTAGACCAAAGGAGGCACTCTCGTACAACGCGCTCGTCGTGGCCTGGCCGGAGATAAAGAAGTTGGCCGGCCACTCCGAGCCCGAGGGCCCCGCGCAAACCGAACTTCTCTGATTTGACCCGAGAGAGCCCGACCGATGGCGATCAGCAACCACGAACGGATCGGCACTGCACTGAAGCTGCTCAACAACGGCCTCGCGCCGTTTGTCGAGCGCGAACTGGAAGCAGAGCTGGGCGCAGGCTGGGTCGAGGAGGTTTCCTCCCGACTACGCGACCACCAAGTGCCCTCGAGCAGTGATGAGGGCCTCCAGTGGGATACGCAGGCGCTGCTTCTAGTGATGTGGAACGAGTGGAACCTGGTGTTCCGGAAGACCCTCGGCCACGTCGAGCGGAGTATCGTGAGCGAGCTCCGCGAGGTGCGAAACGCCTGGGCGCACCAGGAGCGGATGTCCACGGACGATACCTACCGCGCGCTGGACAGCATGTATCGCCTCTTGAGCTCGGTTTCGGCAGCGGATGAAGCGGAGGCGATCGACCGCGAGCGTCAGGACCTGCTGCGTCAGCGCTTCGCCGAGCAGGCTCGTTGGGAACGCCGGAAGATCTCGAGTACGCCGGTCGAGGGCGAGCCGGCAGGAGGCTATCGCCCCTGGCGCGAGGTGGTCACACCCCACCCGGACGTGAGCTCCGGCCGCTATCAACAGGCCGAGTTCGCTGCCGATCTCTGGCAGGTCTATACGGGGGAGGGCTCCGAGGAGTATCGGGATCCCACCGAGTTCTTCCGCCGCACGTTCCTGACGGAAGGATTGGAGCGGCTGCTCGTCAACGGCCTGCGGCGGCTCTCGGGGCAAGGTGGAGACCCGGTCATCGAGCTTCAGACCAACTTCGGAGGTGGGAAGACGCACTCCCTTCTCGCGCTCCTCCACCTGTTCTCCGGGAAGAAGGCGGCCGAGCTGCCGGGCGCCGAGACCCTCCTGTCCCAGGTAGACCTGGATCAGCCGCCCTCCGGCGTCAACGCAGCGGTCTTTGTCGGGAACAAGGTCTCTCCGGGCAAGCCCGTCGAGAAGGAAGACGGAGTCACCGTCAACACCATCTGGGGGGAGATCGCGTGGCAACTCGGCGGGCGGGAGGCGTACGAGTTGATCCGCGAGGACGACGAGCGGGCGACGAACCCTGGTGACGCGTTGAGGGAGCTGTTCAACAAATACGCCCCCTGCCTGATTCTCATCGACGAGTGGGTCGCGTACGCGAGGCAGCTCCACGATCAGGCGGACTTGCCGGGCGGGAGCTTCGACACCCAGTTCACCTTCGCACAGACCCTGAGCGAAGCCGCCAAGGCGGCGGACCGGACGCTCCTCGTCGTGAGTATCCCCTCCTCGGATATCGAGGTGGGCGGCGAACGGGGCCGCTCGTCCCTCGAGCGACTCAAGAACGCGATCGGCCGTGTCGAATCGCCATGGCGCCCTGCCAGTGCCGAAGAGAGCTTCGAGATCGTCCGTCGACGCCTCTTTCAGTCCATTACCGATCACGTCGCCCAGGATGCCGTCGTCAAGGCATTCTCGGAGATGTATCGGTCTCAGGAGGCGGAATTCCCGTCGGGGTGTAAGGAGCGGAGTTATGAACGGCGGCTCAGGGATGCCTACCCCATCCATCCCGAACTCTTCGACCGGCTCTTCAACGACTGGTCGGCGCTCGACAAGTTCCAGCGGACACGGGGTGTCCTGAGGCTGATGGCGGCCGTGATCCACCACCTGTGGGAGCGCGAAGACCGGTCCCTCCTGATCCTGCCCTCGAGTGTACCTGTGGACGCGGGGCCGGTGCAGTACGAACTCACACGGTACCTGGAGGACAACTGGATCCCCGTCATCGAGAAGGACGTGGACGGTCCCAATTCGCTATCGCTGGAACTCGACCGGGACAACCCCAACCTCGGTCGCTACTCGGCCTGCCGACGCGTGGCCCGCACGATCTACCTGGGTTCCGCTCCCACCTTCCACACGGCGAACAAGGGGATCGACGACCGGCGGGTCAAGCTCGGCTGCGTGCAGCCCGGGGAGGCGGTCGCGACGTTCGGTGATGCCCTTCGTCGGCTGTCCGATCGTGCCACGTACCTTTATGTGGACCAAGGACGGTACTGGTACTCGACCCAGCAGAGTGTACGTCAACTGGCCACCGATCGGGCCAGTCAAGTCGATGAAGACGCCGTGCACGATGAGATCCAGGATCGGGTCCGGACCGCCACCCGCGACCGGAGTGAGTTCGCCCGAGTCCACCCGTTCCCGGCCTCCAGCGGAGACGTCCCGGATGAACGGGAGGCCAGGCTCGTCGTGCTCGGACCGGACGCGCCTCATATCGCCAACGATACGAACAGCGAGGCGATGAAGCGTGCCGGTGAGATCCTGGAGAATCGCGGGTCGAGCCCGAGGCGTTACCGGAACACGCTCGTGTTCCTGGCGGCCGACCAGAACCGGCTGTCCGATCTGGACCAAGCCGTGCGCCAGTACCGAGCATGGGACTCGATCACAGGTGAGAAGGAGGAGCTGAATCTCGACGCGTTCCAGTCCCGGCAGGCGGATTCCAAACGGAAGAGCGCCGATCGCGACATCGAAGCCCGGCTCCCCGAGGTCTACAGGTTCCTCCTCGTACCGCTGCAGAAGGATCCCCTGGGTGACATGGAGTGGCGCGAGATCCGGCTGATGGGAGGCGAAGGTCTCGTTGCGCGAGCCGCGCGGAAGCTCAAGACCGAGGAGCTTCTCGTGACGACGTTGGGGGGCGTCCGGCTCCGGATGGAGTTGGACCGGATTCCCCTTTGGGACGACGATCACGTGCAGGGCGAGCGGGTTGCCGAGAACTTCGCCCAGTACCTCTACCTTCCACGCCTCCGGGACGACGAGGTCCTCGTCGAGGCGATTCGCGACGGGCTCGCGCAAATCAGTTGGAATCCCGACACGTTCGCATTTGCAGATGCATGGGACCCCGAGGCCAAGCGGTATCTCGGCCTGAAGGCGGGCTCGGCGGACCAGGTCACGATGAGCAGTAAAGCCGTGCTGGTGAAGCCCGGGGTGGCCGCGGAGCAACTAAAGGCGGAGGGGGCCGGCGATCTCAGCGAGGTTGATGAAGGGAGCGCAGTCGATGTGCCCGAGGGAGTGGATCCCGATCCGGACGAACCTGTCGTCGGGCGAGATGTGCCGCGGCGGTTCTATGGGAGCATCACGGTGGATCCGGTCCGCCTCACCAGCGGCGCGGACGAGATCGTCCGGGAGGTCCTGCAGCACCTGACTGGGGTCAAGGACGCGGAGGTGTCGGTCACGCTCGACATTCGCGCGACTCTCCCTGTGGGTACTCCGGAGCATGTGGTGAGGACCGTCACGGAGAACTGCCGAACGCTGAAGTTTGAGCAGGCCGGATTCGAGCGGGAATGAGTACGCGACGTTCGTCATTCCAGACCATCCAGATGGGGGAGGTTATGGAGGTTGCACGGGACGTGCTGGGGGACGCCGAGATCCGGTCCCTGCTCCGAGCGCACCTGGAGGACCGCTGGGCGGACTGTCCTGACACGGGCTTCATCGAAGAACTTGGCCTTTGTCGAGGTCGCGTCCGGATCGACTTCGCGGTCGTGAACGGCGTCCTGCATGGCTACGAGATCAAGTCGGACCGAGACCGCCTTGATCGGCTGCCCTTGCAGGTAGAGATGTACAGCCGAGTCGTAGACCGGGCCTCCGTCGTGGTCGGTTCGAGCCACGTCGAGGAGGCATCAGAGATCGTGCCTTCGTGGTGGGGGATTCTCGAGGTCACATCGGGAGAAGGCCTCGGTCTCGTTTCCCTTCGACCCCCACGAGCCAACCCGGCGCAGGATCCGCGGGCTCTCGTCGAGCTCCTTTGGCGGGAGGAGGCCCTCGCGCGTCTCGAAGCGCGTCAGCTTGCGCGGGGGGTGCGGGGGAGTCCGAGGTCGGCCATCTGGGATCGCGTGTGCGAGCACCTCAGCTTGCATGAGATCGCTCAAGCCGTTCATGAGCGGCTCAGGACCCGGCCCAGGATCTCAGTGCCTGTGTGACCACCGTCAGGTGGTGAACGGTCCCGATGCGGCGCCAGACCTCGGCCGACCCGAAACCCCCACCTCCGTCTGCAGCGGACTTCACGGCGGCGCAACCTTCACAGTGACCCGCGCCGGCGAAGTGCTGGCGCAAGTACCCGTAGACCAGATGCTTCGCGAGCTCGGGGAACTGCTGACGGGCCGGCCGCCTGCGCGTGCTCACGCCTTTGACCAGAAGCCAGTCGTCCTCGAGCGTGTAACGAACCGAAGCTGACACCTGCATCACTCGAGGGTCGAAGCCCTCTACGCCGACCGGGTGCTGGATCGCACAGTCACTGTAGGTAGGGACGCGGGCGACAGATGTACCTGCGATCCGCTTCCACGAGCGCCATTCGCTCCGCTCGACGGTCGCGTGGGACTTCCGCTCGACGACCCCCATGCTCCGAGGGAAGGAGCAGGCCGAGAGGGTGAGTGTCCGCCAGGCCTCGGGGTCTGGAACCTCCTGGAGGAACGCGCTTGAGAGGGCCGAAACACCGTCGACGATCAGGTCATCGACCGGCCCGAGGTCAACGATCAGATCGATTCGCTCCGGGTCGAGGTTGAACCCCGCAAGGAAGCTGCGAACGCGACCAGCCATCCCCCCTGCCTCGAACTCGGCTCGAGTGAGGCGCAGCGCCAGTCCATCGTCGGCGTGGGCCAGAGCGGGCTGCACATCAGCGACGCGAGAGATGCCCGTGACGGGTGTGAAGTTGATCGCCAACGCGGAGGCACGGCTGAACACCTTTCGGGCCCCTGCCTCGCCGTCCGGCTCGACCTCCCTCGCGTCGAGGAAGTACCGCGGGTACCCACGAAGGCTGTCGGCCAACCCCTTGAACGCGGTGTCGAGGTGGGCCTCGATGGTCGGCTTCTTCGTACGCTCGACGATCTCGAAGAGGGGTGTGATTCGATCGCGCTTACCCAGGCCAATCAGTTGGAGCGCCGTCTTCTCACCCCGCTTCACCTTCAGGACCGGGACATAGTGCTCGACGCCGAAGCTCACTCTGAATCCTGATCGATCGGCCACAGGAGCAGGGGGGCGAGGTCGGTTCGACGATCTCGAAGATACGAGCGAAGACCATCTTCAGGAGTCGCACTATTGGGCGAGAAACAGACGCGCATCATCGTGTCCGTGTCGCGGATTGGCTCGACCTTCGTCCTCACGGTGCCCACTCCGATTCGCTCGCACAGACCCAGGAGGAGTGCCTCCAAGCACACGATCCGACCAGCCAAGGCCTCGGGAAAGCCCTCGACCTGCCTGAGTGCGTGGAGCGCTCGCACATCCCCAGTGACTACGGGCAAGGTATGCTCCGCGGCGAGAGAGAAGAGAATGGCCTCACCCGGGTCGATCTCGGTGATTGGCGTGAGAGCATCCAACCAAGGCCCCCGCGGTCGCTCCACGGCGGGCATACTCCGGGCAATGGGAATCAACCTCTGGCAGGTCTCAGAGCCGTAGACGCGAGGGAGCGTCCCACGCTCCAGCATATGGGGGAGCGCGGGGAGTCGACCGCATTCATCCAGCTCAACGCTCAGAACCTCCGCTCCCGCCGCCAGGAGGTCGGCAGCCGCGAGCTTGCAGAATGCGTCGGTGTCGACCAACAGACGCACATGGCCGCTACTCAGAAGGCAGGACCGATCGGAGGAGTTCGCGGTCGCTCAGCGGCGCCTCCGCGAGATCTATGTGCGCCCTGAACCACTTCCTTAGGGCCTTCCGCCCCCCGGTCGCGCGATACAGTGCCCTCGTGGCCATCGTGGCCATGGCGAAGTCACCGGTAGCTCGAGCCCAGGTGAAGATGATGGAGCCCGCATCGGCACCTGTTTGGCGCTCGAGGGTGACGGCTGCTTTCGCGAGTTCCTTCGCGTCGCCGATTCCCTCTTCCGGAATCCTGGGCACTTCATCGCTACCTACCAACACCCGAGTGGCAAACCGATCTGCGGCGACCTCCATCTGGTCATTCGACCTGATCTCGTCGTCCTGATCGACCACCGGTGCGCCCTCGGTGCAATCCCCGGCTGCGATATGACCGGCCTCGTGCGCGAGAAGAAAGGCAACACGACCGGGCTCGTCGTGCTTGTAACCCACGACGATCACCGGGCGTCCGTCCACCACGGCTGCGAGTCCCTGGAAGCTGGGTGCCGGCAGTGCATCGACGGCCACGACTGGGATCCCTCGGCTCCAGAGGTCCCGCAGAATGTCGTCCAGAGCGACGCGAGCGCCTGAGGGCGAGAGCTGCTGTCGCCACTCTAGGCCGTCGGGTGGCGGCGGAGCCGGAGTAGCGAAATCCTCCGGCAGGTTCCGGACGACAGCGCCTGCTACCTTGAGCGCCGCGTGAATCGCCGGGGCCAGACGGTCCCGGTCGATATCGCGTAGGCGTCTCAAGTGGGCGCCCGCGTAGGCACCGACATCCAATGGGACGGTGGGGTCCGCGACCCTCGACGCTGGGATCCCGAGGAACCTGGCGACTCGAAGCTCGAGCTCGGGCAATACCCCGGGGTCACTCCAGCAGTCGTCCTCCCACCAGTCGGGCAGGAGAGCGGCCGCTACGAAGTCCTTTCCGAAACCGGCGCGACTGAGCCGACCGATCATCGATTTGGCGGTGTGCTTAGTCAGGTGAGCCTCCCGAGTTGAGCTGAAGGTGCTCGCACATCCTCCCACTCGAACGCCTGCACCGAATATACCCCGAAGAGTCGCGACTCGCCAATGGCCGATGATGGACCAGCTGTCGGCGGGGACTCACTCACCCGCCGGAAACCTCCCCTCACTACCACCAATCGTTGAGAGTGTCCCAGCGCGGGCTGGCCTGTTGCCACGCTCGACCGAAGCTACTCAGCCGCGCCTGTTGCGGTTCCCCATGACCTGCGGCGCCCAGCGGGTGCTGTCGTCGAACTCGATGGCCACTTCAGGGACGAGCCCCTGAGGTCATGGAGAAACGACGGGCGCCCGGTCCAGTCGAGTACATGCTTGCGGCTTCCTCGGCGCATCTTGAACTCTCCGGTGGCGACTCCCGCCGGTAATGGTGAACTGAGCGTAGATGGTCTCCAGCGGCCCCTAGCGCCGTCCTCCAAACTGAGGGAGAAGCCCCACGCCGCGCTACCAGCCGTCCTGCCCACTCCCCTTCGCTCGCAGTGTCCCCGCATGGTCCCCTTCAAGCGCCTTGCGCGATGGAGCGGCGAGCCAACGTAGTCGGGGTTACCATACCTGAATGACCGACTCCATCCCCCACCTCACCGCCCGCATCCGTGCCTTTGCCGAGGCCCGCGACTGGGAGCAGTTCCACACCCCCAAGAACCTCACCATGGCCCTGATCGTAGAGGCCGCGGAGCTTGTCGAGTTGTACCAGTGGCTGACCCCAGAGGAAGCACTCGCACTGACCGCTGAGCCCGAAGGCCGCGCCGCCGTGGCAGACGAACTCGCCGACATAGCAATCTATCTCATGCGACTCGCTGACGTGGTGGGACTGAACCTCTCCGACGAGGTCCTTACCAAGATCGAGCGCAACGAAGTCCGGTTCCCGGCTTCCCGACGCGGCGACCTCGCTCCCGATACCGACCGTCCATGATCGTCTACCACGCCACCAAACAGAGCTTCTCCACCGACGTTCAAACCGGCACGATCGACAATATCGTCCTCGCGGCCTACCGAAAGGCCGTCGGCGGTGGCGTCGGTCGAGCCGAGCAGCGCGCCTGGCAGAACTCCCTCACGGCCATGCATCTCGTGGTCAGTGATACGGGGATCCCGCCCGATGCCGGCATCGCCATCGAACTCCAGATCCCACAGACCTCCAAGCGCATCGACTTCATCATCTCGGGGCAGGATACCGAGCGCAGAGATCGGGCGGTGGTGGTGGAACTCAAGCAGTGGGAGACGGCCGAGACCACGGGCATGGACGGCGTGGTCCGCACCTTCGTGGGCAGTGCCAACCGCGAGGTCAGCCACCCCTCCTACCAGGCGTGGTCGTACGCTCAACTGCTTCGCGATTTCAACGAAGAGGTTCAGGACGGCGACATCGGGCTTCACGCCTGCGCCTACCTCCACAACTTCATCGGCACCCAACTCCAGGACCCGTTCTACGCCACGTGGACCGAGCTGGCGCCCCTGTTCCGAAAAGGGGACGTCGAAAAGCTCCGCGACTTCATCAAGCGCTGGGTGAAGTACGGCGACGTCAGCAATGTCGCCTACCGCATCGATCAGGGCCGGATTCGCCCGTCGAAGTCGCTTGCCGATACGGTCGCTGGGCTCATGGAGGGGAACGCCGAGTTCACGATGATCGACGAGCAGAAGGTCGTCTACGAGCGAGCCCTTCAACTCGTGCGCGATACACCCGCCGGCGAAAAGCGGGTGCTCATCGTCGAGGGGGGACCGGGCACGGGCAAGTCCGTCGTCGCGGTCAATCTGGTGGCTCGCCTCACGCAGGACCGAAACACCAGCGCCTACGTGACGAAGAACGCCGCGCCGCGCGCCGTCTTCGAGAGCCGGCTCACCGGCTCGATGACCAAGAGCCGCTACTCGAGCCTGTTCCAGGGCTCCGGAGGCTTCATCACGGCGGAGCGAGGCGTCTTCCGCGCCCTCGTGGTCGATGAGGCCCATCGCCTGAACGAGAAGTCGGGACTGTACCAGAACCTCGGTGACAACCAGATCAAGGAGCTCATCCACGCCGCCGACGTGACCGTGTTCTTTCTCGACGAGGACCAGCGCGTCACCCTCCAGGACATCGGATCCCGCGACGAGATCCTCTTCTGGGCCTCGGAGCTTGGTGCAGAGGTCGAAGAGATGGAGCTGCTGTCGCAGTTCCGGTGCAACGGATCCGACGGCTACATCGCCTGGCTCGATCACGTGCTCCAGATCCGCGAGACGGCCAACACGCGCCTGGGCGATCTGGATTACGACTTCGACTTTCGGGTCTTCGACGATCCGACGTCTCTCCGAGCCGCCATCGAGGCGAAGAACGAAGAGCGCAACCGAGCACGGCTCGTCGCCGGCTACTGCTGGCGCTGGGCGAGCAAGAAGGACTCGGCCGCCTACGACATCGTGTTCGACGAGCACAGCTTCAGGATGCGCTGGAATCTCACGGACGACGGCGGCCTCTGGCTGGTGAAGCCCGAGTCCGTCTCCGAGATCGGCTGCATCCACACCTGCCAGGGCCTGGAACTCGACTACGTGGGCGTGATCATCGGCCCGGACCTTCTCGTTCGTGACGGTGAGATCGTCACCGACGCGGGTGCGCGAGACCAGTACGATCGAACCATCCGCGGATACAAGACCCGCCTCAAGACAGACCCCGAGGAGGCCAGGGCCGATGCCCGCCGCGTGATCCTCAACACCTACCGCACCCTCATGTCACGGGGCATGAAGGGGTGCTACGTGTGGTGCGTGGATGAGGAGACGAATCGGTACTTCCAGGAAGCGCTGAGCCCATCTTCTTTCGGCGAGTAGCGCCGGTCGAGCCGCACCGCCGCCCCCTCCATGCGCCGGTCAATCAGGGAGAAGCGCGCGATTCCCATTCCTACATGGACGGGGTCGGGGCTGGCCTGTATCATCCCAACCATGACCAGCGATCAATACACGGAACTCGTGGCCTTCCTCGGTCGGAGGTTCGAGGACGGCGATCGGCGTGCCATCGCCCTTTTCGAGCAGTCCCGCGCAGAGCTGAAGATCGTGGCGGAGGGGTTGGAGGCCCGCTTCGACAAGATGGACGGTCGCATCGACACGATGGAGGGTCGCATCGACGGCCGGCTCGGGTCGCTGGAGGGGACCGTCGCTTCTCTTCACGAGTGGGTCCGGCGCGCCGTCACCGACCACGAAGCGCGAATTCAGGCGCTGGAGTAGCGGCCTCCAGGACGCCGCAACGCGCCGCCACCCACCCCGCCAGCGCCGCCAGATTCCGCACGTCGGTCTCGTTGTAGTCGAGCAGCTTGGTCCACTTGGCCTTGGCGGTTGGGGTGAGCCCCGACCACACGCCGTGACGCTCGAGAGCCTGCCGCACCCCACGCAGCCGCTTCGTGGCGTGTCCATGGCCCAGGTGGGGAGGCCGCACCAGCCCGAGTCCCTTTTCGAAGAACTCCAGGCTGAAGCCGCCGCGACGCGACCAGGTCTGGCCTCGGCCGCGCTTCGGCCGCTCGGGCCGTGTCAGCTTCCACGACCGCTTCACGATGGGGTGGACGTTCACGTACCGGTCCCCCAGGTCGACCCCGAAGTCTTCGAGCGCCGCCTCGCGCTCCCGGTTCCCGAAGGCGCAGACGATGCGGTCCTCTAGCCGAGCCCGCTCCAGGATGCCCCGCAGGGCGGCCGTTCCGTCGGTGACGCGCAGTCCCTTGGCCTCCGCGGCCGGTCGCAGCGTCGGGTCGAGCACGAGGGTCTCGAACGAGCCGTCGATCAGGACGCCCAGAAGGGACGGGGGCTCCTTCACGAAGCCCTCGAAGTCCAGGTAGATCGCCCGGCGGGCAGCGTCGGGGGTGAGGGTGAAGGCCGCGGGGGCGGTCGTCGTGCGGGGCATGGTCGGCTCCGGCTCGGGTCGTGCGGCGCCGTGGATCGGTGCCGCGCTGCCCTCTATTCCGGCGCGCGTACGCGAATCGCGTGCGCACACGCGTACAGCTCCGAAGGAGCCCCTTGACGGAAGTCGGCCTCGCCCGACGTCAGGGCGCTTGATCGGGACCGCAGGGGCTTTGCCGCTCGTGAACTAGCCCTTTGTGAGCGACAAGCTCGCTCGACTCGAATTGATGAGCGGCAACAGGGAGTCCCGGACCCCCCTTCCCAGCCCCCTCCCACACTGCTACATATCACCGCCCACTGATACAATATTCGACCCCGCCCACCCGCCGATCATGCCCTCGACCGCCCCTCCCCCCGACCGGGTCGCCCGCCGCGCCCATCTCTTCCACGGGCTCGCCGAGCCGTCGCGCCTGAAGATCCTGGACGCCCTCGCCGAGGGTCCCCGCAGCGTCTCGCAGATCGCCCAGCGGGCGGGGCTCACCCAGCCCAACACGTCGAACCACCTGGCGTGCATGCTGGGCTGCGGGCTCGTGGCGCGCGAGCCGCAGGGGCGGTTCGTGTTCTACCGCCTGGCCGGCGAGCAGATCGAGGCGCTGCTCCGGGCGGCGGCCGAGATCGTGCGGAATCCCGTCGCGGAGCCCACCGAGTGTCCCCACTGCGGATCGCGGCGCTGATGGGCTCCCGCGCCCACCGCGCCCGTGCGGCCCTCCTGGCCGGCCTCCTCACGGCGAGCGTCGCCCCCGCATCCGCATCCGCATCGACCCGCACCCTCGCCCTCGCCCCGCTCCCCCAGGATCCCACCGCCGTCGTCACGATCCGCGTGGAGTCCTCCGAGGGCATGCCCCTCGAGGGCGCCCGCGTCGAGGCGGTCTCGGCAGACGCGGGCCCACCCGGCGCGGCAGCCGCCCCCTCGGCCCGCACCGCTGGCACCGACGCCGCGGGCAGCGCCGTGCTCCGCCTCGCCCCGGGTACCTGGACCCTCACCGCCGAACGCATCGGCTACGCCGGCACCGACCGCGAACTCGTGCTCGTCACCGCGCGCGACACCACCGTGGTCATCCGGCTCGTCGAAGAGGCGCTCGAGGTCGAGGCCATCGTCGTCTCCTCGGCGCGGACCGATCGGCGCATCGAAGACGAACCGATCCGGATCGAGGTCGTCGACCGTGAGGAGGTCGAGGAAAAGCTCCTCATGACCCCCGGCGACATCGCCATGCTGCTCAACGAAACCGCGGGTCTGCGCGTGCAGCCCACGGCGCCCTCCCTCGGAGGCGCCAGCGTGCGCATCCAGGGACTACGAGGCCGCTACACCCAGATCCTCTCCGACGGCATGCCGCTGTATGGAGGGCAGGCGGGCGCCCTGGGTCCCCTTCAGGTGCCGCCCATGGACCTGGCCCAGGTCGAGGTCATCAAGGGGGCGGCCTCCGCCCTGTATGGGCCCACGGCGCTGGGGGGGGTCGTCAACCTCATCTCGCGGCGCCCCGATCCGGCGCGGGAGCTCATCGTCAACCAGTCCAACCTCGACGGGACCGACGTCGTGAGCTGGCTCGCGGGGCCGCTCGGGAGTGCGGGCGAGGACTCCCCCTGGGGCTACACGGTCCTCACCGGACTCCACCGCCAGAGCCACGCCGACGTCAACGACGACGGCTGGGCCGATGTGCCGCAGTTTCGGCGCGCCTCCGTCCGGCCTCGTCTGTTCTACGACGACGGGGCGGGCACGCGCGCCCTCGTCACCGTGGGGGTCATGGCCGAGGACCGCTCCGGCGGAACCACACCCGGCTCCCTGACCCCCGCGGGCACGGCCTTCGAAGAGGCCCTCGATACGCGGCGCGTCGACTTCGGGGCGAGTTTCCGCACCTTCCGGGGCGATGCCCGCACGCTGTCGGCTCGCGCTTCGGCGTCGTTGCAGCGCCACGATCACCGCTTCGGGCTCGACACCGAAGACGACGAGCACCAGACGGTCTTCGCCGAGGTATCGATGGCGGGTCAGAGTGGACGCCACCTCTGGGTGCTCGGGGCGGCGGTACAGCACGACGCCTACACGCACGACGATCTGCCGGATCTGTCGTTCGACTACACGGTGCCCGCCCTCTTCGCCCAGGACGAGATCACCCTGTCGCGGATCGTGGGCGTTTCGGGCAGCCTGCGCCTGGATCACCACAACCGCTTCGGATCGGTGCTGAGTCCCCGGGTGTCGCTGCTGGTGCGCCCCGGCGAGTGGACGGCGCGCCTCTCGGGCGGCACGGGCTTCTTCGCCCCCACCCCCTTCACCGAAGAGAGCGAAGCCGTGGGGCTGCGCCGTCTGACTCCCCCCGAGGACTGGGTGCGGGAGCGCGCCCGCAGCGCGATGATCGACGTGGGACGCGAGTTCGGCCCCCTCGAGGTCAATGCCAGCGCCTTCGGGTCACGCATCGACGATGCCCTCCAGACCGTGCGCAACGCCGACGGCACGCTCACGATCTCCAACGCCGACGGTCCGGTCGAGACGTGGGGCACCGAGGTGTTCGCCGCGCTCCGCACCGGCCCCTGGCGACTCATCGGGTCGCACACCTGGCTCCGGTCCACCGAACCCCTGCCGGGGGGCGCATCCGACGAGGGCGGCGCACCGCTCGCCGGGGCGGGCACCCGCCGCGAAGTGCCCCTCACCCCGCGCCACTCCTTCGGCGCCGTAGGGGCCTACGAGCGCGAGGACTGGGGACGCATCGGCATCGAGGCCTACTACACGGGCCGACAGGAGCTCGACGACGATCCCTACCGCGCCGAATCCGCGGGCCATTTCATCCTGGGACTCCTCATCGACCGTCGCATCGGCCGGTTCCGCCTCTTTCTCAACGCCGAGAACATTCTCGACACACGCCAGACCGGATACGACCCCCTGCTGCGCCCGCAGAGGACGCCCGACGGGCGCTGGATCACCGACGTGTGGGCCCCGCTCGAGGGGCGGGCGTTCAACGGGGGGGTGTGGGTGAGTTTCTAGCGCACGGGCCGGATGTCACCTCGCCCGCACCTCGATCGTTGCCCCAACGTGAGCCCGCCGGCCCCCGCCTCCACCCCGCACCCGCCATGCGCCCGTTCCGCACCGACGCCCTCGCCCGTGGCACCCGCCTCCTGGCCACGGTCGCCCTCGCCCTCGTGGCCGCAGCCTGCTCCTCCAGCCAGGTCTCGGCCCCCGAAGGACAGATCACGGTCACCGGCGAGGTCCTCGAGATCATGGATCAGACCCCCGTCGACGGCGGCGTCACCATCACGATCCTGGTGCCCACACCCGACGACGCCCAGGAGGTACTGCTCTTCGGCTCGCTGTTCACCAATCCGCCGCCCAGCGCCCAGCGGCTCGAGGTGTATCAGCGGATCCAGGCGGCCCAGGTGGGCAGTGTGGTGTGGGCGGAGGGGGTGCGCACCACCGACGGCATCGTGCTGTCCGACTTCAGGGTGCTGACTCCGTAGACGAGGGGCGTCGCCCCGGTGGGCGCGAGACTCCGCCGGCGGCGGCCCCGGCAAGGCCCGGAAGCGCCTCGAGACCGACCGTTCCCAATCCGACATGGACGGGGTCGAGGCTCGGCTCCATCATCCCAGCCATGACCCGCGATCAATACACGGAGCTCGCCGATTTCCTCGGTCGGCAGTTCGACGAGGTCCAACGCCATTCCAACACCCTTTTCGAGCGGGCCCAACCTCATGCCGACGCTCTCTTCGAGCAGGCCCAGCGCCATTCCACCGCTCTCTTCGAGCAGTCCCGCACCGCCCCCCGCTGTCCCGTGCAATGCCCGTGCTTGCGCCCGTCCGCTCACGGCTTCCAATTTGAGCCGTAGCAGCATGACTCCGCGCTACGCCGCAACCCGGCTTCCGTGAACTCTCACGGCTCAGTCGTCTGGCGATGCGGATGCGGAGAGGCGAAGGGTCTCAACGGCCTCCGTTTGCGAGGCGTACTCCGGCACGGTCGATCGGCATGCCTATCCGAACTGAATGCCTCGTTGCCCATCAACGAGTAGGCCCGGCCCAGCACGCAGCGGCACGCCGCAGGCGGCACGGCGAAGCACATGGCTGACCTCACCGAGCACCTCTCCGCGGCCCTTGCCGGCCGCTACCGCATCGAGCGGCGCCTCGGCGAGGGCGGCATGGCCATCGTCTATCTCGCCGAGGACCTGAAGCACGACCGCAAGGTCGCGCTGAAGGTGCTGCGGCCCGAACTCGGCGTCGTGCTCGGCGCCGAGCGGTTTCTGCAGGAGATCAAGACCACGGCGCGACTCCAACACCCGCACATCCTGCCGTTGTACGACAGCGGCAGCACGGCCACCGCACTCGACGACGGTACGGGGTTCCTGTACTACGTCATGCCCTACGTGGAAGGAGAAACGCTCCGGGAGAAGCTCGAGCGCGAGCAGCAGCTCGGCATCGATGAGGCGGTGAGCATTGCCACCGAAGTGGCCGACGCGTTGCAGCACGCGCACGACCAGGGTGTCGTGCACCGGGACATCAAGCCCGAGAACATTCTCTTGCGCGACGGCCGCGTGTTCGTGGCCGACTTCGGAATTGCGCTGGCGGTGAGCGCGGCGGCCGACGGTCGCATGACGGAGACGGGCCTGTCGCTGGGCTCGCCACACTACATGTCGCCCGAGCAGGCGACGGCCGACAAGCACGTCACTCACCGCTCGGACATCTACTCGCTTGGCGCCGTGCTGTACGAAGCTCTGACGGGTGAGCCCCCGCACACCGGCTCGTCGGCGCAGATGATCATCATGAGGATCGTGACCGACGTGGCGCGGCCGGTCACAGAGCTGCGCAAGGCGGTGCCGCCGCACGTCGCAGCAGCGGTGGCGGTGGCGCTGGAGAAGCTGCCGGCAGACCGCTTTGAGAGCGCGAAAGCTTTGGCCGCAGCCCTTCACGATCCGGCCTTCACCTCGCCCGTTGCGACCGCCAGGACCGTCGGTCCACCGGCGTCGGCGTCCCGTCGGTTCGCCCTGCCCGCCTCGATCGCGGTGAGCGTACTGGCCGTCGCGCTGGTCGCCTGGGGCTGGCGTGGCCCGAGTGGCACGGCCCCCGTCGCACGCTATGCGACGACGCTTGGCGTCCCCGGCGCGCTCGATGGCATCACCTTCGGGGTCGAGGCGGCACTTTCGCCCGACGGCTCGTCATTGGTCTTCCGCAGCCCACTCACCGGGCCCGGCCAACTCTACGTCAAGCGCCGTGACGAAGTGGTCGCGCGGCCGCTGGCCGGCACGGATGGTGGCTCGGGACCGTTCTTCTCTCCCGACGGCGCGTGGATCGGATTCGTCGCCGACCGCCAACTGCGGCGAATCCCGAGCACGGGCGGACCGTCGCTCAAGCTCGCAGACTCCGTCGATCCGATGTACAACCGCGCCGCGTGGTTGGAGGACGGTTCGATCGTCTACTACGACTTTCCGGCCCACACGCTCCGCCGCCTCGGTGCCGGAGAGGCCACCTCGCGGGTGATCGTCTCGCCCGACATGCTCGGCGGACGCTACCCGTGGCTGCCCACGCCGCTTCCTTCCTCGCGCGGC
Source organism: uncultured Gemmatimonadaceae bacterium (assembly GCA_964521385.1). Taxonomy (GTDB): domain Bacteria; phylum Gemmatimonadota; class Gemmatimonadetes; order Longimicrobiales; family Gaopeijiaceae; genus Gaopeijia. The sequence goes on along the minus strand of CAZFRU010000003.1, from coordinate 132,605 downwards.
ATCTTGTTCACGGCCCATCTCACGCAGTGCGTGGGGCCCGTCAGCTGCCGCCCGAGCCAGGTGTACGTGTACGACGCGCGCCGAGATACGGTGCGCGCTCTCTTCGACGACGCCATCGGCGCCTGGTACGTTCCCACCGGACACGTGCTCTACCTGACCAGCGCGGGCACGCTCATGGCCGCACCCTGGGACAACGCGGCGCTTGCCCCGACCGGGCGGTCGGCGCCGGTTCTGGACGGAATCCAGGCTCCGGGATTCCTGGTCTCGGACGAGGGGACCGCGTATTACCTGCTGGGACGTTCGGAATTCGAGCCTGGCCCCGTACCCAATGCCGTGGTGGTGTGGGTGGACCGCACCGGGCACGTCGAGCCGGTGGATTCCTCGTGGCAGGTCAACACAGGGGGCACCGACAACGGGTCCATCGGGACGGATTGGGGACTCGCCCTGGCGCCGGACGGACGGCGCATCGCGCTCTCGCTGCGTACCGATCTGGGCACCGACATCTGGATCAAGCAGATACCCGCGGGGCCGGCTTCACGGCTCACGCTGTACGCCGGCGAGGACCGATCGCCCGCGTGGGCGTCCGACGGACGCACGGTCACCTTTCTCTCGGACCGGCCCCTCTCGACCGATACGACTCGGCAGGTGACCCCGTTCAACGTGTGGGAGCAAGCCGTGGACGGCACCGGTGAGCCCAGGCTCCTCTGGGACCAGGATGGCCCGACCACCGCCTTCGAGAGTCCCGACGGCCGCTGGATCGTGCTCGGCGCAACCCGATCGACCGGGGTCTCGCAACAGGGCGACATTCTCGCCATGCAGCCGGGAGCGGACAGCGTGGCGCGCAGCATCGTGGCGACGGAAGCCGACGAGCAGGGCGCGGCGCTGTCGCCGGATTCGCGGTGGCTCGCCTACGTGTCGAACGAGCAAGGCGAAAGCGAGGTGTTCGTCCGCCCGTTTCCAGATGTGGACGGCGGCAAGTGGCAAGTCTCGAGTGGCGGGGGCAGTGCGCCGCTCTGGGCGCACAGCGGGCGCGAATTGTTCTTTGTCGCCCACGGGATGATGAATGTCGTGAAAATTCAGCCGGGCCCGCCCTTTTCCGCAGACCCCCCCCGCGTCCTGTTCGCGATCCCGGACGGCGTCCGCGCGGGATCGCTGGCCGGCGGCACGTTCGCGATCACGCCCGACGACCAGCGGTTTCTCATGGTGCGAGACAACAAGTGGGGCGACATGGCGGGGACGCCCACGCTCGTGGCGGTGCAGGGCTTCTTCGATGAGCTCCGGGCGAAGTTGAAGAAGAAATGAGCTCTTCACGAGCACCCATCTGAGGAACGGAGTGAGGGGCGCAGACGCTCGAGTCGCGGCCCCCCCCCCCCCCCGCGCAGAGCCTCACGCCACCGCAGTCGCCTCCATCTCGATCATGAGCTCCGGCTCGAACAGCCGGGTGACGCCGAGCAGCGTGCACGAGGGCTTGCATCCGTCCTCGGCCCAGATGGGGACGAGGTCACCGGCGGCTGCCATGAAGGCGTCGACGTCGGTGGTGTACAGGTTGAGGCGGACGATGTTCGACGGCGTCATGTCGGCCTCGGCCAGTGCGTCCTTGAGGTTCGTCCATGCCAGCTTGAACTGCGCGACGAGGTCGCCGGCGTGCATCGGGGCCCCGTCGGCGGCGTTGGAGGTCTGACCCGAGAGGTAGAGCACCCGCTGCCCGCCGGTCACCTCGATGCCATGGTTGATGTGGAAGGCCTGGAGCCAGTCGGTGGGGTTGATCTCTCGCTTTTGCACGGTCGCCTCGGGGTGCTGGTGGAATGGCGAGGGGAGTCTCGCTGCGGAACACCCTTCAGGCCGGCCGCCCTGAAGTCAAGGAGCCGAGCGCCGGTCGAGCCGTCCATCCATGCGGTCGAGGTCGCCGATCTTGTCGAAGCGCCTGTCCATCATGTCGAAGCGGTTGTCGGTGTGCTCCGTCACAACCCGTCGCTCCTCTCCCGCCTGCTCGATCAGGAACGCGAAGTGGCGGTGTAGTTCCTCGAACTTCCGATCGAGGAATCCGATGAGTTCCGTGTACTCTTCAGGGGTCATCACCCCAACCTAGGACCCCCTCCGGCCCCGGTCCATGTCGAGTTGGATCCTCTGGAGAGGGGTTGAACCACGCGCGGAGGACATGGTCGCCTCCCTGTAGGTTACATGTAAACGAAACCTGTACCATCTTCGGCCCCTCACAACCCCGCCGCGGACCCTCCCGCCCACAAATCGCGTAGCTTCATCCGCACCGCAGCACCCCGTCTCCCCCAAGCCGCCACCGCATGAGCGATTTCGCGTATGCGCTCCGCTTTCTCGCCAAGCGCTGGGCCTTCACCACCGTGGCGGTGGTGGTCATGGCCCTGGGCATCAGCCTGACGGGCACCGTCTACGCGATTCTCGAAGGCGTGATTCTCAGGGGTCCCGACTACCGGGATTTCGATCGGATCGTCCAGATCCGCACCACCGTGCCCCAGTCCACCTTTCTGCAGTCCGTGCGCATCCACGACTACCTCGACTGGCGCGACCAGCAGAACGCCTTCGACGAGATGGCTGCGTGGATGTGGTGGACCGTGACGCTGTCCGGCGACGGATCGCGGGCCGAGCGCTTCAACGGGGCGCGGGTCAGCGCCAGCACCTTCGACCTGCTGGGGGTGGAGCCGATTTTGGGTCGGCGCTTCACCCCCGACGAAGACCACGTCGAGGGCCTCGACCTGGTCATCTTGAGCCACAACGTGTGGAGGAACCGCTACGACGGCGACCCCGCCATCGTCGGCACCACGCTGCGCCTCAACGCCCGCCCGACCACGGTCATCGGCGTGATGCCCCCCGACTTCCGCTTTCCCGACACGCACGACATGTGGCTGCCGCTGGGCATCGATCCGGCCCTCTACGGCCGCCGCGAGGGGCCAGGGCTCCAGGTGCTCGCCACACCCCTCGTGGGGATCGACCTCGACGGGGCCTCGCAGCGCATGCGCTCGCTCGCCGATCGCCTCACGCAGCAGTATCCCGAGGCCAACCGCGACATCGTGCCGGTGTTGCAGAACTGGCGCGAGGCGGCCTTCGCCGACGCCGAGACGCGAGGCCTGCTCTACACCATGTTGGCGGCCGTCCTCGGCGTGCTCCTGATCGCCTGCTCCAACGTGGCCAACCTGCTCTTCGCCCTCACCATGGCCCGGAGCAAGGAGCTCGCCGTGCGCACCGCGATGGGGGCGGATCGCTGGCGAATCCTGCGGCAGCTCCTCATCGAGAGCCTGGTCCTGGCCTTCGCCGGAGCGGTCGTGGGGATCGCGCTCTCGTGGCTCTCGCTCGGAGTGTTCCGGCGCTTCGTCACCCCCCTCAATCCGCCGAGCTGGATTCGTTTCGAGCTGAGCCCCACGGTGGTGCTGTTCGTGATCGGCATCAGCTTCTTCGCTGCGCTGGCCGCGGGACTGTTGCCTGCGCTCCACGCCACCCGCACCGACGTGGCCGGCGTGCTGCGCGATCAGAGCCGGGGCAGTTCCAGCCGCAGCGTGAGTCGCTCGTCGACGATCCTGGTGGGCGTCGAGGTGGCGCTCTCGTGTGCGCTTCTCATTGCCGCGGGACTCCTGGTCCGCACCAACCTGGCCATGGGCACGACCGACTACGGGGTCGACGCCCCACGAGTGCTCACCGCCTCCACCTCGGCCTCGGCCGAGACCTATCCCGACGCGGAGTCCCGGCTGCGGCTGCAGGACCGGATCGTCGAGACCCTCACGGCGCTGCCGGGGGTGAGCGCCGCCGCTCTCTCGGGCGGGTTGCCGGGGCTGGGCGGCGGTACGTCGTGGTACCAGATCCAGGGGCGCACCTACCAGACCGACAGCGACTACCCCTCGGGCACTCGCACCGTGGTCTCGCCCGACTTCTTCGAGGTGCTCGGTGTGGACATGGTGTGGGGTCGGGGTTTCACGACCTCCGACGCGCTGGGCTCGGAGCCGGTGGTGATCGTCGACGAGCGCTTCGCCGAGCTGAACTGGCCCGACGCCGACCCCCTGGGCCAGCAGATCCGTCTGGGCCGCTCCGACACGCAGGAGCCCTGGCTGACGGTGGTGGGGGTGGTGCGCGACATTCTCATGGTGCGGCCCGACAACTTCGGCGGCGCCTCACGCGAGGGCGTCTTCGTGCCGATCTCCCAGTACCCGGCCCTGGGCTACAACCTGCTGCTTCGAGCCGACACTGATCCCCTGGCCCTGGCCGGCTCCCTGCGCCCGCTGTTGGCCGGGATCGACATCGATCTGCCCCTCGAATCGATCGACACCCTCGCCGAGCGGCAGCGCGACGCCCGATTCCAGTTCGTCATCCTGGGGTGGATGTTCTCGATCTTCGCCATCGCCGCGCTGGCGCTGGCCTCGACGGGCCTCTATGCGGTGATGTCGTTTTCGGTGTCGAGCCGGCGCACCGAGGTGGGCGTGCGCATGGCGATGGGAGCCGAGCCGTGGGCGATTCTGCGGTTGATCGTGTGGCAGGGCTCGCGCCCCCTGGCCGCCGGCATCGTGTTCGGCCTCGGTCTGGCGGTGTTGCTGGCCCGGGCGCTGGAGAGCCAGCTCTTCGGCGTCAGCGCCACCGATCCCGCCACCTTCGCGGGCATCACGGCGCTGCTGGTGGCGGCGAGCCTGATCGCCCTGCTCGTGCCCGCGCGGCGGGCGTCGCGGATCGCTCCGGTGGTGGCGCTGCGCGACGAGTGAGGCGGGCAGTAGGTCCGGTCGGTACTCGGGGAGCATCACCCAAGCCGCTCTTTTCGATTGCGGTCTGTCAGAAAAAAACATAATTTTCTGACAGACCGCAATCGGAGCGTTTGCCATGATGAGTACAGCTGAAGCCATCCTCGAACACGCCGCCCTTGCGGGAGACGCCGTCCTCGGGGCCAAGTCTTTCCTCCATCTGGGGAGCCGGGCCGCCGTTGACAAGGCGCTCTCCCGGCTAGCTGAGAGCGGCGAGTTGCTTCGAGTCGTTCGGGGCCGGTATGTGCTGCCCCGAACCACGCGCTTTGGCCGAAGGGCCCCGTCCACACGTCAGGTTGCCGAGCAGTTTTCTCGCGCGACCGGTGAGGTGCTCGTGCCAAGCGGAGCCACGGAGGCGCACCACCTCGGCCTTACCACCCCGATGCCGGTTCGGGCGGTCTACCTGACGTCCGGCCCGAATCGACGTCTGCAGCTCGGCGAGCAGACGGTTGAACTCAACAATGCGCCGCAGTGGCAGCTCGCGGGCCCGGGCACCCGGGAGGGGGCCGTCTTGCGTGCCGTCGAGTGGATGGGGCCCGAGGCGTCACAAGAAATGGCCGAGCGAGCCGTATCGTCGCTGTCGCCGGAGGAACGCCAGCGTCTTCTCGCGGCCTGCATTGGGGCTCCGACCTGGCTTGCCAGGCGGCTCACTCAGGCTCTCTTCCCGACTTCACCCGACACAGGGCGGGGGCGGCCAACGTGACGAGCCACCCGGCGGGTTGAGCGACCCTACCCGAGTTCATCCTGTCGGCATGCACTGTGGCAAGTCTTGTAGAACGGACGATGGACTTCGTGACGGTCCCTTCGTGCCCGGGGGCCGATGCCGCTGGTCGGAAACGTCGCCGTGAGGTTTCCCAGGTCGCCACCATCGCATCTTCCTTCAGGTCACGAGGGGTGGCGTCGATACTGCGATCAGGCATCGCTGCGGATACCTCAACAATTGGAGACTTCCCATGGTCGCCGCCTCCTCGTCCAGGATCTGGTTCGTTCTGATCTCCTCGGTAGCCGTCTCCGGTTGCGTGAACACCACTATCAACTCGGTCCCGAACCGCTGGCTCCCCCAGGAATCCTACTCCAGGATTCTGGTCGTCGGGAACTTCGGGGAGTTGGCTGTTCGGCAGGCCGCGGAGTACAAGACGTGCCTCGACATGAACGAGAAGACGGCGACGGATTGCGTGCCCTCGGCAGGAGTACTGTTTCCGGGCTCCCCGATCAATGCGGAGTCTCTGCGGCGAGCGGTCGAGAAGGTCGGGGCAGACGCAGTCCTCGTGATTGGCAGCACGGGATCTGGATCCTCGAGCGTCTATATCCCGCCGACCACTCAAACCCGAGGGTCAGCCACCGTCTTCGGCAACACCGTGTCCGCACAGAGCACGACCCGGACGTATGGTGGGTACAACGTCTCCAAGCCCTGGGCCGGCTTCGAGGTCGTACTCTTCTCGGTACGGCAAGATCAGAGGGTGTGGTACGCGACCGCCTCGACTGGCGGGAATGCCTTTTCCAGTTGGGACGACTTGATCGATGCCGCCTCGGGCAAGACCGTGGCCCGCCTCGTGGAGGATGGGGTGTTGAGTTCGCGTTGACCGGGCAGCGGGGGCGTGACGGCCACCCTACTCATCACCCAAATGCGTGCCCAAACCGCTGAAGCACTTCTGGTATAGCGCCTCCACGCTGCTCACCTCCTCATCCGACAGCGCCTTGAATTCCCGCGTGCGCGCCCGCTGCGACAGGCGGCCATCTCCCTGGCGCAGGAACCGATGCAGTTGGTCGATCGTCCGATCGGGCATGTCGACCACGTGCTGCACGTCCACGCGAAAGCGGTCGTACGCCTCCAGGTACGCCACGCCCTCGGGAAGATCCTGAAGTACGGTCTCCTCTACGCGCCGGTAGAGGAACTCAGCGTGGAGGGTGGCGTCGAAGTACCGGTAGTAGTCTGCGGTGTCGTTGCGTACCTCCACATTTCCGCGGCCCGTCGGGCGCCAGTCGATGTATGGCAACAGCGGCTTCGAGTAGCTCTCCAGCACCTCGCGGTACTCCGTGATATGCCGCAGGATCGCAGCGCTGATCGGAAAGACAACCGCCGGCGGGTTGAATCCGGCCACCGCAAGCACATGGTGGATCAGCCACCTGTGGAGACGTCCGTTCCCGTCTTCGAAGGGATGGACATAGACAAATCCGAAGGCCACTGCGGCTGCGACGATAATCGGATCCAGACCGGCCCTGATTGCGCGGTCCGCGTAGGTCACGAGCCCGTGGAGTAGAGTCTGCAGATCCTCGGGACGCGCACTGATATGGTCGGGGATCGGATCGCCACTGACCCGTTCATGGCTCCCAACGAATCCTCCCACCTTCCGTAGGCCAAGCGCCACGAAGCGGTCGTCTCCGATCACGATGCGTTGGAGTCTCTCCAACTCGACGGTGCTGAGGGGTATGTGACCCGCCGTCGAGATCGCCTGCCCCCACCGAGCGGCGCGGTCATGCGACGGCTGTTCGCCCTCGATCCTGAAGCTCGATCGACTGTCGTTCAGCAGCAAAAAGGCGGCCGTGCGAGCCACGATGTCCGGGTGGGTGTGGTCGAGGATGGTGCGCGCGCGTTGATCGAGTCTCTTCTCGCGCAGCTGATCCAGGGCCGGTGTTCGGCGCACCAGCGGACAGAACTCCGGGGGGCCGGGGAGGTTGTTCACCACCTTGTGACGCGACGACCGTTGACCATCCAACGAAACATAGTGGTGCTTGGGGTCCACGGCCGGGACGGATCTCACCTTCCCGGGATCCGGAACGTCCAGCTCCACCCCCGTGAGCCACTCGTAGAGAAACCAGAGTCGGCGCGCGTACATCCCGGTGGGTTTCGCGCGCACGACAGCGGCGAACTCTTCGGCGGGGGCGCTCGCAAATAGCCGCTTGAGAAGTCCGAGGTCTACGCCCTCCCATTTGAGCGCAAACTCCAGTTGCCCGGCCAGCGACTCATCGGGAGCGTGGCGCGGTGTCAGAATCAGCCACTCGGCCGTGGCCGACTGGTGGTGGCGCAGGGCGATGGCCGCCAGACGGGTAGGCAACGGAACCGCCAACTCGTACCGGCTCCACAGGGCGGCATACCCGGCGGGCCGGGCCGGCTCCGGGAGCACCCGCCCATGAAAAACAGTCACCGGTCCTCTATTCCAATCACCCATCTGCGCTATCCCAGAAAAGCGTTCACGTTGGCGGTACGCCAACCCAGGGCGCCACGAAAAACCGTCACCTGCTCTGAAATAGCATCACCCTGACCTAAACACAATGAAATATCGTCACCGTGAACGACCGGCGCAGTTATGCGTCGCAGTCATGGCGCCCCGTCCGACAGGAGCGCCCGTTCCCTCTCGAGGCGCGCCGTCATCAGGGTACGGAATTCGTCGGCCAGGCCGACCTCTCTCGCCTTCTCGCGCCACGACCCGACCGCGTCCAGCACCTGATCGATGATCTCTCGTGCCTGGGCGGCGCGAATGTCGAAGACGCGGGCCACCTTCAGGCAATCCCCGCGCGTGATGCCCGCGAACTTTCCAGCCACCGACATCTGGTGCTGCGACGTCCAGCCCTCGCCTTCAGCGAAGGCGACATCGTAGGCCGGTGACAGACGCCAGGCACCCGTCGCGTCCATCAGAAATGCAAAGTTCTTGAGGTGGTCGTCGTAGTTGACCGTCGCCAGGCTGAACACCATGCGCCGAAACGCCTGCACGATGGCCGACTGCGGCAGTCCCAGCGCGCGAATCGCGTCGAAGTAGTCCTCGTAGCCGATCTGGTACTGCACGTTGTAGTCGAGGTGCAGAAGGCCGCCGAGCGTGTGCAGGTGCAGCTTCTCGCCCCCGCGGGTGGGGTCGCGATCAAAGCGCCGGGTCATGAAGTGCGCGAGCCCGTTCTCGTCTCGAAAGAGGTGCGTCTCGGCCATGTCGATGCCGGCTTCTCGCGCCATCTGCGAATACACGTACTCGAGGCGCCCCCAGGGGGCCGACTCGTAGGTGACCTCGTTCTCCAGCCCCCCCGACGACTTCGTCACGCCGTCGAACTTGATGATCCAGTGCTCGTCTCCCGCCTGAGGCTCGGTGTGACCCGAGCGCACCCGATTCAGGGCCCGATTCCAGAGAATCAGCGCCTTGGGACGGGCCCCTCCGACCGTTGCTCCCACGCTGATGATCTCCGCGATCGCATCCGACGCGTTGCCTTCGACCACGCGCCGCGCCTGGGCGACGAGTTCCTGGACTTCGAGAGCCTGCTCGATCTCCGGGGTGGTCTTCGCGGCGGGGCGGTATTCGAGCGCGCCCGGTCCGCGACGGCCGATGTAGAGAAGCTTCTGCAGCGGGGTGACCCTGCCGCCCCCCAGGGTGCGATCGAAGTGGGCCTGGATGAGCGCCGTACCGAAGCGGTCGGGAAGGGAATCAGCGATCACACCGGGAAGCCCCTCGAAGGTCGAGGACCGCACCAGCTCGGGAAAGGTGCGAGGGGACGTGTCGGAGGTCGGCAGGTTGAGAGGAGAGATCTCGATCTGCCGGGCCGCAAAGTCCGGGTCGTACTGGAAGATGCGGCGTCCGTCGGACGCGCCCTCGAGCAGGCCGGCCACACGCAAGCCCCAGAGGTGGACGTCGGCCCGTGCGTACTCAGTCATGCGACCCCGAAGCGCGTTGGCGCGCGGTCTTGCGGGCGCCCGAGATCTCGAAGGGAGACACCTCGACTTCAGCAATGATGGAGTCGAGATCACCCAGATGATTCAGCGCCCGTAGCACCTGGATCAGGGTCGTCAGGTTTGCGTTTGCCCCGGTTTCAAGCCGCTGCAGCGTTGCGGTGCCCACGCCGGCGGCCTCGGCGAGGTCGGCCTGCGTCTGATTCCGCTGCAGCCGCAGGCGCTCGATCCGCCGCCCCAGTTCCCGCAGCACCGCGGGAGTTCTCGCGGTTTGACGTATTCTCACAAGACCTCACAAACGATGATGTAAGTGGATTAATATGCTGTAAATTATCGTATGTGAGTGATAATATGCAAGAGTCTTCACCTGAGGCCATCAGGGTCCTGGCGACCCCGGCACCGCGACGCGGCCGGTCAATTGTCACGACGACACGCTTGACAATATCGAAGCCGAGGCGCATGGTTCCCGAGCCTTCCCCATCTGGCCTGTGCGCGCGGCGACCAGGCATCTTGACCGGCATCTTGACAAGGAGTGGCGCGATGACGCTGTGGCGCAGGTCCGTGCGGACGGTTGCAGGCGGTCTGCTCCAGCCGGGAGCGCTCCATGCCGTCGATTAAGCGCCCATTGTCGGGCGACGTGCTCGTCTTCGACCTGGACCGGGAACGCTCGGCCGTACGGGAATCCCTCTTGAATCAGCGCAGCCGTCGCAGTGCACGGACGCTGCTCAAGGAAGGACCGCTGAGAATCACGATGGTCGTCCTTGCCGCGGGCGCGGAGGTGGCCGAGCATCATGCCTCCGGACCCATCACCATCGTTCCGCTCGAGGGTAGGATCACCTTCGTCACCGACGACGGCGAACACGAGCTGGGAACAGACGAACTCCTGACGGCCGGAGCGGGGGTGCCCCACCGGGTGCGTTCGGAAGAGGGGGCGACCTTTCTGCTCACGGTGGTCAACGAACTGGCGAAGGTCGATCCGTAGGCCTTCGCGCCCATGTCGAGACGCCCCGCCGCCCAGAAGAACCGCAGCCGAGGAGCATGAACGCGATGATCAAGCGCAAACGTGCCTACGACACACCCGATGAACAGGACGGCTTCCGGGTACTCGTCGACCGGTTGTGGCCTCGCGGAGTGAGCAAGGAGGAGGCCCACCTGGACCTCTGGCTGAAGGAGGTCGCTCCCAGCACCGACCTCCGAAAATGGTTCGACCATGATCCGAAGAAATGGGACGAGTTTCGCCGCCGTTACGAGAAGGAGCTCGCGGACAGGAAAGACGACATCGCCTTGTTGCGGGAAAAGGCTCGAGACGGAGTCCTCACCCTCGTCTATGGTGCCAAAGACACCGAGCACAACCAGGCCGTCGTGCTGGAGGGGTACCTGAAGCGGCGAGCCGCGAAGTCGTAACGACGCTCGGGTGGAGCTCACGTCCGCACACCCCCCCCCAAGATGAAGCGGGCCTCCGGCCCGCCCTCGATCGGTAGTGCCGGGGTCGCCCCACCTCAATTGGCCTTGAGCACCTCGATCGGATCCACCCGGGTCGCGCGACGGGCCGGTACGAGGCTGGCCACCACCGTGACCAGCAGCATCGCCACGGCCACGCTCACCATGGTGGTGCGGTCTCCGGGCTGCACCTCGAACAAGAGCGCTTCGGCGAAGCCGTCGAGCAGAAGAGCCGCGCCCAGTCCGAGCGCCGTGCCGAGGACGCCCATCGCGAGGCCCCAGGTGACGACCGCGCGTCGCACCCTCGACAGCGGCGCACCCAGGGCGATGCGGATCCCCATCTCCCGGCGTCGTTCCCGCACCGAAAACGACACCACCCCGTAGACGCCGACGGCTGCGAGGGTCAGCGCCAGCAGGGCCATGATGCTCATCAGGAGCATGACGAACCGGGGGCGGGACAGCGCTTCACCGACCGCTTCGGCACCGGTCTGGAGACTGACCACCGGCAAGCGGTCGTCGGTGGCGCCGAGCGCGGACCGCATCGGGCCCAGAGCCGTTGCGGGATCGCCCGTGGTCCGGACGATGAACACCAGGTACGACGAAGGTGCGTCCACGTTCAGGGAGTAGAGCAGCGCCCCGTCGCCGGTGCGGTTGTCCGGCCCGCCCAGAACCAGTTCGTCGACCACCCCGACCACGGTGAGCCAGTCCACCTCGTCCGCGTCGGCGTCCATACTGAAGCGGCGGCCAACGGCGGGCTCACCCCCGAAGAGCTGGCGGGCGAGGTCACGATCGATGATCACGCCGTCCGTCTCGCGGTCGGCGGGCACGAGATCGCGTCCGGCGACGAGCTCGGCACCGAGCGTCGCCAGGTATCCGGGCCCCGCCGTGACGAAGGGAATCATGTTGTCACCGGCAACCGGCTCGCCCCCCTCGGCACGCAGCGACGAGCCGAACGAGATGCCGCCTCCCTCGGGAGGGGCTCCCATGCCGAACGACACCGATTCCACCCCCGGCAGCGCCTCGAGGCGGGGCAGGAAGGACTCGACGAACACCCCTCGGGCGGCCCCATCCGGATACCGGCTGTCGGGAAGCTCGACGGTCAGAAAGGCGAGCGATTCGGTCCGCATGCCCAGATCGACCCGATTCATCTCTGCGAAGCTGCGCAGAAAGAGCCCGGCGCCCACCAGCAGCACGACCGACACGGCGACCTCGACCACGACCAGCCCCGCACGAAGCCGGGCGCCGGAGCGATCCCGAGCGTGCGCATCGGCAGCGCCCGCGCCGGCGACCTCCGTGCCGGCGAGGCGCAGGCCGGGCACGATCCCGACCAGCAGCCCCGACAGGGCGGCGACGGCGAACACGACAGCCAGCGCTCGGCCCTCGATCCCGAAGTCATGGACCATCCAGAAGGTCACCTCTCGCGGCGCGATCGAACCGATGGCATGGACCCCGGCCCAGGCCACCCAGGTCGCCGCGATGCCAGCGCCCAGCGAGAGCAGGACCGCCTCGATCATCACCTGCCGGATCACCCGCCCGCGCGACGCCCCCACGGCTTTGCGCACGCCTACTTCGGCGATTCGGCTCTGCCCCCGCACCAGCAGGAGGTTGATGCCGTTGACCAGCGAGATCAGCAGCATCAGCACTCCGGCCCCGCCCACCATCCACAGCCCCCGAGCCGTATCGTCGTTGGCCCTCCGCGCTCCGAGCGGGGACAGTCGCACCTGCCATCCGAGGTCGGTCGGCTGCGCCTCGTTCAACTGCCGGCCCAGGGCGTCGGCGCGCTCCTGGGCGAGCGCCAGGGCGACCCCGTCCGGGAGCCGTCCCAATACCCCGGTCTGCGAGTGGGTCCGTCCCAGCACGGAGCCGTCGGCGCCGAGGGGGATCCACAACTCCGACGTGCCCGCGATGGGGTACTTCACCCCTCGCGCCAGCACCCCGACGACGGTCCACGACTGATCGTCGAGCTCCATGGTGCTGCCCACGATCCCGGGGTCGGCCCCCAGCCGATTCCAGTAGTTCCAGGTGAGCACGACCACCCGCCGGTCTTCGGCGACGTCGTCCGGGCCGAAGAGACGACCCAGCGCGGCGTGCACACCGAGCACCTCGTCCAGATTGTCACTGGCGGCGATCGCTCCGAGTTCGTCGGCCTGGGCCAGGTCGGTGCGCAGCACACTGACCCGGTCGTGCGTGGCCACGTCCGCCAGGAAGTCGGCTCGCTCCCGCCAGGTCGCCACCTGCGAGGTCTGCAGTTGGGTCAGGTAGACGCCGGCGTCTTCGAGAAACAGCTCGACTTCGACGATGCGTTCAGGCTCCAGGAACGGAAGCGGGCGAAGCATCACGGCGTCCAATACTGAAAACACGCCGCCGGTCGCTCCGATTCCCAGTGCCAGCGTCGTGATCAGGGTCAGTGCGAAGGCGGGGTTCCGACGTATGCCGCGCAGCGCGTAGCGCACGTCCTGGAGCACGCCGTCGAGCCCTCCCCTCATCCACCTGCGGCTCGTGTCTCTCCCTGTCTCGGCCAGCAGCTCGGCGCGATACCGCGCGCGGGTGCCGAAGCGGCGCTCGGCCTCGGCGCGCGCGTCGTCGTGTGACCACCCGTGGGCGACGAGATCGTCGATCCGTTCCGCGATGTGGTGCTCGAGTTCGAGGTCCACGCCGGTGCTGGGGCCGGGTCGGGGGATCGACGTCTTGCGGCTGGAGCCGGTCCCGCGGTTGGGGCCGAGGGCGTCCATCGCTCAACCCTCCGGGGCGGTGCCCTGGGATCCGAGCCGCGCGACGGCGGCCACGTAGCGATCCCATGTCCCTTCTTGTTCCTGCAGCGCCGCTCGTCCGGCGGTGGTGAGCCGATAGTACTTGGCCCGCCGCCCCTTGTCCGAAACACCCCAGGCCGACGACAGCAGGCCGCGCTTCTCCATGCGGTGGAGCGCAGGATAGAGCGCTCCCTCTTCGACGCCGATCGTCTGGGCGCTTCCCCGTGCGATCCAATCGAGAATCTCGAAGCCGTGCATCTCGTCGCATCGAGACAGGCTCTTGAGCACCAGAAGCTCCAGGGTGCCCTTCATGACCGGCAGTGCGTCGTGCGCCATTGGGATTCCTCGCCTGGGCCCGGAGAGGGGCCGGGGTGTCTGTTGGTATAAGAGTCTTAGGTGCAATGAGAATGTTGACCTGAGACTCTTATGTCAAGGATTGCCGGGCAGGGTTCGTACCCGCGGCCGACCACTCGACCCGACATGCCGCCGCTTGACCCATTTCCGTTGCGCCCGACGTACGATCAATCGTATCGGTAGAAGGGCTGCTACGGGATTCCGCGAAGAGGGGAGGGTACGATGAAGCCGAGTGCGCAGGGGATCGGCAGGCGACATCGGCAGTGGTTCGCGCTGGCGCTGGCCGCGGCCCTTCTCCCTCTGACGGCGGGCCCCCTGGTGGCGCAGGAGTCTGGAGGCCCGTCGATCGCGTTGATCGGGCATGTCGGCTTCGGCCTCATCGTGCAGGACGACAAGAGGGAATCGGGGGGCGCGACCCTTCTCGTCGAGTTCGAGGTGCGCCGAGGGGCGCTGGAGTGGTTGGCGTACGGCTCGCTTCGCGGGATCGGTGTGAATTGTGAAGCTGAACCGGTCCCGGGCTCACCCGCCGGAGTCGGGTGCGATCCGAGTGGGCAGTCGCTCGGAGTCGGTCTTCGGCGTCGCTTCGGCGTCGTGGCCCTTGGAGGAGGACTCGCCATGTTTCGTCAGTCCGAGGCGTGGCACGCCGAGCCTCACCTTCAGATCGTCATCGGCCGAACGTTGCGCGCTCAGCTCCGCTTCGAGGCGCCCCGGGACGCGTACGGCACGGGGGTGCAGCTGCTCGGTGGCTTCCGGCTGCCGATCGGGTAGCCGATAGGGGGTCCCTCGCGAGCCCCCCCGGGGACCCGTCGCTCGAGCTTCGAGCCGCCCTCAGTCGAACAGGCTCAGGTAGTCGATCACCGCCTGGCGCCGTTCTGCGTCGTCGAGTCCGGCCATCGTCGTCGTGGCCCCGGGCGCGAAGGGGTGTGGCGCGGCAAGGAACGCCTGAAGTGACTCGGGACTCCAGAGCTGGTCCATGGCCCGGAGGGCGGGGGAATAGTCGAATCCCGGCTGCGACGCGATCCGCCGGCCCACGATGCCGATCAGGGGCGGTCCCTCGCTCGTGCCCTCGAGGCCGGCCCCATGGCAGGTCGCGCAACTCTGGTAGACATCTTCGCCGAGCGACTCGATCGGATCGGGCTCCACGACGATCAGGCTCCCCTCGTCGGTCAACAGCAACAACTCGCCGCTCGCTCCTTGCGTGAGATCGCGAATGCGATGACCCAGCTCGATCGGCTCGACCACGACGGCGCGACCGTCACGAACCCGGACCCGCAAGAGGCCCTTCGCCGGCATGGTGGCGATCAGGAGATCGCCGGCCCAGCGCGGAAACCTGGGGCTCGAGACCTCGATCAGATCAGACGGCCCCGGCGACGGCACGAACGCCTGAACCGGCTCGACGAAGGCGCCGTGATCTCCGTCCGGTGCGCTCAGCCGCCACTGCGTCTGGCCGTACTCCGTTCCGTAGGTCACCAGGGGCCAGCCGTAGTTCGCGCCCCGCACGAGCAGGTTCAGCTCGTCTCCGCCCCGGGGCCCGTGCTCGGTACTCCAGAGAGCGCCGTCGTGCGTGACGAACAGGCCCTGGGGATTGCGGTGCCCAAGGGTGAATGGCGTCGCGCGATTGCCCTGGAGCAGAAGCGTCTTGCCGTAGTCCGCAGCGGCGTCCTGCGCGATGAGCGGCTCTCCGGGACCGTTCAGCCCGTGATCTCCTACCGTGACCAGGATCCCGCCGTCGGCCAGCACTTCGAGGCTGCCCCCGGCCTCGGTGGTTCTGAGCCCCGGGGTCAGGGGCAGGCAGGGGGCGGTATCGAACAGGGTGGTCCACTCTCCGCCCCCGGCCGTGCCGGCGAGGACGGGGGCCAGTGGGGTGCCGGAGACGGACAGCGAGAAGCAGCCCGGCTCCGCGTGCCAGACTTGATGCGCCACCAGGAGACGAGGCGTCGCCCCTACCGAGTCGATGGCGAGGTCGGTGACCCGAAGCAGGAAGAGCTCACCTTTCGAGGCCACCCCCTCGGCGTCGAACGCAGCTCGCCCCATGGGCACGTCGAGAGCGAGCCGTACCACGGTGATCGAGTCCGCGTCCGGGACGCGGCGCACTGCCGCAAACGCGCCGTCGGCGTTCGTCACCAGGACCACGTCGCCGGCTCGGACGAGCGCGCCGCCCCACGTTCTGCCGGGAAGGGTGACGCCCGTATGGACGGCGCCCTTCAAGACGTGCAACGAGGTCACCACGCGCAGATCGTGGGGGGGATCCACCGGCGGGTCCGCCCCGACAAGGGCCAGGCTCGACGCCGTTCCCAGAGCGAGCGGGATCGCTCCTGCACGGACCACGCGGGGAAACCACAGCGGGCCCGCGATCAGCATGGCACCGAGCACGAAGCTCCCACCGGCAACTACGCGAGACCACGGCGCGCCGAGAAGATGGAGGACCACCGCGCCGGTGACGAAACACCCGCTACCCCACAGGAGTGCCTGAGCGGTTGCGCGCCATGGCGGCGCCGGGGTGGGGGAGCGCGTGAACTGCGTCCAGAGGAGAAACGCAGCACCCCAGGTCCAGGACTGGATCTGGTCGGCCGGCGCCAGCGTCCAGAACCGTTGTCCGAGCCAGAGTGACGCCGGTGCCAGGAGCACGGCGAGAAAGGCCGCTGTCGTCCAGACCGCCGTCCATCCGGAACTGGGGTGGGAGACCTCGCGGCTACCCGTGCCTCCGCGAACGGGACTCATCGGTGCACGGCACGCGGACGATGTATGGCGTTCAGACCGGTCGGGGTTGAGTGACAGCGAGTACGATAGACCGCCCCCCGAGACCGCAGCAAGCAGGCCCGGGCCCCGCCTCTTCACTCAGCAGCAAGCAGGCCCGGGCTCCGCCCCCTCACTCGGCAGCCAGCACCCTCACGATGTCGACGCGGGCCGCGCGCCGCGCGGGCAGCCACGACGCGAGGACCGAGACGCAGGCCAGCACCGCGAGTCCGCCAGCCCAGGTGAGCGGATCGAGTCGCCCCACTCCGTACAGGCGTGATTCCAACACACCCGTGAAGAACAGTGCGCCGATCACACCCGGTACCAGCCCCAGCAGTGCGATCCGAAGGCCTCTCCACACGAATCTGCGCACCAGGGATCGGCGGCTCGCGCCCAGCGCGGCTCGCACGCCCAATTCGTGTTGCCCCGTGGCCACGGCGTAGGCCAGAACCCCGTACAGTCCGAGCCCCGCGAGCAGAAGCCCCAGCAGCGATGTCGTGGTGGCGAGGCCGGTGATGACCCGGACTTCGGCGATCAAGCGATCGGCCTGCGCCTCCACACTGCGCAGGTCGAAGATCGGCAAGGCGGGCGCGGTCTCACGCGTAACACGCCGCACGACTTCGGCGAGACGGCCGTAGGCCCCGGGACGAGCCCGTACCCAGGCCGTCGCGACGTCGTCGAACCCTCCCTGTGCCCACGGCCGTACGAAGACCGGAGGGGGGTCGCCACGAGGGCCTGCCACGCGAAAATCGGCCACGACACCGACCAGTCGGAGCGGGCGCCCCTCTGCTCCGGGCCCGAACACAACCTCGCCGATCACCGCGGTGGGACCCCGCTCCGGAAAGAGGAGGCGGGCGGCAGAGGCGGTGACGATGACCACGCCCTCTCCTTCTGCGTTCGTCTGTTCGGAGGCGAGAAATCCGCGTCCCGCCAGCATGTCGACCCCCAACGCCTCGAGAAATCCCCTGGTGACCTGCAGGTGAGCTCCGATCAGTTCGGAGCCGGGCGACCCCGAGGGCGCGCGCAGCGCTGCCGTGAGGTAGGAGGGCCGGAGCGGCTCGGGAAACGCCATGCCGGCGGCCGCGATTGCCGGATCGGCCTCGAGAGCTTCGGAGAGGCGGGTCAGAAGCTGCGAGACCTCGGCCTCACCGAGGTCGAGGCGAGAGGGATCGAGGTTGAAGGCGAGCACGCCGTCGGGGTCGAACCCCAGGGCGAGGGACTGGAGGCCGATCACGGTCCGCGCCATCAACCCGGCACCCACCAGCAGCACGATCGACAGACCGACCTGAGCGGCGGCCAATACGGCTCGCAACCGACGGGTCACGCGACCTTCCACGCCCACGGCTTGCGGTGGCCAGCGCCCGGGCATGGTGAGGGCGATCGGGCCCACCGCCGCCAGGACGGCCGTCGCCAGGGCGAGCGCGATCGCCATGACCGGAAGTGTCGCCGGGATCGTCAGCCCCGTCAGCGCGGCACCTTCGGCATCGAGCCTGATCCGGGAGAGCGACCCGGACGCCGCGCTCGTGAACGCAATCGCCATGGCCGCCCCGGCCAACCCCAGGGCCACATGCTCGGTCACGATCTCGCGCACCAGCCGACCGCGGCCGGCTCCCAGCGCTCGTTTCACCCCGCCAGCGGCTTGCCGTGACAGGGCCTGGGTCAGGCTCAACCCCGCGACGTTGGCGGCCGCGAGCCCGAGCAGCAGCAATGAGGCGGCGGCCAACAGGCGAAGGGTACG
Source organism: uncultured Gemmatimonadaceae bacterium (assembly GCA_964521385.1). Classification (GTDB taxonomy): domain Bacteria; phylum Gemmatimonadota; class Gemmatimonadetes; order Longimicrobiales; family Gaopeijiaceae; genus Gaopeijia. Next base: position 114,182 of record CAZFRU010000003.1, on the reverse strand, counting down.
CCCCACCTCGGGTCTCAGTCCCGGGTCCAGTCCGAGGCCGGACACCGCCTGGAACTCGAAGTGCGTGGCCGAGAAGGTGTACGAGGCCCCCGTGGTGCGGAGCTCCTCCATGACCCGATTCGCGTCGCTCGCAACCTGCGCGGCCGAGACACCGGGGCGCGGGCGACCCACCATTCGCGGCCAGATCGCACCGGGCCCCTCGAAGACCGAGGCAGACACGCCGGGCTCGATCGCCGGCAAGGCGGTGGCCGGAAGCCACAGGTCGGTGGGGGCCGACAACTCCACTCCCCGAAACTCCTGGGGCGCCACGCCCACGATGCGAGTCGCGCGGCCGTTCACCTTCATCGTGCGCCCGAGCACGTCGGCCACTCGCGGCGCCATGCTGCGGGCGAGACTCCACGACACGACCGCTTCGACCTCGTACGTGGGCGCTACGCTCGCCCCATCGGTTGTACCCGCCCCCTCGGCTGCGCTCGCTCCCTCGGCTGCGCCTGCGGAGAGCCCCGCTGCGCGCGGATCGCCCCCCACGGGTGCACGACCAAGTGCCAGTTCGACTCCGAGCGCGTCGAACCAGCCCGCCGTCACGACGGCAGCGGGGGCGCGGAGCGGAGGGCCGTCGTCGAAGCTGAGATTCACGTCGAGGGGCACGCGGGCCTCGAGCGATCCCAGAGACCCCACTCCCGCTCGCAGGGCCATGAGATCGGCGTGCGAGATCGCCCAGGAGGGGCGGGGCGAGAGGTTCGTGCCCAGGCGGAGTTCGACCAGCTCGTCTGGGGCTCGCACTCCGGGCACCGGACGAAGCAACACCCAATCCGCAATCGCATAGACCGAGATGACGCTGGCGACGCCGACCCCCAGGGTCGCGACGGTGGTGAGTGCCCAGGCCGGCCTGCGCCGAAAGGTCCGACCCACCTGTCGGAGGTCGGCCCGCGCATCGCCAAACCAGGTGCGGGCGCCGGCGAGGCCGAGTCGCGCCGCAAAGCCGAATACCGTGCGGAGCGCCCACACGCCGGCTCTCACTCGTCCCGCGCGAGCGCGACGAGCGCTATGGAGTTCGTCGATCTCGACGAGCAGCACCCGGTCTTCACGGGGAAGGGTCCACCGCAGCAGCCTTCGGAGCCAGGTGGGGAGCCCGCCGTTGCCCCTCCCGCTGTTCACCTGCCACGCTCGAGCACCGGTTCCATCCCCTCCCACAGCCTCCGGAAGTCCTGACGGGCCTCCTGCAGGGCAGCAATCCCTGCGTCGGTCAGGCGCACGAACCGGCGCTCGCGAGTCGCGCCGGCCGAGTCGTCGGTGCGCAGACTCGACACCACGAGTCCTCGCTTTTCGAGGCGCCGCAGAGCGATGTAAACCGCGGCGGGGGCTACGGACCGTCCTGTACGAGCTTCGAGTTCTTCGACGATCGGGGCCGTGAAGGCATCGGCTTCGAGACGGAGTGTGGCGAGAAGCACATGGTGCTCGAATTCGCCCAGTGTGGTGCGGTTGGTCATCGATCTAGCACTGTTAGGGGAAGGTTCCTCTAACACTATTAGTAGAGGCGCTCCGGGAGTCAAGAGAGGTGCGCCGGGAGTCAGGCGTCTCGGCCCCGGTCCGTGCAGGACCGGCCCGTCCTGGTAGCTTCGTCAACGCGTAGCACCACGAGCCCACGCGGTCGAGACGCAGCACCGCGAGCGCACACGGCCGAGGCGCAGCACTGCGAGCGCACACGGTCGAGACGCAGCACCGCGAGCGCACGCAGCGTGAAACCAGCACGCGCCGAACCTCGTCTTGATGTCGGCAACGGGGTGGGAGCTGGCGTGGTGTGGGGGCTGGTGTGGTGTAGGGACTGGGGTAGTGTGGGAGCTGGCGTGGTGTGGGAGCTGGCGTGGGGTGAACGCTGGAGTGGTGCAGGAGCTGGCGTGGTCTGAAACCCGATGAGAGGGTGTTTGTGGAGACGTTGATCCGGGACATCAAGTTTGCCGTAAAGCTCCTTCTCAGGGAGCGGACCTTCAGCGCCACGGTGCTGCTCACCCTCGCCATCTGCATCGGCGCCAACGTGGCGATGTTCAGCGTCATCAACACGGTGCTCCTGGAGCCCTTGGCGTTCCATGAGCCCGACCGCCTGGTCACCGTCTACAACAGCTACCCGGGTGCGGGGGCAATCCGGGGGTCGAATGGCACGGTGGACTTCTTCCAGCGTCGGGAAAACATCGCAGCCTTCCAGGAGGTGGCGCTGTATCAGGGGTCGGGCAGCACCGTGGGAGACGAGACCGGAGCGGAGCGTCTCTCGAGCATGCGTGTCACCCCCTCCTTCTTTTCACTGCTCGGTGTGCAGGCGGCTCTGGGGCGGACCTTCACCGAAGACGAAATGGAAGAGGGAAACCACCTCAAGGTCGTACTTGGGGACGGGTATTGGCGGGAAGCGTTCGGTGCCGATCCCGGTGTCGTGGGGCGTGAGATGCGCGTGGACGGCCAGTCGCGACAAATAGTGGGGGTGCTGCCCGCCGACTTCTCCGTTCCCGGGAGTTCCGACGCACGCTTCTTCCTTCCCGTGGCCTTCAGTGACGAAGACCGGCAGATCAGCTCCTGGCACAGCAACAATTTCAGCCTCATGGCTCGCCTGGCTCCGGGTGCCACGATAGAACAGGCTCGGATCCAGAACGAGGCCCTGAACCAGGCGCTCATCGACCAGTGGCCGATGCCCACCGCCCGGCAACTGCTCGAGGACGTGGGCTACCACACCGTCGTGGTGCCGGCCAAGGACGACCTGGTCCGCGACTTCCGGCCCCTTCTCTTCATGCTGTGGGGCGGGGTGGCGATGGTGCTTCTGATCGGGTGCGTGAACATCGCGAACCTCATGTTGGCCCGGGCTCAGACCCGCGTCGGTGAGGTGGCGACTCGGCTGGCGCTGGGCGCTCCCCGGGCCAGCGTGGCCAGGCAGGTCCTCACCGAAGCGCTGGTGATGGCGGTGGTGGGAGGTGCCCTGGGTGTGGGGCTGGGGGCCGTCGGACTTCGCTTCCTTCTCAAGCTGGGTGCCGCCGACCTGCCCCGTGGCACGGACATCGGCATCGACGGGCCGGTACTGCTCTTCACATTGGCGCTGGCCATGGGTGCCGGCGTGCTCTTCGGCTCGATTCCCGTGGTCCAGATCATGCGCGGCGATCTGTCGGCGGTATTCCGCATGGAGGGCCGCTCGGGCACGGCGAGTCGACGGGCGGTGTTGGTCCGGAACGGCCTCGTGACGAGCCAGGTGGGGCTGGCCTTTGTGCTCCTGATGGGGGCGGGGCTCATGCTCATGAGTTTTCGTCAGGCTCTCTCCGTCGATCCCGGATTCGAGTCGGAGGGCGTCATGACCGGCGTCGTCTCACTCCCCGCCGCTCGATATCCGGATGCCGACTCCCGCATCCAGTTCTACGACGAGATGATGCGGGAGGTGCGCGCGATTCCCGGTGTCGTAGCGGCCAGCGTCAACGCACAGCTTCCATTCAGCGGGAACAACTCCAACAGTGTCATCACGCCCGAGGGGTACCTGCCCGCACCCGGAGAGTCCCTGCTGTCACCGCACACCAACTATGTCGGGCCCGCCTACTTCGAGACCATGGGCATCGAGCTGGTCGAGGGGCGCGGCTTCCAGGAGTCCGACGACCGCTCATCCTCCAACGTGATCGTCCTGGACGAGTGGCTGGCCAACCGGTACTGGCCTGATCGGAGTCCTCTGGGAGCGCGCATGGTGTACGGGGTCGCCCCGGGGGTGGACAGCGTTCCGGACGATGCGTTGTTCACCGTCATCGGCGTGGTCCGCAACGTCAAGCAGAACGACCTCACGGCGCTCGAATCCGAGCACTTCGGGGCCTACTACTTCAGCTACCGCCAGCGCCCACCGGGCGGGCTGGCCATGGTCGTGCGCACGGCCACCGAGCCCGCGGCCATCACGAGTGCGTTACGGAACGTGATCCAGCGAATGGACACCGAGCTCCCTTTCTACGGTGCCCAGACCATGGAGGCCCGCATCAGCGAGTCGTTGACCGACCGTCGCATTCCACTGGTGCTGCTGGGGGTCTTTGCGGGGGTGGCGCTCTTCCTGTCCGTGGTGGGTATCTACGGGGCACTGGCGTATTCCGTGACGCAGCGCCGCCGCGAGATCGGTATCCGCATGGCGATGGGGAGCGCACCGGACGATGTCTTCAAGAGCATCGTGGGGCAGGGGATGCGGGTGACGGCGCTGGGCCTGGGGGTGGGCGGCGCGGCGGTGCTGCTCCTGACGCGGCTGCTGCAAACGCTCCTGTTCAACGTCCAGGCTACCGACCTCCGGGTCATGGGTGCGGTGGCGCTGGTGCTGGGAGTGGTGGGGTTGGTCGCCTGTATCCTGCCCGCGCAGCGGGCCACCAAGGTGGACCCGGTGACGGTGCTGGGCAGGTAGGGTGTGTTGCGCGATCGAAGCACGAATGCCCCCCGCAGCCTGCCGGAAACGCGACAATCCTGCCCTGGTTTCTCGCTGCGGTCGGGTTTCCGGCGCTGAGCGCCGGAAAGTCGACTACAGCCCGAGACCCGGGACACTGGATAAGGGTTTCCGGCGCTGAGCGCCGGAAAGTCGACTCGAGACGTTTTGCGGCCCAGGTTTTGTCGACTTTCCGGCAGACCGGGCCGCCTCGGACCGCATCGGGCCGCATCGGGCCGCATCGGACCGCATCGGGCCGCCTCGGACCGCCTCGGACCGCATCGGATCGCATCGGGCCGCCTCGAGACCGTTCTGACCTCATGAAGCCAGTTGGCCTCCTTCGAGGCGGGGGCGTAGCAGACTGGGTTCCCCGCCTATCACGATCCCGTCCCGGCCATCGCAACTCCGTCCATGGCTGGATGGGACACATGTGTCCGCATCGTCCCCGCATCGTGCCCGCATCGTGCCCGCATCGTCCCCGCATCATTCCCGCATCGTGCCAGCATCGTGCCCGAGCCCGGCGGGGGCCCGAAAGGCGATTCGGCGGGCGTGAGCAGGCCCCGGCAGAGGCGCTAGAAAAGTCGAGCATCGCGGCCTCGTGTCAGCTACCTTGGCGTCGCTGACTACGGACGTATCGCGGGCGCGCCCCGGGCAGCAATCCCTCCCAACCCCGAGGCACTCCATGGTCGACCATGCCGTCTTCCACACCCTCCGCCTGATCCACGTGGTGGGCGGAGTCTATTGGGCCGGTGCCATGTTCTTCGTCGTGCTCTTTCTGGGTCCGGCCGTGAAGGCCGCGGGGCCCGACGGCGGCAAGGTCATGCAGGCCGTCCAGGCCCGCGGCTTCATGAATGTGACGCCACTGGTGGCGCTGCTGGTCATCTTGAGCGGGATCGAACTCATGCGCCGCACCTCGGGAAACTTCCAGCCCGAGTGGTTCGGCACGGGCGCGGGAATCGCCTACTCCACCGGCATGCTGGCGGGCATTGCGGCGCTCGTCATCGGCCTCGCGGTGCTGCGGCCCACCCTGATCGAGGCCGGTCGTCTTGCGGCGCAGGGCGGCGATATGGACCGCGTGGGGGCCCTGCGAGTTCGGGCGGCCGGGGCCTCGCGGATCGTGGCGGTCCTGCTGCTGGTCGCCACGGTGGCGATGGCGCTGGGGCGGTACGTGTAGGGCAGGGCCCACACGCGGCTGTGTTCAATTCGCCAAAGGCACCAGGAAAGGCCTCCCGCTTGCCAGTGCTTTTTCCAACTCCGGTCCACTCGTTACCTCAGCGAGGTCTTCTTCGTCCCCGGAGCCGCAAGTCACGAGGAGGTCCATCGGCGTAAAGATTCCGAATGTCAGGCCGGCAACCAATCCATTGAGGAAGGACTGTTGCGTCTCGACGCGAGCTACCCCACTCGCGCCACACGTCTCCATCGCATTGATGGTGGGCGGAGGCACAAGTCCGTAGACGAAGCTCGGTGCCCATGGCCTGTGGATCTGCGTTGCGCCTGGAGAAACGCCGGTGTTGATTGTCGCATGATAGCAGCCCGCCAACGCGAGCACTGCAATCGCGAGAATTGGTGCACTTCGCATGCAGCATCTCCTTTGGTTGAACACTGTGAATGAAAGCTGAACTGACCGGAGGGGCGGGCTCGTAGCCGGAGGCCCGACCATACCGTTCTCCCTCATGGGAGCGCCAATTTGAGCGCGGCGGCGTCAATCCGCCGTCAATCAAGATCGGAACCCTCGAGCCACTGCGCTACTGGTCATCTCGAGCGGGAGCGACCTCATGCGCCGTACTCCGCGAAACGTCCAGCCCGAGTGATTTGGTCAGGCCGCCCCGCGCAGCGCGTCGAGCTTTGCCTGCACTGCGTCGCGCTCGGCCACCAGGTCGTCGTCGGGACCGAAGCGTGCCGACACGAACCTCTGGTAGTAGGCGATGGCCTGCTCGGTACACCCCGCCTGCTCGTCGATCTACCCCAGCACTTGGTAGGCCGGGGTCAGGAAGATCTTGTCGGGTGGCGCGAAGCTCTCGATCAGTCCCTCGTAGAGGCGCCGGGCCACCTCTGCGTCGCCGATCTCGAGTTCGGGCTCGGCCCTCGGGAATCGCGCGTGGGAACCGTGCGTGATGGAGAGGGAGCGTGCCGCCATGGGGACCTGAAAGGGCAGGGCCCGCAACATCTCCAGCGCTCTGGCTCGGTCACCCAGGGCATACAGGGAACCAGCGCGTATCAGTGGTTGGAGCCCGGGAAAGCCACGCTACTGCGGTCCCACCGAAGCCGAACCCGGGTGGCATGGGTGTCGAACCCGTCAGTCGTACCGCAGCGCCACCATGGGGTCGATGCGTGAGGCACGTCGTGCCGGGAGCCAGCCGGCCAGGAAGGCCACCGCAGCGATCACCCCCGGCGTCAGGACGAACACCAGGGGATCGGTTCCCTCGACCCCGAAGAGCAGCGACTCGGCGAGGCCGGCCCCGAACCAGGCGACGACCAATCCCACCACCACACCCAACACCGTCATGACGAGCACCTGGCGCAGCACCAGTCCTTGCACCGAGCCTCCGCCGGCCCCCAGGGCCATGCGAATGCCGATCTCACGGGTGCGCTGCGTTACGGCAAAGCTGAGCACCCCGTACAATCCCACGGCGGCCAGAAGGGTGGCCAGAATGGCGAAGCTTGCCGACAGCGACCCGATCAGCCGGTCGACCACGACCGTCTCGCGAATCTGGTCGTCGAGCATGCGCAGGTTCTCGAGCGGCAGGTTGCCGTCGAGCGCAGCCATCCGGGTGCGGATCTCGGCAATCACGGGTGCGGGATCGCGGCCCACGCGCACATAGAAGTTCAGCGCCACGATGCCGTCGTTCTGGGCCCGGGGCAGGGTGAAGACCGGCGGCACTTCGTCTTTCACGTCGGCGTATTTCGCGTCGCGCACCACCCCCACGATTTCGATGTCGAGTTCGGAGTCGTTGCCCGAACCGCGGGCCATCCGTCGGCCGACCGCGGTACGGGGATCGAGGCCGAACTTGCGGGCGAAGGCCTCGTTGATCACCGCGACCGGGGGGGCATCGGGGCCGTCGGCGGGGGTGAATTCCCGCCCCGCCAGCAACGCAATCCCCAACATCGAGAAAAAGCCCGGGCCCACTTCGTTGTAGCGGGAGTTGGCGTCGACGCCGGGCTCCCACTCGAAGCCCTCGACCGAGACGTCGTTGCCCCAGCTGTCACCCGACAACACCGGCACCATGGCCGTCGCCACGGCGCTCACCCCGGGAATCGCCGCGAGCTGCGCCTCGGCTTCGTCGAAGAGGGCCTGGGACTCGGCGCCCGCATAGCCGTTGAGCGAAGGCGCGATGGCGAACTGGACGACCTGGTTGGTGTCGAGCCCGAGATCTTCGGACCACACGTTGGCCAGGCTCCGGGCAAACAGTCCCGCACTCACCAGGAGCGCCACCGACAGGGCGATCTGGGCGGTGACCAGCACCGAGCGGAAGCGCGAGGCGGTGCGGGCTCCCGAGTCCTTGCCCGAGCCGGCCCGGATCAGCGTCGCCAGGTCGGTGCGGGTGGCGTGGAGCGCGGGATAGAGGCCGAATAGCAGTCCCGTAGTGAGGGCGACGAGGGCCGTGAAGGCGAGTACCGACGGGTTGAGTCCCAGGTCGATGCCCTCGCGCACCTCGGGCGGCACGAAGCGCTGCAGCATCTGGATGGTGGCCCAGCCCACGCCCAGTCCCGCAGCCCCCGACGCGCTGGCGAGCACCAGTGATTCGAGGATCAATTGCCGTAGCAGGTCGCTGCGTGTGGCGCCGAGCGATCCGCGCACCGCGATTTCGGTGTTGCGCGCTGCTCCGCGCGCGAGGAGCAGGTTGGCGATGTTGGCGCAGGCGATGAGGAGCACGAGCCCCGTGATGCCCAGCAACAGCCGCAGCGGTGTCTCCACCTCGTGGTGGGTGTTGCTCTGCCCCCGAAAGCCGTCGGAGAGGATGATCCGCTTGTTGCGGAATTCCTCCATTCTCGCCTCGGTCATGGCCCCCTGGAGCGGTACCTCCACCTCGCGAATGATACCGTTGTAGTAGGCCGACAGCTCCTGTTCGGCCTGCTCCCGCGAGGCCCCGGGGGCCAGCCGGGCGAAGGCGTAGGCCCAGTACCATCGGCGGCTCTCGAAACCGTCGAACCAGCTGCTCATCACCCCGCGCATCGTCATCGGCACGAATACGTCGGGGGTGGCACCGAGCACGGTGCCCCGAAAGCCCTCGGCGGCGACGCCCACGACCGTCATCGCGGTGCCGTTGATGATGATGCTGCTGTTGAGGACTCCGGGGTCGCCTCCGAGTTGGTTCTGCCAGTAGTCGTGGCTCAGCACCGCCACGGGGTGGCCCCCGATCTCCAGGTCGTCGGACTCGTCGAAGAGGCGTCCCAGAGCGGGTCGCACCCCGAGAAGAGGGAAGTAGCTGCCCGTGACCTGAGCTCCGCGGCCGTTGGTGGTGCGCCCCTCGAAGGCGAGGTTGGCGCCGAAGGGCACATGCCCCGCGAGTCCCGCCAGAGAGGGCGACTCGAACGCCTCGAGGTCTCTCAGCATCGGGTACGACAGCACCATGTCACAGCCGCCGGCCTGGCCGCACGACTGCGAGCCGGGGTTGGGCCCCGGCACCTCGATGTTCACCAGCCGATCAGGCTCGACCACGGGCAGCGACCGGAGCAGCATGGCGTCCATGAGCGAGTAGATGCCGGCGTTGGCCCCGATCCCGAGGGCAAGGGACAACACGGCGATCCCGGTCACGAACGGTGTGCGACGAAGACTGCGAATGGCCAGCTTGAGGGCGCGCATGGATTCCGACTCCAGAGGGCGTAAGAGCAAGGGTGCGCGAACGCCGCCCCCTACTCCCGGCCCGGCCCCGCTCCACCCTGCACTCTAGACGGAAGAACGCCCGGGTTGGTTGCAAGGAGTCGAATCGCTCAGCCTCCGGGTAGGCTCTCCACCAGGGCGGTCATGCGGCGCAGATGATCGGCGGTCGGAAGACGTCCCCGTCCTCCGCCCAGGTTGTCGATCATGTGCTCGGGGTCACCCGTACCCGGTGCGGCGACCGTGACCGCCGGGTGTGCGATGACGAACTTGAGCATGAACTGCGCCCAGGTATGCGCGTCGAACTCGCTGGCCCAGTCCGGCAACTCGCGGTCGCCGATCCGTGACCACATGCGACTGCGCCCGAAGGGCAGGTAGACGAGCACGCCGATCCCCCGCTCCAACGCCAACGGAAAGATCACCTCTTCCGCCTCGCGATTGTCGATGGCGTAGTCGATCCCGATGAAATCGATGGTATGCTCCCGCATGACCTGGGCGAGATCTGCATACTGGCCCGCGCTCGTGGTCGTGATGCCGATGTAGCGAATGCGTCCCGAGTCCTTGTACTCCTGGAGCACTCTCAACTGCGTGGGCGGATCGCCCATGTTGTGCACCTGATTCAGGTCGATCACCGGCACCCGCAGCCGCTCGAACGAGCGCTCGATCTGCGCCCGCACATCGGCCGGGTCGACCGAACCACCACCACGGCCCGCGACATTGACCTTGGTCGCCCAGAAGATGTCGTCGGCGAAGCCGTCCTCCTCGGCCCAGAGACCGGCGTACTCTTCCGAACCTCCACCCCCGTAGCCGGCGGCGCTGTCGAAGAGCCGTCCCGGACCCTCGGCGTCCCGCGCGAGTTCGTGGAGCACCGCGCGGTGCCCGGCGAGCTCTTCGGGGCTCGAGTTCGACGAGATCCACCGACCTCCCAGCCCGATCATCGGCACCTGCTCACCCGTCGACGGGATGGCACGCGTGCGGACGGGGTCGTTCTGGATGGCCCAGAGGGCGTGAGGGTTCAGGCTCAGTGCCGCCCCGGCGCCGGCGGTCACTCGAAGCCAGTCGCGTCTGGAGATCATGGTGTCCTCTCGGTGGTGGTGGGGGTGATCGGCTGGCGCGGTCGTGCTGTAGCGAGAGACACGCAGGGGGGCGGTCTTGTTGAGCGCGGAAGGGCCGGAGAAGCCGCCTGGCGTGGCTCGATCGCAGGTGTGGCCTTGCTCCGCCTCGGTCCGAGGCTCATCGTCCTTTTCGGCTCCGCCGACTCGATGGATCCCCGTGTCGGGCGAGGCATTCCTCATTCCAGCGCAGGCCCAGCGATGGCTGATATGCTCCGTGTCTTTTCTCGCTTCATCGCCTTCGTCGCAGTGCTCGTCGCCGTGCAGGGTGCGGTGCCCAGCCAGGAGGCGCCGTCGATTCTCGGATTCGCCCCGGCGTCTGCGGCGGGCCAGCTCGAACTGGAGCGGGCGTTCGACAGCCACCTCGATGCCTCGAATCTCGAGGAGTGGATGCGCTACATCACGTCGAAGCCCATCTACACCGGGTCGCCGCACAATCGTGAGACGGCCGAATGGATGGTGGCCCAGTTCGAGTCGTGGGGCTTCGACGCTCGCCTCGATACCTACCAGGTGCTGTATCCGACGCCGAAGATTCGCGAACTCGAGCTGCTCGAACCGACCCGCTACACCGCGCTGCTTCGTGAGCCGACCATTCCCGAGGATGCGACATCGGGCATCGAGGAAGATCGCCTGCCGACCTTCAACGCCTACTCGGCCGACGGTGACGTGACGGGCGAACTCGTCTACGTGAACTACGGCACTCCGGCCGACTACGAGGAGCTGGAACGGCGGGGGGTCTCGGTCGAGGGCAAGATCGTGATCGCGCGCTATGGCGGTTCGTGGCGGGGCATCAAGCCGAAGGTGGCGTATCAGCACGGCGCCATCGGGTGCATCTTGTACTCCGATCCGCGCGACGACGGCTACTTCCAGGGCGACGTCTATCCCGAAGGCCCGTACCGCATGGAGCACGGGGTCCAGCGCGGGGCGGTTCAGGACATGCCCCAGTACCCGGGCGACCCGCTCACGCCCTTCGTCGGTGCGACCGAAGACGCCGAGCGGCTCACGGTCGAAGAAGCACCGACGATCATGAAGATCCCGGTGCTGCCCATCTCCTACGGCGACGCGTTGCCGCTGCTGCGGGCCATGGAGGGGCCGGTGGCGCCCGCCGCATGGCGTGGCGCGCTGCCCATCACCTACCACATCGGACCGGGCCCGGCCAAAGTTCGCCTCCACGTCGAGTTCAACTGGGACCTGACGCCGGCCTACAACGTGATCGCCGTCATGCCCGGCTCGGAGTCCCCGGACGAGTGGGTCATCCGGGGCAATCACCGGGACGGCTGGGCGATGGGCGCCGGCGACCCGATTTCGGGCATGGTCGCGTTGATGGAAGAGGCGCGCGCCGTGGGCGAGCTCGCCCGCGCCGGGGGGCGGCCGAAGCGCACGATCGTCTACGCCGGGTGGGACGCCGAGGAGCCCGGGCTGCTCGGCTCGACCGAGTGGGCCGAGGACCATCGCGACGAGCTGCACGACAAGGCCGTGCTCTATCTGAACACCGACGGGAACGGGCGCGGGTTCCTCGGCATGGGTGGCTCCCACACCCTCGAACGGGTGGTCAACGAGGTGGCCAAAGAGGTCACCGATCCGCAGACCGGAGTGTCGGTGTGGGAGCGGCTGCGCGCGTCCCGGGCGGTCGGCGGTGATCCGAGTGCACAGCGCGACGGAGACCTGTGGATCAGCCCCCTCGGGTCCGGCTCGGACTATACGCCCTTCCTGCAGCACCTCGGCATCGCCTCTCTCAACATCGGTTTCGGTGGCGAAAGCGGCGGCGGGTCGTATCACTCGCAGTTCGATTCGTTCGACTACTACACCCGCTTCGGCGATCCCGGCTTCGTCTACGGGGTGGCGCTCGCCCAGGTGGCGGGCCGACTCACGCTGCGGTTCGCGAACGCCGACGTGTTGCCGATGCGCATGGCCAACTACACCGAGACCGTACGGCGCTACCTCGGCGAGGTCGAGGCGCTGGCCGAGCGCACGCGCACCGAGACCCAGCGACACAACCGCCTCGTCGCCATGGACGCCTTCCGGCTGCAGGCCGATCCCACGGAAACCTATGTCCCGCCCGGGGCGCGGGACGATGTTCCGTTCTTCGACTTCTCGCCGATCCAGAACGCGATGGCTCGGCTCGATCGGGCGTCCGGCGCGCTCGATGCCGCAGTCACCGAGGGGCTGGCGAAGGGGTCGTTCTCCGAGGCTCGGCGCAGGGAGATCAACACGCTGCTCCAGGAGGTGGAGCAGGCGATGACCGACGAGGAGGGGTTGCCGGGGCGTCCCTGGTTCCGCCACACGATCTATGCTCCGGGCTTCTACACGGGGTACGGGGTGAAGACGCTTCCGGGCGTGCGCGAAGCCATCGAACAGCGGGAGTGGCAGCTGGTCGAGGGCCAGGTCGAGAGGATCGCAGCTGCGCTCGATCGGGTCACGGCACTTCTCCGGCGTGCGAACGGCGAGTTGATTTCGCAGTGACGAGGGCGCGCCTCCTTGCCCGGGCTGCGCGATCGCAGAGATTCCGAGCACGGGTGAGGCACGCCGTGCACGAACCGACCAGGCCCGAATCTCATCCTGGGCCAGAGTTCCGATAGAGGGATCCATGACGCACCGACCCATCGAATCGCCAGGCTCGAACGCGGCGACGAGCATCGCCCCACCGTTCCGGCTTCTCACCGTCTTCTTCACCCTGGCCCTCGCGGGGTGTGCCCCCGACGAACCGGGGACGGTCGAAGTGACGGAGGCCTGCCCGGGCGGCGATGCCCGGATCGAGCTTCCCCAGGGCTTCTGCGCCCAGTTGGTCACCGAGGGCGTGCCGGGCGCGAGGCACATCGATGTGGCACCGAACGGCGACATCTTCGTGGCCCGCGGCAACAGACGCGAGAACGACCAGCGCGTGGCGGGCGGAATCACGGTTCTTCGCGACACCGATGGGGACGGGCGAGCGGACGAGCGAGTGGATTGGGGAGAGAACGGGGGGAACGAGGTGCTTCTCGCCGACGGCTTCGTCTACTTCGGCTCGAACGACGCGGTGCTCCGGTATCGGCTGGAGGCCGGATCCATGCAGCCCGCGGGCCCGCCGGACACGCTCGTGGGCGGCCTGCCCGCGAACGGGAATCACCCCGCGAAGAGTCTCGCGCTGGGTCCGGATGGATCGCTGTACATGAACATCGGGTCGGCCTCGAATGCGTGCATGACCGAGACACGCACCCGGGAATCACCCGGCATGGACCCCTGTCCCGAACTGGGCACTCGAGCGGGCATCTGGCGCTTCTCAGCGGATGCCCTCGGGCAGACGCTCGCCGACGGCACGCGGTTCGCCACCGGGCTCCGCAACACGGTCGCGCTGCGGGTACACCCCGAGGATGGCGCGTTGTACGGCGTCGTTCATGGTCGCGACCAGCTGGATACGATGTGGCCCGACGTCTTCGGAGTGGAAGAAAACACCGAGATGCCCTCGGAGGAGTTCGTGCGGATCACCGAGGGAGCAGACTTCGGCTGGCCGTATTGCTTCCACGATCCGCGCACGGATCGGAACCTTCTCGGGCCGGAGTACGGGGGCGACGGCGAGGTGGTGGGACGCTGCTCGGACAAGGACCTGCCGATGATGGCGTTTCCGGCGCACTGGGCCCCGAACGATCTCGAGTTCTACACGGGTGACTCGTTTCCCGAACGCTATCGGGGTGGCGCGTTCATCGCGTTCCACGGGTCCTGGAACCGGGCTCCGAATCCTCAGGAGGGATTCCAGGTGGCCTTCGCTCCCGCGTCGGCCGACGGCTTCGGGCCGGAGTGGGAGACCTTCGCGGACGGGTTCAGGAACGAGCAGGACGAGGACGCCCACGCGCGCCCCGTCGGCGTCGCCATGGGCCCAGACGGCGCTTTGTACGTATCCGAGAGCGTGAAGGGCCGCATCTGGCGCATCGTGTACAAAGGGTCTTGAGCGCCCACGGCCTCTAGTCGTATCGCAACACTGTGGCTGGGTCGAGTCGGGTACCGCGCCAGGCTGGAATCCAACTCGCCACCCACGCCACGACACCCAGCCCAACGGCGCTCGTGATCAGTGTTGCCGGATCACTCGCCGAGACGTCGTAGAGCAGCGTCGTGACCGTGCCCTGGAGCGCGAGCACGGCCAGGAGTCCGAACACCGAACCGACCCCAACCGTGACGAGTACGTCTCGCTGGACGCCGTAGCGCACCTGCGCGGCTCGGGCCCCGAGAGCCAGACGAATGCCCATCTCGCGAGTACGCCGGGCCACCGTGTAGGCCACGACGCCATACACGCCGGCCGCGGCCAGAATGAGCGCTGCCACGGCGAAGATGGCGAGCACGAATGCATTGAGACGCCGGTCCGACGCGGAGTTGCGGATCAGATCGGAGAGCGGGTCGACCCGTACGGAGATGTCGCGGTCGAGGGTGTGTACGACTTCTCGCAGGAGCCGTGCACCGCCGTCCACATCGAGGGTCTTCATGAGCACGTTGACCCCGAAATACAACGGAAACATCGGACGCTGAGCGAAGTGCACGTAGTAGCTCGGCTTCTGGCCGCTCGGGGTGTCCCAGGCCAGCGTCTCCCCCACGACCCCCACGACGGTGAGGTCCTGGTCCGGCCATGGATCCATCCCGCGTGGATTGAATGTACGGCCGATCGGATCGAGCCCGGGCCAGAGCGCGTTGGCCATGGTCTCGTCGATCACCGCGACGTGAGGTGCCTCGGGGTCGTCCGTCGGCTCGAACAGGCGTCCCCGGATCAGGGGGATCCGGAGAGTCTCGAAATACCCGGCATCGGCGACCCCATACCGAAGCACGCGCTCGGTGCGGGTGCCATCGTCGAGTTGAACCTGGCTTCCGACCGTTCCCCCACCTGCCACGGGCAGAGAGAAGGTGAGGCCCCCCGTACTGACGCCCGGGATCGAGCGGACCCCTTGCAGGATCTCTGCGATGGCCTGTTTGCCTTGCTCGTACCCTTCGTACTTGGACGTCGGCAGGTCGAGGCGCGCCACGACCACCCCGGTCGCGTCGAAGCCCCCGTCACGATCCAGGATCGACGAGAGGCTCTGTGCGAAGAGGCCGCCGGCCACCAGCAAAAATACCGCGAGCCCCGCCTCGGCGCCCATCACCGAGCGCCAGATCACCCGGGTCGCGCGGTCGTAGCCGTCGCGACCCGACCGAACCGCGTTGGCCAGGTCGCCCTTGGTCAGCGCGAGAGCCGGGAGCAGCCCGAAGGCGACGGCCGCGAGAACCATGATCCCTACCGTGAACACGAGCACCCGGGCGTCGAGTGACACCTCGGCCAACCGAGGCAGGGCGGTCGGGTTCAACGTGCGTGTGGCGGCCAGGATCGCCTGCCCCAGGCCGATCCCCAGCCCTGCCCCCAGCAGTGCCAGCGTGAGGCTCTCGATGAAGAGCTTGCGAACCAGTCGGGCCCGACCGGCTCCGAGAGCCGCTCGCAAGCCCAGTTCGCGTACCCGCGCGGTACCCCGAGCGAGCAGCGTGCTCGCCACGTTGGTGCACGCGATCAGCAGCAATACTCCTGACGCCGCCAACAGAAACCCGAGAGCGCGACGAGAGCCCCCAACGACGTCGTCGAGATAGCGGCGCGTGATCACCCCGACCGTCTTCACCTCGGGCTCGGCCGCGCGAATCCGACGATGCACGGCCTCGACCGAGGCCGCAGCCCCCTCGAGCGAGGCCCCCGGGGCCAGGCGACCCAGGACGCCCACCACATGGTTGGCGCGTACGGTCCAGGGCACTGCCCGATCGAGTGCCGTCCACACCTCGGGGCTGTCGGGGAGCGTGAACGCAGCGGGCATGACACCCACGACGTCGTAGACCACTCCATCGATGTCGAGTGTGGCACCGTCGAACGGCGCGCCGCCGGCGGCCCGGGTGACGCCTCCCAACGGGCCGTCCCAGAACGACTGCGATACGACCGCCACCGCCCGTCCGCCGGGCGCGTGTTCGTCCCGAGCGGGCACACGACCCAGCACCGGCTCGATACCGCCGACCTCGAAGAAATCGGCCGTGACCGCGCTGATCCGTGCCCGGGTCCCACCACCTGGTGTCAGCACTGTGGCGGCGCGAGTGGGGACGAACGCCGCTACCGCCGCGAGCTCGAGGGTTCCGGCTCGCCAGTCGGTGAAGTTGAGATACGACGTGGGGAGGGCGTCTCCCTGCTCCGAGCGCTCCCAGAGCGCGACGATGCGGTCGGACTCCGGGTAGGGCAGGGGACGCAGAAGAACCCCGTCGACGAGCGTGTACATCGCGGTCGTGGCGCCGATACCGACCGAGAGCGTGAGGATCGACACGAGGGCGAAGCCCGGCGAGCGACGAAGGCCACGAAACGCCTGCCGGAGGTCGGCCAACCCCTCGTCGAGCCGACGGTGACCCCGCTCAGCGCGGGCCCGCTCCCGCATGCGGTCTTCGCCTCCGAATGCGAGGAGGGCCCGGCGGCGCGCCTCGGTCGCGTTGAGGCCCGCGGCCTCGAGCTTGCGCGTTTCCATCTCGACATGAAACCGCATCTCCTCGTCGAGTGCCGCGTCTTCGGCTGTCCGAAAGAACAATGTCTGCAGCCGAGCCTTGATGGCATACCACCCCCTCATCACCGCCTCCCATCCCCGAGTTCAACCCCGCGCGGGGTCACCAGTGAGAATCCGATCCACCGCGCCGCGGGCACGCTCCCACTCGCGCACCTCCACCTGGAGCCGGCGGGCGCCGGCCGGCGTGAGGCTATAGAACCGCGCCCGACGATTCGCGTCACTCCGCTGCCACTCCGCTTCGATCCAGCCCTGACGGCGCAGGCGCTGCAGCGCCGGATACAGGGACCCCTGGTTCACACGAAACACCTCTTCCGACAGTTCGGTCAGCCGCTCCCCGATCCCCCATCCATGCATCGGGCGGTCTGCGAGCACGCGCAGCACGAGCAAGTCGAGGGTGCCTGGCAGGATGCTTCGGGATTCTTCCATGGCGACGCGCGGTCTCTCGACAGCCGATGCTCGAGCGGACCCGAACGACCCACTCTTCTAGCCAGTCTAGAGAAAGAGCCTCTTGTAGGCAAGCTAGAGGAGTGGGGCTCCAGTCCGTGTGTCAGGGGGCCTCCCCACCTCGCCGCTCATTCGCTCCGGGGAAGCGTGCCAGAGGGTAGCTGCCCATGAGCTCCTCGGTGTAGGTGCTGGCCCAGAAGTCCGGAGGGCCCTCGCTGTCTTCCACCCGGTTCTCCACGGGCTTGAGGCCGTGCTTCAGGTAGGCCGCGAGGTCCTGGAGGTCCTGGTCGGACATGTGCCGGAACGCCGGCCACGGCATGGGCGGTGCCAGGTACTTGGGCACCAGTGGGAAGTTGCCCTCGCCGGGCACCCTCGAGGTGATCTCCACGTCGGGTGTCTCACCCGGCCGCAAGCCGAAACGCAGGGCATTGAAGATCTGCCGCTCGGTGAAGCGCCCCAGCCCCGTGGCGTTGTCTGGCGTGAGATTCCGGGGCCGGGTGGTGAAGTCGCCTACGGGAAAGTCCTGCGCCGGGCTCATCCAGCCGGCCAGGTAGCCGGGGGCGTTGGGGTTGGAGAACCCTCCGTGGCAGTCCCCGCACGCATGGGTGACGGCCAGGACACGCCCGGCCTCCACACGCTCCTGCAGGCTCCGCGCATCGGCCT
Source organism: uncultured Gemmatimonadaceae bacterium (assembly GCA_964521385.1). Lineage (GTDB taxonomy): Bacteria > Gemmatimonadota > Gemmatimonadetes > Longimicrobiales > Gaopeijiaceae > Gaopeijia. The sequence continues at coordinate 96,206 of CAZFRU010000003.1, read as the reverse complement.
CCTCGTACGCCGACGTCGACGACACACCCAGCCCCAACACGCCCAGCCCCACCGCACCGGCAAGCATGATCGCCGGCACCATTCCCGAACCCTGCGCGCGATCCCTCATAGTCCCTCCTGACGGGGTGTGACCTCCAAAACGCCCATCATCCCATGATCCTCGTGATCCAGGATGTGGCAGTGAAACATCCATTTTCCGGGGTAGTCGTCGTAGCGCACGATGAAGCGCACCGTCTCGTGGGCCGGCACGTTCACCACGTCCTTCCAGCTCCGGTAGGGTTCGGGCACGCCGTTTCGGTCCAGGACCTGAAACTGGAAGCCGTGCAGGTGGAAGGGGTGGTCCATGCCCACGATGTTTTCCACCTGCCAGATGTCGGTGGTGCCCACCGGCGCGGTGACGTCGACCCGCCCCAGGTCCATCATCTTGCCGTTGATGAAGCCCTGCGACAGGACCATGAGGCGCGTCGCCGTGGCGTCGGCCTCGTCCAGGGTGGGGATCACTCGCAGCCGCTCCGGCACCTCGGGGGCCACCACCGGTGGGCCCGACGTGTAGGCGAGAGTGGCCAGTGCCCGGGGCTGGTCCCAGCCCGGGGGCCGGGTCTGGGGGATGTAGCGGTCGTAGGGAAGCGCCCGCAGCACCGCTCGCGATCCAGGTGCGCCGGTGCCTCGCACCAGCACCTCCACCCGCTCGGCGCTTGCCACGAGAATCTCATCCACCTCACGGGGATGCTCAAACAACCCGCCATCGTTGCCCACGTGCAGGAGAGTGTGCCCCTCCAGCGAGATCTTGTAGTAGCGGCCCGCCGACGCATTGACGATCCGCCAGCGCTGCACCTCTCCGGGTGCGATCTCCAGGTCGGGCATGACCTGGCCGCTCACGAACAGCACGTCGCCCTCGCGGCCGTTTTCGAAGTCGATGTTGCCCTGCAGGCTCTCGCCGCGGCGAGGTACGTCCAGGGTGCCGTCGTCCCGGAACCGGTTGTCCCAGAGGATGAGCACCCGCTCGGTCAGCTCGTCGGGGAGGGGGTCGTCGTCGGCCCGCACCACCACGGCGCCGTACAGACCCATGGCGACCTGCCATCCGGTGTTGTGGTTGGGGTGCGGATGATACCAGTACGTGCCGGCCGCCCCGGGGCGCACGGTGAAGGCGTAGGTGTATTCCTCGCCGGGCGCCACCGGATGGAAGGGGCTGCCGTCGGCCGCGAAGGGCAGGTTCAACCCGTGCCAGTGTACCGTGGTGACCTCGGGCAGGTCGTTGCGGAAGCGCACCACCACGTGATCGCCTTCCCGGAACTCCAGTGTGGGGCCGGGCACCTGCCCCTTGTAGGCGTAGGTCGGTGTCGACACACCCGGCACGAGGGACATGGACTGCGCCGCCGCGGTCAGGTTCACGTACACGGTGTCCCCGTTGGCGGAACGCCGGATCGAGAGGCTGTCGGACGTGGGCGCCGCCGAGTGAGGCGGCGGGGCGTGCCACGGGCCAGCCGCCGTGAGGGCAGCGGTGAGGACAAGGAGAGACACTGCGGGCCTTGTCAAGCCGACTCCGGGAGGGTGGAGCGGGGTGACCTCGGCGGGCACGATGGTGCGCCGTCAGGGCGCAGCGCAAGAGAAATCTCGTCCGACCCACTGGAGCGCGGCCGATCGCGCGCTGAGGTCAGGACGCCCCGATGGCGCCGCACACCGCCACCCGCAGCCGCGCGGAGTCGTAGCCCACGCCGTCCTTGAAGGCGGGGACCACCTCGTCGGCTCGCTGGGCCTCCCACTCCTCGCCAAGGTACTCTCGTGCCGAGTGGTCCAACCGCACTGTCGTGCCCTCATCCAAGGGTGCACCCCGGATCCCAACACGCATGCCGGTCGAATGTCGGCGACAAGGGGAGCGGGTTGCCTTGACCGCTCTGCCATTCGGTCATACTTATATAAGTCATGACCTATGGATCAACGCTGCAGGCGCTCGCCGACCCGACCCGTAGAGCCATCTTCGAGGCCATCCTCTACCGTCCGAGAGCGGTCGGGGAGCTGGCCGACCAGGTGGCCGTCAGCCAGCCCGCCGTCTCCCAGCACCTGAAGGTTCTGAGGGAGGCCGGGTTGGTGGAGGCTCGCCCGAGCGGCACCCGGCGTATCCATCACCCCCGCCGAGAGGGTCTGCGGGAGCTTCGCGACTACATCGACGGGCTCTGGGGCAGCGCACTCGAGGCGTATCGCACGAGCTTCGACGAGGAGGGGCAGCCATGAAGGTGCAGCCGGTAGTGAAGTCCGTTTGGGTACCCGTGTCGCCCGAGCGCGCGTTTCGACGTCTCACCGCAGAAATGGGAAGGTGGTGGCCGCTCGCCAGCCACAGCCTGGGCGGGGCCCTCGCAGAATCCGTCGTGTTCGGCGAGGGGGTGGGCGCAGGGATCGTCGAACGGACCTCGACCGGCGTCGAACACCTGTGGGGCACGGTGACGGAATGGAATCCTCCGACGTCGGTAGGTTTCACCTGGCACCCGGGGCGCGCACCGTCGCAGGATATGCGAGTGGTGATCCGTTTCGTCGCTCTGGATGGCGGCACCGACGTTCAGCTCGAACACTCGGGGTGGGAGAGCCTGGGTGAGGGATGGGAGGCTCAGCGGACCGACTACGACTCCGGCTGGCAGGGCGTGCTGGCCCGATTCAGCGACACCTTTGCGGGGCAGAAGTGAGCGGCCCGGCCGAGGTGCGGTTCCGTTTCCCGGTCGATGCCCCGCCCGATCGGGTGTTTCCCGCCATCAGCGACCCGTCGGGGCTCGACGAGTGGTGGAGCGCCGAGTCGAGCGGACGAGCGGCTGCGGGTGAGCTCTACCACCTCGGCTTCGGCCCGGGCTACGACTGGGTTGCACGAGTCACGGAGTGCGCCGTGCCCTCCCTCTTCGAGCTCGAATTCGTCGCAGCCGATTCGGACTGGACCGGAACCGTGGTGCGCTTCGACCTGGCGCCCGAGGGTCGGGGTACCCTCGTCGAGTTCAGCCACAGGGGCTGGGCCGAGGCAAACGAGCACTTCACGACATCGGCCTTCTGCTGGGCCATGTACCTGCGCATCATGAAGCGGTTCGTCGAAGCCGGGGAGCGGGTGGCCTACGCCGACCGGTTGAACGTCTGAGGCGAGGGGGCAGGGCGGTCGTCCGGCGCTCCTACGACCGCAAGTCGCTCAGCGGGACGTAGGACGCGGACCCCCCTTCAGTCGCCGCGGAGGGCGTCGGCCGGGTCGACCCGCCCGGCGCGCACCGCCGGGACGAAGGCGGCCAGAGCCGAGACGCTCAGCACCACGACCGAAAGCAGCGCCAGAGTGCCCGGGTCGGTGGGTTCGACGCCGAAGAGCATGCTGCTCAGGAACCGTCCGGTCGCCAGAGCCCCCGCCAGCCCCAGGGCGACGCCGACGGCGCCCAGAACCGCGCCCTCCCGCAGAACCATCGTGAGGATCGCCGAAGAGGGGCCGCCCAGCGCCCGTCGGACGCCGAGTTCGACCCGTCGCATCTGGACCGAGTAGCTGACGAGCCCGTAGATGCCGATGGCAGCCAGGAAGAGGGCGACGAGGGCGAAGCTTCCGAGGAGCACCAGGTTGAAACGCCGCTCCCGGAGACGATCGGCCACGAGGCTCTCGAGGGTGGCCGATCCCCAGATCGACTGATTGGGGTTGGCGTCCCAGATGGCGTTGCGGGCGGCTTCGGCCACCGTCTCGATCGGCACCGTCGATCGAAGCACGAAGGTGAGCGAGGCGTTGCCGTCCTGCCTGAGCGGATAGTAGATCTCGGGGCGGGGCGTCGACGCGTGTCCGTTCGGGCGCACGTCACTCACCACGCCGACGATCTCCCGCGCCACGGCGTTCGAGTCGCGGCCGGTCAGGAGGCTCTCCCCGACCGGACTCTGGTCGCCGAAGTGCCGGCGAGCGAACGACTCGTTGACCACCACCACGAACGGTGCGGCGCTGTCGTCGGTCGCGGCGAAGCCACGGCCCTCGACCATCGGCTGCCCCAGAACGTCGAACAGCCCGTCCGTCACCCAGATGACCGACGCCTGCGGTTCCTGACCCGCGGGTGGCGGGGGCCGACCCTGGATGGTGAAGGGCAGGTCGATCCCGATGGCCGCGAGAATCCCGTCGTCGGCGGTCGGAACGCTCGAGGTCAGGGCGATGCGGTCCACACCGGGGATCGCCTCCATGTTTTCGATGGCCTGATTCACGAACTGCACGAGTCCGTCGTCCGGGTACTGGTAGGCGAACACCTGGATCGCCAACCGGTTGTTCGGCTCGAAGCCGAGATCCTGGTCGAGAAGCACGGTGAAGCTCTTGCCGAGCAGGCCCGCACCGACGAGCAGCACCATCGCCCCCGCGACTTCGAGCACCACCAGTCGGTTGCGAAGACGAATTCCACCCACCCCCTCGGAGGCTCCTCGTCCCCCTTCGCGAAGACCGCGCGCGGTGTCGGAGCGACTGAAGCGAAGGGCAGGAGCGACTCCCGACACCAGGGCGCTGAGCAGAGCGGCCCCCAGCGCGAAGAGCAGAACCGGTCCGTCGACCGACAGCTGGTCGAAGCGGGGAAGGTGGTCGGGTCCGAGGCTCCGGATCAGCGCTACACCCCCGTAGGTGAGCGCAATCCCCAGTCCTCCTCCTAGAGTCGCAAGCAGCCCTGCCTCGAAGGTCATCAGTCGCAGACGCTGCCACCGGGTGGCACCGAGTGCGTCGCGTAGCGCGAACTCGCGGCCCCGCTCGACACCGCGGGCGACGAGCAGTCCGGCCACATTCGCGCAGGCGATGAGAAGCACGAGTCCGACCGCGCCCGCCAGCACCCAGAGCGGGGTGCGCACGTCGCCGAACAAGAAGTCCCGGATCGGAACCAGGGCGAAGCCGAGGTTGGCGTTGAATTGCGGGTACGCATCTTCGAGCGACCGTGCGATGCCCGCCACCTCCTGCTCGGCCTGGGCGAGGGTGACCCCCGGGGCGAGCAACCCGATTCCGGCCATGAAGGCCGCGGCGCGCCCATTTCGGTCTCGGGGTTGGGGCGCTCGAGGAGCCCACAACTCGGCCTCGTCCGGGTACCGAAACTCCTCGGGAAGCACACCGACGACCGTGTAGTCGTCGCCATCGAGGGCGAGCGTGGTGCCGACGATCCCGGGGTCTCCCCCGAAGCGCGCGATCCAGGAGGCGTGCCCGAGGAGCACCACTGCGCCCCGACCCGCCACGTAGTCGTCGGGTGCGAACGACCGCCCGAGAATCGGCTTGGTTCCGAGCGCCTCCATGAAGCCCTCTGCCACCAGCCAGACCGAAAGACTCTCCGCTCTGCCGTCGACCTGCAGGTCCAGGCTGTAGGGCTCGGCGACGGCCACATGTTCCAGGTGCCGCGAGGCGTCGGCCAGGTCGTGGGTGTTCGCCGCCGAAACCCCCTCCGAGAGTTCACCGCTCCTTCGATCCATCTGTCGGATCACCATGATGCGATCCGGATCCTCGAGCGGCAGGCTTCTCAGCAGCACCGCGTTCACGGCGCTGAACACCGCCGTCGAAGCACCGATCCCGACCCCCAGGGTGAGGGCGCAGATCGCGGTGAAACCCGGGCGGTTCCACAACGCCCTGGCAGCCTGTTTCAGATCGCGGGTGATCCCCTCGATGAACCCTCCCATGCGTCCCCCCTCCGCCCGTCGTTCAGAAAAGGCTCGCGCCGCCACCGCCAGCGCGAGGTACTGGCGGAGCCAGAACATCAGCGCGCCGAAGGCACCGACCGAGCTCGTCGTGGCCCGCCAGTGCTCTGCCACGACCCGCGTCATCTCCTCGCCGTACTCCGCGCGCGCCGCGGCGGGAAGCCACCGAACCAGCCGCCGATAGAGCCGAAGACCCATCGTCAGGCTCTGGCCTCATCGGGAATGATCCGTGCGTTCCGGGCCAGCCTGACGAGCTCGGCCAGTCGCTCCGACTCGGCTCGCAGTACCGCCCGCCCGACCGGCGTCAGGTCGTAGTACCGCCGCCGCTGGTCGGTCTCCAGAGGTGTCTCACCTTCCACGATCAGCCCGTCGTCGCGAAGGCGCTTGATGGCGGCGTACAGGGTTCCGGCCTCCAGCTCGAGCCTGCCCCCGGTGCACTCCGACACGTCTTTGATGATCCCGTAGCCGTGGCGGCTCTCTGCCGAAAGCGAGAGAAGGATGTGATAGACGACGTGCGTCAGGGGCAGGTGGGTCTCAGGCGGTGTGTGGCTCATTCGGCGCAGGGATTCGGGGACCGGTACCGGGGCGGAACATGCATGGCATGGCACTCCAGGGTACAGCCCTATATATGACCCGGCGCAGGTGGGCGCAAGGTGCGCGGAATCGCGTCTCGGGTTCGCGGCTGTCTCGAGTCGGCGATCCCTTCAGCGGCCAGCGCGCGGGAGCGGCCGATCCAGCGCTGAGGTCAATGCCCTCCGATGGTGCCGCCCGCCGCTTCCCGCAGCCGTGCGGAGTCGTAGCCCACGCCGTCCTTGAAGACGGTGACCACCTCGTAGATGGCCGTCGGGTCCGCGACGGGGTCGCCACGAATGATCACGAGGTCGGCCAGCTTTCCTGGCTGCACCGATCCGAGGCGGGCGTCCTCATCCAGGATCCGGGCACCGTTGAGGGTCAGGATCTGGATCGCCTCCGGGGCCGGGAAGCCGGCCTCGAGCAACAGCTCGTAATTGCGGAGATTGCCGAAGCCCGGCAGGTAGCCGGTCCCCCAGGGGTCCGATCCGGCCCCGAGCAGCCCGCCGGCGTCGACGAACATCCGCTCCCACTGCATCATCTTCTTCAGCAGACGGGGGGGCACGATCAATCCTCCCGAAGCGACGTTCGCGTGGTTCCTCTCCACCTCCTGTCTCGTCCCCGGCTTGAGCATGGCCATCGCCCGCGGATCGAGGGTGGCCCGGGACGGCGTGAAGGTCTCGTAGACGCCCAGGGTGGACACCACGGCTGCGCCGCCCGCCACGATCCGGCGAATGCTCTCCCGCATCTCGGGTGTGTCGACGTCGACATCGGCCTGCACCCGCATGTTCTGAGGCGGGCACACGTCGGGCACCTTGCCCGGCACGTAGTCGGAGTTGGTGATGTAGCCGTGCTGGAGCGCATCGACGCCGAGGTCGGAGGCCTCGGTGAAGGTCACCGAGCAGAGGTGCCCGGTGATCTTCAGCCCCAACCGGTGGGCCTCGTCGACGGCGGCAGCCAGCACCTCGCGGGTGGGGCTGCTCAGGAACTTCATCCACGTTGCGCCCTCGCCGGCCCAGTAGCGAACGACCCTCCGCACCTCGTCCGGGTCGCTCACCACCCTCGAGTTTCCCGCGCGGGGCGGCCCTCCGTCCAGGTAGGGGCCCGTGGCATGGATCCGCGGGCCCGGCGCCAGTCCCGCGTCGATGACCTTCTTCAGATTGAGGTCCCAGTACGGAAACATGCTCCCGGCGGGCATCGCCGTTGTGACCCCCATCGCCAGGTACAACATGGGCCCGGTGACCGGCATGGGGGTCATCTGCTCCACGCCGCCGAAGTACAGGTGCTCGTGGAGTGACACCAGACCCGGAATGACGGTGTGCCCCGACAGATCCAGAATTCGGGCGCCGGCCGGGATCGACACCGCACCGGACGGCCCCACCGCGACGATTTCGGTGTCCCGCACGACCACCGTCTGGTCGGTCAGGACCGCCGCTCCGGTGCCGTCGATCAACCGTACGTGGGTCAGCGCGAGCGTGCCGGACGGCTCGGAAATGAACGGTGCGAGGGGGGAGGTCGGGACGGGGGACTCCTGGGCGGTCGCAGGAGCCGCACCCAGGCCGGCCGCCACCCCGATCGCGGTGAGGGCCGGCAGGAATCGAACCGCGTGGTCGGCGAGTATCCGCATGTCCTGGTCAGTTCCCCGGCCGGGTGATTTCGTACTCTTTCGGGGGTTTCGCGCCCAGGAGGTGCTCGACGAAATAATCCCATCGGCGTCGCACGACGTACGGTTCGTTGAGGCCGTGGGCCCGGTTGGGGGCGATGATGAGATCGAAGTCCTTGTTGGCCTTGATCAGCTCGTCGACCACCTGGATCGTGTTGGCCGGATGCACGTTTTCGTCCATGTCGCCATGCATCAGCAACAGCTTGCCTTCGAGGTTGGCCGCATGCGTCTTGTTGGCCTCCTCCTCGAAGTTGTCCGTGCCCTGCGCCTCGTCCTTCACCAACTCGCCCTGGTACTTCTCGGCCCAGTAGATGTTGTAGCTCCGGTTGTCGTGGTTGCCCGCTCCCGCAACGCCGACCTTGAAGAAATCGGGGTAGCGGAACATGGCGTCCGCCGTGGCGAAGCCGCCGCCCGAGTGCCCGTAGATGCCGACGCGGTCGATGTCGATGAACGAGTACCGAGCCGCGAGTTGCCGGATGGCCGCCACGTGGTCGGGCAACCCGTTGTCGTTGAAGTCGCCGTAGTAGGTGTCGTGGAAGGCCTTCGACCGCCAGGGGGTTCCCAGGTGGTCCAACTGGATGACCACGAAGCCCAGCTGGGCCAGTGCGAAGTCGTCGCCGCCGCCCCGGAAGTCCCAGGCCCGACCCACGGAGCCGACCTGGGGACCCGGGTAGATGTGCGAGATGATGGGGTACTTCCGGGTCGGATCGATGTTCGGTGGCAGGTAGATGAGACCGTAGAGATCGGTGATCCCGTCGCGGGCTTTGACGGTGAACACCTCGGCCGGGCGGAAGTCGATTTCCTCGACCAGGCGCGAGATGTCCGCTTGCTCGAGGCTCAGCACCGTCGACCCGTCACGGGCGGAGCGGACGACCGTCTCCCCCGGGTCCTGGATGCTGGATCGGGTGTCGACGAACCAATCACCGGCAGGAGACCAGGTGATGGCGTGATGCCCCTCATCGGGCGTCAGAAGCGTCAGCCCGCTGCCGTCGCGGTTGATCCGGTAGAGGTAGGCGTCATAGATGAATCGGTCGGCTTCCCGGCCTCGAGCCAGGAAGTAGATGGAGCCGGTAGCCTCGTCGACGTGGACGACCCGATCGACGACCCAGGCCCCCGAGGTGAGTTGCCGCGCCACGTCGCCGTTCTGGTCGAGCATATAGAGGTGGGCCCACCCGTCGCGTTGGGACCACCACAGCACTTCACCGTTTTCGAAGACGTGCCAGGAGGCCGGATCGAGGCGGCTGCCCTGGGCCATTTCGACGTAGGTCTTGCCGGTCTCACGCGCCAGCAGCCGGGCCGAGCCCGTGGTGGGGTCGACCTCGTGGAGCCACATGTTCTTGTAGCCGCGATCGGTGGACGTCACGTAGAGCGCGGACCCGTCCTCGCTCCAGGTGGAGTCCGGGAGCGACCCGTTCATCGATGCGCTGATCGCGCCCTCGGGCAGTTCGACGGCCACGTTGGACGCGAGCGTGGGAAGCGTCGCCGCGCCTCCCTGTCCGTCGGCGGGGGCGGGAATGTCCAGCGTCAGGACGTGGACGCCGGGCCGGGGCACGATCGAGTCGCCCGGGAGCGCGTAGGGGTACGAGTAGTGGACGGGGCGCTGAGGCGTCATCGAGAGGTAGTGATGGTGGGCCACACCGCGCTCGTCGATGCGCTCGACCGCCAGCCGTCGAGAGTCGGGCGACCAGCGGACCGAGGGCCGCTGGGGCGTCTCGTTGCGGATCTGGTTGGGACGAGGAGCCGTCACGCCGTAGGAATGAAATTCCTCGCCGTCGGTGGTCAGCCGCGTCGAGTCACCCCCCCCGACGGGTCGCACATACAGGTCGTACTCGACCACGAAGGCCTCCCACTGCCCGTTGGGCGACTCCACATAGGGCTGATCGTCGGGCAGCGTATCACCGACAGCGCAGGAATACCGCACGATATCGCAGGTGAAGCGCTTGTCGTCGGCCGCGAACTCGATCGTTTCGAGTTCCTGGACGAATTCGAAGTCGTCGAAGGGCAGACGCGTCCCGACGTACGAGGTGTCGGCCGCCGTCGACATGGCGGCTGCCAGGCGGTGATGGTCGAAGAGCTCGCGGCGGTTCGCCGTGCCCGGATCGACCACCACGAAACCATGTCCTTCGCCGAGGTTGTTCCGGTACCAGAAGCGACGCCCGTCGTCGAGCCAGTTGGCGTTGACCTCGTTCCCCGAGATCATCTGCGACGCGTGCCAATCGAGAAAGCGTTCCGCCTTGTTGTAGTCGACCCCCTGGGCCTGGGCCGCCGAGGTCGCGAGGAGCGTGCACGCAGCCGCGACGGCCGCCCCGATGACATGTCCAAACTTCATGGTGGGTCTCCCGCGGTGGGTCGAGATACGCTTCGGCGCCGATAGTACCGGGCGCCCCGCAACATCGCCAGGCAAGTCTCCGTCGAGGGCTGTGAAGTGCGCAGCATCGCCGATGCGGCTACCGACGGAGGCGATTCTCGGTGACGCCGGAGGCCGCCCCCATGGCCTCACCCACGGCGCGGGTCGCATCGACCTGGGCCGGAATGTCACAAGTAGGCGAGTCTCACGGTGTTCAACCCGATCCTCGGGATTCAGAGCGCACGGAGACGGCGGGCCCGACAGGTCATCGGGCCTGCCGTTCCTGATGCGTCAGATCGCGTCCGAGAGCGAGGTGAAGGTGAAATCCCGGACCTTGAGCGGTGGCACCATGACGGCGCTGGTCAGCCCGGACGACTCGCCCGACGAGATTCGCACCGGCTCGCCCATCATCTCGATGTTGTTGAGCATGAAGATCGGTGACTCGTTCCAGCGAAAGTTCTTCACCGGATGGCTGATCTCACCGTTTTCGATGAGAAAGGTGCCGTCACGCGTCAGCCCCGTGTAGAGAATCGTGCGCGGATCGACCCCGCGTATGTACCAGAAGCGGGTGAGCAACAGGCCACGCTCGGTCGATCGGATCATCTCGTCGAGCGACGAGCTGCCGCCGGCCATGTACCAGCCGCTCGGGTAGCCGGTGGGCTGCACGCCCTGCCGGTCGGCCCAGTAGCGCCCGTAGTCGAGGTTCCTGAGCACACCGTTCTCGATCCAGGTCATGGGCTTGTTGGGCAGTCCCTCACCGTCGAACGGCGTCGACAAGATACGGCGGTCGGCCGGGTCGGAATGGATGTTCACCCGACTGTCGATGAACTGCTCACCGAGTTTGGTGCCGCCGCCGGCCTTGCTGAAGAACGAGCGGCCCTCGTCGGCGTTGCGGGCACTGAGCTGATTCATCATGAGGTTGACCATGTTCCCGACCGTGGTCGGTTCCATGACGACGGTCCAGCGACCGGGCTCGACCGCACGCGGGCTTCGCGATCGCATCGCCTTCTCGACCGCAATCGCGCCGAGCGCTTGCGTGTCGAGGTCGTCGAAGTCGTGCGCGCTCGTGCCCGCCCAACCCGAGCCGGTGCCGTCGGGCGTCCGGACGGTCGTGGTGAAGTTCACGCGCGTGTCGGTGCCGTAGGCGAAGAGGCCGTTGGTCGTGGCAACCGCATCGCTCGACGCGGCATGGATGAGGAACCCGGTCGAAACCAGATTCCGCGCCGCCGCCTGCTCCGTGACGGCCACGATCGCGCGCGCTCGGCGCTCGGGTGCGAGTTCACCCGTCGACTCGAAATAGGGGTTGGTGTCGGGGTACGTCTGCGGCCCCAGCTCCCCCATGTACTCCTCGTTCTCGGGCACCAGACGTGCGAGCTGCTCGCTCGTCTCGACGACCCGGCGCAGGGCGTCGTCGGTGAAGATGTTGGTCGTGGCGGACGCGACCCTCGTGCCGAGGGCGCTCGTGATGGTGAGGGTGGCGTTGGTCGCGTCGCCCGACGTGCTCATCTGGTTCTGGGCGAAGCGCGTGTTGCCGGTCTCGGAGCTGTTCAGGTTCGCTCGAGCCTGGTCGGCCCGGGAGAACGAGAGTGCCCGCTCGGTGATCCTCTGCGCCTCTTCGCGCGAAATGAAGTTCGCCATGGATCAGGCCCTCCGGCCGGTATTGATGACGGTGATGTCGCGGTGCCTCGTGGTCGGGCATCCGTGACTGATCGAATTGGACTGGGCGGGTTGGCCCTTGCCATCGCCCATCGAGCCACCCATCGCGTACGTGCTCGCCCCGCCGATGAGGTCCATGCCGTTCCAGAACTCGGGTGTCCGGATCTGGTAGGCCACGTCCTTGAGCATTCCCGTGACGCGGCCGTTCTTGATCTCGTAGTATACCTGGCCTCCGAACTGGGCGTTGTAGCGCTGTTGGTCGATGGAAAACGAACCGTCGCCGTCGATCAGGATCCCGTTCTCGACCCCCTCGATCAATTCCTCTTCCGACACGTCGCGTTCGGGGTGCGGAAGGAGGTTGACGTTCGGCATGCGCTGGAACTGCGTCACGTCCCACGACTGGCCGTACGAGTTCCCGTGCGAGCGCACGGGCCGCCCCTGCGAGGCGTACCAGTCGGCCAGCCACGGAGCCTGTTCGCGCGTCGTCTGCAGGTCGTTGAGAATGCCGTCCTTGACGATGAGGTACTCGTCGGGCCGGACGCCCTCGTCGTCCCAGCCGACGGTCGAGAGAGCGCCGGGTGTGGTGCGCTCGCCCTGGATGTTCATGATCTCCGGGCCGTAGCGAAACGTGCCGAGGTACTCCTCGGGAGACGAGATGAACGAGGTGCCGGCGTAGTTCGCCTCGAAGCCCATGATGCGGTCGAGTTCGGTGGGATGGGCGATCGACTCGTGGACCGTCAGCCAGAGATGCGACGGACGCAGGACGAGGTCGTAGCGACCCGGCTGGACCGGTTTGGCCGAGAGCTTGCCGACCGCGTCGGCGGCCCACAGCGGCGCGTTGCCCACGAAGTCCGACTCGACGATGTGCTCGAAACCGATGCCCTTGGGCATGACGTCGGTGCTGGAGCGCGACTGGAAGTCGGAACGATCCGACGACACCGCGGTCACGTTCACGCCGCCTGCGGCCTTGTAGACGGTCTGGTCGGTGATGACACCGTCGGTCGAGGCGAAGTACTTCTCCTCGCGGAGAAACGACATGTTCGAACTCGCGAAGGCGACGCCCGCCACCGCCATCGCGGCCGCGTTGGCGTCGAGCAGCAACGCGACCTTGTCTTCGATCGCAACGTCGAAGGGTTCGATCTCGACCGGGCTGCGCCATTCTCCGCGACCGGTCCAGTCGAGGGGTGCGAGCTCGACCGGACGGAGCTGAGCGGCCCGGTTGGCGCGGGCCTGCGCCACGGCGACTCGAGCCACACGCACGACCTCGTCGGCCGTCACCTCACGGGAGGCCGCGAAGCCCCAGGTGCCGCCGACGAGCACGCGTACGCCGAAGCCCGACGTCTCCGAGTCCTGAACCCCGGCAACGATCGCTTCGCGCGTGGCGACGAACTGTCTGCGGTTGGTGGAGATGCGAATGTCGGCATACTCCGCACCGGCACTCCGGGCCGCGTTCAGGGCCGCGGCTCCGAGGGCATCGCGGTCCTGGTCGATGCCGCGGCCGAGGGTCGTCGGCGCCAGGGCTCCGTAGAGCAGCTTCGAATGGCCCGTGAACCCGAGTCCGGCTGCGGCAGCGGCGCTATATCGAACGAATTCCCTGCGTTTCATTCCCTCTCTCCCCAGGAAGCAGCGGCTGAGTCCTTACGGCCGGGCGGAACTTCTGAATGGGACGGCACCGCCCAGCGGGCGGCGCGGCTCTGGTCCACGACAATGTCGGCCGGGGCAGGCGAGGGCAAGGCGTGCGGAGGCGTCAGGCGAGGCCCCGGAACCGACGGATCGTCCACGCCGCGCTCATGAGTACGGCGAGTGCGAGAAAGATGAGCCTATCGCGGCCGTTGCCGCCTGCGAGCGGCGCGCCCTCCCCCGGGCTCGCGCCCTCGGCAGCAACGATCGACCCGCCGCCGGCTCCCACCTCGAGGGCCGCATCGGCCCAGGAGAGTCGCTCGCCCGAAGCCTCGACGATCGTGGCCGCGAACGGCGGGCCGCCGTCGATCGCAAAGGTGTGTGTGCCTGCGCCCGTGGGCACGAAGCGCACCAGCCCTCGCCCGGCTCCGGTCCGGACGATCGCAAGGGATTCGGTCTCGCTCCCGGCGTCGAGGTCGTTGAACGCCCGGGTGTCGATGGGCGCCTGGGTGTCATGGACGGACGTGGTGTCCTGCGGGGAGGTGACGCGTAGCGCCGCGGGCAGGGCCCCTTCGATACGGCCTGCCCAGGCCGTGTACGGCTGAACACGCGGCCCGTCGAGGAGCACCTCCTCGGTGAGCCCTCCGGCAAGCCAGGCGACGGCGCTGGACCAGAAGGCGACGTGACTCGCCCCTGCGCCGCCTTCGAGCACCCACGGCCAGCTGTGCAGTCCGGACCGGAGCACCCGGCCCCGCCCGTGGGTGGCCGCGGTGACGAACACATCGGTGGGCTGCGTGGGCTGCGTGGCCCCTGCGCGCGCCGCGACGGCCACCGCCACCTCGCCCGCCGCCAGGGCGATCGGTGTGCCCGTCACATCGAGATCCAGCGCGGGGAGGGGGATCAGCTCGGCCGGCCCCGCCCAGGTGAGGTCGGCCGCCGACAGCGTTCGCTGGGCCTCGATCGTGCCCTCGACAGAGAGAAGACCACCGCCCGCGTCGCGGACCCAGCGGCGCACCAGCGACCGTACCGCAGCAGCACCCTCGCCCGCCGATACGACCACGTCGAACCCAGCGAGGTCGTCCAGCGACACGGGTATCCTGTCCTCGCCCGAGGCGACCACCAGAGACCGTCCCAGCTCCTGACGAACGTCCACCTCGATACCGCTCGCTTCGAGCGCGCGGACGAGATAGCGCGTCTCCCACCCCGGTGGCCCCGACAGGACGAGGACGCGCAGAGGCGCCGCCGGACGAACCCAGGTGCTGGCGGTGGCCTCGGCGTGGATGACGGCACCGTCTTCAGCCCCGCGCGCGCTCGACACCGCGGCGCGGACGGTCCAGCGCTCGACACCTGCGCGAGCTGGTTCCACCGCGATCTGCGTGGTCAAGGAGCCGAGTGGCCCCAACGCCACGGTGACCGTATCGACGTGGCCCGCACGGTCCTCGATGGCCAGGAAGACGGAGTCGTTCGCATCGCCGCGGACGGTGATCGTGAGCGCCGTACGACGCTGGGCCATCGGACGGAGCGGCGCACGGACCGAGAGCGTGGGCAGGCTCGTGGGTGCGCGGAGTGAAATCGTCCGGCCCCCGGTGGCGCCCCCCGCGAGCAGCCCCGCGATCCCCCGGGTCGGTGGCACCGAGTCGCGATACGTGATCGGACCGATCGACTCGGAGGCCAGCTCGGCCGCGAGCGCGCCGAACGGTGTGGAACCCGTCACGATCCAGCCACCGTCCTGGCTCCTGTCTCCTCCCGGGCCGAACACGAGGAGTCCCAACAGCACCAGGGCGGTCGCACCCCGTGCGGTCGTGACGAGCCCGTGCGAGGTGCTCATCTCGGGCTCCTCACGTCACCGTGCCGGGTCGGGGCGCTCGCCTGCTCACGCTCACGCTCATCGGGTGAGCGCGTACACGAGGATGTTCACTCCGAAGCGCGTGTTGTCGATGGCGAGAAAGCGCTTGTTCTCGGCGTGGTAGCTCCACTCCGACGAGTAATCCTTATTCGAGTAGAGCACGCCGATACGGCCCTCGACCTCGACCTGGAACAGCTCGCGATGAATCAGTCCGTCGCCCCATCCGCTGAGTTCGTGGCCGGTAATCGGAGGGCCGTCGTCGAAGTGGAAGAACGAGGTGTAGAGCTCGTGATCGTTGGGGATCGCGGTGAGCCGATCGTGGCCGAACAGGCGGCGCAGCTCCTCGGTGACCGAGCGGTGGAAGGCGCCGTCGATGTCGTGATTGTGGTCGTCGATGAAGATGAAGCCGCCCCGCTCGACGAAGGCCACGAGGTTTCTGCTCTCGGCGTCGTCGAAGAAGACGGGAAGGTGGCCCGTCAGGTAGAGGAACGGGTAGTCGAAGACGTCTTCGCTCGAGAGATCGACGATGACGCCCTCCGGCTGGACCGGGAGCGCGGTGTACTGGGCGAGCGAGTGGATCAGGTTGCTGGGCACGAGCGGCGCGGAGTCCCAGTCACCCGAGGAGTAGCGCACGGTTGCGAAGATGAAGGGATGCGCGGTGCTCGGGCCGGTGGCCGCGGGATTCGAAGTGCCCTCGGCGGACACCTGGTCGAAGCGCGCGGCCGCGAGGGAGGTCGGGAGTACGAGGCTCGTGCTCGAGGCGCGCAGGCGGGATCCTGTCAGGAGTGTGAGCGCGTGGGTCAGCCGCTCACGCAGGGCGACGCCGTCGTCGGCCGAAGCGAGCGCGGCCGCCTGCGCGAGTGCCTCGCCCGGTGTCGGATCATCGAGCGCTTCGAGAAGATCGAGCGCGAGGCCCGAAATCGTGACCGCTGCTGCCCGGCCCGTCGCGACCGGATCGGTTGCCAGCAGGGCGTCGAGCGTTGCGACGACCTGTTCGGCAACGGGCGCGGGAGCCGTGCCGCGGGACCGCGGCGCAGGGTCTGCGTCATTGACCTCACCGCTGCCGCGCGCGCCGTCCACGTCGATGATCGGCGTCGCGACCCGACCGCGGGCGAAGACCCGTTCCGAGTCTCTCATCTCCTGAAGCAGGTCGAGCGCCAGGTACTGTGGCACCAGCGCCGGATCGAGCATGGCGGATCGCAATTCGCGCTCCGCGTCCCACATGTAGTTGTAGGCGGTGAGCAGCGCTCGGTTGATTGCGACGATCGGATCGGAGTCGTGGTCGTGGGCGGGGATGTTCACATTGGCGATCGTGGCGATCCCCGTCTCGGGGTCGATGACGGGTCCCAGTGCGGCGGCGGCCTCGAGTTCGTCGAGGAAGACCTCCGACTCTCCGTCCTCGAAATCGAGGTGTGCTTCGGGATCCTGCATCGCCCCCGTGGCCCGGCTGAAGATCTGCTCACCGATGCGTCCGCGGAGCCGGGCCTGCGCGTCGGCGATCGCCGACGCCTGTTCGAGCAGGCTTTCGCTGGTGAGGTGCCGGGCCGTGTCGCGCAGCTCTTCGGTGAGCAAGATGATCATGCGCTGACTGAGAAGCGGTTCGCGTTCCCGCTCGATGGGAAAGCCGATGAGCGTCGTGACGTCGGCCAGATCGTCTTCGCTGGAGATGCGGATCTGGCGCGTGGCAGAGACCCCGACACCGGGCCCCGTGACGTCGTTACCGTCTCGCGCCACCGCGCGGAGGTGGATCACGTCGCCTGGCGCGAGATCGAGCTCGTCGAGGGGCACGTCGACCGTCGCCTCCCGGCCCCCGTCGAGGGGACGTTCGGCGTCCCACCTCCACTCACCCTCGCTGAAGTCGAACGACTCGCCGCTCCCCCGGGAGTGGACCCAGTGGAGCGAGAGTTCGGCGATGCCGTAGTCGTCGAGCGCCCGCGCGTGGATCGGGATCGTACCCGAGGGCTCGGCGAGCACGAGGTCTGCGTCTGGGGCGGTGAGGGACACGTTCGGGGCGCGGTCGCGGAGGAGCCGGACGGCGATGACGCGCTGCTCCACGACGGTTCCCGAGGCGACGGCTTCGATCGACACCCCCCGGTGTTCGGGTGCGACCCGCCACTCGAGCTGCCACCCTTCGGCATCCGACACGGTGGGCAGGAGGGTACCGCCCGCGACGCGAGCCACCAGGGCCTCGCTCCGTGCCGTCCCGTTGCCCGCGATTCGCACGATCGTGCCCGGGAGCGCCGAAAGGGCGGCCCCGTCGGCAACCGTCTCCTCCGAAAGGCCCGCGTACGCCGGCGGTTCCAGGGTGATGCGGAGCGTGCCGAGCGTCGGGAGGGTGGCTCCCTCCCCCTCGTCCAGGCCAGCCCGCCCGGCCGCACGACCCCCTACCGATGAGGGGGTCGACGCCCGCTCGCCCAGCGAAGCCGATGTGCCGACGAGGCTCGCGACCGCGAGGAGCGTCGCTGCCGCGGCCCAACCCCACAGACGCCCGGCCTCCATCGGTACGATGCGGCCCGGATCGACGGCGTGCAGGGCGACGGCGGCTCGCTGGCGGAACGCTTCCGCGACGGGGCCTTCGGCGTTCGGTGCCAGATAGGTGGTGAGCAGGTTGCCGAGGCCCGAGCGCTCGTCGATGAGGCGCGTGAGCCTCGTCCGCGTCGCGGTGAGCGGCGCGCGAGCCGCGGGAATCAGCGTCGCCAGCAGGGCAGCGAGCGGAAGCCACCGAGTCACCGTGCGCAGCGTCGGAGGCAGCCCCAGGGCGACGTCGAGCCAGAGCAGGGTGGCGAGCAGGAGGGCCGCTGCGGCCACTCCGATCGCGCCGGCGCGGAGTACGGCGCGGAGCAGGACCCGCCTGCGGACCACGCCGAGCAGATGCTCGACCAGGCCGTCGGCGTGGGTCTTGGCGTTCGTCATGTGCGCGGCCGCCGGGTCAGCACCACCTCGGCACCGAGAAGAGCGAGCGCGAGCAGCAGCAGTGCAGGCGTAAGGGGCGTTTCGGATGACCCGTCGAGGTCACGCAGTGCGACCCGGACCGGGAGGTCCGGGCGGGCCAGGGCGGTCCGTGCGCCGGCATCGAGGGGCACACCGCCGTCGGTCACCGGACAGCCGTGCGCGAGGTCGTCGATGAAATCGACGTAGCCCGCCGCGCCGGTGAGCCGGGCGTCCTGGAGGTCGACCGCCGTGTAGACCAGGCAGCCCTCGTCGAGAGCGACCGCGGCGGCAGCGGGCCGCGCGTTCTCGAAGACGGCGACGACCCGCGCGTGCGGTGATGGAGCCCCGGCCGCGAGCGGACCGTCGACGGCGAGCGGAGGGCGGGCGCCACGCAGAATCGCGACGGCACGGGCTTCCGCGACGGTCCCCGGCGCCTGTGCGCGCGGGTCCCACGGGAAGACCGCCGGGTTGGACGACGCGGGGAGCGCCCCGGCGAAAACAACGGTGGTGCCGGATCGTGCCTGCCCGATCAGCTCGTCGAGGGTTGCCTCAGCGGGGTTCTCGGCAAAGACCCAGTCGGCGGGCGGAGCCGTGCCCGATTCCGGTTGGACCTCGCGGGCGTCGAGCACCACCAGCGCCCGATGGAGGGCTGCATCGGCTGCAAAGCCCGAGGTGGCCGCGGTGCGGAATTGAGCGCTCTCACCGTCGCCGGTCCGGGTGACCGTCGGCGCGCCCCCCACAGCCGTCGCCGTGATCGGCAACGCACCGGGCCACAGCGCCTCACGCAGCAGCCCCACCCCTCTCGTCCACTGGTGCCACGTCGGCCGCATGAGCCAGACGGCCTCCAGCGAGTCGAGGTCGGCTTCCGCCCGCAGGGCAGACCGGAGCGCCCGCAGACCGTCCAGCGCCGTCGCCCGCGGCTCGCCCACGGCGTCGACCAGGTCCCGCAGGTCGTCGCCCGTGACCAGCCTGCCGCTCTCGTCTGCTGCGTAGGCGATGACGCGCGTGGCGAGCCCACGCTCCTCCGCCACCGCGACCGAGATACGCACCATGGCCGCCAGGGAATCCATCCCGATGTCGGTCGCGGCTTCGGCGTCCACGAGCACGATCCTGGCGACGCCCGAGCGCGCCGAGGTCCACGTCATACCAGCGAAGCAGGCGCCGAGCGTCAGCGCGAAGAGGACGCGAACGACCAGGAGCGCGATGTCCGACGGGCGACGGCTCACGCGCAGCAGCGTGCGCGGGTCTTCGTGCAGAAACCGCGCGGTGGGCAGGGGCCTCCGGTCGGGTGGCCGACGGGACAGGAGGTGCAACACCACCGGCACGGCAGCCAGCAACGCCCCCGCCGCCAGGAAGCCGGGAAACAGCGTTGCGATCACGGTGCGCGTCGCCCCCCCTGCGTACGCGCGAGCAGCCAGCCACTGAGAGCCGTGACGAGCGGCTGGTCGGTCGTGAGAGGCACGTACTCGGCGCCTCGTTCGACGAGGCCCCGCCGCAGTTCGTCGTAGTAGGCCGCGACCCGGTCGCGAAAGCCGGAATCCGAACTGGGTGCTGCCGCGGTGATCCCCTCCGGCTGCTCAGGGTCGTAGTAGCGGGCCGGCTCGGCGGCGGCCTCGCCGAGCTCGAAGCGTGATGCCACGCGCACCACGATGACCTCGTTGCCCCGGGCTCGTAGGCGGCCGACGCCGGCGATGAGCGGCACCGGCCCGGTGCCCGAAAGGCAGTCGGAGATGAGAATCACGCGCCCTCGCCGTCGGAGCGCCGAGGCCACCTCGTCCAGCGCGTCGTGGGCGGAGCCGGCCCCGAACGGCTGGAGACGCTCGAG
Source organism: uncultured Gemmatimonadaceae bacterium (assembly GCA_964521385.1). Lineage (GTDB taxonomy): Bacteria > Gemmatimonadota > Gemmatimonadetes > Longimicrobiales > Gaopeijiaceae > Gaopeijia. The sequence continues at coordinate 76,102 of CAZFRU010000003.1, read as the reverse complement.
ACCGATCAGCAGATCGTGAAGATGACCATGGCGATTGCGCGGAGGCACGTGAAACGAGGTGCCCGACGTGAACGAAGCGAGCCCCACCCCGTCGCCGGAACGCTGCATGAGGTGTGCGAGGGCAGCGGCGACGAACTGGGCGTAGCGCAACTTGCTGACCGCACCGTCACCGACGAACGCCATCGATTCCGACGCGTCGACGACGATGAAGGCCTGGAGCTCGGAGTCCTCCTCGAAGAGACGGATGTACAACCGATCGGTGCGCGCGTAGAGACGCCAGTCGAGGCGTCGTACGTCGTCGCCCTGTTGGTACGAACGATGGCGCGAAAAGTCCTCACCCGATCCCAGGAAAGGAGAGCGGTGGGCGCCGCTGATGAAGCCCCGGACGATCGTGCGTGCGATGAGGTCAAGGCCTCCCAGGCGTTGGAGCACCTCCGGTGGAAGAAGCTCGCTCGGCGGCTGCACGCGTGGACTCGGCTTCGTTGGCGGGGTCACGATCGGGCTCGGGGCGGGGTCGGCTACAGGACCCCGCTGCGCGGAGGCCGAACCTCGGCCAGTAGCGCCGCGACCACCTCGTCCGGGGTGCGTCCTTCCGCCTCGGCCTGGAAGTTGACGAGAATGCGATGGCGGAGCACGGCGGGTGCGACCCGGGTGAGGTCATCGGGCGATACGTGCAGCCGACCGGCCATGAGCGCTGCCGCCTTCGCGCACAGAATCAGCGCCTGGCCGGCACGTGGCCCGGCACCCCATCGTACCCAGCGGTTGATGGCGTCGATCGCTTCGGGGCGACCGGGCCGGGAGCTGCGGACGAGCAGGGCTGCGTGCTCGAGGATCTCATCGGAGACCGCGATGCCGCGCACGATCGCCTGCGCGGCGAGTATCTCCACGCCACTCAGCGTCGGGGTGACCTCATCCGGAGCCGCACCCGTGGTGCTGCGTAGTACCTCGACCTCCTCGCGCGGGCCCGGATAATCCAGGCTGATCTTGAGCATGAAGCGGTCCAGCTGCGCTTCGGGAAGCGGATACGTCCCCTCCTGCTCGATCGGGTTCTGGGTCGCGAGCACGAAGAACGGACGCGGCAGCTCCATGACTTCGCCCCCCGTGGTGACGTGGCCCTCCTGCATCGCCTCGAGGAGCGCAGCCTGCGTCTTGGGTGGAGCGCGATTGATCTCGTCAGCGAGCAGGACCTGGGTGAAGACCGGCCCCTGCAGGAACCGGGTGGCCCGGCGCCCGGTCGTGCGGTCCTCTTCGATCACCTCCGTGCCCGTGATGTCGCCGGGCATCAGGTCGGGCGTGAACTGTACCCGACGAAACTCCAGGTCGAGCGCGTCGGCGAGGGTTCGAACCAGCAGCGTCTTGGCCAGCCCCGGTACTCCCTCGAGCAGTCCATGGCCACCCGTGAGCAGGCAGAAGAGAACCTCCTCTACGGCTTCGTTCTGACCGACGACCCGTTTCGCGATCTCTGCGCGCAACGCGCCGAGATCGTCGGTCAGGCGTTCGATGCGTCGTTCGACGTCTTCGACCACGGTGGGTTCCAACGGGCGCTCCCGAGCCACGGGTTGAGGAAGTCCAACGTTAGTGGTCGGAGGGCAGGTTGCATAGGAATCGAGAGACGATTGCGGCGTGCCAGCCGTCATCCGATCCCCATGGCCCGCGACGGTCGAGACGGTTCGACAAAGAACGTCGGTCCGGGTGGCGTGCGCATCGACCCGGGCGTAGGTTGTCGTCCCGTTGATCCCCCACTGGAATTGCTCCTATGATCCTCCCTTCGCTGAGTTCGCGAGCCCGCATTCTCGCGGCCGTCCTTTCGTTCGCGGCGGCCGCATGCGCGGGGCCCTCCCCCGACGCGGAGTCGGCCGAGATGGGCTCGGAGCCGATGGCCCATGATGCGATGTCGGGTGAGGTGATCATCCCCGAGGGCGTGCTCTACACGGCCGCCGACGTCCACTTCATGCAGGGCATGATCGCGCACCACGCCCAGGCCATCCACATGACCAATCTGGCCGCGACGCGGGGCGTGAGTCCGCGGCTGCTCACCTTCGCGAAGAAGATCGATCAATCGCAGACCGCGGAGATCGTGCTGATGCAGGGGTGGCTGTACGAGAAGGACCAGTTCGTACCGGACACGGCGTCGTACCACACCATGATGATGCCGGGGATGCTGACGCCTGAGCAGCTCGATCAGCTCGGTGCAGCCAGTGGAGCCGACTTCGACCGGCTCTTCCTCGAACTGATGATCCAGCACCACGACGGCGCCATCCAGATGGTGGCCGACCTGCTCGCCACGCCGCGCGCCGCGCAGGACGTGGACATCAACGTCTTTGCGAACGACGTCCATCTCGTGCAGACGACCGAGATCGAAATCATGCGTGAAATGCTCTCCGACCCCTCCTAGGAGCCTCCATCCGATGGGAACCATTCGCCCGACATACACCCGAGTCGCCTTGCTCGTGGCAGTGCTCGCCTCCACGGCCGTGGCCGTCGAAGCCCAGACGTATCCCCCCGGGAACGATCCCCGCGACGGGCTCGCGCCGGGACTGACCGACGCCGGGGTCGCCGCGCGCGGCATGCGGCTGGTTGCCGAGGTGCCCAAGCCGGCCGCCTTCGATTCGATCAGCGGACTCACCTTCGCCAACTCCGACCTGGCCTTCGCCGGTGACTACGTCTACCAGGGTAATTTCTCGGGCTTCGCGATCTGGAATGTGAGCGACCCCACCCGGCCGGTCCTCGCCTCCGTGTATCCGTGCGTCACCTCGCAGGGAGATCCTTCGATCTACGGCAACCTGCTCTTCATCTCCGCCGAGGGTGGCGGCAATCGTAGCGATTGCGCGAAGGGCGGCGTGGACGATCCCTCCGAACACATGGCGGGCGTGCGCATCTTCGACGTTTCCGATCCGGCCAATCCGTTCCTGATCAAGAACGTGCAGACGTGCAAGGGATCCCATACACACACCCTGATCCCGAGCCCGAGCGACCCCGGTGTCGTCTACGTCTACGTATCGGGCAACCAGGGAGCGCGGGAAGGCGAGATGGCGGGTTGCGTCAATGGAGACGACCCCGCCGATGTCGACAACTCCCTCTACCGCCTCGACGTGATCAAGGTCACACTCGCCAATCCCGAGGGGGCGGAGGTCGTCACAGGAGCGCGGATCTTCACCGGGCTGGCACCCGCCCAGCAGCGGCAGGGGAGCACGGGCGGTCGGGCCGCGGCCGAGGCATCGCCCACCGTCCCGAGCACGAGAAACTGCCATGACGTGTCCGCGTATCCCGAGATGGGATTGCTGGCAGGCGCCTGCTCCCGGTACGGGCTCCTGGTCGACATCTCCGACCCCGAACGGCCCGTGCGGCTGGATGCGGCAACCGACACCTTGTTCTCGCTCTGGCACACGGCCGTCTTCAGCAACGACGGCTCCACGATCGTGTTCACCGACGAGTGGGGAGGGGGCACGTCGCCGAACTGCCAGGCGACGCACATGATGGAGATGGGCGGCAACACCGTGCTCACCGTCGGTGCCGACCGACGGTTCACCAAACACGCCTACTTCAAGATTCCGACCGCGCAGACTGCCCAGGAGAACTGCGTCTCGCACAACGGCGGTCTCATTCCGGTTCCGGGGCGCGACATCATGGTGCAGGGCTGGTACCAGGGCGGGGTGGACGTGTCCGAATTCACCGACCCCGACAATCCAGTGGAGCTCGCCTACTTCGACCGCGGTCCCATCGATCCGCCGCCCACGGCCGAGGAGCAGGCCGCGCCCGGGGGTGGTAGGCGCGGGACGATCGGAGGTTCGTGGGGCGCCTACTGGTACAACGGGTACATCTACTCGTCCGAGATCGCGCGAGGCCTCGACGTCTTCGAGCTCGTGCCGACCGACCAGCTTTCGGAGAATGAGATCGCAGCCGCGAAGCTGGCGACCTTCGACGAGTACAACCCGCAGAGCCAGCCCAGAATCGTGTGGCCGGCGGCCTTCCCCGTCGTGCGTTCCTATCTCGATCAGCTCGTGCGTGGCAATGGCCTGGCGGCGGCGCGGACGACCGCCATCGGGGCGGCGCTCGACGCGGCGGAGCGAGAGACCGGGGCTGTGCGGAGCGCGGCGCTCACGGCGCTGGCGGCAGAGGTGCGGCGCGACGCATCAGGTGCGCGGGATCCGGACCGGGTGCGGGCGATGGCTGCGGCCATGGACGAGCTTGCGGGCGCGAGGTAGAGCCGCCGGAGTACTGGGGCCCTGGCTTCATCGGAGGACTGAACCCGAGGAACCCCCACACTTCGCGAGAGGGACTTCCGGAGGGCGCGGACGCCGTCATGTATTGTGGTGGGTCGTGGGGCTCGGCACCTTCGTCCGGAGCGTGGCATACCTCCGTGGCCGCTCTCTCTGGGAAGACGAAGCCAGGCTCTCGCTCAACATCGCCGCGAGCACATGGCGGGAGTTGCTGGCCCCGCTCGACTTCGATCAGGCGGCCCCGTTCGCGTTTCTCTGGGTGGAGCGTCTGGCGGTGTCGTGGGCCGGGGTCGATGTGTATGCCCTGCGGTTCGCTCCATTTGTCGCCGGGTGCCTGGTGCCGGTTGTCGTCTGGGTGCTCGCCCGGCAACTCATGGCGGAGCGGCGAGCCATGCTGGTGGTGGCGCTTGTGGCGCTGTCTCCCGCGTTGCTCCGGTACACCGACGAGGCCAAGCCGTACGCCGTCGACGCTGTGGTCGCCGTGGTGCTGGCCGCACTGGCCGTCCGTGTCATCCACGAACCCGATGACCCGCGAGGGTGGATCACCCTCGCCGTCGTCGGCGCCGTGGCCCAGATGTTTTCGTTTCCCGCCATCCTGGTGCTCGCCGGTGTCGGTGGAGCGCTTCTGCTGGCACCCTCCATCCGGGCCAGCCGAAGGGGGGTCGTGCGTTTGGTTGGATTGGGCGCCGGTTGGCTTGCGATATTCGGGGGCCTCTACCTGGCTCTGTATCGACCCTCAGCGGAGAACGCCTTTCTCGCAGAGTTCTGGGAATTTGCGTTCTTGCGTCCGAACGCTCCCGATATCGACGCCCGCATGTGGTTTGCGCTGGACGGGGTGATGCGAGGCATGTTTGTCGGGTCGCTGGATCCCGGGCGCTGGGGGCCGGTCCTGATGTCGGCCGTCACCCTGCAATCCCTGGTCGGAGCGACGCTCTGCGCCATCGGTATCGGGGCTCTCGCCCGCCGTCACGGTGCCTGGGCAGGGGTCCTGCTCGTCGGCCCGCTGGTCGCAGCCAGCATAGCCTCGGCGGTCGGGGCATATCCGATGAGTCTGCGACTCCTGCTGTTTGGCCTCCCCGCTCTGTTCATCGTTCTCGTCGAGGGGATCGGGGTAGTGGCGGGCAGGTTCCAAGCCGGCCTGCGGGGTCCGGCGTGGGCCGTACTCGCGGCAGGGTTTCTCGTGCCCGCGGCGGGTCGGGCCGCGCTGACCATGGTCGAACCCGTTGACCTCCAGGACGCCGCCCCTCTCGTGGCCGACCTCCAGGCCCGTCACGAAGCCTCCGAACCGGTGTACGTCTATGCGCCCGGTATCCCCGCCTGGGCCTTCTATACCACCGATTGGACGCGCCCCGACACGTCCCGACTCCGTCGGCTGGCCGATCAGGCTGCCCGTCGCGGGCCCGGCTACCTCTCGGTCCCGCCGCGGTCGGGGCGCGTGCAGGGAGAGGGTGCCGGTGAAGACTTCAACTATCACAACGGCGACTATCTCGAGCTGTTCGGCGTTCCTACTGGACGGCTGGTTCTCTGGGGCAGGGCGGAGCCCCGAAGCGAGCCGGACCCGGGCTGGGCCGACAACGAAGCGGCTCGCATACGCCGCGCGGGGGACCGGGTCTGGGTGTTCTTCGTGCCCATGCACCCGGGTGACCACGAGCCGAACCTGAGCCAACTCCTGGCAGCGCTCGGCCGTGCCGGGGGCACGGTCGAGTACGAGGCCCACCGGCGCCAGGCCGACCTCTATCTGTTTCGCTTCCCCGACGCAGGTTGAGACCTCGAGCGTCACCGCCGGCCCCGGACCGCGGTCGCCACGGCGGCGCTACCGTCACGAGCCAAGGTGGCCAGCGCCCACCGCAGGGGGGATGAGGGGAGCCGCCGCCATTGATCACTATCTTGAAGTTGGCCAACTTGAATAGGACAACTCTCTGGGAGGGGTCGATGTCTCGGAAAACGCCTCGCACGGGACAAGTCAGGGAAACGGCCGCTACGTATGGCCGCATCGAGGTCCCTGCCTCGGAACTGAAGAACGACTGGCATCATTGGCTGGACGTGGTTGCGCGTGGTCGCCGGACCCTCGTGGTCACGCGGTACGGCACCCCCATCGCGACCCTCGGTCCGATCGTTGAGGCCCACGAGGTCGAGTCGGTCTTCGGGGCACTGCGCGGGTGGGTGAAGTCCGAGATCGACCTGATCGGGCCGACGTCTGACGAATGGGACGCAGAGTCGTGACCCAGGTCGGGCCCGTACTCCTGGACACGCATGTCTGGATCTGGACGCTGGAGGGTTCGATCGCTCGCCTCCGCCCCGAGATCGTGACGCGGATCGACACAGCGGCTCGAACGGGAACCCTCTACATCCACCCCCTCTCGATCTGGGAGGTCGGCACACTGGTGCGACGCGGTCGGCTCACACTCTCGGGGCCGGTGGAGCGTTGGATCGAACAGGCGCTTGCGGTCCCCGGGGTGAGTCTCGTGCCCGTGAGCGGTGAGGCGGCCCTCGGCGCCGCCCGACTGCCCGATGCGTTTCCCGACGACCCGGTCGATCGGCTGCTCGTCGCCTCTGCCTACCACCTGGGCGCAACTCTGATCACCTGTGACCGGCGTATTCTCGACTTCGATGGCGCGGAAGTGCCGCACCGCCTGGAGGCATGTCGGTAGCGGGGGGGCGGTGAGCCGGTAGAACGCCGACCCCCGTGATGCAAGACCTTCGTCGCGTCGATCAACCGGTCCCGAGGTTGCGAAGTGCTGGCAGGATCAGTTCACCGGCCGCACCACCACCGCCACCCGGCCATCCGCCTGGGCAATGAGCCACTCCCCTCCTCGCACCGTGATCCCCACCGGCTGCTCGAGTCCGGGCACCGCGTAGGTGGCCACGATCGTCCGCGCGGCGAGGTCCACCACCAGCACGGTCGAATACGCTGCGCTGACTGCGTAGAGCATGCCGTCGGCGACCGCTGCACCGGTCACCACGTATTCGGCCAGCGAACGATCAGGCCCTGCGAGCGCGAGGCCCGGGGCCAGCAGCGGAAGAAACTCCGACGACAACACCAGATCGGAGCGATCGAAGCGCGAGATCACCATGCGCGAGTGCCGCGGCGAGGGCACGCTCACCGTGACCACTTCGTCGGCCTGTGCGTCGTAGGCCGCCGAGAGCGTGTACATCTGCCGCGCCCGCATCGTCGCCAGGCGCGAGCGCCGTACCTCGGCGACCCCGCCGCTGGTGGAAAGAAAATGCCGCCACTCGTAGCTCTCGTCGGTGTCGGGATCGGCCCGGAGAAGCACGTAGCTCTTGTTGGTCGATACGGCGGCCAGCGTGTCGCCCATGAACGCCGCCCCGGCCAGCGGCGTGAGGTCGACGGCAAAGTGCGGATCGAGGGTCACCCCGAGCTCGACCCGGGTCAGGGTGGGGTCCAACAGGTAGACTCCGTACGCGTCCGTGACGGCGAGGAATCGCTCGGTGCGAGCGTCCCAGGCCAAGTCCGTGAGACGACCCACCAACGGCGCGCCCACCACCTCCCAACGCTCGATGGGCAGGGCCTCGAGACTGGCGAGCGGGCCCGTCGCGGGGTCGGCATCGGCCTGTACCCGGGCGGGGTCGGGCCTGGGGATCGTCCACGAACCCCGCCAGGAGATGGCGCCTCCGATCTCGTCGTCCATGAGCCAGACCCAACGGCTGGGATTCCACGAGAAGCGCAGCGGATCGGCCTGGCCCATGAAGGGCGGTGGCCCGGTCGTGACGAAGGCCTGGAGGGCATTGGCCCCGATGACCACCATGAAGAGTCCGATGGCGAAGCGCGAGATCCGGCTCAACTCCCGCACCCCCGATTCGACCGTGTCTTCCCGCAGCACGAGCAGCAACACGGCCAGGACGGCCAGCACCACCCAGTGGATCACCCCGGCCCAGACGTAGGTGTGGGCCCCGAAGTAGGGGGCGGCGAAGCCCTGACCCACGTCGCGGGCCAGGTGAAGAGCCGAGTGGCGAAGCGACATGTACAGCCCCCAGAGTCCCAGCAGCACCACGGTGCCGACATAGCGGGGACGGGGTCCGTATCGCAGCACGAAGATGCCGACCAGCGCCATGAGCGCCATGGAGGTGCGCTGGGACCAGCAGAGAATGCACGGGGATTCGCCGAAGGCGACGCCCAACACCACTGCGACGCCCACGGGGCCGGCCGTGAGCACGATCACCGCCCAGACCAGAAGGGTGCGAAGCCGGGCCTCCGAGAGGCCGATCACAGGTTCAGCCCCGGCACGATGGACGTGTGCGTCCCGATGAAGAAGAGCACCGCCATGATGACGCAGCTGACCACCAGCAGGCCAAAGGCGAATCGCTCACGTTCGGGGCGCCGCCAGACCAACCACGCGGCGATCAGGATGATCAGAAAGTTGAGGAACTCCATTGCGATCCCCCTCAGCTGGTGCCCAGGCCCCCACCGCCCGCCCGAAGAATAGGGCCCCACCGACGAGTGCGCAGGACCTCGCGCCACAACCTTTTGGCCCCTCGCCCTGTCCCACCCACCAGGACGATGATTTCCCCGTGCGATGAGGTGGCGTGATGGGCCGGACATGGATGCTGGCGGTGCTGGTGGGTGGGATGGGTGTGATGGGTGGAGTCGGTTCCGCAGCCGCGCAGACGTGGGAACGCGGCGACGAAGGGTGGTGCGAGCGGGACGAGGGCAGGGGAGACCAGGAGCGCTCGTGCATGGTCCTGTCGGCCGATCTCGCCGACGTGGGACACCTCACGGTCGACGGCGGCATGAACGGTGGGGTGCGCGTGCAGGGGTGGAGTGGGAGCGAGGTGCGCGTGCAGGCACGGGTGTGGGCCAACGCCCGCTCCGAGTCTCGGGCCGAAGAGATGGCCGACGCCGTGCGGATTCACGCCGCCGACGGCACGCTGCGCGCCGAGGGGCCGCAGAGCGGTCGCCGTGAAAGCTGGGGCGTGAGTTGGATCGTGTCGGTGCCCTTCGACACCGACCTGGAGCTCGAAACCCACAACGGCGGAATCACGATCAATGCGGTGAACGGCCGGATCCGGTTCGCCGCGGTGAACGGCGGCGTGCATCTCGAAGACCTCGGGGGCGACGTCGAAGGGCGCACCCGCAATGGTGGCCTGCACGTCGAGCTCGCGGGCGATCGCTGGGATGGCGCAGGCCTGGATGTCGAGACGGTCAACGGGGGAGTGACGGTCTACCTGCCCCGTGACTACTCCGCCCAGTTGGAGACGGGCACGGTCAACGGCGGAATGGACATCGACTTTCCGGTGACCGTGCGAGGTCGCATCGGTCGATCTCTGAGTGTGGCGTTGGGCGGCGGCGGGCCTACGGTGCGGGCGGTGACGACCAACGGGGGGGTGAGGATCGCGCATCGCGGATCGAGCCGGAGCCCGTAGTAGCGGCGACCTGGGCGCTCTTTGCGGAACACCCACCAGGGGCTAGCCTATTCACCGGAGTGGGGGCCCTGCCCGGCAGAGCCCGCCCAGGATTTCCGCACCGCGAGGCACCGATGGACGTCAAGACTCTCAAGAGGGGCGCCGTATCCGGATTCGTCGGGGCCACGGTGGTGGTTCTCTGGTTTCTGGGACTCGACCTCCTGCGAGGCGAGCCCCTGGCAACCCCGCACTTCATTGCGGGGGCGCTGCTCGGCGGAACGGCCGGTGCCGCAATCCCCGCCTACACCGTGCTCCACTACATGGCGTTCCTGATCGTCGGTGTGACTGCGTCGCGGGTCATGGACCACCTCAAGGTGACAGCCCCCACGCCCCTCGGGCTCGCCATGGGGTTCCTGCTCTTCGATCTGCTCTTCTTCGGCACCGTGATGGCGACAGACGTCGACATCGTGAACCATCTCGGGTGGCGGCCGGTGCTGATCGGCAACCTGCTCGCGGGCCTCGCGGTGACCCACACGATCCACCGCATGGAGCCCTCGGGCCGCACCACCTGGCTGACGAGGATCTTCGAGCGTCCTGTCGTGCGCGACGGTGTTCTGCTGGGACTCGTGGGTGCTGCGGCCGTGGCGCTCTGGTACCTGCTTCTCGACACGATGGCCGGCGCCGCACTCCAGACCCCCTCCTTCCTGGGGGGAGTCCTCTTTGCCGGCGAGACCGGCACCGCTGGCCTTCCGATCAACCTGACCTGGGTTCTGGGATTCACCGTGGTGCACGTCGCGGCCTTCGCGGGACTCGGAATCGCCTTGACGGCGGTCGCCGCCACCGCCGAGGGGAGGCCACCGATACTCCTGGCGGCCCTCATGATTCTCGTCTCGTTCGAGGCACTCGCCATGGGCATGGTGGCGGTGTTGTCGGAGTTCCTGCCGCGGGCCTGGTGGTCGGTGGTCGGGGCGAACCTCCTCGCGGCTCTGGTCATGGGCGCGATCCTCAAGGTCCGGCACCCGACCCTCATCCAGTCGCTGCGCGACATCGACCCTCTGGTCGGCACGGAGTAGAGGGGGCCGCTCCAGCAGCCATCACCTCCGAGGCCTCGCGCCCTAACCCTCCCGCGTGAGCCGTTCGGTGCAATTGGCTCCGATCTGGAGATCGACACCTCGACCGGTGTCCCACGGCACGACATTGACGCCGAGGCTCAGCATTCCGGTCTGCGGTGTGCCGCGCGGGACCGTTCGGTCGACCACCGATGTCCCGTCGTCGAAGCGGATCGACAAGCTGTCGGCGGTGCCGGGCGTAGGCCAGAGCGTAAGGGCCACGGTGGGCGTCCATTCGGGGTCGGTGGATTCGGTTTCGAAGCCCACCTCCGGTCGCTCGGCGTCGTAGCACAGGATCGGGATCGTATCGACCTGCACGGGGCTCCGGTACAGCACCGCCGTGCCTGGGATCGTCGGTGGGGGCCCGCCGGGTGGCCCGGTCTGCGCCCCGACCCCTCCCGGGAGGCTGAGCAGAGTCGTCAACGTCGAGGCGGTGGTCACCAGGGTGCGTGGCATGCTTCCCTCCGTTGCGGTGGAACCTGACTCCTACGGACCTCGGCAGGATGAGGTGGGTCGGCCTCGTCGGGCAAGGATTCCGGACTTGCGCACAGGGGCCGAGTGGCGAATGGTGGGGTTATCCGCGCCCCGTCCCATGTCGGCGCCGGTCATGATCGCCTCTTCCCAGGGAGGTCCGTGGTGTTCGTAGAGCTGAAGCGTGCGATAGGCGGCTCGGTCCTCGAGCCCTACCCAAAGTACCGAAGCGCCATCGGCGTGCTCGGTCTGGCGCTGCCGGTGGTCCTCCTCGCGGGGTCCCAGAGCGTCCAGGGCTCGATCAGCGCCTACTACCATACCGGAATGCGCGACTGGTTCGTGGGCACGCTGTGGGTCATCGGCGTCTTTCTCTTCTTCTACACCTACACGCCGCAAGACGCCACACCGGCCAGGTCCCAGCGGCCGACGGTGCAGTCCGGCTGGGCCGACGCGGCCCTCGGCAAGATTGCGGGTGTGAGCGCGGTCTGTGTGGCGCTCTTTCCGACCACGGCCCCGGGCCAGATGGACGACGGCACCTTCTCGATCGGGTGGGTGCACGGCCTGGCCGCGGTCGTCTTGTTCGGCTGCCTCTCGCTCTTTCCGCTCGTGTTGTTCAGTCAGTCGCGGGACTGGGCGCGATTCTACAAGGGGTGTGGCTGGACCATGGTGGCGTGCCTCGCGGCGCTGGTCGTGTACACCCTGGGACCCGAGGTCATCCAGGGCACGCTCCAACCCTTCCGGCCTGTGTTCTTCCTCGAGTGGTTGCTCATCTGGGCATTCGCGAGCTCGTGGTTCGCGAAGGGACTGCAGCCCGCAATGACGGGCGCTCCGGCGCGCGCAGCGTAGCAAGGCACGGGATCCCCCTCAGTTCCGATCAACCGAGTCCCGATCAACGATGTCGACCCACGGACGCGCCTCCGGGGCGGTAGGTGGGTCCCCGAATCTCCATCCGCGTGAACTCGGAGAAGTGCGCCCCGCTGTCCTGGCCGCTACGCTGGTACTCCTTTTGGGCCAGAGCGGTACCCGACCCCGGAAGCCAGTCCGAAATCACGAAGCCACCCCGCGCCTGGTCCAACTCGTTGGGGCCTCCCAGGGCACCGCCGTGGAACGACACCCATCCGGCGAACCAGTAGATGGACTCGATGCTCTGGGAGCCCCCGCCACAATTCATCGTCCACCCGTCCTTGATCTCGGGATGGACGATGAGGACCAGCTCTTCGGGCAGGCCGAAGTCGCTGGCGGCGGGATCGAGCTCCATTCGGCCTTCCTTCACCTCGAGACGCCCGTCGGTTTTGAAGGTCGTCACCGTGCAACCGGTCGAGGTCGGGACGGTGAGCGTGTACTCGAGGTAGGAAAGGAGCCCGACACTCGAGCCCAGTTCGAGCCGGTCGGGATCGGAGCCCCGCTTGAAGGCCAGCTCGATATCGGCCTCGACCCGGCCGCGTTGAAAGAGATTCTGGGCCGTGGATTCGATGGTCGATTCGAAGTGGAGCACGGGGTTCTCGAGCAGGATCGACAGCTCGTGCTCGCTCTCACCCTCGCCGGGCAGCGTCGTCCTGGCCTTGAGCTTCACCCCCCGCCCCTGCGTCACGTCGAAGTCCAGGGGTTGGTGGATTCTCAGACGGACGGTGGCATCGTCGACACGGCGCGCGTGGTCACCTTCGAGGCCCCAATGCCCCATGCTGGTGCCGTCGACCTCGATCTCGACGCTGAATTCGCTTTCCTCACCCGGCCGCACCCCGTCGATGTCGACGTAGAAGAAGAGCTCGTCGTTGATGCCGTCCCCCGGTTGACCCACGAAGGGCAACACGTCGCCATTCCTGAGGTCGCCGATCTCGGCCCGGGCGGGAGCGGGGCTCCACGGTCGGTCGAGACCGGCCACCCCACTGCCCGACACCGCGGGCTCGAGAGGGTTCTTCAGGGTCGTGATTTCGCGCACGTGGAGCCCGTCATCATTGGAGTAGTGCTTCAGGTCGGCCTTCGTGGTCACGTCGAGACCTTCCCGCTTCAGCTGGGCGAAGGCGTCCTCCGTGGTGAGCCCATCCCCCACGAGAAGGTTGAAGAGTCGCACCGCCGGGGCCGCCATCTCACTGACCAACACGCTCTCGTCGAAGCCGAAGTACTCGCTGCGGGAGCCGGCCAGGTTGTAGGCCAGGGAACTGTTCTTGTAGGTCTGGCAGCCACCCATGTAGATGATCGACTTGTCGAGCCCCGCAGCGAACACGCTGTAGGTGGCGGCGAAGAAGTCGGTGTCGAGGAGCACGAAGGTGCCCGTCACGCCACTCGTCCCCGCACAGCGCACTCCCGCGGTGTTCGGGTAGAGCGTCGCGAGTTCCGCGCAGCTTCGGATCCGTTCACCGGTCGATACCCCGGTGATGCAGGTCAGGAAATCACTGAAGAAGGCGCACCCGAAGCTGTCGGCTCCCATCTCGGCTCCGTGCGTGCTGACCGTGATCACGTCGTACGCCTCCCACCCGACGAAGTCGGCGAGCTTCGGAGTCCCGAGGCTGGAGCCGCTGGCCGGCATCCCGGGTGCCGTCGTGTTCTGGACGACGCGGGTGCCGGCGGCGTGATTGTAGTCGCGAGCGCCGCGGAGCACCTGCTCGATCGCGGCCGTGGGGTCGTTGCCGCCGAACTGGAACTGATACGGGGCGAGCAGCAGCGCCTTCTTCTGCTTCTGGGCATTGTCGCGCGGGGTTCCGTGGCCGACGACATCCTGGCGCGTGGTCGTGACGACAGGGGGCGGTGACGCCGAAGCGGCATCGAACTGGGGCGTCAGCAACCAGGTCGGGGGCGCTCCTTCGACGCGGAAGACGACGGCGGCATCGGTGGCTGCGGCCTCGACGACGTCGCGCTGCGTCAGCAACCAGCGGGCGGCGTCTGCGTTCGATTCGCCACCCTCCACCCGGGACAGCGCCGAAGTCAACAGCGAGTCGCTGTACGCGAGGCTGCCCACGGGAGCCTGGCTCGGTGTGCAGAAGTAGCCGAGACGACCGCAGAAGTCATCGGCAGTGGGGTCGGGGGTGGGATCGAGATCGACCGTTGGGATCTCGTCGTCGTCATCGTCGTGTGGATCGGTACCCGACGAGTCGCTGCATGACATCAGGGTCAGGGCGAGGATCGCGAAGAAGGGGGAGCGAACGAGACGCAATGGAGAAACCTCGACGAGGGAGACGGACGGGAGAAACGACAGGGTTGAACTACAGAGAACGCAGGAACGAGTCGGATGCCGCCACCGCCCGAATACGGCCTCGTGATCCCTGATGCCGGCATGGGACGCGTGAAGGGACACACCCTTCAGCCAAGGAGGTCACCGTGCATGGATTTCGCTTCGCCGTCCGGACTGGTTCCGCCCTCCTCGTCGCGGGCCTTGCCCTGGCCGCAGCCGGCCCTGGCACGACCTTCACTACCGGCGACGACTTCTGGTCGAAGTACGGCTTCATGGAGGTCGGGCAGGCGCTTGCGGTCGACGGCCGGGAACGGGTCCTGCTGCGCCCCTCCGGTGCACTGGCCGACGACGTCTGGCTCGCGGTGTTTCGAGATGCCGACGGGAGCGTCGACGCCACGATCCTGATCGTCACGCGCAACCTCGTCGGCACCGACACATCGCGTGCCCACACACTTCTCGGCGACTACCTGGTGGAGATGGCGGCGGCCATCGACTCGCCGGCCGCCTACCGCCTGGCGTACCTGATCGGGAATCCTGATCCCGCGGTGCGCCGGGGGCTGCCCGCGCGGGCGTCCAATTGCTGTGCCCTTCCGCCTGAAAACCCGAGCATGGTCTCTGCCGTGGCGGTGGTCGACGGGTTGCAGAGCGTCGCCACGCTCCAGTGGTCGGAGACGACGATCCGGGTATCCAATGTGCCGAGCCCGGACGAGCGGGAAAGCGTCGCGATCCAGGTGAGCGGCCCATTGGATCCGGCCGGTGTGGTGAAGCTTCTGTTCGAGGCGGCCGGTGCAGACGACCCGGCCGGTCTCAGGGAGCTGTGCGGGTATGGTACGGAGGTCGACGGCGATGTCGAAGCACTCTGTGGGCTGACGCGGGAAGCCGAAGGGTGGTCCGAATTCGTCGCCTGGTTCAGCGCGGGCGAGGTCGGCGAGCCGATCGAGATCGAGGGTGACCGGGCGCGGGTGCCGTTCCGCTTCGGCCCCGACGGAGACCGCAGCGAAACGATGGAGCTGGTCAGGCAGGGAGGGCGCTGGTACCTGAGCGGGTTCTGAGGCCGCGCCCCGGAGGAGGCGACTGCACCGTCGTCGTCGAGCCCGTCCCTGACGCCATCGGGGTCGGGACGCCGCGTGGGAACAGAAGTGCAACCGTCAACGCCGTGCTGGCCGCACCGGCGAGAGGGGCGAGTTCCGGGGGTTTGAGCGACCTACCCCCAGGCCTCTACCTCGAGGCCAGGGACACGGTGGAACGCACGCAGATCGAGGGTGGCGAGGGTCAGCCCCCGGCCCACCGCGGCGGCGGCGATCCATAGGTCATGGCTCCCGATCGACAAGCCCCGGTCCGCGAGGCCGGCACCCAACTCCGCGTGCGTACGCGCGGCGAGCAGGTCGATCGGGAGGACGGGAAACGCGTCGAGCACCCCTTCGACAAAAGCCGATCGACGCGCGTGCCGCGTACGGTCTCCGGCCCGGTGGACGCCGTGTAGCAACTCGCTGGCCGTGATGGCCGAGATGTAGAACGGCTCGTCGTGTCGCTCTCGTAGTCGTTCCTCGACGAGGCGATCGAGGTTCAGTCGTCCGCGCTCGTGGCCCACCAGGACCGAGGTGTCGATCAGGAGTCCCACGGGTCTTTCGGCAGTTCCCGATTGGCTTCGTTGCGGATGCGCTCGAGATCGTCTGCGAACTGCGCCGCGTCGTCGTCGCCGAGGCGGGGCAGAGACCGGAGTACTTCAGGCAGGTCTGCCAGTCGACTCCCCGCGGGTGCCACGGGAGTGAGTTCCGCCACGTCCTTGCCACCCCGAGTGAGCACGAACCGGTCACCCCGGTACGCGACCCGATTGATGTAGTCGGAGAAGTTGCGGAGCACGTCGGTGACGGAAGCCGTGATTTTCATGAAATCAAATTATATGATGTCTGATGGAACTGGCAAGCACGCAATTCGGTCGATGCGGTGCTCTCAGTACCCCACCGCCGACCCGCCCCGCCGGGGATCCGAGCGCGCTTCGAGGGTGCCGTCGGCGCGCACCACGATGGCTTGCACGTCGCCCGACTCGCCCGCCCGCTCCACCACGGTGTGGCCCATGGCCTCGAGGGCGGCCACCACCTCGGGGCTGAGCCCGTTGGGTTCGTAGTAGATCTGGTCGGGCAGGTGCTGGTGATGTATGCGAGGCGCCAGCACGGCGTCGCTCACATTCATGTGGTCGGAGACGACGATCCGGCCGGTCTCAGGGAGCTGTGCGGGTATGGTATGGAGGTCGACGGCGATGTCGAAGCACTCTGTGGGCTGACGCGGGAAGCCGAAGGGTGGTCCGAATTCGTCGCCTGGTTCAGCGCGGGCGAGGTCGGCGAGCCGATCGAGATCGAGGGTGACCGGGCGCGGGTGCCGTTCCGCTTCGGCCCCGACGGAGACCGCAGCGAAACGATGGAGCTGGTCAGGCAGGGAGGGCGCTGGTACCTGAGCGGGTTCTGAGCCCGCGCCCTGGAGGAGGCGACTGCACCCTCGTCGAGGAGGCTGGTCGCGTCGCGATCTGGCGAGCCCAGGATCCCGCTCAGACGTTCACCCCGTCGTCTACCCCGTGGAGGATCCTCGGGCGTGGCGGTCGACGCAGTTCGACCCGGTGGAGCCGTCGTGAGCGGAGTAGCCGGTGCCCGATTCGTCGAGCGACATCGTCGGCCCGTGATGGCACATCGGGCCCACCGACGGCTGTAGGGGCGGTCATTCCGCCGAGAGCGTCCGCGCCGGATCCACCCGAGTGGCCCGGCGTGCGGGTGCCCATCCCGCCACCAGCCCCACCGCCGTGAAGACCGCGACGGCTCCCAGGTAGACCACCGGGTCGCGCGGACTCACCTGGAAGAGGAGCGCCTGGACCCACCGAGCGGACAGCCATGCCCCAACCAGGCCGATCATCACTCCGGGCCCCACCAGCAGGGCCGAGTAGCGAAGCACCATACGGCCCACGTCCCGAGAGTCCGCGCCGAGTGCCATGCGAATCCCGAACTCGCGCTTGCGCCCCGCGACCGCCCCGGCAAGAACGCCGTACGTCCCGACCAGGGCCAGTGCGAGCGCGAGGAGGGCGAAGGCGCTCATGAGCAGGGTGGCAAAACGGTTCTGTGCCCTGGCGGAGCCCACCACCTCCGTGAGCGGACGGGGCCGGTACAGTACCAGTTGCGCGTCCATGCGCGACAGCACAGCTGCGATGGTGGCCCGCGCTGCCTGTCGACTGCCTCGAACCCGTACGGTCTGCGTAAGCGCCCAGTTGCGGTCGTCGGCGAACTGGGCGTGGGGGATGAATGCCATCGCGGAGACGGCGCCCTCGGCATCGTAGGGCACGTCGTCGACGACGCCGACCACGCGACGGGGCTCGTTGCCGGCGAAGACGATCTGCCCGATGGGGTCGACGTCGCCGAAGACCTCATCGACGAAGCGCTGGTTCACCCACACGACCCGCTCGCCCTCCAGATCCGCTCCGGCCGGCGCAGGCCCGCGTACGAGCCCGATGTCCAGCGCCTCGAAGTAGTCGCCGGCGATGACACGAATGTCCGACCCGTACCATGCATCGTCGTTGGAGCCGTCGGGGTGCTCGGGGTCCCAATACACGCCCCAGATGTTGAAGCGTCCGTTGACGGGCAGCCATGACACGGCACCGACCGCCTCCACCTCGGGCAGTGCCGCGACCTGCTCGTGGAAGGTGCGGTGGAAGCCCTCTCGAGCGGCGCCGTCGGGGTAGCGTGATTCCGGTAGGTTCACCTCGAAGGTCAGGACGCCGGCCGGATCCATGTGGAGCGGAACGTTTGCGAGCGCCGCGAAGCTCCGACCGAGCAGCGCGGCTCCCGTGACGAGGACGAGTGCTGCCGCCACCTGAACGATGGCGAGGCCGTCCCGAACCCGGCGCGCACGCCTCCCTCCGGTCGTCGTGCGGGAGTCGGCGCGGAGAGCGTCGGCCGGGGGCACCCTCGACAACCGCAGCGCCGGGGTGAGACTCGACAACACGAGGGCGATCACGGTCACGACCAGCGCGAAGACGAACACCGCACCGCTCGGGCTCGGGTCCACCAGGCGCGGGAGGGCATCCGGAGAGAGCGCCACGAGCGAGCGCACCCCGAGCCAGCCGACGCCGAGTCCCGCGGCCCCACCGATCACGGCGAGGATTCCCGTCTCGACCAGGAGGCCGGCCATGATTCGTCCGCGCCCTGAACCGAGCGCGGTTCGCACCGCCACGTCACGGTCCCGTCCAAGGCCCCGGGCAAAGAGCAGGTTGGCGAGGTTCACGCACGCGGTCAGGAGCACGAGGGCGGCGGCACCCGCGAGGATCAGCAGCATGGTCCGTCGCGTCGGCCCGACCAGATCCTGGTGGAGGGGGACGAGCGTCGGCACCAGGTCGCCCCGGGCCTCGGGGTGCTCCTCGAGCAGACGCGCGTAGAGCGCGTCGACGCGGCTCTGCGCCGCGGGCACGGTCAAGCCGGGCTTCAGCCGTGCGACGGCCGAGAGGTGGAAATTGCCCCAGTTGTTGCGCCGGCCGAGCCGCAGGTCCTGAGGAGTCCACAGGTCCGCGGGCGGGCCGAAGGGGTCTGCGAATCCATCGGGCATCACGCCGACGATCTCGTACGGTTGGTCGTCGAGCCGGATCACACGGCCAAGTACGTCGCGCGTCCCGCCGAACCGGTCCAACCACAGCGCGTGGCTCAGGATCGCGACCCGGGCGAGCGGTTCGGCTCGGTCGCCGCCTTCGCCGGGAGCTACGCTTTCGCTCTCCAGAAAGGTGCGGCCCACTTCCGGGGTGACGCCCAGCGTCTCGAAGTACCCGGCGGTCACCGGGACCGTGGTTACGCGTACGGTGCGGTCACCGGCGGTGAGATCGGCACCCGTCTCACGGTATACGTACAGTGCACCGAAGCCGTCGAAGACGTCGTCCCACATTCGGTACGCGGCCACGGCGGGGGCGCGCAGGTAGTTGTCGTCGGTCGGAGTTCCTGGCTCGGCCTCGTAGACCCGGACCAGCCGGTCGGGCGCGGCGTACGGGAGTGGACGCAGGAGCACCGCGTCGACCACCGAGAAGATGGCCGCGTTTGCGCCTACCCCGAGAGCGAGCGTGAGCACCACCACGAAGGCGAAGCCGGGTGTATGCGCCAGCCTCCGGACGCCTCTTCGAATCTCGGACCACCATTCACTTCCCGACATCCACCACCTCCCCGTGTCCGTTCGATGTCCGCCTCGGGCATCCCTGCGGGCGCGCGCGATCCGACGGCCGACCGTGATCGGATCGCCGAAACGATCACGCAGGTCGTGCCCATCCACCCCAGCGGTCAGACCGTCCTCGAAGTGGGCTCGAAGGTCGGCTTCCACCTCGACGCGCTCCACCAGGTCGAGGTCCGACGCGGCCAGGACCGCGCGGACGACTTCCTCCAACTCCGGCGGCAGTTCAGCCCCCGGGGGAGGCGGGACGCTCATTGCGCCTCCTCCTCCGGGGCCGGGCCGCGCAGCCCCAGTCGCCCGAACGCCGTCACCAGGGTGTCCCACTGGTCGCGCTGCTTCTCGAGCCAGGCTCGACCCGGCGCCGTCACCTGGTAGTACTTGCGTCGGCGACCGGACGGTGCTGTCCGCCACACGGGCTTCAGGTGCCCCCGCCCCTCCAGATTGTAGAGGAGCGGATAGACGGTGGATTGACCCATCGCGAGTAGGCCGCCGGTATCCCTCTCGAGCGCTTCGACGAGCTCGTAGCCGTACATCGCCCGTTGGTCGAGGAGGGTCAACACGGCCAGGGGGGCAGCGCCTCGCATCCATTCACGTTCCAGCGTCATGCATCACCTCCCGGGATCATGGGACTCGCTCGTTCGGGTCCACCGATGCGTCACATAGTATGTACGACATAGTGTAGGAGTCGTTGCGGCGACGTGCAACCCGGGATGGTCAGGCCACAACTTCGAGGGGCCTGGGCGCCCTACCCCCGGTCCTCTACCTCGAGGTCGGCGACGCGGTGAAATTCGTGTAGGTCGAGGGTCGCGAAGTCTCCGGTGGGAAGGGCAAGCGCCGCCTGTGCGATTGCCGCCGCCATGCGGTGCTCTCAGTACCCCACCGCCGACCCGCCCCGCCGGGGATCCGAGCGCGCTTCGAGGGTGCCGTCGGCGCGCACCACGATGGCTTGCACGTCGCCCGACTCGCCCGCCCGCTCCACCACGGTGTGGCCCATGGCCTCGAGGGCGGCCACCACCTCGGGGCTGAGCCCGTTGGGTTCGTAGTAGATCTGGTCGGGCAGGTGCTGGTGATGTATGCGAGGCGCCAGCACGGCGTCGCTCACATTCATGCCGTAGTCGATCACATTCGAGATGGTCTGCAGCACGGTGGTGATGATGGTCGAGCCGCCGGGGGTGCCGGTCACCATCTTCACCCGTCCCGCGTCATCGATGACGATCGACGGGCTCATGGCGCTCAGCATGCGCTTTTCAGGCGCGATGGCGTTGTTCTCACCCTGCACCAGCCCGTACTGGTTGGGCGTGCCGGGCTTGGCCGCGAAGTCGTCCATCTCGTTGTTCATCACGAAGCCGGCTCCCGCCACCGTCACCTTGCTGCCGTACCACGAGTTGATGGTCGTGGTCACCGCCACCGCGTTGCCGGCGCCGTCGACGATCGAGTAGTGGGTGGTGTGCTCCCCTTCGTCGGGCGCTCCCGTGGGCGAGGCGGGGGCGGCTGCGAGGAACGGCTCCACCGCCGGCGTGATCTCGCTCGAGCGCGAGGCCTCGGTCTCGGAGAGGTCGGCGGCCCGGAAGGCGGCGTACTCGTCGCTGGTCAGGACGTCGAGGGGCATGTCGACGAAGTCGGGGTCGGCCAGGTAGTGGTTGCGGTCGGCGTAGGCGCGCCGAAAGGCCTCGGCCAGCAGGTGCACGCGCTGGGCGCCGTCCCAGGGAAGGGTCGAGAGGTCGTACAACTCGAGGATGTTGGCCGCCTCGGCCATGGTCGCGCCCCCCGACGACGAGGGCGGCATGGAGTAGACCGTGTAGCCCCGGTAGCCGAAGGTGACGGGATCGCGCCAGACGGCAGTGTAGCGGGCGAGATCGGCGTCGGTGATGATGCCGCCCCCGTTCTGCATTTCGGCCACGATCAATTCGGCAGTGCGGCCACGATAGAAGCCCTCGGCGCCATCGTCGCGGATGCGGGTGAGCGTGGCGGCGAGATCGGGCTGTCGCAGCGTGTCGCCCACCATGGGAGGCTGCCCGTCACGGGGCAGGAACTGCGCCGCCGACGCGGGGAAGGCGCTCAGAGCCTGCACCATTTCCGGGTCCAGCGAATTGAGAAAGCGCTGCTCGACCTCGAAGCCCTCGGCCAGCGCCACGGCGGGAGCCACCAACTCGGTCCAGGGCAGGGTGCCGAAGCGGCGATGGGCTTCCCACATGCCCATGACGGTGCCGGGTACGCCGCTGGCGAGATGTCCGGTGACGGCGGCCTCGGTGACATTGCCCTGGGCATCGAGATACATGTCGCGCGACGCCGCCAGAGGCGCCTTCTCGCGGTAGTCGAGCGCTGCGGCCGTTCCGTCGGCCATGCGCACCACCATGAAGCCGCCCCCTCCGAGGTTGCCCGCCTCGGGGTTGACCACGGCCAGGGCGAACGAGACCGCGATGGCGGCGTCGACGGCGTTGCCCCCCGCCTGCAGAATCTGCGCGCCCACATGCGACGCATACTGGTCGGTGGTCACCACCATGGCCGTGGGGGCGGTGACGGGGGCGTCGCTCGGGTGGCGCCACGACGACGTCCACAGTGTCTCCGGCGGGCCGGCCGTCTCGTCGGGAGCGGTGCAGCTGGTCGGCCCGAGGGCGCACAGCGCCACGATGCACGCCGCGAGGGACGCACGCATGCGGCGAGACGAGAGGCGGCGGGTGGCGAGCAGGTGGCGGGGAATCATGGCGTGGGATCAGTGAGGGAGTCGAGCAACGCCAGCGCGGCCCGGGTGAGGGCCACGGCGGCGAGGGGCAGGACGGACTCGTCGATGTCGAAGCGAGGATGATGATGTTGGCGCGGTTCCGGCAACGCCGCACCCAGCCAGAAGAAGGCACCGGGTGCGGCCTGCGCCAGAAAGGCAAAGTCCTCGGCGGCCAGGACCGGCGGCATGGGGTAGACCGCGTCGGCCCCGAACTGCGTCGTGAGCGCCTCGGCTACGGTGCGGGCCGCGTCGTCGTCGTTGACGAGGGGCGGGTAGCCGGGCAGAAAGGTGACGGTGGCGTCTCCGCCCTGGGCACGCAGGCCCTCGAAGGCCCCTCGCACCGCATCTCTCAGCGCCGTCCGCACCGTCGGGTCGAAATAGCGCAGCGTACCGTGAAGCCGCACCCGGTCGGCCAGGATGTTGGGGGCCGACCCCCCCTCGATCAGGCCGAAGGTCACCACCCCGGGCGAGGTGGGTGGGATACGGCGTGACACCGCCGTCTGCGCCGCCAGCACGCCCTGGGCGGCCAGGACGATGGCGTCGATGCCTTCGTGGGGGAACGCCGCATGGGCCGAGCGCCCCCTCACCTCGACCTTGACCTCTTCGCCGCCTCCCATCACCGCTCCCGGGGCCACGAAGAACTTGCCGCTGGGCAGATGGCCGCCCACATGGAGGCCGGTCACCGCCTCCACCCCGTCGAGGGCGCCGTCGTCGAGCATGCGGGTGGCCCCGCTCTTGCCTTCGGCGTCGACGGTCTCTTCGCAGGGCTGAAAGAGCAGCCGCACCGTGCCCGCGAGCGCGCCGGCATCTCGCAGCCCCACCAGCAGGTCGGCCGCGCCGAGCAACGCTGCGGTGTGGGCGTCGTGGCCACAGGCGTGCATGCAACCGTCCACGGTCGACGCGTAGTCGTGCGTGGCGTCTTCCTGGATCGGCAGCGCGTCCATGTCGGCGCGCAGCGCCACCGTGGGCCCCGGCGCGCCCACGATGTCGACCACCACCCCCGTGCGGCCCACCCCGGTTCGGGGCGTGAGCCCGAGTCGGCGGAGCCGCTCGGCCACCAGCCCCGCGGTGCGTACTTCCTGGAATCCCAGCTCGGGGTGGCGATGGAGATCACGGCGAATGGCCGTGAGGTCGGGCCCCAGGGCCAGGGCGCGGTCGAGGAGGTCGGAGGGAGTCATGGCGGCGAGGAGACTACCGCAGCGACCAGCGTTTCGCCACGCCGACGCCGACGAAGTACCCGCCCGATTCGACCTCGACCCCACCATTGAGGTCGAGTTGAAGGTCGGGGCTGCGAAGCCAGGTGAGTCCCGCCTCTACGTAGTGCAGGTCGTCGGACTTCGAGTAGTAGCCCGCATACCCACCGTAGAGCGCCACCGACGAATCCCCGAGGGTGATGGACGGGGTCAGACTCGCGAAGAGTTGATCGACGGCGTCGGCAGCCAGCCCCGAAACCCCCACGTTGGCGGTGACGTTGACCTGCCTCGAGACAGCGAGGTCGGCCAGCAGCGCTCCCGCGGGGAGCACCTCGTCGGCGGTGAAGCGGTCCGCACCCGTGGGGAAGAGCACGGTCCCGAGCAGCGCCCACGATACCGCGTCGGACGGAGACGGCAGGCGGAGCTTGGCGCCGAGCCCGATGTCGAGCAGCCCTCGCGTGCCGTCGTCGTCGCCGGGAAGGACGGTGAACGAGCCGAGCAGCCCCTGAAGCTCGAAGCCGTCGACGACACCGAATCGCATCAGTCCCTGGCCGAGCGAAATGCGGTCGATGTTGTGATCGTCGGCGAATTCACCCCCCAGTTCGAACTGAAGGATGCCGGGCGTGACCACCGGCGATCCACGTCCCAGTCCGGGCCGGTCGGAGGCGATGCTGGACTGACCCACGAGGGGCTGGGCGAGGGCCACCGCGAGGAGGCCGAGTGCGATGCCGCGATGAAGTCGAGAAGACCGGGCGTGCACGGATGCCTCCGAGGTGGGGCGGTGGGTAGCGGGCCGGCGATCGGTTCGCGAGGATATGAAATGACCGAAATCCGACTCACAGAGCAACGCAACCCCCGTTCGCATCGTCTCGATACGCTGTCGGCGCGCGAGATCGTCGACCTGCTCAACGCCGAAGACGCGGGTGTGGTGCCGGCGGTGGCCCGAGAGGCGGAGGCGGTGGCGCGGGCCATCGATCTGGTCGAGGCGGCCCTGCGAGTCGGAGGTCGCCTGATCTACGTCGGTGCCGGCACGTCGGGCCGCCTGGGGGTGCTCGACGCGGCCGAGATTCCCCCGACCTTCGGCACCGATCCCGCCCAGGTGGTGGGGGTGATGGCCGGTGGAAGCGAGGCCCTGGTGTGCGCTTGCGAGGGCGCCGAGGACCATGCCGAAGACGGCGCGGCAGCCATGGACCAGCACGCGGTGGGCGAACACGACGTCGTCCTGGGCATCGCCACCTCGGGCACGACGCCGTACGTGCTCGGGGCGCTGGCGCGGGCCAGAGAGCGTGGTGCGCGGACGGGCGTGCTGCTGTGTACGCCGCCCTCCGACCAGCTCCGGGCCGAGCACGAGGTGGTGATCGCACCGCTGGTCGGCCCTGAGGTGGTCACCGGGTCGACGCGGCTCAAGGCCGGCACGGCGACCAAACTCGTGCTGAACGCCATCACCACGGGAGCCATGGTTCGTCTCGGCAAGGTGCACGGCAATCTGATGGTCGACCTGCGGGTCACCTGCGCCAAGCTCCAGGATCGGGCCGAGCG
The DNA here is from genome assembly GCA_964521385.1 of uncultured Gemmatimonadaceae bacterium. Taxonomy (GTDB): domain Bacteria; phylum Gemmatimonadota; class Gemmatimonadetes; order Longimicrobiales; family Gaopeijiaceae; genus Gaopeijia. The sequence continues at coordinate 51,128 of CAZFRU010000003.1, read as the reverse complement.
CATGCTGGTCGAGACGCTGGGCATCGAGCGCGACGCCGCGCGAGCGCTGCTGGCCCGCTCCGGTGGCCATGTGAAATCGGCGCTGGTCATGCACCTGGCCGGCGTCGATGCCCCCGAGGCCCGCCGGCGTCTCGACGCCGCCGGCGGGGTGGTGCGTCGGGTGGTGACGCTGCCGGCGGTCACCCGACCGGCGGCCACCTCGCCCGAGGTCGGGCCGTGAGGCGATTCGTGGGACTCATGAGCGGCACCTCGGTCGACGGGATCGACGCGGCGTTGGTGGCCATTGCCGGCACGCCGCCCGACGCGGTGGTCTGGCGTCTCGAGGCCTTTCACACCCGGGCCTTCGACGCGGCCCGGCGCGCGCGGATCCTGGCAGCGCTGTGCGCTGGCACACCGGCGACCCTGACGGCGCTGCACGCCGATCTGGGCGAGTGGTTTGCCGAGGCGGTGACGGCACTGCTGGACGAGGCGGGGGTGGCGCACACCGAGGTGGCGGCCATCGGCAGCCACGGACAGACGGTCTGGCACACGCCCCCCGGCCCCGACGCGCGCGGGGCCACCCTCCAACTCGGAGACCCGGCCACACTCGCCGCGCGCACGGCGATCGCGGTGGTGTCCGACTTCCGCTCGGCCGACGTCGCCGCCGGCGGGCAGGGCGCGCCGCTGGTGCCCTGGCCCGACCGGGTATTGCTGGCGGTGCCCGACCGCGCGCGGGTGCTGCTCAATATCGGGGGCATCGCCAACCTCACCTGGGTGCCCCCCAGGGGTGATGCCACCCCGCCGGTCGCCTTCGATACCGGGCCCGGCAATGTGCTGATCGACGCGGCGGCTGCGCTGGCGTCGGGCGGGCGCGAGCGCTTCGACGCGGAGGGGCGCCGCGCCGCCTCGGGGTCGGTCGACGGAAGACTGCTGGCCGAACTCCTGGGCGATCTCTTCTATGACGTCGCGCCTCCCCGATCGACGGGGCGGGAGTATTTCGGTGTGGCCCTGGTCGAGGCGCTGGCGGCGCGGCGTGGGCTGGTGGTCGGTGCCGAGGCCGGCTGGGCCGACCTGCTGGCGACGCTGACTGCGCTCACGGCGGTGAGCGTGGCCGACGCCATCGCGCGCTGGGTGCGGCCGCGGGCGGTCGACGAGGTGGTGGTGGCGGGAGGTGGCGCCCACAACGTCGCCCTGGTCGACGCGCTGCGAGTCGCCCTGGCGGAGCGTGGCGTCGACGCACCCGTGCACACCGGCGCCCAGGCGCTGGGGGTCGATCCCGACGCGCGCGAGGCGGTGGCCTTTGCGCTGCTGGCCTGGGCGCACCTCGAGGGGGTCGCGGGCAACGTGCCTTCGTGCACGGGGGCGTCCGGCCCGCGGGTGTTGGGATCACTGACACCGGCGCCCCGCCCGTGAGCACCGCCACGCGACGCATGTTGATCGCCACCGTGGCCGTGGTGGCTCTCGCCCAGCTGTGGGCGCTTCAGGCCACCTGGCATCCCGCACCCCACTCCGGTGGAGACAACGCCGGGTATGTGGCTCTGGCCCACGCCCTGCAGAGTGGGCAGGGGTACACCGAGCTATGGGATCCCGCGGCGCCGCCCCACACCAAGTACCCCCCGGTCTTTCCGGCGCTGCTGGCGCTGGCCATGGCCTTCGGCGCGTCGACCTGGGCGGGCCTCAAGGTCGTGCCCCTGCTGCTGGGCGTCGTGGCGGTGGCCGCGACCTATCTGTGGGCGCGGGTGCGTCGAGGTCCGGTCTGGGGAGCGGCCGTGGCGCTCTTGACCGGGTGGTCGGCCGCCTTCGTCCACCACGCGCACTACCTGCTGTCGGACGTACCCTTCCTGGCCTTCACCCTCCTGACGCTGTGGGCGCTGGAAGAGGGGCGGAGTGGGGTGGGGAGCGAGGGAGAGGCGGGAGGTGGCGATGGGCCGTCCCGGCGCCAGAGCCGCTCAGCGGACGCCGCGGGTGTTGCGGGTGGCGCGAGTGCTGCGGGTGCGGAGGGCGCTGCGGGTGGCGCAACTGTCGCGGGCGTTGTGGGCGGTGTGGCCATCGCCCTCGCTGCGGCCGGTCTCGCCTACTTCACCCGTTCGGCCGGCGCCCCCCTGATCGTCGCCGTACTCGCCACGCTCGTCCTGCGGCGGCGGTGGGTGGCCACCGGAGTCGGTGCCGTCGCCCTGGGGGTGCCTACGGCGCTCTGGCTGTTGCGCGCGCGTGGCGCCGTGGGAGAGGGCGCCTATACACGCGAGTTCTGGATGGTCGATCCCTATCAGCCGCAACTGGGTGAGATCGGCGTGTGGGGGCTCGTTCCCCGGGCCCTCGACAACGCGGGCGGCTATCTCACCGCCCATCTGCCTGCGGCGCTGGCGGGATCAGGCCGTGGTCTGGCCATACTGGGACTGGTGGTGGGGGTGTTGGCGCTGGTGGGATGGGCGCGCGCCGCGCGCACGAGGCTCGGTCCCGCCGAGATCTTCGCCCCTCTGTACGCCGCGCTGATCCTGGTCTGGCCGGTCGTGTGGTCGGGTGACCGTTTCGTGCTGCCGTTGGTACCGCTGGTCGTGCTCTACGCCGGTGAGGCGCTCGCGTGGCTCGTGGGTCGGGTGCGTCCTCGCTCGGTGGCGCCGGTGCTCGCGATGGCCGCAGGACTGCTCCTGGTGGCCGAGGGGGCTGCCGTACTGCGCGCGGCCGACGAGTCGGCCGCCTGCCGGGGTGCGGTCCGCGCCGGAGGTCCCTGGGCCTGTTCGGGACTCGGCATGGTGCAATTCACCGAAGCCGCGCGTTGGGTGGGCGCCAACCTCGAGTCCGATGCCGTGGCCCTGACGCGCAAACCTCGCATCTGGTACGCCATGAGCGGACGGGCCACACGCACCTATCCGTTCGTGCCCTACCCCGACTCGGTGTTGGCCGTGGCCGGGCGGGCCGGGGCGTCGTACGTGCTACTCGATCTGGTGGGGTCACAGGCCCAGCTGCTGGCCTCGGCCATCGGCGCACGCCCCTCGGCATTCTGCAGCGTGGCCGGGTTCGGGGGTCGCGACGGGGGGCCTCGCACCGAGCTGCTGGGGATCGTGCCGACCGGGGCGCAAGACGCCGCCGACCCGTCGAGTGAAGAGGTCCAGATCCAGCCGTGTCCCGCGGCGCTGCGAGGTCGGGGCGCCGAAACGGGTCCCTACTCGTCGGCGTCCGCGATCCCGATTCTGGCTGGACCGCCATCGTCTCCGTAGAGAAGTCCCAGGGCCACGCCGTAGACCAGATGATCGAGAAACGCCTCGTCGCGATCCTGGGGCCCCTCGAACAGCGACGACACCACCGGAAGCCGTCGGTAGGGCGCGTGCTTGCCCAGCACCGTGCGGAGCCCGCCCCAGGGTGAGAGCAGGTATTCGGTGGCTCCGTAGACGATGCCCCGGGCGAGGGCGGGGCCGGGAAGCCGGGGTGCGAGGATGCCGCCGTAGATCAACCCCCTTGCCGCTCCCGTGCTCAGACGATCGATCGACTGTTCGTCCCAGATCTGGCGCGGCTGCGAGCCGTTCAGCAACGGTCGCACCAGCTCGCGCAGCAGAGTGGCGCCGGCACCGGCGGCGGCGGCCTTCACGAGACGGGCCAGGGTGGGGCGTTGGCGAGCGGGCCACGCAGCCAGGACACGCGAGACGAGGGTGCCCGTGCCGGCGGCCAGCAGCAGGTCCAGCGCCCCACTGGCGGGGTCGCCCGAGCCCTCGACTGGCCTGGGGCGCGTCGACCGTCCATCCTTGCCGCGTCGGGACGGTGGACCCGTCAACGCTTCGAGCGACGCCCGAGCCTGTCCCTGGCGTGCGGACTCGAGGGCGTATCCCAGTCGGTACCAGAGATCGGAGCGGTCAGGCATGGAGCACGGGGTGACGAACGAGAGAGGTGGACTCGCACATGCATGGAGTGTGGCGAGGCCCCCGATGCGAAACAAGCGGCCAGCGACCGTGGCCGCCCGGATCGCAGCTCCGGCCGCCATCCTGGCTGCCGCCCTCTTCGGTGCGCTCGTCGGTGCCGGCGGGCTGTCCGCCCAGTCGGTCCCGCCCGACGAGGCCTGGCAGACCATCACCACCCCACACTTTCGCGTCACCTTTCCCGCCTCGCTCGATGCGCTGGGCCGCCGAGCTGCGTGGATTGCCGAAGATGCGCGCAGCCGTCTGGAGCACACCTTCGTCGAAGCGCCGAAGGGGCGCATCGATCTCGTGCTCACCGACCACGCCGACGTCTCGAACGGATTCGCCACGGTGGCACCGCTGCGGCGGGTGGTGGTCTATGCTCGACCGCCCATCGATGGAGGCCCGCTGTCGAGCTACGACGACTGGCTCGATCTGGTGATCGTGCACGAGTTGGCCCATATCTTCCACCTCGACCTGAGCGGCGCCGCGGGCAACCTGGTGCGGGCCCTCTTCGGTCGGGTGCCGGTGACCTGGCCCGTCTTCTCCAATCAGGCGACCCCGCGCTGGATCGTCGAAGGGCTGGCGACCTGGTACGAGTCGGCCCTCACCGGTGCCGGGCGCGTCGAGGGCACGGCCTTTCCGATGTACCTGCGAACCGCGGCGCTCGCCGGTCGCCTCGAGCGCCTCGATCAGGCTTCGGGTGAGAGCGCGGTCTGGCCCCATGGCCAGCGTCCCTACCTCTACGGGTCGCACTTCTTCGCCTGGTTGACCGAACACCATGGAGCCGAGGGGATGGCGCGCTTCGTCGAGGCGGTGGCGGGTCAGTGGGTGCCCTACCGCCTGGACGCCGCCGCGCGGTCGGCCTTCGGCGTGAGCTTCAGCGCGGCGTGGGCCGAGTGGGTTCAGGAGGTGAGCGACGAGGCCGAGGCGGTGGCCCGCACCGTTCGTGGGCGCTCGCGGTTGGCCGAGCCCGAACTGCTCACCCATGGGGCTCGCCAGGGACTCCATCCCCGACCTGCTCCCGATGGCGACGCCTATGCGTATAGCCGCAACGACGGCCGCAGCGACGCCCGTATCGTGGTCGAGTCGGTCGACGGTGATGAAGTCGCGTCGGTGCGTACCAACGCGGCGAGTACCTTTTCGTGGATGAGCGACGGGGGATTGCTGTTCGAGCAATTCGAGCTCGAAGGGCAGTGGCGATTCTGGACCGACCTCTTCGTCTGGAGGCCCGATGGCTCGGTACGACGCATTACCCGGGGGGCGCGCGTCGATCAGCCGTCGGCATCACCCGATGGGCGCTGGGCTGCGGCGGTGCGCTCGAACGCCGGCCACATCGAGCTGGTGAGGGTCGATCTGGGCGACGGGGCGGTGCGCCTCCTGGCCGGCGGCTCCGACAGTCTGGCCTGGGCCTTTCCCGCGGTTTCGCCCGACGGTCGCTGGATTGCGGCCTCGGTGTGGCGGCCGGGCACGCAGTTCGGGGTGGTGGTGGTCGACGCCGAGACCGGCGCCTCGGTGCTGGAGGTGAGCGACGGCAACGGGGTCGACCTGGCGCCCGCCTGGTCGCCCGACGGGCAGTGGCTCGTGTGGGCGTCGGACCGCACCGGCATCGCCAACCTCTATGCCGCGACCGTCGACCCGGAACGGGGTGAGGTGGGGGCGCTCCGGCAGGTGACCGATCTCGTCACCGGAGTGGCCGAGCCCGCCGTCTCGTACGACGGCGCATGGATCTACCACTCGCTCTACACGGCCGAGGGATGGGAGGTGGCGCGGGTGCCCTTTGCCCCCGCCGATTGGCGCGATCCGGTACCCCCGGTGGCGCGGCACGAGGCGGTGCCTCTCCGGATTGCCGACGCGGCTCTCGACACCCTGGTGGTGACGCCATACCGCTCCGCGGCCACCCTTCGGCTACGCTACTGGGAGCCGTTGGTGGAGTCGGCGGTCTCGTCGCGAGGCACCACGGTGCTGGGACCCTTCGTCGGTGCCCAGGCCACACTGTCCGATGTGATCCAGCGGCACCGGGTCGGCCTCGCTGCCACGGTGGCCGTCGATGGGGGCGAGGTGGCCGGGTCGGCGGACTACACCTGGAGCGGATGGGGCAATCCGCTCCTGTCCCTGGCGGCGAGCCAGGGCTACGACGCGGCCGGTCCACTGGCGCTGCCCGACGGCACGCGGGGCTTCATCCAGGAACGCGAACGCCGCGCCTCGGCGGGGCTCACCTTCCTCCGTGCGCGATGGCGTTCCGCCCTGTCGCTCACAGGAGCGGCGGGACTCGCCTGGGAGGATCGCACCCTGCTGGGCGCCGCCGACCTGGAGCCGTCGCCCGACTTCACCTTGACCCGACCCACCTCGCGGCTCGCCGACCTGCGGGTGACGGCCTCGTGGTCGTCGGTGCGAGGGTACGCCCTCTCCATCTCCCCGGAGCGCGGCTTCAGCGTGCTGGTGCAGGCGCGCACCCGACCACAACTCGATCTCGCCGACTCGTTGGCGGGGGTGGTGGGGTCGGATCGGAGCGTCGACGACCTGCTGGGCCGTGTGGGGGGGTACTATTCCTTCGACGGGTGGGGCTGGGCGCGGCACGTCCTGGCCCTTCGTCTCGCCGGGGGACGGGCGGTGGGGCCGGGAGCCGATGGCTTCTGGTACGGCGTGGGCGGGGCCTCGGCCGAGGGCGAGTCCATCAAGGGCATCGGTCGCTTTGGCGGGCGGTCCCTCTTCTTTCCGGTGCGGGGATTCTCGGAGAGCGTGCGCGGGGGCAATCGTGCATGGACGGCGTCGCTCGAATGGCGCTTTCCCATCTGGTGGGTGAATGCGGGTGCCGGTGCCTGGCCGCTGCACCTCGATCGTATCCACGGCGCGCTCTTCGCCGATGCGGGCAACGCCTGGGGCCCCGTACTCGCGGTGCCGGGATACGACAACCCGCGGGGCGACGCGCTCACCTCGGTGGGAGCCGAGCTCCGCTTCGACGCGCTGGTCTTCTTCACCGTGCCTCTCGAACTCCGCGTCGGTGCCGCTGCGCCGCTGAGCGAGGGGAGCGGCGCGCGGGTCTTCGTCCGGTTGGGGTCGGGCAGCTGACTCGGACGATCATGGCGCGACGAGCAGAGGGGGCGTATCTTACCGAATAGACCCCGAAGATCGGAGACGGCTTGCAGGCACGATACGGGGGGTCGGAAATGTGCTTGACCACTAGATACGGTACCCCTATTATGGGTGTCCCCTACAGATAGTAGGGCTGAAACGGTTTTCCACACCCAGATGGCACGGCGGGCGCCAGAATCCGTCGTTTTTCAACTATAGGCCCGCCGCTTTTCCACCGCCTTTCCACAGTCGGAGTCGTCCATGTCGTCCCCGAAGTCCTCGATGTCGTCCTCCATTCCGCCGTTCCCGCCCGATCTCTGGATCTTCGACGACCACCTGCCCGACGATCTGCCTCCTGCGCAGTTGTCCGACAACGCCCGCATCGTGCTGGGCAAGCGGTACCTGAAGAAGAACGAAGAGGGAGAGCCCATCGAGGAACCCGAGACCATGTTCTGGCGGGTCGCGCGGGTGATCGCCGGGGCCGACTCCCGGTACGGCACGTCTGATGCGGCGGTCGAAGAGGTGGCCCGTCAGTTCTACGAGCTCATGACGACGGGCAAGTTCGAGCCGAACTCTCCCACCCTCATGAATGCCGGCCGCCCCCTGGGGCAGCTGTCGGCGTGTTTCGTGCTGCCCGTCGACGACGCTCTCTCCAACGGGCGCTCGGGCATCTACGACACGCTCCGGTCCATGGCGCTCGTGCACCAGTCGGGCGGCGGCACCGGGTTCTCGTTCTCGCGGATCCGTCCCGAGGGCGACAACGTGCGCTCGACCATGGGTGTGGCGTCGGGGCCGGTCTCGTTCATGAAGCTCTACGACGCATCGACCGAGGTGGTGAAGCAGGGCGGTACCCGCCGTGGGGCGAACATGGGCATTCTGCGCGTCGACCACCCCGACATTCGTCGGTTCATCACCTGCAAGGACGACACCTCCCAGGTCACCAACTTCAACATCTCGGTGGCGCTCACCGATGCCTTCATGGAGGCCGTGAAGCAGGGCGCCTCGTACGATCTGATCGACCCCCGCAATGGTGGCGTGGTGAGGCAGGAAGACGCCCGCGCCATCTTCGACCTCATCGTGCATGGCGCCTGGAAGACGGGCGAGCCCGGCACCTTCTTCGTCGATCGCGCCAACGAGTACAACCCGGTTCCGGCACTGGGCCGCTACGAGGCCACCAACCCGTGCGGAGAGCAGCCGCTGCTGCCCTACGACGTGTGCAACCTCGGCAGCGTCAATGTGGGCATGTTCGTCGACCTCGATGCTCCCCGTGATCTGCCGCCGGAGGATCGTATCGACTGGGCCGAACTGGGGCGGGTCGTGCATCTGGCGACCCATTTCCTCGACAACGTCATCGACGTCAACCGGTATCCACTCGAGGAGATCCACGACCTCGCCCACACGATCCGGCGGATCGGCCTGGGCATCATGGGGTGGGCCGACCTCCTCGTTCGCCTGGGGATTCCGTACTCGAGCCCCGAGGGCGTCGAGATGGGGCGGCGGGTCATGCGCTTCATCGATGAGGAGGCCCGCAACGCCAGCGAGCGGTTGGCCGAGTCGCGGGGTGTGTTCCCGGCCTGGGGTCCCTCGATCTGGGGGCCCGATGCCACCTGCGGCCGCCGCGCCGATGGGTCGCGGGTGCGGCCCATGCGGGCGCTGCGCAACTGCAACCTCACCACCGTGGCGCCGACCGGTACCATCTCGATCTTCGCGGGCTGCTCCGGCGGGATCGAGCCGCTGTTCGCCGTGGCCTTCATGCGCAACCAGGCCGGTGCCATGATGCCCGACGTCAACCCCGACTTCGTGCGGATCGCGCAGGAGCAGGGGTGGTACAGCGACGAGCTCATGGAGCGCATCGCCCAGGACGGCCACATCCACCATGACGAGGTCCCCGAGGAGATCCAGCGCATCTTCGTCACGGCCCACGACATCACCCCCGAGTGGCATGTCCGGATGCAGGCGGCGTTCCAGGAGCATGTCGATTCGGCCATTTCCAAGACCACCAACTTTCCCTTCGAGGCCACCGAAGACGATGTGCGGGCCATCTACCAGCTCGCCTTCGACCTCGGCTGCAAGGGCGTGACCGTCTACCGGGACGGGTCACGTCCGATGCAGGTGCTCTCGACGGGCAAGACGACGCAGGGCGAGTCGTCCGACGAGTCGGGGGGAGAATCGTCGGTGGCCACGACCTTCGAGGCCGAGGAGCTTCGGCTCCGCCTCGCCGAGGTCGAGCAGTTGCTGGCCGATTCCCGTGAAGACGCCCATCGGCTCCGCATCGAGTTGTCGGAACTGGCGGCGGTCCAGGACCAGAAGGACCAGACGGCCCGGGCCGGCCGCTACAAGCGCCAGCGGCCCACCATGCTGCGCGGGCGCACCTTCAAGATGAACTCGCCGCTGGGCGATCTGTACGTGACCGTCAATGAAGACGAGAGCGGACGGCCCTTCGAGGTCTTCTGCACGCTGGGCAAGGCCGGCGGAGCCGCCATGGCCGACGCCGAGGCCATCGGGCGCCTGATCTCCATGAGCCTGCGCTCGGGCATCTCCATCACCTCGATCAAAGACCAGTTGCGGGGCATCTCGTGCGATCGGGCGGTGGGCGTCGGGCCCCACAAGGTGCTGTCGGCGCCCGACGCCATCGGCCAGGCGCTCGAGCGCTATCTCGAGGAGAAGGAAGGAGTACAAGAAGCGCTGCCTCTGGGCCTGCCGGTGGCGTCGGGCGCGCAGCCCCAGCCGCGGTCCACTCCGGCGTCGGTCAGCTTCTTCGGTGCCTGTCCCGATTGCGGGGCGGGGCAGCTGGCCTACGAAGAGGGCTGCGTGAAGTGCCACGTCTGCGGCTACAGCGAGTGCGGGTGAGGCGCGGCCGAGCTGCTCCCTGAATCCCCCTCGCCGCTGGCGAGACCCGCCCCCGGTGCCCACTGTGGTATCGGGGGCGGAGTGCGTCCGTCCTCCTGCCGTCTCCTCGACCCCGACCTCGATGCGATCCGCCCTCTGTGCTCTCGTTCTCTTCGTCTCGTCGACCGCCTGTGGCCCCGGGTCGTCCGACCCGGCGAGCGAGGCCGTGGTGGCCTCGCCCGCAGGGGTTGAGGCCACCGCCACCGCCGCCACCCCGACCTCTCTCGAGCAGTTCGAAGTGGTCAGTGGGGGGCATCCCATGGCCCTCTGGGCACGGATGCCGGCCGAGCCGGTCGCCGTGGTGCTCCTCCTCCATGGACGCACCTGGAGTTCGCTGCCCGACTTCGACCTCCAGGTGAGCGGCGAGTCGCTTTCGCTGATGGAAGCGCTGGCGGCCGAGGGGATCGCCACCTACGCCCTCGATGCCCGGGGATACGGCGCCACGCCCCGTGACGACACCGGGTGGTTGAACCCGGACCGCATGGCCGAAGACGTCGCCCACGTGCTCAGCTGGATCCGGGCGCGCCATCCGCGGCTCGCCGCTCCGGCGGTGATGGGGTGGTCGTTTGGTTCGACCACGGCTCACCTGGCCGCGCAACGGCACCCCGACCGGCTCTCCGGGGTGGCCCTCTTCGGCTACTGGAAGCACCCTGCCGCCGTGATTCCCGAGGCCCAGGACCCCCTCGCTCCACCGCGCACGCCGACCGATGAAGCCGGAGCGCGAAGCGACTTCATCACCCCGGGGTCGATTTCCGACCGTGCGATCGCCACCTTCGTCGAGACCGCGCTGGCCGCCGACCCGGTGCGGGTCGACATCCGCGCCCTGGACGAATTCAATGCGCTGGCCCCCGACTCGTTGACGGTGCCGACGCTGATCCTTCAGGGCGAGCTCGATCCCATCGCCCCGACGGCCACGCAGGCAGCGCTCTTCGAGGGCCTCGGCACCGCCCACAAGACGTGGGTCGTGCTACCCGGCTGTGACCACGCCGCGCACATGGAGCGCTGCATGCCCCGCTTCGTGCGGACGCTGTCAGGATTCATTCTCGAAGTCGCAGGGAGAAAACCATGACCCACCCAATCCTCGCCCGCCTGGGGGTCGTCGGCTGCCTGGCCCTGCTGCCGATGCTGACGGGCTGCGTGAAGAAGAGCACCCACCAGCAGACGCTGGCCGACCTCGCCCAGGCTCGGGTCGAGCGGGAGCAGGAGAGGGGCGAGCTGCAGATGCAGTTGGCCGAGGCCCGGGAGAGGGCGGCCGAGTTCGCCCGTGAACGGGCGGCCGCCGAGGCTCGCCTGAACGCTGATCTGGCTGAAGTCCGCGACGAACTGAGGCAGACCGAGGAGCGGCGTGCCGAGGCGGAAGCCCGCTTCGAGGAGGCCCGTACCGAGGTCTATCGCCTCGAGTTGCTCCAGCGGGAGCGGGGCGGCGAGTTCCAGCGGCTCCAGCAACGGCTCCAGGCCCTGGCGGCGATCGAGCGCGAGGTGCGGCAACGAAACGCCATCTACGAAGAGGTCCTCGGGCGCTTTCGCTCACTCATCGACGAAGGACGCTTGAGTGTGGCCATCGACCGCGGCCGTCTCGTGATCCAGCTGCCGCAGGACATCTTGTTCGAGTCGGGCAGTGCCACGCTTGGGGCGGACGGGCGCGGCACCCTGAATGAGGTGGCCACCGTGTTGGCCGGGATCGACGACCGCGTCTTCCAGGTCGAAGGGCACACCGACAACGTCCCCATCGCGACTGCGCGCTTTCCCTCGAACTGGGAACTCTCGACGGCGCGCGCGCTGTCGGTGGTGCGCCTGCTCGTCGACCAGGGTGTGTCGCCCGAGGCCCTCTCCGGTGCGGGCTACGGAGAATTCCGACCGGTAGCCAGCAACGACACCCCCGAAAGCCGCCGCCGCAATCGTCGCATCGAAATCGTCATGCTGCCCAACCTCGACGTGATCGCGGCCGCGCAGATTCCGGGGGGCGGGGGCGGCTGAGGCGTCTACCAGCGCACCCCGCGCTGGCGGAGGTACCGGTCGACCACCCGTACGAATTCGGCATTGGAGAGGTCTTCGCCGGGCCGTTCGGGGCTGGCACCGATCCAGCAGTGGGGTTTGCCCCGCCCGTACTCGAACGAGATGCCGGGGGCCGGATCACTCAGCTCGGACACCGCCTCCTCCATCATCTCCACCGCGTTGTTCAGGTAGTACGAATCCATGTCGCCCACCGCGATGTGGAGCTTGCCGGCGAGATCCGGACCCAGCGCCGCCCAGTTCGAGACCAGGTGGTGGGTGAGATCCCAGTTCTCGCGCCAATAGTCGGCCACCTCATGGTCGATCTCGCCCGTCACGCGGTCCCAGATGGGCTGGGCGTAGCCGTCCGAGCCCACCGGGCTGAAGAGCGCTTCCCAGATCGCCCACTGACCTCCAGAGCGCCCGTCGGGGCCGACGGCCCGCTCATATCCCATCTCCTGCCGCACGGTCGAGACGATGTTGCCGTCGGGACGCCGGTTGTTGGGACGTTCGACCGAACTCCACTCGCTCGCGCTCTCATAGGCGTTGTCGTCTTCGTAGACGTTGATGATCTGGTAGCCGTGGAAGTCCACCGGGTCGGGACACCAGCCCCAGGCCCCACCGAAGTCGGTGGGATTGAAGATCTGTACCGCGAGCGCTTCCCAGCCTCCGGTCGATCCTCCGGCGAGCACGCGCGCCGCGGGATCGGGCAGGATCCGGAATTGCTGCTCGAGATGGGGAATCAGTTCGTCGATGAAGGCGTCGCCATATGGCCCCGCGTTGGCCGAGTTCACCGAGTGGCCGGTGTCGTAGAAGGGGTTGGCGTCGCGCACCGAGACCAGGATCATTCCCGGGCTGTCGGCCGAGCGCCAGAAATCCGAGAACCCCGCGTTCCGCCCGCCGCGGCCCGCGCTCTCGGCGTCGTCGCTGTACCCGAAGGGTGAGCTCTCGCCCGGGAAGTGCCCGGTGAGGTAGATGACCGGGTAGCGGCGCTCGGGGTTGGCCGCGTAGTCCGCAGGCAGGAGCACGTTGGCCCCGATGTACATGTCGCGGCCCCAGAAGGCCGACAGCGCCTCGCTGCGGATCTTCACGAAACGCACCAGCTCGCCCCGATCGACCGGGTTGCCCTGCTGCAGCGAGCCGCCCTCGGGAAGGGGTTGGATCGGGGGAATCACCTGATCGATGGTGAGCCGCACGGTGCCGCCTCGGGCCGGATCGAGGTTCACGCTCTGGGGGGCGCTGTGCGCATTGCCCGGGGCTCGCCAGGGGCTCTGGCCCGCACCCGAATTGAGGTGCATTTCGACCACATGTCCGTCGGCGCGCTCGAAGGTCGTGAAGACGTTCAGGAACGCCTGCACGGTGTAGTCACCGACCGGCACCGCGGAGAGGTCGGCCAGGGGGTGCCCGATCACTCCCGCGGCGCCCGGTCTCACGGTAACCGAGCCACCGGGGGCGAGGTCGCGCACCTCGATCCCCCAGAACGGCACCCCGCGCACGCCCACCTGTGTGCGGGGTTCACGCTCGTCGTTGCGGGTCAGGACGACGTAGGCTCGCCCTGTGACGGGCACCTCGAGGCCCAGGCGCTCGATCTCGGCCGCGGCGGCTTCGGTGAGTTCGACCTCGAAGGCCGGGCCATTCGACGACGCAGCCGAGGGCGCAGGTACCGGCTTGCAGCCCAATGGGGCGAGGCCCAGGGCGAGAGCGAGGACGAGAGTCGGGGTGGTGGTGGTGCGAATGCGCATGCGGGTGCGGATGGTGGTGGGGATGGGGACGGGGATGTCCAGCCGGGGAGTGCCACTCACGGGCGATCTCGGTTCGGGTCGAGCTCGGCAAGGTGGGCTTCGCCGACCGAGACGACATGGGCCGCCGCCTCCTCGATGGCGGCCAGCGTCTCGGGCGACGATCCGCCGACCTCGAGGTCGACGGCGGTGTGCAGGGCGTCGCGGTACCAGTCGGTCCACGCTCGTACGATCGCGAGTTGTTCGCCCGCCTCCGCCCCTTCGGTGATGGCCGCGCGGCTCAACCCTGCCTCCGTCTCGAGCCGATCCAGCGCCGCGGCCTCGATTTCGGCGACGATGGCACGGGCCATGGCGCCGTCGGCCGTGGTCAGCGTCATGGTCGAGACCGCCGCGCAGGTGCCCACGTTGGCCAGCGTGGCCGCCGATACCTTGTCGATGCGGTCGCTGTCGGTGTGATAGAACTGGTCGGTGAAGTGCCACATGAGCAGTCCCGGAATGTCGGCCCGCAGGAAGGGCACATGGTCACTGCCCCCTTCGAAGGGGTTGGCACGCACGATCCATCCGGTGTGCGCCGCCTGGTCGCGACAGCGCGCCAGAATGAAGTCGTTGTAGTAGTGCGGCGTCATCTGCTCGAGGGTCAGGGGGGTGCTGTTCGGGCCCCACCACTCGGTGTGCTGGTCGTCGCCGCGGGTCCAGATCGCCGAGGGGTCGGGCATCTTCTCGATCAGGAAGGTGCCGCCCGTGAGCTCGGTGTCCTCGCCCACCATGTCGAGGCTGAGTCCCCACAAGATGCCCTGGGCCCGGGCCGCGTCGTCTGCGATGTAGCGGCGGGTCGAGCTGATCTCGTCGCCCCACAACATGGTCACGGTGCGCTCGGGATCGAAGCGTCCATCGGCCACGAGCGTAGCCAGCGTGCGGGCGAGTTCGGCCTGCGCCCCCACCCCCGAAGCGTTGTCGTTGGCGCCGGGCTCCTGGACGTGTGCGCTCAACACCATGCGCTCGTCGGGGCGGGTGCGACCGTCGATGTCGGCCACCAGCGTCAGTTCGTCGGCCTCGAAGATGCGCGTCTCGAGGGTGACCCGGACGCGCACCGGACCCTGCTCCAGCGCCTGCAACAGCCGTTGGCGGGCTGCGTACGAGAGACGCAGGCCCCATCCCGTTCCCTCGGGGCCGGGGCGGATGCTGCTGAACTGGATCGAGGTGGGATTCTGCTCGGGGCGGGTGTAGGAGGGCATGCTGTACGACAGCACCCCCAGGGCGCCCCGCTGCACCACCGCCTCGGTGAATAGGCGCGAGACGCTGGTCTCGCCGAAGACGATCTTGCCCCGCAGCGCGTCGGCGGCAAACGACGACAGGTCGCCACTGCCGACGTAGATCAACTCGGCCTCGACCCCGTCGGGAGCGGTCGACGCCGAGTTGATGGCGATCATGTTGAGATTGGTGGCGAGCGAGAGCAGCGTCTCGACGGTCTCGCCCCCGGTCTCGCCCCCGGTCTCGCCTTCGGTCCCGTCTCGGGTCCCGTCTCGGGTCCCGTCTCGGGTCCCGGCTTGGGTCCCGGCTTGGGTCCCGCCTGGAGTCCCGCCTCGGGTCCCGCCTGCGGGATCGACCACGAGATCGAGTCGACCTGCGATGGGCTCCCAGGTCGGGCGATCCATGGGGCGGCGTTCGACCCGGTAGGTCAGGCGCGCGTCGGGGGCGGCGTCGGCCTCGGCGACGTATCCGGCCCCCTCGAGCACCGTGACCACCCGCGCGATACTGGCGTCGAATCCGCTGTTTCCCGGAAGACGAAAGCGCCCGTCCATGAACGCCACCACCGCTCGCGCGCTGTCACCCACATAGGTGTCGCGCACGGCATCGAAATAGGCGGCGACGTCGGGGTTGTCGGTACGATTCGGGCTGGCGGGGGCCGGCGACGAGCATGCGGCCAGGACCAGAGTCAGACCCAGAGCCAGAGCCGGGGCCAGAGACGCGGTCGAAGCGGGGGCGAGGGCCAGAATCAGGGCAATGGGACCGCGAGACATGCGGCGTAGGGACATGGGCGCGCTCAACGAGGTGGGGATGGGGAAGCGGAAAGATGCCCCTGCCCCTGCCCTCGGGCCAGCCAGGGCCTGAGAGGGGCCGCATACGAGCGTGCTCCACGCACCGCGCGATGCTACTTTGCCCCATCATGCTCGCCCCTTCCGGCCCCCACCCCTCTCGCTGTTGGTCGGCGCTCACTGCCGCCAGCCTCGCCGCCGTCGTGCTCTTCGGTATCACGGGCTGTGACAGCGGCGCTGGGCCGCTGTCCCCTGGACCTGATACCCTGCGGCCGAGCTTCGACGGCGCGGCGGCCCAACAGCTGATCGAAACCCAGGTGGCATTCGGCCCCCGCGTGCCCGGCACCCCGGGCCATGCCGCCCAGCTCGCCTGGATGTTGGCCCAGCTCCAGCCCCGGGCGAACCGGGTCGAGACGCAGATCTTCACCCACGCCCACTCCCAGATTCCCGGGTTGCAGTTCGAGCTGACCAACGTGATCGCCCGATTTCGCCCCGACGCCTCACGCCGGATCCTCTTCCTCACCCACTGGGACACGCGTCCGTTTTCCGACCAGGCCGACACGCCGGCCCGACGCTCCCTCCCGGTCCCCGGGGCCAACGACGGCGGATCCGGCACCGCGATCCTGCTCCAGGTGGCGGCCCATCTTGCCGAGCATCCACCCACCCACGATGTGGGCATAGACCTGCTCTTCACCGACGGCGAGGACTACGGTCCCACCTTGGTGGACATGCTGCTCGGCGCCCGCCATTTCGCCGCCGGGGCCGCGCCGGCGCCGCCCCCGGACTATGCGGTGCTGCTCGACATGGTGGGGGACGCCGACCCGAGTTTTCCGGTCGAGGGGCACTCGGCCGCCTTCGCGCCCGCGGTGGTGGAGCGGGTCTGGGGAGTGGCGGAAGCGTTGGGGTACGGAGCAATCTTCCCGACCACGGGGGGATCGTTCATTCAGGACGACCACATTCCGCTCAACGAGGCGGGAATCCCCACGGTCAACATCATCGACTTCGACTACGGGCCGGGAAACTCGTTCTGGCACACACCCGAGGACGTGCCCGCCAACACACGCGGCTCGACGCTCGAGATCGTGGGCGAAGTCGTGCTCGAACTCATCTACGCAGGGGGGTGAAGGTGGCCGATACAGCAACCAGGCCGGCAGATACGGCAACCAGGCCGGCAGATACGGCAACCAGGGCGGCGGAGACGGCAACCCGGGCGGCGGAGACGGCAACCCGGGCGGCGGTCGTGCAGGCCTCGCCCCGTTTTTTCGACACCCCGGCCGCGGTCGACCAGGTGGTTCGTCTCACTGCCGAGGCGGCAGGGCAGGGGGCCCAGTTGGTCGTCTTTCCCGAGGCCTACGTCGGAGGCTATCCCTGGGGGTTGGCCTTCGGCACCGCGGTGGGTGGACGCTCGCCTGCCGGTCGCCGTACCTGGCAACGCTATCATGCGGGCGCGATCGCGGTGCCTGGACCCGAGACCGAGCGGATGGGCGCCGCCGCGGGCGAGCACGGCGTGTTCCTGGCCGTCGGTGTGGTGGAGCGCGACACCACCTTTTCAGGGGGAACGCTCTTCTGCACCCTGGTCTACTTCGGCTCTGACGGCCGACTGCTGGGCAAGCACCGCAAGCTCAAGCCCACGGCCGCCGAGCGGCTCATCTGGGGCGAGGGAGACGGCAGCACGCTACCCGTGTTCGATTCTCCGGTGGGCCGTGTGGGGGGGCTGATCTGCTGGGAGAACTACATGCCGCTGGCGCGCATGGCCATGTACGGCCAGGGCGTCGAGGTCTACCTCGCTCCCACGGCCGACGCTCGCCCTCGCTGGCAATCGACGCTGCAGCACATTGCCAGCGAGGGCCGCTGCTTCGTGCTGGGGTGCAACCAGTACGTCACGCGCGATATGTATCCCGCCGATCTCGAACTCGAGCACGAACTCGAGGCCTGGCCCGAGGTGCTCTGCATCGGGGGCAGCGCCATCTATGGCCCGTCGGGCGATCTCCTGGCCGGTCCCCTCGAGGGTGAGGCGGGGATCCTCTACGCCGACCTCGATCCCGATGAGATCGTGCGGGCCAAGTTCGACTTCGACGTGACCGGCCACTACGCCCGGCCCGATGTGTTCGCCTTCGAGGTCGATACCCGACCGCACCCTCCGGTGAGCTTCACATGATCCCATCCCGCTACCTCTCCGGCGTCGCCGGCCTCATCCGGGCCGACCTCTATCCCGACACCTGGATGGCCACACGACCCCGTGGTCTGGGTACCTACCTCATCGCTTCGCACGACAGCGGCTCGAGCTGGAAGCCCGAGTTTCTGCGTATGCTGAGGCGGTTCGAGACCGAGGCCGGAGGGAACGCGTGGTGGGCGGTGCAGCGAAATCGGGACTGGCATCTGCACCACATCGTCGAACTGCGGCACTGCGCCGAGCTCGATGTGAGGGGGTGGCTCGCGAGGGGGCGGGCCGCGGACTTCGCCCGCCTTCAAGCTCCCTGTGTGCTTCTCGCCTGGGAGGAGCACAACCACTACACCTTTGCGACACTCGGGGCGGGCGAGACCGCCGAGCTCTTCCTCACCGACGATCCCTGGAAGCGGGTCGTGGATCGCTCGGCGCAGGCAGTGAACGACGCCACGACCCAGGATGGACGGCAATGGCTGCACCGAAAGGTGGCTCGGTTCCGTGAACTGTACGCGGCGGCCTACTCACCCGAGCCACTGCTGGGGGCGATCGCCTCGCGGGTACTCGACCACTTCGACGACGAGATCCGGACGCTGGGATAGGGGGGCGGCGGGGTGGCCGGGGGGTGGTAGGGGGCTGGGGGCGGCCGGCGCGAAGTAGGGGGGGGCGGGTAGTAGGGCGCTGGGAGGGGCGCTCGGCGGGTAGTAGGGCGCTGGGGGGGCGGCCGGCGGGAGGCCGGCGGTGGCCGGCGGGAGGCCGGCGGCCGGCGGGAGGCTGACGGCTGGCGGGAGGCTGACCGTGGCCGGCCAGAGCCCGGTTTGATCTCACGTCGCGGGCGAGCGCGGGCATGAGGCGTGAACGGGCCGCCCGATCTGCGGAAAACAGCGCACGTGTCGCTTGGTCGGCGGCCCTGCGCGCGTTTTGCCGCACCAGGAGTGCCAAACCGCGCAACCGAGTCGTCGGCCGACGCGCTCGTGCTACCTCTCCCGCGCTGGGAGCAGCAAAGCGAGCAGAACGACGTATGCGCAGTCACGCGAGATACATTTGCCGCACCCTTCCCCCACAGCCCACCTCCTCGCCGCGCGCTGTCGCAGGTCGACGGTAGCGCCGGCAGGTCGCCGCGCAGCACGCTGTTGCAGGTCGACGGTACCGCCGGGAGGTCGCCGCGCAGCACGCTGTCGCAGGTCGACGGTACCGCCGGGAGGTTGCCACGCAGGTGGAGCGCGAGTGGGGCGCAGGACCCTCTCTCTCAACCCGCCAGCGGATTGCGCCAGCGGAGTCCGGAGAACCGAGAGAAATCCGCGTCCGTGGAGTGCAACTCTGCCTGGTACTCGATCGCCAGCGCCGCCAGGTGGGCGTCCGTGGTCAGGTTTCCCGCCGTCCCGAGTCTGCGAAGAAGGTCGAAGAGGATGGCCGCGTGGCGCTCGCCCGGGTGGACGATGGCGACCTGTGGCTGGGCCAGCCAGGCCTCGACATGCCGGCATGCGGTCGCGGCAACAAACGGCGTCGCCATGATCCGCGGATGTGTGGTGATGCGGATGAAGCCCAGGGCAGTCGCCCAGGGTAGCCCCACGGGCGCCGGGCCCCCCATGAGATGCTCGAGCCAGGCACGCGCTCGATCGTGCACCGGCGAGTCCGCGTTGTAGGCGTGGATGAGGAGGTTGACGTCGGGGATGATCACTCGCCGAGCTTCCGGACAGAGTCCTCGGTCGCGAGCTGATCGACCAATTGGTTCAGACGATCGAGGTCGACTCCGGGACGCACGCCGAACGCGTGCGGTTCAACGTGGAACGGCTCCGGTTGCATCGGCTGGTCGGTCATCCCCAGCCCGAATCGCAGGGCCCGGTTCACGACCGCCTTCATCCCTTCCCCCGAGCGCTTCATCTCGGATTCCAGGCGGGCAGCCACATCGGCATCCAACGTGAGCGTAGTGCGCATACGCGCATCATGATGATCAATGCATGTGATGTCAAGATGATCTCTTGTGGATCAGTTCGACCGACGAGGGGTTCGCGACCTCGGTGGCGGTTCGCAATCCGAAGGTCGGCATACGTGGGGAGCACGGGAATGTCGATTCGAGCCGATCGCGGGTGGCACGCATCGAAGGCCGCATCCCCGCGGCCACCTCCAGCCCCGCGGCACCGGGCGGCCACCTCCAGGACCGCGGCATTCGGGCGGCCACCTCCAGCCCCGCGGCACCGGGCGGCCACCTCCAGCCCCGCGGCACCGGGCGGCCACCTTCAGCCCCGCGGCACCGGGCGGCCACATCCAGGGCCGCGGCACCCGAGCGACCGCCCCCCTGCTGGAAACAGCGCAGGCGTCGCTCGGTGGGCGGCCCTGCGCGCGTTCTGCCGCACCAGGAGTGGCAAACCGCGCAACCGAGTCGTCGGGCGACTCGCGCGTGCTATCTTTCCCGCGCTGGAAGCAGCAAAGTAAGCAGAACGACGTATGCGCAGTCACCCAAGATACGTTCGCCGCGTTCTCCTCGCCGAACGTTCGCCGCACCCTCCCCGCCGAACGCTCGCCGCACCCTTCCCGCCGAACGCTCCCCGCGCGCCCCCTCGCCGAACGCTCGCCGCACCCTCCCCGCCGAACGCTCCCCGCGCGCCCCCCCGCCGAACGCTCCCCGCGCGCCCCCCCGCCGAACGCTCGCCGCACCCTCCCCGCCGAACGCTCCCCGCGCGCCGCCCCGCCGAACGGTCGCCGCATCCTCCCCGCCGAACGCTCTCCGCGCGCCCCCCCGCCGAACGCTCGCTGCACCGTCAGCCGTACGCGACGTGGGGCTGCGTACCGGCTCACCACTCCACTCCGACCTCGATCCCCGCGAGGCCGCCGATCTCCGTTCCGGGTGCGGCGCTCACTCCCGACTCAGCCGCTCGCGGGCAGAGCGCCGGCTATGGGATTCCATGCGGGCCTTCGTGTACATGTACTTACGGTCGTTGGCGTTCATCTCGGCCTGGGTCTCCAGCGTGTCGGCCATCGCGCACAGGTCCTGGACCTCGCGCACGATCATGGCGTCGTCGGGGTTTACGGCGCCCAGTTGCACCGAGGCTTCGCGTAGCACGGCGGCGGCCCCCCTGGCGTCGCCCCGGTCCCCGCGTTCCACCGCCTCCCGTCGTGCCCGCGCCACCTCGAGCAGGGTGAAGACCTTCTGCACCTCGGGATGCGCGACGGCGCCGCGCCCCGGCTCGAAGGTGAGCGGAAGCGAGATCTTTCTCCGTTCCATGGATCCGTCGACGGCCCACACGTCGGCCGAGAGCTCCAGGTCGGCGATGGGCAGGGCAGGGGCGTCGTCGGCCTCGCCCGCGGCCCCTTCGCTGGCCACCAGAAAATCACACAGCACCTCGCGGGGCTCCCGCGCATAGAGATCGCCCACGAAGAGGCAGAGGGTGTCCGGTGTTGTGAGCTGTGACGGATAGCCGTGGTGGACCTGGGCGATCTGGACGGCATCTCGAGCGCGAAGGGTGACCGTGAGATTCTGGGCGGCGATGCTGAGCAGCCCCTCGAGCTCTTCTTCGAAGACGCCCCCGGCCTGATCGAGGCGCTCGATGTAGTAGGTACTGCCGCCCCCACCCTCGGCCAGGGCGGCCAGTAGATCCTCGTCGTAGTCGGCCCCGACCCCGACGGTGGTCGTGCTCACCTTTGCGTTCAGCCCCTCGCTGCACAGCGCGTGGAGCATGCCGGCGTCGGTGATGCCCGTGTTGGCCAGGCCGTCAGTCAGGAGGATCACCCGGTTCACGCCCTCCGCGTCGTGGTGCAACTGGGCCAGCGCCCGCCCCTGGAGCCACCCTCCGCTCAGATTCGTGCAGCCTCCGGTCTCGATCCCCATGAGGGCGTCCAGGAGTTCGGGCTGTTCGGCGGCGGTACCGGGCTGGGCCACGGTGAACACCTCGTCGTCGAAGGCCACCACGCTCACATGATCGTCGGGGTGCAGCCGGCGAATCAGATCCCGAGCCGCGCGCTTCACCGCCTCGAGCTTGCCGCCGCCCATGCTTCCGGAGCGATCCAGGACCAGCGACAAGTTGAGAGGCACCCGCCGGGAGTGGCCCTCGCCGTCCTTCGGGGGCTCCCCCTCGATCCGAAGCAGGGCCCGCACCAGGTGGCCGGTGGGGTGGGGCTGGGTTTCCACCAGGAGTGAGGTCTTCATGGGCAACGGCTCCAGGATCGATGAGGACAGGGGCACGGACCGTGGATCGGCACTGGCCCAGCAGCGAGATGATCTTTAAGTTGACAGTGTCAACTCGATGCGATGGGAATATTGCCATCCAGGTTGACGGTGTCAACCATTCCACTTGTCGATCTCTGGGATCCCATGGTTTCGCCCCCCCAGGACCACCCCGCCTCCGACGACCTTCGGCGCCTGCTTCTGGATGCGGCGCTGGAGATCTTGCAGGAGCCCGACACTCCCCTGGAACTGCGCAAGGTGGCTGAGCGGGCCGGCAAGAGCCGCACCGCCCCCTACCTGGTCTTCGGCAAGGAGAGCGAGGGCGGGGGACTGCTGGCACTGCGAATCGCCGTGGCCGCCGAGGGTGCTGCAGCACTGAGCCGGCGCTTGCGGGAGGCCGACGCGGGAGGAGCCGGACGAGGGGGAGGTGCCGGACGAGCGGAGGGAGCCGGACGGGCGGGAAAGGGGGATCCCCTGGTGGCCTTTCGACGTGTGGCATTGGCCTTTCTCGAGTTCGTCGAAGAGAACCGTCGCCTCTTCCGGCTCATGTACGGGCCCGATCTCGACGTGGTCCCGGGATTGGGTGAGGACGGGGTTCGGGGCCATCCCGAGTTCGAGCGCCTGCTGAGGCACAGGGAGGATGCTGGTAGTGTGGTCGCGGCCGTCCTCGCACGAGCCCAGCAGCAGGGGCTCTTGCGTCCCGATCCCGACCAGTTGGACGTCGCCGGTGTGGCGGGTGCGACGGGGGCAGCGGTCGCGGGAGTCGCGGGAGTCGAGGGAATCGCCGTGGGCGCGGGAATTGCAGCGGGCACCGCGGGCGCCGCAGCGGAGGCGGGCGAGACGGGTGCGGCCGGCGAGACCCTGCGGGAGACGCCCAGCGGTCGCTACGCCCAGATCGCCTGGGCGGCCATGATTGGTGTGGCCCTGCTGCGCGACGACCAGTTGCTGCTCGCCATCGGCCGGAACATCACTCGGCAGCAAGGCGCTCGACTGATCGTGGAATCGGTCTTCGGCCTCGATCCCCAGGCCGTCGAAGAGGTGGCGCGCCCCTTTCTGGCGGCGCTGGAGAAGGAAGATGTGGGGGCGGAGGTGGACGCAGAGGTGCCTCCGGCG
Source organism: uncultured Gemmatimonadaceae bacterium (assembly GCA_964521385.1). Lineage (GTDB taxonomy): Bacteria > Gemmatimonadota > Gemmatimonadetes > Longimicrobiales > Gaopeijiaceae > Gaopeijia. The sequence continues at coordinate 28,086 of CAZFRU010000003.1, read as the reverse complement.
GCCGATACCCCTTCGACGTCGACGCCCGGAGCCCTCTGCGTGGTCAGAGAGGAGAGCCTTCCGGTGTTGCGGGCGGCCATGGTCCTCGGACCGCCAGAATCGGCCTCGGCCTCGACTCGAGCCTCGACTCCGACTCGTGCCTCGGCTCCGACTCGTGCCTCCGCTCCGGCACCGACTCCGACTCCAGCCTCGGCTGCGGCCCCTCCCGACGACGGCCTCTCCCTCACGGCCACCCTCTCCAACCATCCCGGCCTGCGCAGGGCCGCCTTCTCCAACAAGCTACGGAACCGGGCCCGCATCCTCTGGATCGACGACCACCCGGAGTGGATCACCGACGAGATCGAGACCCTTCGCAAACTGGGAGCCGACGTGACCCACGCCCGTACCACCTCCGATGCGGAGCGACTGCTGAAGCGTCAGGTGCAGGGGGGTGACCCCGGCTTTCAGGTGATCCTCTCCGACATCGCCCGGGGGAGTCGCCCCGACGCGGGGACGAGGGCGTTGCCGAAGCTGCGCCAATGGGCCCCTGGCGTGCCGGTGATCTTCTTCGTGGGGGCACTCGATCGTTCTCTCGGCGTCCCGGACGGCGCATCCGGCATCACCAACCGCACCGATGAGCTGCTGCACCTGGTGGTGGACGCGCTGGAAGGACGGTAGCGGCGGGCTTCGGACTCGAAGACCGCTCATCGGAGCGCCCCCGCACTGAGTGCTCCGCCCAGCCGTGTGAGCAGGACCTCGGGTTGGGTTGTGAGCTGCAGCCAGGTCACCCGCACGACCCGGATCCCGACCGATGCGAGCTCGGCGTCGCGAGCACGGTCACGCTCGAATGCGCGCGGCGAGGTGTGAAACGCCTTGCCGTCGACCTCGACCACGAGCTGTCGGTGCGGCCAATAGAAATCGACCTCCATTCCGAGCACCCGCGCGTTGACTTCGGGGGCGACGATCTGCGCGCGCCGCACGAGGTCCAGGAACCGATCCTCCGCATCCGAGCGAGTGAAGGCAGGTCCGGTCCCTGCCAGCACCGCCCGCAGGCAACGGGCGCTGCGGCGCCCGCAATGCCGGTCGGCGAGCTCGAGCAGCGCCTGCTGAGATGTCAGCCGCAGAGCGATCGCCTGGGCAACCACGCGCTCGAGTCGTTCGGGCCCGACCTGGCCTGCCAGGTCGAGAACGGTTCTCGCAGGCGACGTGATGGGAATGTGTCGGTACGTCGTGGTCTCGTCTGCTGCGAGCGATGCGCAGCGACGGATCTGTAGTCCGGGTCGACGGCGACAACCGCTCCGAAGCGTGATGTCGATGCGGGCGGGGCGAGCACCTCCCTTCACGATTCCCCAGATCACGGCGGCGCTACGATGGCTGACGAAGGCGTGCTCGCCACACGCCAGGCATGCCGCCATTTCACGGGCCAGTGGGGGCTCGATGAAGCTGGCGAGGAAAACGCCACGGTGCATTCTGGTGAGGACTCCGCTGCGAGCGCGGTGATCGATGGTATACGATGGGATTCCTTCGCGCTCCAGTTGAGATCGGCTTACGACGCCGTGTTGTGCGGCCGCGATCCGAGAGACGGTATCGTGGAAGAAGGCGGTCGTCATGTCGGTAGCCGGGGCGAGGGGGATGGGTGTGAGGGGGGAACGGGCTGTCCAGCCTGCCGGAAACCGCTCACGTGCCGCTGAGCGGTTGGGCTCGTGCGCGCTCTGCTGCACCAGGAGTGGCAAACCGCGCACGACCGACGCGCGACGAGCCGGTCGTGCGAGCTTTCCCGCTCTGGGAGCAGCAAATCACGCAAAACAGCGTTACCGCCATTGCACGAGCGCTGTTTGCGGCAGCGCCAGGCGCTTCCAAGCGTACTGCCCGGGCCCGAGCGCAGGCATGGCCCGATCGGGCGACCTGCCGCGGACCGCCTCAGTCCTGCGAGCTGTCGACCGACAGCCTGCCAGGGGCTCGACCTGCCGCGGAACGGCTCACTCCGAGCCTGTCTGCCGGGAACGCGCCCGGCCCACTCCGAGCCTGTCGGCCGGGAACGCGCCCGGCTCACTCCGAGCCTGTCGGCCGGGAACGCGCCCAACTCACCCCGAGCCGGTCGGCCGGGAACGCGCCCAACTCACTCCGAGCTTGTCGGCCGGGAACGCGCCCGGCCCACTCCGAGCTTGTCGGCCGGGAACGCGCCCGGCTCACTCCGAGCTTGTCTGCCGGGAACGCGCCCAACTCACTCCGAGCCTGTCGGCCGGGAACGCGCCCAACTCACCCCGAGCCTGTCGGCCGGGAACGCGCCCAAGCCACTCCGAGCCTGTCTGCCGCAGGCGCCCCCGCCTCCAAAGGGTTCGGCGGGCCGCAGCCCGCCGATCCTTCTCTCATGTGACCCGCGGCGGGCCGGTCCAGCCCGACTCCGTGGGCCAACGGTACGCCCGGCTCGCCCCGACCCGGTCGACCGGCGGCGCACGGGTGCGACTGCCGGAAACTGCTCACGTGCCGCTCGCCGGCTGGGCTCGTGCGCCCTTTGCCGCACCAGGAGTGGCAAAGCGCGCACGACCGACGCGCGGCGGGCCGGTCGTGCAGGCTTTCCGGCTCCGGGGGCCGCAAACCGCGCAGAACAGCTTGGCCGCCGCCACACGAGCGCTGTTCGCGGCAGCGCCAGGTGCTCCCAAGCGTACTGCCCGGGCCCGATTCGCAGGTCGTCCAATCCCATCCCTTGGGGTATCTTCCTCCACACCCTCTTGCACGTTTACTCTGTTGCACCTTCACTCTGCCACGACCCACGACCCACGACCCACGACCCACGACCCACGACCCACGACCTACGACCCACGACCTACCACCCACCACAATCAGGAGCACCACCATGTCGCCCGAGTCGATCGTCGCCCGCACCGAGTCGTTTCTCGACGAAGCCGACCGGTACGGGGCCCACAATTACAAGCCGCTTCCCGTGGTGCTCGAGCGGGGCGAAGGGGTCTGGGTGTGGGATGTCGAGGGGCGCAAGTACCTCGACATGCTGGCCGCCTATTCTGCGGTGAACCAGGGCCACCGCCATCCACGCATCGTCGACGCGGCGCGCGCACAGATGGATCGACTCACGCTCACGTCACGGGCCTTCCACAACGATCGTATGGGACCCTTCCTTCGCCGCCTCTGCGAGGTGACGGGCTTCGACAAGGCGCTCCCCATGAACACCGGCGCAGAGGCGGTCGAGACCGCCATCAAGATGGTGCGCAAGTGGGGCTACACGGTGGGCGGTGTACCCGAGGGCAAGGCCGAGATCATCGTCTGCTCGAACAACTTCCACGGCCGCACCACGACCATCGTGGGCTTTTCGTCCGAAGCACAGTACCGCGACGGGTTCGGACCCTTCACACCGGGCTTCATCACCGTGCCCTACGGCGACACCGAGGCGTTCGAGCGAGCGGTCTCGCCCCACACGGTGGGCTTCCTGATCGAGCCGATCCAGGGCGAAGGGGGCGTCGTGGTGCCCCCCGACGGCTACCTCGAGCGCACACGCGAGATCTGTCGTGAGCGCGGCATCGCCTTCATGGCCGACGAGATCCAGACGGGACTCGGGCGCACGGGCCGGATGTTCTGCTGCGATTGGCACGACGTACGACCCGACGTGTTGATCGTCGGCAAGGCGCTCGGAGGAGGGGTCTACCCGGTCTCGGCGGTGCTGGCCGACGCCGTCTACATGGACGTGTTCCATCCCGGCGACCACGGCTCGACCTTCGGCGGCAACCCCCTGGGCGCCGCGGTCGGGCTCGCCTCACTCGAGGTGATCATCGACGAACGAATGACCGAGCGCTCGGCCGAGCTGGGTGAGTGGTTCATGGACGAGCTCCGCGCGATCGACTCACCCCATGTGCTGGAGATCCGGGGCAAGGGCCTCATGATCGGGGTCGAGATCCGGAGTGAATCCGGCACTGCGCGCCCCTTCTGTGAAGCTCTCCAGGTCAGGGGGATCCTGGCCAAGGAAACCCACCATCAGGTGATCCGCTTCGCGCCCCCCCTCGTGATCAGCCGAGACGAGCTCGCCTGGGCTCTCGAGCACATTCGTGCGGTATTGGCGTAGGGGGTGCGGCCGGCGCCAACGGGAGGGCGTCGGCGAAGCCTCTACTCACCACTCGACCGTGCCTTGCTTCGAGGTGTCGACCTGTTCGGCCGATCCATCGCCCAGCAGCACCTCTTCGACCTGGCTGTACAAGAAATCCCGTGACTTCTGATCCCGGGGATCGAGGCCGTAGTGGTTGATCAACACGGTCTGGTGCTGGAGCCATTCCTTCCAGCAGTCCTGACAGATCTCGGCGAGCACCCGCTGGCCGAGGTCGTTCTTGAAAGGCGGGCGGGACAGGGGTGGCCCCTCTCCGCACCGCCGGCATTCGATCATGTCCACGACTGTGCCGCCCCGCGTTCGGTTCGACCGTCCGGGCCCGAGTGGGCCCGGTGGGCCAGTCCCTACCCGGCCAGGGCCCCGTGGGTCCTGCACTCGACCCGGAGGTACCCATGACCCGCACCGCCATCGTCGGCACCGGCTACTACGTCCCCGAGCGCGTCGTCACCAACGACGATCTCGCGCAGATGATCGATACCTCCGACGAGTGGATCCGCGAACGAACCGGGATCGAGGAACGGCGCTGGGTGGCCGAGGGAATGACCGGGGCCGAGATGGCGCGGCAGGCGTCGACCATGGCCCTGGCCGATGCGGGCGTCGACGCGGGTGAGATCGACGCCATCGTGCTGGCCACCGTCAGTCCCGATCACTTCTTTCCGGGAACGGGGGTATTCCTGCAACGGGCGCTGGGGCTCGCGAACGTGCCGTGCCTCGATCTGCGGGCCCAGTGCTCGGGCTTCGTCTACGGCCTCTCGGTGGTCGACGCCTGGATCCGGGTCGGGCAGTACCGCACCGTGTTGTTGGTCGGGGTCGAGATCCAGTCCACCGGCCTCGACCTCACCACGCGCGGCCGCGACATGGCGGTGCTCTTCGGCGACGGAGCGGGAGCCGCCGTGCTTCAGGCGACGGAGGATCGGGATCGGGGGGTGTTGTCGACCCACATCCATGCCGAGGGGACCCACGCAGAGTTGCTGTGGGCCGACGCGTCGTCGAGCGCTCGTCATCCGCGGCTTTCGACCACCGACCTCGATCTGGGGCGCCACTACCCCCGCATGGACGGGCGCGAGGTGTTCCGGCACGCCGTCACCCGCATGCCCGAGGTCGTGATGGAGGCCCTCGAGCACAACCAGATGACGGTCGATGACATCGACCTGCTGATTCCCCACCAGGCCAACCTGCGCATCTCGCAGATGGTGCAGCGCCGCCTGGGGCTGCCCGACGAGCGGGTCTTCAACAACATCCAGCGCTACGGCAACACCACCGCGGCCACCATCCCCATCGCCCTGGCCGAGGCGGTGCGCGAGGGACGACTCGCGGTCGGTGACCTGCTCTGTCTGGTCGCCTTCGGATCAGGATTCACCTGGGGATCGACCCTGGTGCGCTGGTGAATCCCGGGACGGCGGGTCGTCGCTCGGGAGTGGACCCCTCGACACCTCCGCGTTAGCTTTCAGGACTGTAGTTCACAGATGGTATTCTCCCGATGCGTAGGGGCTGGACATGTTGAACAAGAAGCAGCTTGCCCACATCGAGAAACGGCTCATGAGCGAGCGGGCGCGGGCACTCCGCTCTCTCGGTCTCTTCGACGAGATGGCCAAGCGGGATCGCGAGTCGGGTGACTCCGATCTGTCGGCGTACACGGATCATATGGCCGACCAGGGCACCGAGGCCATGGAACGCGAAAAAGCGGCGCTCTTCGCCACCAAAGAGGGCCGCTATCTCTATCGCATTGAAGAAGCGCTGCGTCGGCTCTACAACGCTCCCGAAGCCTTCGGTTCGTGCCACACCTGCGGCAACGAGGTGGCATTCGAACGGCTCGATGCCTTGCCCCACGCGCGGTATTGCATCGACTGCAAGATCAAGGAAGAAGACGCGGCCTGAGCCGCCTCGGGACGGTGCGCCCCGCCTGAGCCGATTCAGGCGAGGTCGGCTGCGTCGTCCTCATCCGGCTCGTCGTCGTTCGGCACGATCCTGTGCAGGGGACTGACGTCGCGCCACAGCACCTCGATGCGGTTGCGTAGGTCGCGCACCTCGTCTTCCATGGGCTGGTCCTGCAGATGGTAGCGGGCGGCGCTGAGGGCCCGGAAGGCCCGCCAGAGTGCGGCCGAGGCGGGGGTCCGTTCGTGATTGCGCCGTTTTTCTCCGCGAAGTCGGGCCACCACCCATTCGGTCATGTCTTCGTCGAGAAGCATCGTCTCGCCGGGTGCCGACTTGCTCTCGGAATCCACGAACTGCTGGAGCTTCTTCTTGAAGCTCTTCGGAACTCCGGCCACCACATAGACCGACAGGTCGTCTCGCTGGAGCATTTCCGAAGCCATCCACCCTCCTTCGTGTCGTGTGCGCTACCGGCCCAGGACCTCGAGTAGTCCGGGCCCGACTACGTCCAACTGCCACCTTCTCAGCCCGCCGACGGCCTTCAACTCGGCCGCCGATCGGGGCGCGACGCGGGCGATCTCGAGGATCGCCGCGTTGGGGAGCAGGGTTCCCCGGTCGATGCCGAGCTGCTCGGCGCTGCGATTTCGAACCGACTTGAGCCGGTCGGCCAACTCCTCGACCTCGGGGGTTGGGCGACCCGGACCACCGTTGCGAACGCGTGGAGGGTATCCCACGATCTCGCTGTCCGCCAGTTCGTCGACCGCGGCCAGTCGCTCGAGCAGGGCAGCCCCATCGGCCTGCGCCTGCCGCGCGTTCATGCCCTTCATGCGCCCCAGATCGGCAGGGGTCTCAGGGCGGGTCCGCACCACCTCGACCAGCACCTGGTCGGAAGCGACCCGGAACGGGGCCCGATCCTGGGCGACGGCGACGCCGTCACGCCAGGCGAGCGCCTCACGCAGGAGCGCGACCTGCCGGGGCGGGAGGTCGCGTGCCACCTTCACGCGCGCGACCGGGTCGTCGCCGTTGGTGTCTTCCCAGCGCACCTCTTCGAGCTTGCGGTATTCCTCCTGTGCCCACGCACCGCGCCCCTTGCGCTCGAGTTCGGCGTCGAGGCGGGCGACCAGCGAGTGCAGGTAGCGGGTGTCCGAGGCCGCGTAGTCCAGCATCTCGTCGGGAAGCGGGCGTCGGGCCCAGTCGGCTCGCTGGTATTTCTTCGCGAGCCGTATGTCGAGGTGCCTCTCCAGCAGCGCGGCCAGCCCCAGTCCGGGCTCCCCCAGCAACGATGCGGCCACCTGCGTGTCGACCAGTCCATGGAGGTTCAGCCCCAGGTCGCGGTCGAGCAGACGCAAATCGAAGTCGGCGCCGTGCATGAGTACGGGTACTGCAGGGTCTTCGATGGGTCCTCGCAGCACGCCCGCAATGTCGAAGGCCAGGGCGTCGAGAATGAAATCCCTGCCGTCGCTCGTGGTGACCTGCACGAGACAGAGGCGGTCGGAGTACCGATGAAACCCGGCTGCCTCGCAATCGAGACTGAAGGGGGCACCCGCAGCGAGCGCCGACCCGAGGGGGCCAGCGTCTTGTTCGCGGTCGATGAAGACGAACGACATGAAATTGAAACGACCCGGATTCGGGAAGGTGAAGGACCCCCGAACCGACTGGGGCGGCAACACACCGTAATGACGCGCCCAGTACCTGCGGGAGTCGCTGTTTGTTCCCGTGACCCTGGTCCGGGAGCGGGCCGGGTTGCCCCTTTCCAGGGCCTTCGACAGCTTCCGAACAGCCGGTTCAGCCGGCGTCCTTCCGCACCCCGTCTGGATCCGAGAAAGCCATGCTTCGTACCAAGATCGTCTGCACGATCGGCCCCGCCACATCGTCGCCCGAGCGCATCGAGGCACTCGTGGCGGGGGGCCTCGACATGGCCCGGATCAACATGTCCCACGGGGCGCACGAAGGGCATCGGCGCGCGGTCGACCTCATCCGAGCCGCGGCTCGTCGCGAGGGGCGGCCCCTACCCATCCTGGTCGACCTGTCGGGGCCCAAGATCCGGGTGGGTGAGTTGGCCGAACCCATTCTGCTCGAGCGGGGTGCGTCGATCGTGATCGCGCCCGAAGAGATCGCCCGCGAGGGCGACGTGCCCACCACCTACGCTGATCTGGCGGGCGACGTGGCTCCCGGGCAGCAGGTGTTGCTCGACGATGGGCTGCTCGAACTGCGCTGCCTCGACTCGGATGGTCGCAGGGCTCGTTTCGAGGTCGTGCGCGGAGGCTGGTTGCAGAGTCGCAAGGGCATCAACCTGCCCGATGTCGAGGTCGCGACTCCCTCGTTGACCGACAAAGATCTCGAGGACCTCGAGTTCGCCCTCGACCTCGGGGCCGAGTACATCTCCTTGTCGTTCGTCCGCCGGGCCTCCGATATGGCCGACCTGCGCGGGCGCGTCCGGGGCAGGGCGCTCCTGGTGGCGAAGATCGAAAAGGCCCAGGCGTTGGGCGACATGCGCGGGATTCTCGCCGAGAGCGACGCGGTGATGGTGGCCCGCGGAGACCTGGGGGTGGAACTCCCCTTCGAGCGGGTGCCGATGGCCCAGAAGCGCATCATCCAGATGGCCAACTACTACGGCCGACCCGTCATCACCGCCACGCAGATGCTGGAGTCGATGATCGATTCACCTCGGCCCACCCGGGCCGAGGCGTCGGATGTGGCCAACGCGATCCTCGACGGTACCGATGCCGTGATGCTGTCGGGTGAGACCGCGGTGGGAGCCTACCCGCTCGAGGCCATGGAGGCGCTGCGCAGGATTGCCCGCGAGATCGAAGCCAGCGGCGTGCTCGAGTACGGCCCCCGTTACATCACCGAGATGAACGAGGGCGATCCGCGGGGGGGGGCGTCGCAGCGGGAGCACGCGGTGGCGGCCGCTACCGTCGACGCCGGGCGGCAGCTCAACGCTCCCGCGCTGATCACCATCACGCGTAGCGGGTTCTCCGCGCGGCTGGTGTCGAGCTATCGGCCTTCCGCTCCCATCTTCGCCGTCTGCACCGACCCGGTGACTTTCAGTCAGCTCGCCGCGGTGTGGGGTGTGCGGCCCCTGCTGGCCACCGAAGAGGAGGTGTCGTACGAGGCCCTCACCGACTTCGGCAAGCGGGCCGTGATCGAAGCCGGGCTGGGACGCACGGGGCAGGCCGTGGTGGTGACCGCCGGCTACCCGTTCCACACGGCTGGGACGACCAACACCATGCGGGTCGAAGAGCTGTGAAGCTCACCTTTCTCGGCACGGGCACGTCGTTCGGTGTGCCTGTGGTGGGCTGCGGTTGTGCGGTCTGCGCCTCGATCGACGGGCGGGATCGCCGCAGTCGTTCCGGCGCGCTGTTGGAGTTCGGGGGCCGACAGCTGCTGATCGACGCACCTCCCGAGTTGCGCCTGCAGCTGCTCGCGGCCGACGTCGCGCGCCTCGACGCCGTGTGGATCACCCACCCCCACGCCGACCACGTGCATGGACTCGACGATCTGCGCGCCTTCTCGATGCGCAGCGGCCAGGACCTGCCGGTATACATCGCGCCGGCCCACGCCGACGATCTTCGCCGGCGCTTCGCCTATGTGTTCGATGGCGTCGAGCCTCCACCCGGAACCACCAAGCCGCGACTGCGGCTCCAGCCCTTCGATCCCTCGGCATCGGTGCGGCTGTTCGATCACGACGTGATTCCCGTGCCTGTGCCCCACGGCGACCTCACGGTCTTCGGGCTGAGGGTCGGACCCCTCGGCTACGTGACCGACGGCAAGCGGTTGAGCGATGAGGCACTGGTCTCGCTGGCGGGGGTCGAGGTACTCGTGTTGAACGCCCTGTGGTGGGGAGATCCGCACCCGACCCACTTCAATATCGAAGAGGCGATCGCCGCCGCACGGGTCGTCGGCGCGCGCCGCACCTTTCTGACGCACCTGACGCATCGGTCCAGTCATGTGGACCTGGAGCGTCGCCTCCCTCCCGACGTCCGACCTGCCTACGATGGGCTCGTCGTCGACCTCTGACACTGGAGACGTTCCCATGCGCGGACCCGTGATCGACCTCAACAACCTGCTGACGCCGGCTCTCGGCTCGGGCGGTATCGATCCGGTGCGGCTCCGGCCTGGCGGCGACCTCGACAGGGCGTTCGCTACCGCCTATGCGGTCGTCGAGACCCGGCGTGACCAGGGCGAGCTCGGGTTCCTGGATCTGCCCTATGCGCGCGATACCAGCCGTCGCATCGCCGAGCTGGCGGAGAGCTTCGGCCAGTGGTTCGAAGACGTGGTCGTGCTGGGGATCGGAGGCTCGGGGCTGGGTGCGGTGGCGCTGCGCGAGGCGCTGCTCGGGCCGGGTTGGAATGAGCGCGACAGCGAGTCACGGGAGTACCATCCCCGGCTGCACGTGCTCGACAACCCCGATCCGCTGTCGGTCGAGGGCCTCCTGTCTCGTCTGGATCTGCGCAAGGTGCTGTTCGTCGTGATCAGCAAGTCGGGATCGACGGCCGAGACCATGGCCCAGTACCTGGTGGCTCGCGAGCGCCTGGGCGCCGTGATGGAGCCCGACAAGCTTCGGGGGCATTTTCTCTTCATCACCGATCCGGAGAAGGGCGCGTTGCGGCGCCTGGCCGAGGCCGAAGAGATGCCGACGCTGGCGTTGCCGCCCAATGTGGGGGGGCGCTTTTCGGTCCTGTCGGCCGTAGGACTCTTTCCGGCGGCGATCTGCGGAGCCGACATCGAAGCCCTCCTCGACGGGGCCGCCGCCATGGAGGCCGTCTGCCGCACCCCTGAACTCGTCTCGAACCCGGCGGGACTCCTGGCCACCACCCTCCACACCGCCGACACCGAACTCGGTCATTCGATCCATGTGTTGATGGCCTACGCCGACCGCTTGCGCGCCTTCACCCTCTGGTTTCAGCAGCTCTGGGCTGAATCGCTGGGCAAGACCCGTGGCGAGGACCATGTGGGACCCACGCCGCTACCCGCGGTGGGTGCCACCGATCAGCACGCCCAGGTGCAGCTGTTCATGGAGGGTCCGCGTGACAAGGTGGTGGTGTTCCTCGCCGTCGATGCGCCGCTGCAGGATGTCGTGATTCCCGACCTCCACCCGGAGTACGATGAGTTCGCCTATCTGGCGGGGCACACCCTGGGCGAGTTGCTCGATGCCGAGCGGCGTGCCACCACCGAGGCGCTGCGCCGCCGCGGACGGCCCTCGGTCACCATCGAACTCGGCCAGGCCGACGCCCGCGTGTTGGGCGGGCTGATCCTGCTCTTCGAGCTCGCCACCGTCTATGCCGGCGCCCTCTACGGCGTCGATCCGCTCGATCAGCCCGGCGTCGAACTGGGCAAGACGCTGACGTACGGCTTGATGGGACGCGCGGGTTTCGAAGCCACCGAGTTTCCGGCGGCCGACCCCGGCTGGCGCATCGGTGGCGATTTCGGGTAGAATTGGGGGACCACGACGTTTGCAGCGCGGGGCTCGAGGACAGAGCTTCGCTGAGGCCGGGAGGGCCCATGCGTGACCACGACGACGTACCCTACATCGTCATCGAACGAGACTCCGCCTCGGGGATGGGGTCTTTCGTACTCGGCGCCCTGGTGGGTGCCGGCATCGCACTTCTCTTTGCGCCCCGCTCGGGCGAGGAGACGCAGGCCATCATCCGCGACCGGGCCATGGAGTTGAAGGGCACCGCCGAGGAGAAGGTGCGCGATGCGCAGCGGCAACTCGAGACCCGTCTCGACGAAGCGCGGGCTGGAGTCCAGTCCCGCGTGGAGCGGGTGCGCGATGCCGTCGACGCCGGACGCGACGCTGCGCGCGACGCCCGCGGCGACCTCGAGCACAAGCTCGAACAGAGCAAGGCGGCCTACCGCGCCGGGATCGAGGCGGCACGTGAGGCAGTGACGCAGCCGCCCGAAGCGGTCGACGAATCCGACTGAGAACGGCGCAGTATCTGCGGCTCGCATGAGCGCCTTCGAACCGCCCGTACCCGGCTCTCTCGGGGTCCGGGCGTGGGAGTTCCTGCGCCGCGTTTTCCAGAAGGCCGACGAAGACGCCATCTTCTTCATGGCGGGGGCGATCAGCTTCAACCTGCTGGTCGCCTTCGTGCCCCTCCTGCTCTTCGCGGTCGGTGTTTCGGGAATGGTGCTGTCGGCGCGGTTCGTCGACCCATCGGCCCTTCTGGTCGACCTGCTGCAGCGCAGCCTGCCCTCGACCCAGGGCGACCTCGATCTGGCTGAAGCGGTGCGGGTGCAGGTGACGGCTCTGCTCGACCAACGGCGCGGCTTCACCCTGCTCGGGGCGGGTCTGCTGGTGTGGTTCAGCACCCGCCTGGTGGGCACCCTCAGGACGGCGCTGCGCGAAGTCTTCGACATGCCCGTCGGGCGCAGCATCGTACGGGGCAAACTGTTCGACATCCAGGTGGTGCTGGTGGGGGGGCTGTTGCTTCTGGTCAACATCGGCGCCACCGCGGCGGTGCGGGGGGCCGAGTCCTGGGGCATCCGCTTTCTCGCGCTCCAGCAAGACACACTCTCGATGGTCGAGAGCGTGGTCGGGCACGGGCTGGCGTTCATCTCGGGGTGGGTGTTGTTTCTGGGCATCTACAGGTATCTGCCGGTGCGACCGATTCCCTGGAAGACGGCCATGGTGGCCGCCACCTTCATCGCGGTCCTGCACGAGGTGCTCAAGGTGGGCTTCGGCTGGTACGTCACCGACGTCGCCAACTACCGCACCACCTACGGCAACCTGATCTCCCTGGCCGTCTTGTTTTTTTGGATCTATTACGAGGCGATCGGGTTTATCTTGGGAGGAGAGGTGGCGCAGGTCTGGACCATGCGACGGGCCCGCCGTGTGCAGGTGTGGTCGGTACGAACCGGAGAAGACGAAGCGTGAATCGAAACCTGAATCGTGTGCCGGCCGTGGTGGCGCTGCTCGCCGGCGCGCTCATGACCACGCCGCTGGCCGGCCAGGGTCTGCTGGAATTCAACGGCAGCCCGATGGTGTACGAAGATCGGATCCTCGAACGCGAGCACGACGCCGAGCTTCCGCTCGTGCCGACGGCCGAGCGTTACGTGGTGGTCCACATCGCCGAGAATCGTGTGTTCGTCTTCGAGGGTGAAGACGCCATCTGGTCGGCTCCGGCGGGTACGGGTACGGGATTCCGGCTCGAGACCAACACGCACCAATGGAAGTTCACGACCCCTCGTGGCCTCTTCAAGATTCGCCGCATGGAGAAGGACCCGGTCTGGCAGGCCCCCGACTGGTGGTATGTGGAGAAGGGTCTGCGCATTCCGGCGTACGATCATCCCTCGCGCTTCAAACCGGGAGCCATGGGCAACAGCGCGGTCTATCTCGGCGATGGCATCGCGATCCACGGCACCGAGCTCTGGCAGCAGTTGCTCAACCCCGATCCCGAGGCCCGTCGGGTCTCACACGGGTGCATTCGGCTCACCAACGAGGCGGCTCGCGAGTTGATGCATCTGGTCGACGTCGGCACCACCGTGCTGGTCTACTGAACCAGCCGCCGGCATGAGCGACGCATCGGGCCGCCGGTTGGTGGCCTCGAACCGCAAGGCACGACACGAATACGAGATCCTGGACACCTTCGAGGTGGGCCTGGTACTGAAGGGACCCGAGGTCAAGTCGATCCGCGACGGCAAGGTCGCCTTTCAAGATGCCTTCGCCCGGCTCGACGGGGGTGAGGTCTGGCTCCACTCGTTCCACATCTCGCCGTACGAGCAGGCCAATCGCTTCAACGTCGACCCACTTCGGCCGCGCAAGCTCCTGCTCAAGAAGGAGGAGATCAATCGCCTCGCCGGCAAGGTCGAAGAGAAGGGCTTGACCCTGATTCCCCTGGACCTCTATTTCCGCCGGGGGGTGGCGAAGATGACCCTCGCAGTGGCGCGGGGGCGCAAGCTCCACGACAAGCGCGAGAAGCTGAAGAAACAGACCCAGGAACGAGAGGCGCGCAGGGCGATGGATCGGGTGTGATGAGATGGTGCGTCCGGGTGGGGAGCATGGTCGTGGCTCTGGCCCTGGCGGTGGCTCCCCCCGGAGCGGCGGGACAGGTGCTGCCGGGTGGCGGGCTCGTGATGCCTCACCTGCCGGCTCCCGATCCCGTGCGGGTGGTGATCATCGATCCCGGGCATGGCGGACGCGATCCGGGCAGTTCGGGTGCTGGGGGAGTGCGGGAGAAAGACGTGGCTCTGGCCGTGGGATTGGCCCTCGCCCGGGCGCTCGACTCGGTCCCCGACCTCGAGGTCCACATGACCCGTGACCGCGATGTCTCGGTCCCGATCTGGGAGCGCGGAGAGATTGCGACGCGCCTCAAGGGCGAGCATCCGGGAATCCTCATCTCGATCCATCTCAACTCGCTCGACGACCGCGAGCCTCGGGGAGTCGAGACCTATTTCCTCTCGGAAGCCCGCACGGACCACGAGCGCCGCGTGGCGGCCCTCGAAAACGCGCCCCTCGCCGTAGAGGGAGGCGACGGAGGTGCAGCGCGCAACCTCGACCCCGGGCTGGACTTCATTCTCAACGAACTCCGCAACCTCGACCACATCCATTGGTCGGCCGATCTGGCGGGCGTCGTCCAGGATGAACTCGCCATGGTGCATCCCGGCCCCGACCGGGGTGTGAAGCAGGCGCCGCTCGCGGTGATCACCAACGCCCTCATGCCCGGGGTCCTGGTCGAGTTGGGGTTCGTCTCCAACGGCGACGAAGAGCGCGTGTTGGCCGACCCCGGGTTCCAGTCGCAGGCCGCGGCCGCCATCGCCCAGGCCGTGCAGACCTTCTTTCGACGCTACCCGCCCGGACCCACGAGCGCCGGGCGGAATCGCCCGTGACCGTGCGGAGGGCGCTGGCACTGGCCCTCCTCACAGGCCTCACTTCGGGGTGTGTCTACTTCAATTCGATCTACAACGCGCGCCAACGCTTCGCCGACGGTGAGCGCGCGCGAATGGAAGGGCGCACCGAAGACGCCCGGGTGGCCTACGACGACGTGGTCCGGAAGGCCGCGCGCAGCTACCGCAAGGAGCCCGACGGGGCCTGGGCCGATGACGCCCTCTACATCCTGGGGCGGGCCTATCTTCGCCAGGGGGATTTCGCGCGGGCCATCGGGGCGCTCACCAAGGCCCTGGAGCGGGCCGACGACGACGAGGTGCGACTGGGAGCCGGACTCTATCTCGGGGCCGCCTTCGTGGAAGTCGGCGTGTACGACCGCGCCGCCGGTCTGCTCGACGAAGCCGTAGCCGGTCTCCAGGGGCGGTCGCTCCTGGGGGAGGCGCATCTGTGGCGGGCCCGCCTTCTCTTTGCCCAGGGAGCCGTCGATCAGGCTCGCTTCGATCTCGTCCGGGCCGAGGCTGTCGATCCCGGGCTCCACGTCGCGGTCCTCTTCGAGCAACTGGCCCACGGGATCGCGGCCGACGACCAGGGGCTCGCGGGGGTGGCGGCCAACGGGCTGCTGGCCGACAGCCGGGCGGGCAGCCTCGTCGACTCCATCGCCTCTCTCGTACGCAGGGCGGAAGTGCGCTGGGATCCCGGGGCGGCGGCCTCTCTCCTGGCTGGTGCTCGCACCGGAGATTGGCCTCCGGGACCTCGCGACCAGCTGTTGATGCAGCGAATCGACCTTCTCGCCCGCGCCGGAGACACCCTCGCGGTGGAATCCGAGGCGGGGTGGGCGTCGCGGGGTACGACCCCGGGCGCCGAGGCGGCCCGCCTGGTGGTGGCGTCGATCCGGCTCCGTCGCACCGTCGAGGTGGAGGCGCTCGACGAGGTGCGCACGATTCTGCTGCCGGCAGGCGGCAATCCCCAGGTTGCGGCGCTGGCCGCAGACATCCGGCGGGTCGAACTGCTCGACGAGTGGGGCGCCACCGACGACCCGGTGGCCTGGTTCGTGGCGGCTGAAATGGCTCGGGACCGACTCGGCTCTCCCCGGCTCGCCCGGGGCCTGTTCCTGCGCTTCGCAAGTGAAGCTCCCGCCAGTCCCTGGGCCGGCAAGGCGGTGCTGGCAGCGCTGGCCACCACCCCGGATCCGCGCAGCGACCCGGCCCTGCGCGCGGGACTGGAAGCCCGTCGCACGGACCCCTACGTTGCGGGGGTGCGATCGGGTGTGCCGATCGACGCCCGCCTGGGAGAGCTGGAGGCACGGCTGAACGAGATCATGGAGGGCCTGCTGGCCCGCGCCGACGCAGAGGCTCAGCGCCGCGACCTCTTCCTGCGCGGGGTCGATACCTTTCCGGTGGTGCCTGCGGGCGGTGGAGGCGGTTGATGGCCGCCGTCGAGGTGTTCGGGGTGTCGTTCCAGAATCCCGTGCTGCTGGCCGCGGGCACCTGCGGGTTCGGCCGTGAGTTGGCCGAGGTGGTTGATCTCGAGGCGCTGGGTGGGCTCGTCACCAAGTCGGTCACGCTCGAGCCTCGCAGGGGCAATGCGGCGCCGCGGGTAGCCGAGTTCGGCGCGGGGATGATCAACTCCATCGGGCTGGCCAACCCGGGCCTCGAGGGCGTCCGTCGCGACAAGCTCCCCTGGCTGGCCACTGCCGTACGGCGGGCGCGGGTGCTGGTCAGTCTTGCCGGGCATTCGGTCGACGAGTACGTGAGGTTGGTCGAGGGCCTCGACGCCGAAGCGGGCTTCGTCGGGTTCGAACTCAACCTCTCGTGCCCCAACGACAGCCGGTTGGGGGGGCGAGCGTTTTCGCTCGATCGCGTCGCCCTCGGCGAGGTGATTCGGCGCTGCCGGGCGCTCACCGCGCGTCCGCTGGTGGCCAAACTGGCTCCCAACGATCCCGACCTGGTCGATACCGCGCGCGCAGCCGTCGATGCGGGAGCCGACGGGCTCACCCTCATCAACACCCTGCCGGGTCGGGCGCTCGATCCCGGTGACGGCCAGCCGTTGTTGGGTGCGGGGCAGGGCGGGGTGAGTGGCCCCGCGCTGCGACCGGTGGGCGTGCACGCCGTCTGGGCGGTTGCCGGCGCCGTCGACGTGCCGGTGCTGGGTGTGGGGGGCATCACGCAGGTCGATCACGCGCTCCAGTACCTGCGGGCCGGGGCGACGCTGGTGCAGATGGGTACCGCTTCGTTCGCCGACCCCCGTGCCGCCGAGCGGGTGGCTCGCGCACTCATGCGCCGCAGCGATCTGCCCCGCCCGTGGGGCGGCGGACCCTGGCGTGCCGGGACGGGGTCCAACTCGGTATGCGCTCCGATGCCCGATTCCGACCGCGCCCCGGTGAGCGCTCCGGTGAGCAGCTCGGAGTGATGCCCCTCAGGGAGACACCATGGCCCAGCTGATCCTGCCCCTCGACCAACCGAGCTCGCGGCTGGCGCTCACACTGGTCGACGAGTTGGGCGACGCGGTCTCGTTCTACAAGGTCGGCCTCGAGCTCTATACCCGCGAGGGACCCGGCATCGTGCGCGCGCTCCACGGCCGCGGCAAGCGGGTCTTTCTCGATCTCAAGCTGCTCGACATTCCCAACACGGTAGCCGGAGCGGTACGCGCCGCGGGCGACCTCGGAGTCGATCTGCTGACGGTCCACGCCACCGGAGGCCGGACCATGCTCGAGGCGGCGGCCGCGGCCGCGGCAGATCGACTGCGCCTGTTGGCCGTCACGGTGCTGACCTCGTATTCCGCCGACGAGTTGAGCCTCGTCTGGCAGCGACCCGTCGGCGACGTCGAAGACGAGGTGCTGCGACTGGGGGCTCTGGCGCAGGCTGCGGGGATCCACGGCATGGTCTCGTCGGTCCACGAGGTGGCGGCGCTGCGAACGGCGCTCGGCCCCGAGTCCGTGCTGGTCACCCCGGGCATCCGCCTCGGGGGTGGGGCCGCGCACGATCAGGTGCGGGTCGCAACGCCCGACGCCGCCGTCCGAGCCGGTGCCGACTACCTCGTGGTGGGACGGGCCATCACCGAGGCGCCCGACCGCAGGGGTGCCTTGGAGCGTGTGCTCTCACTGATGGAGTCGGCGGCGTGACGACCCGGTCGGTCGTGGCGGGGCTGGTCGGATGGCTCCTCGTGTCGCCGGGCTCGGCGGTGCTCCCGGCGCGCCCTGTACTTCCGGTACCCCCGGTGCTCCGGTCGACCTCGCTCCGTTCAGGACTCCCGACGCTCGCGACGCCCACGGTGCTGTGGGCGCAGGATGACGTGGGTGTCGTGGCCGACCGCATCGCCGCCGCATGGAGAGGCGCTGACGCCGACAGCCTCGAAGTGATGTTTCCTGCGACGGCGGTGCGGCTCAGTCTCGACGCGACGACGTACGAGGGTATGAGTCGCCGGCAGGCCCGCGCCGCCCTGGGGCGGTTCCTGGGAGGCTTCGAAGCCGGACGCGTACTCGTGCGGCGTGCCGAGAGCCTGGGCGGAGAGCCGCCCAGGGGCATCGTCGAGCTCGAGTGGACCGTCCGTGCCCCGGGCACGCCCGAGGAACGCTCGTTCGTGATCTTCGTCTCACTGGAACGATCCGACGGCGACTGGTGCATCAGGGAGATTCGCGTCTTTCCCTGATCCCGCTGCGGGCGCCCCATGACGCTTCGTCTCTTCGATTCCCTCTCCCGCTCGGTTCGACCGCTCGAGCCGGCCGATCCTCCAATCGTTCGCGTCTACGGGTGCGGTCCCACCATCTATGGGCCGGCCCACATCGGCAATTTCCGGACCTTCGTCGCCTACGATCTGCTCCACCGCTATCTCGAGTGGAAGGGGTTCGAGCCGCGCTTCGTGGTCAACCTCACCGATGTCGACGACAAGACCATCGCCGGTGCCGTCGCTGCCGGCGTGTCGCTGACGGATCACACGCGCCCGTACGGGGAGACCTTCTTCGCCGATGCGGACACGCTGGGTATTCGCCCCTTCTACGCGACTCCGCGGGCGACCGATCATGTGGCCGAGATGGTGACGTGGATCCAGAGGCTCGAAGAGAAGGGGCTGGCCTATCGCGCCGACGACGGATCGGTGTACTTCCGTATCGCGGCTTTTCCCGACTATGGACGTCTGTCGGGGAACCGCGCCGACGGCTCGGAGGGGCGTTCACGTATCGATGTCGACGAGTACGACAAGGACGACGTACGCGACTTCGTGCTGTGGAAGGCGGCGCGCGATGCCGATCGCGCGGTGGGTGCGGTGTGGCCCTCGCCCTGGGGTGAGGGACGACCTGGCTGGCACCTCGAGTGCTCCGTGCTGAGCATCGGCGCGTTGGGCGAGACCCTCGACCTTCATCTCGGGGGCGAAGACCTGCTCTTTCCGCATCATGAGAACGAGATCGCGCAGTCCGAGGGGGTCACCGGTCGCCCCTTTGCCCGGGCATGGTTGCACACCCGGCACTTGCGGGTCGAGGGGCAGAAGATGTCGAAGTCGCTGGGCAACGTGTACGGGGTGCCCCAGCTCGTCGAAATGGGGCACTCACCCGCAGCGATCCGGCATCTCATGATCAGTGCCCAGTACCGCAAGGAGCTGAACTTCACCTTCGCGGGGCTGGAGGGCTCGGCGCGTGCGGTACAGCGTCTCGAGGCGCTGCATCGGCGCCTTCACCAGGAGACGGTCGTCGAGATGGGGGGCAAGGCGGTGGGGCTTGCTGCCATCGCCGATCGGGCCCTTGCCGACTTCGAAGCGGCGCTCGACGACGATCTGAATTCGTCGGAGGCCCTGGCCGCGCTCTTCGTGTTCCTGCGCGACCTCAACGCCGCGCTCGATCAGAGCGGGGGCCGTGCCGGTGCCGACGAACTCGAGGCCGCCCGCGCGGCCCTCGCATCGATGGATCGGGTGTTCGGGCTCCTGGAGCTGTCGCAGCGCACTGCGGGCGTCGACGGTGATCTCGCCGTCTGGGTCGACGACATGATCGCACAGCGCAAGCAGGCACGGATCGACAAGGACTGGGCCCGGGCCGATGCGATACGCGACGAACTCACGGCGCGCGGGATCGTGCTCGAAGACACTGCGCAGGGCACGCGCTGGAAGCAGGGACTCAGCTGAAGTACCGCCACGCCAGCGTCGCCGCTCGCATGCCCATCAGCGTCGTGATCCCCCACCACACTCCCGTGAGTCCCCACCCCAGTGGAATCACGAGCAGCAGGACCGCTACCGCGGCCGTCGTCGAGACCACCATCTGGACGGCCAGGAAGCGAAATTCCTGGAGTCCCATGAAGACGCCGTCCCAGACGAAGACGACGGCATTGAGGGGCTGCATCCAGACCACGAATGGCAAGATCCCCACCACCACACTGATGGTGGCAGCATCGTCCGTGAACACGCGGGGCAGCCAGCGCTGGGCGACGAAAAAGCCCGCGGCCAGGATCACTCCCACCCCGAGCGCCCACCCCAGCAGACGATGCGCTGCCGCCCGGGCCCTGGCCCCTTCGTAGCGTCCCAACATGGCTTGTGCGGCGACGGCCAGGGCGTCGACCACCAGGGCGAGAAAGAGCCAGAGCTGAGTGGCGACCAGGTGGGCGGCCACCGCGAGGGTGCCCAGCCGGGTCGCGACCGCCGTGGCCAGCGTCAGGGTGCCGATCAGCGACACGGTCCGCACGACGAGCGCCCCACCGACGCGGGCCAGCGGAGCCAGCTCGCGAAGCCGCGGACGGTAGAGCACCACACCCAGGGCGTCCCGGCGCCGATACATGATCAGCCAGAGAAACGCGAGGGCCCCGACCCATTGAGCCACCGTCGTGGCGATGGCCGCGCCCGCCAGTCCCCAGCCGAGCCCGAAGATCAGCAGGGGATCCAGGACCAGATTGACCAGGTTCAATACCAGGCTCACCACCAGCGGCGTGCGCGTGTCGTGCCAGCCACGAAAGACGCCGTGCCCGGCAGTGATGAAGAGTACCGCGGGTCCGGCCAGCGCCCGGATGCGCAGGTAGGTCAGGGCCGGCGCCCGTAGCTCACCGGTGGCGCCCATCGCCGTCAGGATCGGACCGGCGAAGGCCTGCAGGAGCGCAAGCGCCACTACCCCTGCCAGTGCCGCCAGGGTGAGCGCCTGGATGGCCAGGCGCCCGGCCTGCGCGCGATCTCCGCGAGCGACGGCGCGCGCCACCATCGGGGTCGTGCCGTAGGCGAGGAAGTTGAAGACGACGAAGGCGAGCGAGAACACCGAGACGTTCACGCCCAGGGCAGCCAGCGGGGTCACTCCCAGCCGTCCCACGAAGGCGGTATCGACCATCGATACCAGAGGGTCGGCCGCCAGCGCACCCAGCGCCGGGAGCGCGAGCGCCACGATCTCGCGATCGAGCGGATGGCGAAGCTTCATGGCGTCGGTGGGCGGCGCTCGGACGGAGGCGAGGCGCCGCTACGGATTCGGCCCACCGCCTCCCGACAGCTTCCGCCCCGGCGTCCAGGGGGCCCCGGCCGCGGCGAGATCGGCTTCGAGCCCCGCCAGGTCGGTCTCGATCCAGCGACCGAGAATGGCGATCAGGTCGTCGACCCCCGCTTCGGCGATCTCGAGGTTGCGACGCTGGGTGGCCGTGGGCATCTGCCGGCTGCCCCAGTGGCCTCCGATCACCTGTCCCACCCGACCCGACAAGCCCGGAGCGGTGGCCTCGTTGCGTCGGCCCGGAATCGGGTCGCCGTTGAGCACGAACGTGATCTGATCGAGTTGCACGTCGAGCGTATCCATGCGGGTGTACAAGGCGACGTCGGCCGCGGGTGTCTCGACAAGGGCGGCGCGCATGTGGCGCAGGCGCTCGCGTACCCGCCCGATCTCCTGACCCGCGCCGGCGATGCGACGCCGCAACTCGCCGGCGCGTGCCTGAAACTCTGCCACCACCACGAAATCGGTCCCGGCGGGCGCGGTGGGGACCGGCCGCACCTCGAAGCTGCGGGCCTCACCCAGCTGCGAGACTCCAGCGCTCGACACCCGCACCAGCTCCACGCTGTAGCGGCCCGGGGGCGCCAGCGGACCCTCTGCGGGCGTGACCCAGGGGGGGGTGAACCCCGGCGTGGACAGGTCGACCGGGTCGGGGGGCGGGCGGCGCAGATCCCAGGTCACGCGATGAAGTCCGTTGCCGGTTGGACCCTCGATGCGGCGGACCGGTGTGCCCTGGGCATCGCGCACCTGCAGGAAGGTCCGCGGACCCGACTCTGCCGCCTCGGCGCGCAGCGTTTCCCATCCGGGAAAGGGCACGTCGGCTCCACGGGCCGCCTGCTCGCGCTCGCTGGCGCGTCGAACGGCGGCGGCGGTCGAGGGAACATCGTCGACGAAATAGGTGAAGGTCGCTCCGAAGTCGGGGTTGGGGGCGGTGAACGAATCGCTGCCCTGACTCGGCTGGCCCAGCGCCTGCATCGGCGCGTTGGGCAGATACCACCAGGCATCGCGCACGCCGAGCAGGGTGGTGCCGCCGTCCAGGGCGCCGGTCGCCATCTCGCGGAGCGGCCCGTAGTCGTCCAGGACGTAGAACCCGCGCCCAAAGGTCGCCCCCACCACGTCGTCGTCGCGGCGGTGCAGTTCGAGATCGCGGAAGGCGATCGTGGGGGCGCCGGGAAGCCTCACCCAATGGCGGCCCAGGTCCGGGGAGACATACAGGCCGAACTCGGTGCCGGCAAAGAGCAGTTGGGGAGTCTCATGGTCCTGCTCCACCGCCCAGACGAGGGTGCCCTCGGGCAGGTCGCCCGCGATCGAGCGCCAGGTCGCGCCGTGGTCGGTGCTCATGAAGAGATAGGGGGTGAAATCACCCGTCTTGTGGGCGTCCGCAGCCGCAAACACCGTCGCCGCGTCGTGCTGCGATGCCTCCAGATCGTTGATGAACGAGCCGTCCGGTACCCCGGGGAGCGCCGCGGCGGGGGTCCAGGTCGCGCCCCCGTCGGTGGTGGCATGGATGAGTCCGTCGTCGGTGCCCACATACAGCGTCCCCTCGGCCAGAGGCGATTCGCTGATGGCCGTGCTGGTGGCGTATCGCGACATGGCCCCGTTGTCGTACAGCGCGTCGATGCTCTGCACGCGCCCCATGATGGGAAGGGTGTAGCGGTTGGTGTTGGTGGTCAGGTCGCCGCTGACGGGGGTCCAGGAATCTCCACGATCATCGGACCGCCACAGGCGCTGCGACGCAAAGTACAGGCGGTCGGAGTCGTGGGGACTGATCAGGATCGGCGAGTCCCAATTCCAGCGCTCGGGAGCGTCGCCCGGTTCGGGCTGTGGTTGGATCGAGATCGCCTCTTCGCTGCGGCGATCGTAGCGCGAGATGTTGCCCTGCTGGGTCATGAGGTAGAGGGTGTTGGCGTCGGTGGGGTCGATCTGCACCCCGTATCCGTCGGCACCCATGGGGACGGTCCAGTCGCGGTTCCGCACGCCATCGCCGTTGGTCGTGCGCGCCGGGCCGAGGAGGGTGCCCAGATCCTGGGCGCCGCCCAGAATCTCGTAGAACGGCTCGGACTGGCTGAGCGCCACCTTGTAGAACTGCGAGATGGGCAGGTTGGGAAAGTGCCGAAAGGTGAACCCCTCGTCGAAGGTCTCATAGAGTCCGCCGTCGGTGCCCGCGAGCATGTGTCTCGGGTCATCGGGATCGATCCACAGCGCATGATTGTCGCTGTGTTTCGCCCGGCCGGTCTCGAGGTTGTCGAAGCTGTGACCGCCGTCGCGGGTCACCTGGATGAAGACGTCCATCTGGTAGACCCGATCGGGATCGACCTGCGAGGCTTCGATCTCCTGGTAGTAGTGGGGACCCGTGCCCCCCGAGATGTACGGGTTCATGCGGCGCCAGCTCTGGCCGCGGTCGTCGGAGCGGTAGAAGCCGCGCTCGGAGGCGTCGGCCTCGATGGTGGCGTAGACCCGATCCGGATCGGCTGCGGTGACGGCCAGACCGATCTTACCCAGGTCACCGCTCGGAAGGCCCGCGCTCACCCGGCTCCAGCTGTCGCCTCCGTCGTCCGAGCGGTAGATGCCGGACTGCGGACCTCCGGCCAGGAACGAGGCGACGGTGCGTCGGCGCTGATAGGCGGCCGCATAGACCACGTCCGGATCGTCGGGCGCGAATTCGAGATCGGTGACCCCGGTGTCGTCGTCGATGCTCAGCACGGCCGTCCATGTCGCGCCGCCGTCGGTGGTCTTGTACACACCCCGCTCACCACCCGACGACCAGAGCGGGCCCTCGGCCGCCACCAACACCACATCGCCATCGCGCGGATCCACCAGGATCCTGCCGATGTGCTCGGAGCGGGGCAGCCCCGCACGGGTCCACGAGCCCCCGGCGTCACGGCTCACATAAACGCCGTCGCCCCATCCCACATGTCGCCCGCTCACATTCTCACCGGTCCCCACCCAGACCACATTGGGGTTGGTGGGATCGAGCGTCACCACCCCGATGGAATACGACGCCTGGTCATCGAAGAACGGCGTCCAGGTCACGCCGGCGTTGGTTGTCTTCCACAGGCCCCCGGACCCCACGGCCACGAACCAGCTGCGCGAGTCGGAGGGGTGCACCGCGATATCGGCGATGCGACCGCCCATCAGGGCCGGTCCGATGCCCCGCAGTGCGAGGCCTGCCACGGCCCGGTCGAACGGGGTGGCACTCTGCGCCGCTGCGGGCGCGACGCCCGTGGTGATCGAGAGCAGAAGGGCGGCAACGAGGGGACGCGACGGTGGAACACGGGTCATCGGGACTTCCGGATGCGGTGTGTCGGGATCAGGATGTGGGGGTGAGGTGCTCGGCCAGGATCTCACCGTTGTACCCGACGATCAGCGTCGGACCCACGCGCAGCGCCGGTGCGCGTAGATTGCCGGAGCGACCCAGCAGCAACGCCAGGAGCTCGTCGTCGGATGGGCGCGCGCCGGCGAGGTCGATGTGCACGGTCTTGCTTCCCTTGGCGACATACAGGTCTGTCACTCCTTCCAGCACGTCGAGCGCCGCGCGACCGACGATGGGCTCACGGCTCGCGTTCTGCACCACGTCGTCTTCGATGTTGTTCTGCTCGAGAAACTCCCGAGTGCGGGTACAACTGGTTCAGCCAGGGCGGTGATAGCGCCATTCCAGGCGGGTCGGCATGAGGTCTTCCGGGTGCGGGGATCGGGTGAAGGAAGACGCAACCTGTCGAGGCGCCGAGGCCGTTGGCAAGCGAGCGCACGTTCTTTTTCGGATCGGGCGTCGGCCGAGCGCTCCCCCTTGCTCGGGCGCACGCGCTGCTCCAGCGTGTTGGGGTCCTCCTCCTTTCCATCCGGTTCCCGGATCGACCATGAACAACCGCATCAACCTCCTGCTCGGCCTTGCTGTGGTGGTGGCCGTCGGGCTCTTCCTGCTGTCCCCGGATCGGACTCCGGTTCCCGGCCCCCTGCCCCCGACGGCCGACCCGCTGCAGCTTCCCGAAGGGCATCCTCCGCTCCCGCAGTCGGCCGCCTCGGCCGGCGTCGTCAGCGGACCGACCACCCCCGTGCTCGAGACCATGGCGTCGGGTGGGTACACCTACGCGCGGGTCGCGGTCGACGGCACCGAGGTATGGGTCGCGGGGCCCGTGACCGCGCTCGCAGTGGGCGACGACATCTCGCTGGCCGGCGCCATGGGCATGCAGAACTTCCACGCCGCCTCGCTCGATCGCACCTTCGAGACGATCCTCTTCGTCAACGCCTTTGCGACTCCCGCTGCCAATGCCGCTGCCGATGCGGTCGCCGGCACGGCCGCCGGTGCGACGTGGACGAGCGGCACCGTACTCGAGGTGGCCCAGGCCCCCGGCTACGTCTATCTGCGGGTCGAGGTCGACGGCGACGAGCGCTGGATCGCGGGGGAGGCCCTCGAGATTGCCGAAGGCGATGTGGCGTCGTGGACGACGGGGTCGGTGATGCAGAACTTCGTCAGCTCCACGCTGGGTCGGACCTTCGACGAGATCCTCTTCGTGGAGGCCTTGCGGGTAGGGGGCTGAGCCGCAGCGACCCCGGCGCGGGCCGGGGGACGAGCCCGACCGTCGGACGAGGGCCCGGTCGATCTTGCTGCGCAGTCAGGAACGAAGCGGGACGCTGGAAGCTGCCGTGTGCGGGCGAAACGGGACGCTGGGGGCTGCCGTGTGCGGGCGAAGCGGGACGCTGGAAGCCGCCATGGTTGGACGCTAGTTTCGGAGAGCGCTGGCGTAGCTCAACTGGTAGAGCAGCTGATTTGTAATCAGCAGGTTGGGGGTTCGAGTCCCTTCGCCAGCTTGGTCGCAAGCACCACGGTTCTGTCGAGAGGGGTTCTGCAGAGATGGTTCTGCCGAGACGGTGCTGCCGAGAGGGGTGCTGCCGAGATGGCCCCCTCGGGAACGGATGCCACCAGGATGGCCCCGTCGAGGATGGTCTCCTCGAGGATGGTCCCCTCGAGGATGGTCCCGTCGAAACGTAACAGCACCAGCTTGCCGGAAACGCGACAATCCCGGTGTGTTTTCTGGCTGCGTGCGCGTTTCCGGCGGTATGTGCCGGAAAGTCGACTACAGCCCGAGCCGCGAGAAACTGAGGGAGGATTTCCGGCGCTGAGCGCCGGAAGGTTGACCCGACAAGTTTGCCGATCCGGATTTGTCGGGTTTCCGGTGCGCCGCGAGGGTGACGTGTTCTTGTGCAGGTGGACATCCCGCCGGAGGAATTGACGGTTCACCCCTGTGAAGCCGGGTTAGGATCTCCTGTCGCGAGGGTTCACCCCGGGCAATGCGCCCATCCATACTTCTTCGGGAGTACAATGTCGGACCGGCACATGGGAGAACTCCCCACGGCAGTCCTGATCTTCCCACGTTAGCGTATTCGTACTTCCACGTCATTTGGAACCTGAGAGAGGAATCATGATGGAGAAGAGGATGATGCTCAAGCGACTCGCAATCGCGACCACCCTCTTCTCCATCGCGTGCTCCGACTTCGTTTCGCCGGTGGAGGATACCCACTCGCCGAGAGCGCCGGCGAACGGTGAGGTAGCGACCGAAGACTTTGTCCTGACGCACGACGGAGCGGTTTTCGCTCGGGAGATGGAGCGCCTCGGGGGTTTGACCGAGGTGATTCTCTGGACGAAGCCGACGGATCTCGCTCCGCCGCGGCTTTCTGCGTTTAGCCGCGCGGAATCCGTCATCGCAGTTCCCGAGGCGCGCGCTGGGAGGGACGCTCGCGGCTCGGTGGTCCGGACTCTCAGCTCTGGCGAGTCCCGTCAGGCAGCGGTTGAGCGGATCGCCGCGCTAGGGGGTACGGTAGTCGCGGTGGGACAGGAAATGCCCTTCGTCGTGGTTCGGCTTCCTCGTCAAAGGGCGGCGGTCGTGGCGAGCGCGCTACTGCTCGAGCCCTTCGTGGACTGGATGGAGGTCAACCAATCACGCAGGGCCGGGGGCATCGCGGACCCACTGGGCTCAAATATCACCGATGCCCGACATACGTACCATCACGTGAATGGCGCTTGGGACTACTCCCGAGGTACCGGTGCGTCGGTCGGGGTGTTTGACAGCGGCCTTGTCGGCAACACGACGAACGGACAATGGCATCGAGATGCACTTAATCTTGGGTCCTACGGGGTCGCCGCCCTCGGGTTCGTCGACGACGGCGGGGACTGCAATGTAGTCGAGCAGGCGCTGGGTCTCTGCTTGGCGAACGACGACAACGGCCACGGAACGCAGATGGTCGGTATCGTCGGAGCCAACGACAATAGCCTCGATCGGGTTGGAGTCTCCCCGTTGGCCGAAATCTACAGCGTCAAGATAGCCTTCAACGCAGACCGGCTCGGGTTGTCCTGCGGCCTTCCGCCCCCGATCGGGGGCGGGGATTCAGTGTTCTGCATTGAGGATGATGACTTCGTGAAAGCGTTCGATTGGGCGATGGCTGTAGACCTCGATGTTATCTCGATGAGCTTCACCGGCGATCCGGGCATTTCTCGTAGCGCCGCGCTGTTCTATGCCTATGCGGATGATATTCTGATTCTCGCCGGCCTTGGAAACGACTCCGACGCCAAGGACGGGTACGTGAGTCATCCCGCGGTAATGGGTATCGGGGGAGCAAGGACCGACTCCATACTCGAATACACCTTCAACCTCCAGTACATGGAAGCCGTCGGCTACTCCGGTGGATGGACACTCAAGCCCCTCTGCAGTGGTATCACGCTCTGTGTGTGGTCCGCGTCCGACCCCGTGCAACTCACCGGGGGCACATCGGCCGCTACTGCGGCCGTGGCGGGCGTCGCCGCGCTCCTCCGTTCACAATCGCCTGGTCTCACGGCCAGCCAGGTACGGGCAAGGCTCC
>CAZFRU010000002.1:14388-204570 GCA_964521385.1 uncultured Gemmatimonadaceae bacterium | reverse complement strand
GGCGCAGGTGGGCGCGGAGGCGCTGGACCTGCGCCGGAGAAACCACATTTCGTTCGGCCGCACAACGGGCCTCGGCATCCTCCACGCCCTCGGCGATGAGACCCCGGTAGCGGGCGACGTCGACATCGAAGAGGACCACGCTCCCCACCCCGACCGCTGCACACAGCTCGAGGTCGGCCTCGAGGTCGGGGTCACCTGCGTGGGCGCCGCGAACCCCCACCGAAAGGAGAAGGCCGGCACGTCGGATCGCATCGGAGGTCGTCATGGCGACAAGATGCCCTCACCCGCCTGTGCGGCAAGGGGCCGGATGGCCGGCCGGTGTTCGCGCATGCTGCGCGCCTCGGCAGCGAGGGGCTCCGTGCCACCCGGGAACGGCTCCTGGCCCGGGTCGGGTGATCGGGCCCAGGCGGCTCACCGCCGCAGGATCGGCGTCTCGGAGCCGGTCATGGCCGGACCCGAAGCGGCGCCGCCCGCCCAGACGGGATCGGCCACGCCGACCCAACCACCGGCAGACGCTCGCGAGATGGCGTTGAGCCGCGCAAAGTAGGCGCGCTCTCTGATCTCGACCGTCCACCCGCGCTCGGTCAGGGCGGGAGCGACGGCCGGGTCCCAGCTGCCGTCGAGCAGGACCGTACCGTCGGTCGGGTGAAGGCGGGGCGCGGTCAGCGCCTCTCGCAGCGGCATGCCCGCGGCCACCCCAGCCACGGTCGCCACCACGGCCGAGATGATCCGACGACCTCCCCCACCCCCGAGGGAGAGTACGGGCGCGCCTCGGCGCATGGCGATGAGCGGCGACTGGCTCGACCAGGCCCGAGTGCCCGGCCCGCCCTCGGCAAGGTACCCACCCATCGTGGACGCGTAGACGAACCCCAGTGCGGGCGCGGCGACCTGGGCACCGAACGACGGGCCGAGCGACTGCGTCAGCGCGACGATGAATCCGGAACGGTCCACGACCGCGATGTGGCTCGTGTGGTCCGGCTCCCGAGCGCCGCGCACCCCCTCTCCTCCGGAGTCCGGCCGTAGAATCGCTCGCTCGGACAGCGTGACGGCGTGGCGGGCGGCGAGGGTATCGGCCGTAATCCAGGCCACCGCCTGGGCGGGAGCCAGATGTCGGGCCGAGTCACGATCCGCAAAGGCGCGGGCGAGGGCCTCGGCGAGCGCCGGCCCCCAGACGTCGTCTCCGTCGGTCGGCGAGATGTTCGCGGCGGCCAATATCTGCAGCGCCTCGATGCTGGTGGCGCCTCCGGCGGGCAGCCAGGTCGCCACCAGGTCGAGATCGCCGTACCGACCGCGTGCGACCACCGCGTCGAGCGCCTGGTAGCGGCGGAGGTCGGCGCGGGTCACGTACCCTCCATTCCGACTCATATCGGCTGCGATCGAATCGGCGATCCAACCACGATAGAAGGCGTCGCCCCCCCCTTCAGCCAACGCGGCCAGAACCCGGGCCAGCGCCGGCTGCAGCACGCGTGCGCCCGGCGGGAGCGCACGGCCGTCCTGATCGAGAAACAGGCGGGCGAGCGACGGATGTCCGACGAGCCCCGCGGCCTGATCCGACCAGCGGGCCGCTTCGCCCGCGGGAAGATCGAACCCGTCGCGAGCCAGAGTGAGGGCAGGCGCAACCACATCGACCCAGGGCAGGATCCCATGCTCACCATGCAGGCGCCCCAGGCCGGCCACGGTTCCCGGAACTCCCACAGCGCTGTGGCCCAGCTCTCCCTCGGGTGCCGAAGCGGGGTCATACGACGCAGGCACCACCGAGGTCGCATCGATCCCACCGACCTCGCCGGTACCGGTCCGGAACACCACCTGCGTCCGCCCCCCCAGCCCCGACTGCGAGGGCTCGGTCACCGCGAGCACCAGCGCGGCGGCGACGGCCGCGTCGGCAGCATTCCCCCCAGCCGCGAGCACGGACGCCCCAGCCTCGGTCGCAAGGGACGACCCGCTCACCACCATGCCGTCGAGCGACTCGGCCTCACCGGCGAGCGGGGGCCGCTCGTCGGGCGCCGATCGGGTGGCATCGGGGGCACACGCAAGCGTCGCGCCGAGAGCGAGCGGAAGAGCAGCGGCTCGTCGTAGGCCGCCGAGGCAGGTGTAGATCGAACTCGTCATGGCGCAAGCAGCTCCCGTACGTAGCGATAGAGCTGATCTCGACGATAGGGCTTCTTGAGCAGCGGAAGGTCCGAGCGTCCAGCCAGCACCTCGGGCGCATCCAGATACCCCGTCGACAGGATGATGGGCAGACCCGGGTCGAGGGCACGCAGGGCGAGGGCCGCGTCGGCACCACCCATTCGTGGCATGGTCAGGTCGAGCAGAACCAGATCGATGCCCTCCGGATCTTCCCGGTATCGGTCCATCGCCTCGACGCCGTCACGCGCCTCGACCGTTTCGAGGCCGAGCACCTCGAGCATGGTGACCGCCACCTCGCGGACCGTCTCTTCGTCGTCGACCACCAGAACTCGTCCCCGCAGCGAGGTGGGCAGATCGGCCTCCGCCTGGTTCGCGACCGGGGAAGGTCGGGCGCTGTGGGGCAACTGTGGGAAGAGCAATCGGACCGTCGTGCCCCGGCCGGGCATCGTCTCCAGACCGAGGGCCCCCTGGTGACCCCGCACGATGCCGAGCACGGCCGCCAGACCCAACCCCCGTCCGCGGGCCTTGGTGCTGAAGAACGGATCGAAGATGCGCTGCCGGGTGGCCTCGTCCATTCCCGAACCGGTGTCGGAGAGCCGGAGCCCCACCCACGGACCCGGACCACGCCGAGCGTCGACCACCGCGTCGGTCTCCCCGGGCAAATCGGTGGGGGGCTCTCCGGCTTCGAAGGTCGAGACCTCGATCCGTCCTGGCGTGGCGCCCAGCGCGTCGGCTGCGTTGGTCAGGAGGTTGAGCACCACCTGCCGAATCTGGACCACGTCACCATCTACCGGGGGTAGGGAAGGAGCGAGCTCGAGCGTCAGGGTGATTTCGGGCGCCAGTGCCACCCCCATGAGTTCGACCATCTCGGCAACCACCTCGTTGAGGTCGACCGGACCCGCCGTGGCGCGGCCCTTTCCAGCGTAGGCGAGCATCTGCTGGCATAGATCGGCCGCCCGCTGGGAGGCCCGCAGCACCTCGTCGACATGGTCCCGGGCCGGATGTGAAGGCTGCAGTGCCGTCTCCGCGAGATCGGCGTTGCCCATGATCGCCACGAGCAGGTTGTTGAAGTCGTGGGCGATTCCTCCAGCGAGCAGCCCGAGACTCTCGAGCTGGCGGGTTTGTTGTACCTGTTCTTCGAGTCGCCGACGTTCCGTCAGATCACGGAACGCCCAGATCCGACCGGACACCGCCCCCGCTCGACGGAGGGGGGCCCCGAACCGTTCGAAGGTCCGTCCGTCGTGGAGGTCCACCTCGTCGAGCAGCTCCTCCTCGGATTCGAGAAGCTCCGAGAGGGGCTCACCGTCGACCTCGAGCAGGCTCGCCACCCGCGGGTCATCGTATCTGAGCGACACCGGTGGTTCGGTACCGGATTCGGGGTCCCATAGCCCGACGAAACGTTGGTTGACGAACGAGACGTCACCCTGGGTGTCGGCGGCGATGATCCCGTCGGCCGTCGCCTCGAGTACCGACCGCAGGCGCTCCTGGGTACGGACGAGGTCCTGCGCACTCCGCTTGCGGTCTTCGACGACCCCGGCCACGACCAGGGCGGTGATCGCGTTGACGGCCACGAAGACCCAGAGCTGGAAGAGACGCTCGTTGGTCGAGAGAGCGGGTGCGGCGAAGGGCCCGATGTGGAGGGCCGTCGCACCCATCGCCACCGCCGAGAGCACGAGGTTGCCGGTCGCGGCTCCGGGGACACCGAACCGGATTCCCGCCCAGATCAGGAGCGGGAATGGCGCATAGAGCAGGTGGCGGCCCGGCGCGGTCGGGTCGTATGCCCAGAAGACCAGCAATCCCAGGACCGTCACCGAGAGCATGACGAAACAGGCCTCGATCACCCGAGGCACCGTCCAGAAGCGAGGCTCCCGAAAGGCCAGGATCAGGGGTGCGAGCAACACCATGCCGTTGGCGTGGGTCAACCACCACAGCGTCATGATCGACCCGAACCGCGACCAGGGCACGCCCGCAAAGCTGACCAGCGACAGAGTGGCCACCCCGGCACCCAGCAAACCGGCGACTCCGGCCGCGAGGACCACGAGTGCCGCGATATCGGCTCCGCTGCGCAGGTTCTCGTCGACCCCGACGCGACGAAGGAGCAGGCCCGCCACCACAGCCTCGAGGGCGTTGGCCGCGCCCGTCCCCATGGCGTGGAACGGCCCTCCCCCGGTGAGCAGAGTGACCAGCACCTCGGCCACGAAGATGGCCGGCCATACCCGCACGCCGAGTCGCAGAACAGCCGCGATACCGACGCCGCTCGACAACCACACGACCTGGCGCAGATCGAGGTCGAGACCGACCCACTCCGGCTCGAGGGTGAGCACACCCAGAACCAGATAGGCGATCAGATACCCGAGGGCCGGGAGTGCGAGTGCTCGGTAGGACCGGGTGGTCACCAGACGACGGGAGCGAGAGGTCCGGAAGCTGCCACGAAAGGCCAGAATACGCCGAGCGCCCCGAGGCGCGCCAGCAAAGCGCCTTGCCTCGTTCCCCTCCGGACGTCCATGCTTCAGCCTCGCCCGGTCCTTCTGCGCGCGGTCGGCGCCACCGGATCAGCGAGATTCGGCCTACCGTCCCTTCCCTCCCCTGCGATCCGATGAATCAACTCGCTACCCTGGGCTTCCATCACATCACGATGGTGTGCACCGACGCCCCTCGAACCCTGCGCTTCTATCGGGATCTGCTGGGCATGGACTTCGTCAAGAAGACCGTCAACTTCGATGATCCGAGCGCCTACCATCTCTACTTCGGCCGGGGCGTCGGAGCACCGGGCACGATCCTCACGTTTTTCGAGTGGCCGCAGAGTCGGCGCGGACACTGGGGCGTCGGGGGAGTGCACCACCTGGCCCTCGGCGTGGCCACCCCTGAAGCTCAGCTGAAGTGGAAGCGCCGTCTCTCCGATGCCGGTCTTTCCGTCAACGGTCCGCTCGACCGGGGCTACTTCCGCTCGATCTATTTTGCCGACCCGGATGGACAGGTCCTCGAGATCGCGACCCACGGGCCCGGGTACACCATCGACGAGCCTGCCGAAGCCCTCGGCGAATCGCTGGTCATCCCGCCGGTCGAGCGCCTCCCCGAGGGACGCGACCACGGGGCGATCAAGGATGCCAACTGGCCCGAGCCCGTACCGATCGTCACCCCCGACATGGAGCTGTCCGGGATCCACCACATCACAGGGATCACCGACGACCTCGACCGGGCGCACGCCTTCTACACGGAGGCACTCGGATTGAAGCTGGTGAAACGCACCCTCAACCAGGATGACGCCAAGAGCGAGCATTGGTTCTGGGCGCACTACGAAGATGCGGTGGTGTCGCCGATGTCGGCCTGGACCCTGTTCGGGTGGCCCGGATCGGACTACCGCGCCCGCTCCGGAGCCGGCCAGACCCACCACGTCGCCTTTCGGGCGCGGGACGCCGAGGAGCAACTGGCCTGGCTGGACCATCTGCGGACCCTCGACATCGACGTCACCCCCGTGCAGGAGCGCTCCTACTTCCAGAGCATCTACTTCAGGGCTCCCGACGGGATGCTCCTCGAGATCGCAACCGATGGACCGGGGTTCACCCTCGACGAACCGGCCGAGCTTCTGGGTCGCGAGTTGAAGTTGCCGCCCTGGCTCGAAGCCGAGCGGGCGAGCATCGAGCACAAGCTCACGGAGCTTCCCCTCGCCCCTTCACAGGACGACGAGGCATGAGCGCGAACGAACCGTTGCGATACGAGGTCGCGGGAGCCGATGCGGCGGCGGAGGGTGCCTCGGTCCTGGTACTCCTGCATGGGCGAGGCGCCGATCGGCACGACCTGACGGGGCTGTATCCGGCGCTCCCGGCAGGAACCGTGCTGGTCACACCAGAAGCTCCACACGCCGGAGGACCCTGGGGATACGGTCCCGGGTGGGCATGGTACCGGTACGTCGCCGAGGATCGGGTCGTCCCGGAGACGTTGGCGTACTCGCTCGCCGCCCTCGACGAATTCCTGAACGAGCTGCCGCAGCACCTCGGGTTCTCGCCTGGCCGGATCGTCCTCGGCGGATTCAGCCAGGGCGGTACGACCTCGATGGCCTACGCCCTGACTCGACCGGGCGCGGTGGGGGGCGTCGTGATGCTGTCGGGCTTTCTGGTCGACGCGCCCGAGACCGTGCCGGTCTCGGCCTCGGCCCTCGAGGGAGTCCCTCTCTTCTGGGGGCACGGTACACGCGATCCGGCGATCCCCCATCGGCTTGGTGTGAGGGGTCGTGAGACGCTCCTCGCCCTCGGAGCCCACCTGACCGCCCACGACTACCCGATGGGCCACCAGATCAGCCCGCAGGAGTTGACCGACCTGGCGGCGTGGCTGGAGGCGACCGCCTGAGAGCGTGGGCCGCAGCCATGGCGGGCGTCAGCCCCCGGGAGACGGCGCCCCGAAGCGCAGCAATGAGGAGCTGACCGAGCCGTCCGGCCCGATCGTCACCACGTAGATCCGGTCGTACTCCATCTCGTCGATGGGCGAGACCGCATCGCCACCGAGCTGAGTGACGAGAGACGGGGTCGTGTTGGAGTGACCCACCACGAGGTAGCGTCCGGGAGACCGGATCCGCTCCAGGAACCGGGCCATGGCGTCGTCATCCCGTGGATCGTACTCGTCGACCGCAAGGCCAAGTGCGGCGGCGAGCGGTGCCGCCGTCTGTCGGGTCCTCTGGAAGGGCGTCGAGTAGATGGCCGTGATCTCCGCGTCACCCAGCAGACGCGCCAATGCGATGGCACGCTCCTGCCCGATGCGCGACAACTCGGGATCGGCCTGTGCCTCCGCCCCATCGTCCGCGCGCTCGGCATGACGCACGAGCCAGACGACGGCCACCTCGGTGCCATCGAGCGGGGCCTGGGCCGCAGCCGGGGCGCACCCACCCATCGCCACCAGCATCACCGCAACGGCCCGCACCCCTCTCGCCTTCACGCTCCACCCTGCCGTCATCACGATTCCTCCTGCTTGAGTCCGGCATGCGCCACGGTGGCGCATTCCTCGAGGTGCCCGGCCCGTCGACGATCCACTCCCGACCCTGCCTCGTCAATGGCGGGCCTCCTCGTCGATGCAACCCATGTCCGTCACCCCTGCGGCTTCACCGAACCCTCCGGCGCGGGGTCATCGGAGCCGGCCACCGCTTCGGCGACGATGGCGACCGCCATGTGACCGGCCTGATTGGTGCCGCTCCGGAACATGTCGGGAATGCGATCGACCCCCAGGAGGATCCCGAGGCCAGCGAACGGCACACC
This sequence comes from uncultured Gemmatimonadaceae bacterium, assembly GCA_964521385.1. Classification (GTDB taxonomy): domain Bacteria; phylum Gemmatimonadota; class Gemmatimonadetes; order Longimicrobiales; family Gaopeijiaceae; genus Gaopeijia. The sequence goes on along the minus strand of CAZFRU010000002.1, from coordinate 197,197 downwards.
CACGGCGCTGAGCGCCGGAGCCAGGGTCATGATCGACGCACTGGGCACGGGAGCGACCGTCGACGCGGCGAAGAAGCAGGCCAGGGCCGCGCCGACCCAAGCGCCGGGTGCGACAGGAATCGCGTACAGCCAGGCGAGGAACACGACCGCCGCACCCTGAAAGAGACCGCTGCCCGCGCGGTTCAACGAAGCCGCGAGCGGGAGCACGAGGTCGGACACCCGCCGCGACACACCGAGGGTCGGCGCGTCCCGCAGCAGAACCGGCAGCGTGGCCACACTGCTGGTGGTGGTGAAGCCCACCGTATAGCTGGCCAGCGTGCCAGCGATGAAACGCCGCGGGCCGACACCCCCGACGAGGGCCACGGCGGGCAGATAGATCACCGCCATGAACACGAAGAGCGCCACGATCACGGTCACGATGAAGACGGCGAGCGACTGCAGCAGGGCGAGCCCCATCTGAGCCGTCGCCGGGGCGGCCAGTCCGAACACGCCCACCGGTGCCGTCCACAACACCCACTGCACGAGCTTGATGAACGCCGCCGAGACGGTGTCGGCGATGCCGACCAGCTGCCCTCGCTCGTCATCCGGAAGCGTGCCCGCCGCCGCACCGAACAGCACCGCGAAGACGAGCAAGGGCAGCAGGCGTCCCTCGGCCGCCGCCTCGAAGGGGTTGCGCGGCACGAGCCCGACCACGAAGTCGACCAGACTCGGAAGCTCGGCGAGGGGCGCGTCGCTCAGACCTTCGGGGATGGCTACCGGCGGCACGAACCCGAGCGCGACGTGCATGGCGACCATTCCCAGGACGACCGCCGGCAGGGTGGTGAGCACGATGAAGCCGAGTGCCGATCCCCCCATGCGCCCCAGAGTCCGCGTGTCGCCGAGTCGCGCGACCCCCGCGAACACGATGGCCATGACCAGGGGGATCACCACCATCTGGATGGCGCGGATGAAGAGGTCGCCGAAAGGTGCCGAGCCCGCCGCGAGCCCATGGAAGAACGGCGACCCGGTCAGGGACGCCGCGAGGCCGACAGCGAGCCCGAGGAACAGGCCCAGGAGCATGAGGTGTTTGTTCATGGCCGCCCAAGGTAGGGGTCGGGTCCGGGCAGGGCGAGCACCCCCTTCGCGTTATACTTGGGCCAACGATCCCGACGGCCGGAGAAGTCCATGAACCGCAGACGAGCCCTCGTCGGACTCATGATCGCCTGGATCCTCACGGGATTGGTCGCCGGTTGGCGACTGCACCAGCTGGGCGGGATCTTCGGCGAGGCGGTGCCGCTGGGTGCGTCGATCACCACGCAGCTGGTGCGTGCCTTTCCGTGGCTACTGGCGGCGCTGGTGGCCTGGGTGGCTACCGGGTGGTGGCCGATCGGGCGCGACGAGATCTTGCGCCCGATCACGCTGCATGCGGCGCTGGGGTTGGTGGTGGTGTTCGCTCAGGCCGTCCTGCTCGCCGCCCTCAACGCGACCCTCGTCCCGCCCGGACTGCGGCCGCTCGACCCCTGGGCGAATCTGCCTGAAGACCTCACGCTCCGCGCCCCGCCGTCACTCGTCGTGTACGCCGTGCTCGTGGTCGTGGCGGTGGTGGCACGGACGGAGCAGCGACGCTCTCAAGAGGTGCCGGCAGCCGGGCGCCCCGGCCCGGACTCGTCTTGACGAAGGCGCCGGCGGGCGGTTCGCCGCACGCGTTGTTCGGCCTCGACCATGCGGTCGAGAAAGGCACGATCCTGGGCGTTCAGCGCGCGCACGTTGGTGTCTCTCAGCCTCGCGAGCACCCGTACCATCTCTTCACGATTGACCTCGTGGACGAGCGAGAGGTCGACGGCCTCCCAGCGGTCCTTCGCCTCGAGATCCAGAACGTATTGCGACTTGTACTGGGAATTGGGGGCCTCGATGCGGCGGCGCTTCTGCGCCTTTCTGGCTTTGCGATAGAGCACCCATACCACGGCCAGCGCGACCATGTTGAGTCCCAGCAGTACGAAGAGCAGTGTCGTCATCGATCCCAATCCCCTGCTGTGTGCCCGGCAACCCACCCCCGCTTGTACGCCACCCCCATCCCGGCCTACCTATAGTTGGACGCGTGAGCACCCCGAATGGTTTCGTCGTGCCACTTCGTCGTGCCACGCCGACCCGTCCCCTTCGCACCCACCCGGACCCGATGCCGACGTCGCCACAGGTTGTGCTCGTCCTCGTCCTCTCCGCCGTCGGCGCGGTACCTACCGCACACCCTCCCGCGCCGTGGGGAGCAAAGGGGCACATGATCACGACGGCGGCTGCCGTCGAGCGTCTGCCCGTCGACGTGCCCGCATTCTTTCGGAACTCGACCGATCAGCTGGCCTGGATCGGGGTCGAACCCGACCGATGGCGGGGCGGCGAATTCCGCGCACTGAACGAAGCCGGCGCCTACGATCACTACATCGATCTCGAGAACGTGCCCCGTGGCGCCCTCGCCGCCCGAGACCGGTGGAGGTTCCTGGCGGCCCTCCACGCGGCGAACATCTCGCGGCCGGAACGAGACGTGGGCTTTCTTCCGTACCGGATCGAAGAACTCTACGAGCGCCTTCTGCTCGGCTTTCGCGCCTGGAGAAGCGCAACCGAACAGGAGCGACCGTGGATCGAGGCGCGCGTCCTCGACGACGCCGGCCTGCTCGCGCACTACGTGACCGACGGCTCTCAGCCCCAACATACGACGATCCACTTCAACGGCTGGAACGCATCCAGCGCCCAGACGGCTCCCAACCCCGAAGGCTTCACCACCGACCGTGACTTCCACGCTCGCTTCGAGACCGAGTTCGTGCGGGCCCAGGTCGAGCAAGTCCAGGTGCTGCGAGCCGTGCCGGAAGCCGCGCACCGGTTGGGCGATCCCGATGCGGTCCGCGCCGCGGTACACGGCTACCTGGCCGCCACCCACAGGGAAGTCCCCACCCTCTACGCGCTCGAGGGCCAACACCGATTCGAGGCTGCCGGTCCCGCTCCACAGACGCATGTCGACTTCACCGTCGCGCGCCTGGCGGCGGGTGCGACCATGCTTCGAGATCTTTGGTGGACGGCCTGGATCGACAGCGCCCGGCCTGAGGGCGACGGAAACCTTCGCAGTCCCCAGCGCGTCCAAGACAGGGAGGCCCCTCGAGACAGGGGGCCACTCGAGGATCGCCCACGTCGGTCCGCTCAGGAGGCCGCATGTCACAGGACCCGCAAGACAGAGAAGTGCCCGGTGGCGACGAGAATCTACTCGTGGCCCTGGATTCCGATCTCAACATCTTCGCTCTGGCCAATGGCATGGACCTGCATCGCAATCGGGGATCGACCCCGGACCGCGTCTTCGAGTGGTTTCATGACGGCCTCGATCGGTTCATCCACGTCGACCCCGCCGGACCCGACGCCCTTGCGATCTCGGTCTCGGCCGAGGGGCAAGTCGACGGCGTGCGATGCCGAACCCGGGTGGTGGCAGAGCCCTCGGTGAGTCCTGACGATCTGCGAGCGCACCTCGCGCGTACCATCGAGATCGCCAACGCACTGGGACGGGAGGCCCTGCGACCCCTATGAGCGGGTACCTGCCGATCGATTGTGGGCTGCACGACGAGCTGCAGTTGCGGGTGCTGCGCAAGCGCCCCGTCGACGTGGTGTACGACCACGGGGATGGCAGCCAGCGGGTGTCTTCGGTCCTGGTCGACGTCTACAGCCGCGACGGGGCAGAGTATCTCCGCCTCGAAGACGGCACCGACATTCGCCTCGACCACCTGCGCGAGGTCGACGGCCTTCCGTTCGGGGGAGCGGGGTGTTGAGCCGTTTCTCGCTGGAGGCTGCGCGCGAGGCGCTCCAGGGGCGGGTGGCGTCACCGACCGAGCCGATGTGCAACGCCGTCTGGGCTCGAGCCACCGCGTTGCGGGGGTAGCCGCTTGCGGTTCCTCGAAGGGTCCCCCCTCTTCGAGGCACCGAGCGAGTACCTACGCCTCACCCTCGACCCGTGATTGGATATGAAGCGACGCGATTTCGTCCGCACCGCCGCGGCAGCAGCCGGCGCGGTGGCCACTTCATCGACACCCCTGGTCGCCGCCCGTGGACCGGAGATCCTGGTGCGCAGCGCCGTCCGGCCGCGCGTCGTCTCCGACGTGAGTGGAATGAGGTATCGCAACGGCGGTAGCGAAAATGCCGTGGAGCGGGCGTTTCGGGGCATCGTCGAGGGCGAGGACGTGCTCGACGCGCTGATCGCAGGAGTGAACATTCCCGAACTCGACCCGGAAGAGACCGGCATCGGCTACGGTGGATTGCCCAACGCCGACGGCATCGTCCAACTCGATTCCTGCTGTATGCACGGCCCGCGGAGGTGGGCCGGCGGTGTCGCAGGAATCGAAGGCATCCGCACCCCATCCCAGGTGGCCCGGGCGGTTGCCGAACTCACGGATCACCACCTGATCGCCGGCGAGGGCGCGCGCGAATTCGCCCGGGCCCTGGGGTTCGAGATCGAGGGCGATCTCAACACCCCGCGTTCGCGTGAGCTCTGGTTGAACTGGCGCCGCCGGGTCGATCCCGGTCACTGGCTCGACCCCGAGGCCCGCCTGCAGGGGCAGGGGGAGCGGGGAGGCGAGACCGATCCCGATCTCATCGGCAGGATCCGACGCAGCGGTGGCGGGGGCGACCAGGCCATGACCCCCGCAGCGTTGCGCCAGAGATCAGACGCCTGGTATCGAGCGGGGCTCGACATGGTGCGTGAAGGGTTGATCCCGGAGCACTCATTCTGGGGCACGATCAACTGCAACGGGGTCGGTCCAGAGGGCGACATCTGCGGCGTCACCACCACGAGCGGGCTCGCCTGGAAGATTCCCGGTCGCATCGGCGACTCCCCGATCCTCGGGGCCGGACTCTACGTCGACAACGATGTGGGTGCCGCTGGCTCCACAGGACGCGGCGAGGCCAATCTCTACAACCTCTCGTCGTTCATGATCGTCGAGTATCTGCGACAGGGCTTGCACCCGAAAGACGCCGGCATGGCGGTCCTCGAGCGCATCCGTCGCAACACGGTCGAGCCTCGTCTCCAAGACGACGACGGGGAACCGGCCTTCGACGTGCGCTTCTTCATCTTGAACAAGGCCGGAGACTACGCCGGCGTGGCGCTGTGGGGCGACGGAGAGAAGGCGTTTGCCGTCTGCGACGAGAACGGCGCTCGCGAGGAACCCCTCGAGGGCCTGCTCGAACGCTGACCTCAGTCCGGGCCGTCGAGCACGCCCGGGGGCTCGGGTGAAGGCAGGCGCACCGGCACGCGGCGGAGGTGGGCCGCCCGCAGGTGGGGCGGCGTAAGTTCGTCGTCCGAGATGCGCGCGAGGGCCTCTTCCCGACGCCACCTGAACTCGACCGCCCGCACGTCGAGATCGAGCACGCGCTGCTCGATGGTCTCGTTGAGGGCGATCTCGAGCGCCACCGTGCCCGTGGTTCCCATCCGCCACAGGCTGCGCCGCCGGCGGCACGCACCGGAGGCGAACTCGCCCGGCGAACCCGCCCGTTCGATGGCACTCGCAGCGTCCCGGATCAGGCTCTCGCTCGCTCCCGCGATGTTCTGGTAGGCCAGGATCCGTCGCATGACCGGTTCGGCCTCGCGCCCCTCGATCCGATAGATGTGCTCTGGAGTCCATGGATCACACCGCGGGCAGGGCACTCCGATCGAGACCCCTCCGTCTTCGCTCTGCAACGGGTAGCACCACCAGGACAGATCGTACCGAAGCGCCCGCAGGGTACTCTGACAGAACGGGCACGACGCGCGGCCGCGCCACGCCGCCCATCCGAAGCGACGCCAGCGCAGGACGTCGGCCACCGGCGTGTCTTGCCAGTCGACCGACACATCGGGATCGGACAGCCCGAGCGCCTCACCGACGTAGTTCAACGCCCCGAAGGTGTAGGCCGTCACCCGGGAGCCCGGGCTGTCGAACGAGAGCCGACGGTTGCGGAGTTCGCGTCCGTAGCGCCACCACGCCTGCTCTGTGAGTCCTGCCGAACCCACGCGCACCAGGATCAATCGGGCGAGCCTGAGAAGCCGCACGTTCTCGGTGTGGGCCAGGGGGACGGCCTCGTCGCGGGCCGCGCGCTCGAGCTCGTAGAGGGCCGCGCCACGATCTTCGAGGGGCACCAGAGTCCAGCGAAAACACCGTCCACACACGATCCACAAGCGCCCCCGCCCGGGATCGTACGCCAGGCGTCGCCCGAAAGGCAGGTGCTCGAAGCGGTCATTGGCCGGAAACGGCTTCTGACAAAAGAGACAGTGTCGTGTCACACCCACCCCCGACTCCGGAATCCCCTCCACCCCTTCGAAGATAGGGGGATCCCGGAGGTCGGGCGAGCAGCGTCGGTCAGCGGGCGCCGTCGCGGCGGTAGGCCACCCGTCCCGCGAGAACCGTCACATCGACCTCGGCCGAGGGGATCTCGGCCTCGGGAACGGTGAGGATGTCCTTCGACAAGATGACGAGGTCGGCGTACTTGCCGGGGGTCAGCGACCCGAGCACCTCTTCCTGGAAGGCGGCATACGCGTTGTTGAGCGTGTACGCGCGCAAGGATTCCATGCGGGTGAGCGCCTGTTCGGGATGGAACTTCTCACCCGTGCTGGTCATGCGACTGACCATCGAGTAGTACGACGCGATGGGATCGATGTCCTCGACCGGCACGTCGGTACCGTTGGTCACCACCGCACCCGAGTCCCAGAGCGTTCGCCACATGTAGGCCCCCGACGCGGCACGATCGTCACCCAGCTTCTCGGGCACCCAGGGGCCGTCGGAGGTGCCGTGGACTCCCTGCATCGACGCGATGACGCCCAACCCCACGAACCGCGGGATGTCGTCCGGGTGAAGGTGCTGGGCGTGCTCGATGCGCCAGCGCAGATCCGAGCCGTCGACATCGGTGGCGGCCCACGCTCGCTCATACAGGTCGAGCACCTCGCGGTTGGCCCGATCCCCGATGGCGTGCACGTTGAGCTGGAAGCCATGACGGGCGGCGATGCGTGCGGTCTCTTCGATGTCGTCGACCGGTGATGTGTTCAGTCCCGCAGAAGACGGAAGGTCCTCGTAGGGCTCCAGCAGCCACGCACCGTGCGAGCCGAGGGCTCCGTCGATCGACCGCTTGATGGACCGCACCGTCAGGAATCCGTCGGCGTACCCATCCATGTAGTAGTCGTCGAGGCGCTCGTCCATCGTCTGGTTGCCGGCCCGGACCATGACATACAGCCGAATCGGCAGCTGTCCCACATCGGCCAGCTCCTTGTACCCGTCTACCGTCCCGAACCCCGTACCGGCGTCGTGAAACGAGGTGACCCCCTTCGACAGCGCCTCGAGGCCGGCGAGCTCGACCTGGCGGCGGAAGGTGGCGGTGCGCTCTTCGGGCGTGGGATTGCCGGCACGGAGATTACCCGCCAGCCCCTGGGCCGTCTCACGCAGCAACCCCGTGGCCCGGCCCGAGGCGTCGCGCACGATGGTACCCCCACTGGGGTCGGGAGTCGACGCATCGATCCCCGCCATTTCCATGGCCCGCGCATTGACGAAGGCCGCGTGCCCGGACGCGTGGGTCAGGTAGACGGGGTGGTCGGGAGACACCGCCGACAGGGCATCGTGCAGGGGTACGCCATCGACATTGGGTTCGGGCGTGACGTCCCATTTCTCCTGATGCCAGCCCCGTCCACGGATCAGCGTTCCGGCAGGCACGCCGGCCACCGCTTCGGCCACCTGGGCGACGATGTCGTCCCATGTGCGCGCGGTGGTGAGGTCGAGAATCATGCGGGAGTCTCCGAGCCCGGTGAAGTGCCCATGCCCTTCGATGAACGCAGGGATCACGAGGCGACCGGTAGCGTCGATCACCTCGGTAGCGTCACCGATGAAGCCGTCGATTTCCGACGCGGATCCCACCGCGACGATTCGGTCGCCCCGCATCGCGACGGCCTCGGCTTCGGGTCGCTCGTCGTCGACGGTGACGACCCGTGCGTTGGTCACCACGAGGTCGGCCGGCTCCTGGGCGGGAGGGGCCGGGCTGCACGCGGCTGCGAGCAGGGCAGCGCCGAACAAGAGGTGGCGGAAGGACGAACTGCGCATCGACGAAAACCTCCGAACTGGTGATTCGAGACGGAGCGATACAATGCGGCGGCAGCCAGACCGGCGCCACTCCGCCGCCCGGGCAGCGCTTCAGAGCGCCGCGGCGGCGGCTGTCCCTGCCGCCCGTCCGGTGGCCCAGGCCCAGAGAAAGTTGTGCCCTCCGATGGGGCCGAAGGCATCGAGGATCTCGCCGCACAAATGCAGCCCCGGTGTGACCCTGCTCTCGAGTGACACCGGGTCGACCTGGTCGAGCGCGACACCGCCCCCGGTGACCTCGGCCTTCTTGTACCCCTCGTCTCCGGTCCAGGGAAGGGAATAGTCGGCGAGCAGTCCCACCAGGCGCCGCCGTTCGTCGCGCCGCAGGCGAGCCGCCGCCCGATCCCAGGGCACGTCGGCCTCCTGGAGCAGTTGTCGGGCAAGGCGCAGCGGGACGAGCCCTGCCACCACCGTACCGACCACGCCCTGCCCTGCGTCGCGCAGACGCGCGTCCCACGCGTCGGCGCCGAGATCGGTCCACTGCACACTCAGCGTCTGCCGCTCCCCCCGCATCCGCGAGAGAATGGCGAGATGCGAGGCGTCGAGCACCGCCGGGCCGCTGTAGCCGCGGTGGGTGAAGAGAAACCCGCCGCGAGTCTCGAACCGAGGGCGCGCGCCTGGCGCCCGCAGAGTCAGCTCGAGCGAGACGCCCGCCAGCTCGGTGTGGGTGCCGTCTCCGATCAGGGGGGTCAGCGCCGGGTAGGTCGGGTTCACCACATGGCCGAGCGCTTCGACCCAGGCCAGTCCCGCCCCATCGCTCCCGGTGGCCGCCACCGACAGCCCCCCGGTCGCCAGGACCACTCGCGCGGCGGCCAACGTCTCGCCCGATGCGAGGTGCACCCTCCAATGGGCCCCGGGCGCGGGCGGCGCACCCAACCCGATCACCCGTTCCCCGAATCGAAACCGTCCGCCCGCACCTCGCACGGCCGCGACGAGGCCATCGCGTACATCGCGGGCGCGATTCGAGACCGGAAAGAGCTTGCCGGTCTCGGGCTCGAGGGCCAGGGGAAGCCCCAACTCGCGCTCGAAGAAGCTCTGCTGCTCTGCCAACGGCCACGACCGCAGCATCTTCTTGAGTGTGTTGCGCGACGAGGCGGTCACATAGCGCTCAGGGCGTGCCGTGGCTGGCAGCACGTTGCACCGCCCACCCCCGCTGATGAGAATCTTGCGGCCGCCGTCAGCAGTGCCCTCGACGACCACGACGTCGGCACCCGCAGCGGCGCCCTGGACCGCAGCGAAACGAGCGGCCATGAGCCCGGCGGCACCCGCTCCCACGACCACCACCGTGCGGTTGCGCATCATGTCCCCAACCACGCGGAATGGGGTGCGCTCGGACCGGCCGCAAGCGAGGGTTCTCTCCGGTACGGTTGCGGGATCAACCCGCCTCACCCAGGTCTTCGAGGTCAGCGAGATCGCGGGCGCGACCGGTCGCACGTTTGTTGACGATCAAGTCCTGGCGGCCGATGAAGGGGATCGACATGCCGCGAATGTCGCAATACTCGCGATTCGTCCATGCCTCAGCGAATGCGGGTAGACCGCTCAGGGAGGTCAGCAGGTCGATCCGGTTCGGCGGAAGACCGATCTGGATTACGGTATCGGCGCGGGCAAGATCAGTTCGTGTGACGCCAAGCGATTTCACTGATGCGCCGAACGCCAGCAGGGCCTTCCAGACCCGGTCGGGGTTGGCGCCGGAGGGATCGATCCAGATGTCGAGATCCTGCGTTCCGCGAGGCACTCCGTATACTGCGAGGGCATGCGCGCCCACCACGAGGAAACGGGCAGTAGCCGTGGTGAGCGCTCCGAGCATGTCGAACCAGTCGTCGGTCATCACCGGCGGCGCACCACGACCGGGATCTCTTCGCGGCGATACGACGGCCAAGGTCGACCCGTCAGCTCCCACATCCGCGCCGAAAGCACCTGGACCATCTCCAGCCGCTCGGAGACCGTCGTCACGGCACTCAGGTCGGATGAATCGGGGTCGCCGAGACGCTTCAGCCGAACGGAGAGCCGGTGGGGCGTGTCCTTCCCTGGATCACTCATGGTGTGATTCTACCGCCTGCCTGCGCGGAGCCAAAGGGAGACTTCGGGTTGGTCAGCCGACGCATGACCCATTCCAGTGGGCCACGGTGGAATCGGCGTCGCCAGGCCGAGGCGAAGGCGACTCCCGCGACACAGAACACGGACGTGGGCATCGGTGACATCCGGCCGGCCCAGCACCATGCCGACGAACAGAAAACCGAGCCACGGTACGACGGGATGGAATCCGTTGAAGAACAGATGCCGCGCCGTCCCCTTGAGCGTCCAGAAGCAATCGTAGGTCGGCGTGCCCCAATCCCAACCGGCCTCGTAGTTCAAGGTGAAGAGAAGGAGCATGAAGAGCACGGTAAGGCCGAGGCCGCGCCCATGACGACCTTGAAGTTGACCACGACCATGCCGAACACGGCCAGGGCCCGTGCCACATCGTACCCGACGACCCGTCTCTGGTGGTGCTCCGTCACGCTTCTAGCGCAGCTTCCAGGCGAAGAAGCCGAGCACGCCGCCCAGGATAGCTCCCGGCCACGACGCGGCCAGCCCCCCCATGAGCGCCGCGAGAAGGGTGAGTCCCCACCACGGCATCGGAATGCGGCGCGGACGTCGCGGTCCACCCTGACCGCTCATGGCGCTCTCCCGCCCATCATGCCCAGGATCCGATCCCGGCGCCAACTCATCTGCGCGGGAGACCGAACGGGGTTCGAGGTCAACGGATGCGGGAGCGTCGCCGCGAGCGTCGCGGCCTGGTACCGGTTGAGCCGCGACGCCCCGATTCCGAAGTAGGCTCGACTCGCCGCCTCGACCCCGAAGATCCCCGGTCCAAACTCGGCCGTGTTGAGATAAAGCTCCAGGATCCGATCCTTGTCGAGAAACCACTCGAGACGCTGGGCCACGATGAATTCTCCGGCCTTGCGGCGCAGCGACCGCTCAGGGGTGAAATAGAGGTTCTTGGCGAGTTGCTGCGTGAGGGTGCTCCGCCCCTTGATCTCGTCTCGCTGGCTGAGCCCCCCCTTCACCGCGCGGAACAACGCACCGAGATCTGCGGCACTGAACCACGAGAAGGGTGGCTCGCCATCGTAGTCGACCTCGTCGGCGATGGCCTGCCAGTCGACCCCGCCGTGCTGTCGAAAACGCTGATCCTCGGCCATGATCACAGCGCGTGGAATGTCGGCCGCCATCTGTGCAAGAGGCACCCAATCGTAGTGGATCTCGAGGGCCTCCCCCTGTTTGGCCGCAGCGGCGATGCGATACTTCATGAACGACGTGCGCTCGGGGTCGCGCCACTTGAACGACAAGGGCCACGGCATCACGAGCCAGCCGACCAGCGGCAGGCCGATTCCCACTGCGACCAGCCACTTCGCCGGTCGTTTCAGTTTCCCTATCCATCTTTTCATGACCCTGAATCTATCGCCTTCGAGGCGCGCGTGATGGGCTTCACGTCTGCCGACCTGCTGCGGATCATCGTGGGACTCATCGCTCTCACCGTCGGCGCGGAGTTCCTGGTGCGGGGAGCCGGCAGACTGGCTCGCCGGCTCCGCATCCCGGCACTGGTGGTCGGTCTCACGGTGGTGGCCATGGGTACGTCGGCACCTGAGATCGCGGTGAGCGTCGACGCGGCGATGGCCGGCCAGAGCGACATCGCGCTCGGCAACGTGGTCGGGAGCAACATCTTCAACGTGCTCTTCATCCTGGGACTGGCTGCGCTCGCCGCACCCCTCGTCGTGCAGAGCCAGCTCGTTCGACTCGACGTGCCCGTGATGGTGGTCGTGTCCGCCCTGCCCCTCCTGCTTGGCCTCGATCGCCTGATCTCACTCGGGGACGGTGCATTTCTGCTGGGTCTCCTGGTGGCATACGTCACGATCCTGGGGTGGATGGCACGGAAGGGCCGGGTCGACGCCTCGCGTCTCGAGGTCGAGGCCGGCGTCCTGCCCCAGCGGCTATGGTGGCTCGATGTCGCCCTGGCCGCGGCGGGCCTTGGCCTGCTCGTCGGCGGTGCCGAGTGGCTGGTGCATGGAGCGTCCGCGGTGGCCCGTGCGGCCGGGATCAGCGAACTCGTGATCGGGCTCACTCTCGTCGCGGCCGGCACGTCGCTTCCCGAACTCGCCACCTCGGTGGTGGCGAGCCTTCGGGGCGAGCGCGACCTCGCCGTGGGAAACATCGTTGGCAGCAACATCTTCAACGTGCTGGCGGTGCTCGGGGTCGGCGCCGTGGCCGGCGGCGGACTCCCCGTGCCCGAAGGCATGCTGCACTTCGACCTGCCCGTGATGCTCACGGTCGCTATCGTCTGTGTGCCCGTGTTCATGACCCGTGCGACGATCAGTCGACTCGAGGGGGCGGTCTTTCTCTTCTACTACCTGCTCTACGCGATCTATCTCGGCCTCCACACCACCGACCACGCCCTGCAGGAGGAGTTCGGGATCGCGGTCGTGGCGGTCATCCTTCCCCTTACCCTCGCCATCGCCTTCTGGCTACAACATCGCACCTCTGCGCCCCTCGGCTTCATCGACGGTCGTCAACAGGAGTCCCCCGACCACGAAGAACACCAGAACGGTCGCCATGCCGATCCGCTGTGATCGAAAGGTCTCCGTCACGATCCCCAGCAGCAGCGGTCCCATGAACGCAATCGCCTTACCGGAGAAGGCGAAGAACCCGTAGAACTCGGTCTCCTTGGAGCGCGGCACGAAACGACCGAGCAAGGACCGGCTCGCCGCCTGATTCGGTCCCACGAACACCCCCACCCAGAGGCCCGCAAGATACAGGCTGGTCTTCGAGTCGGCGGTCACGGCCCACAGTGCGCCAACGGCGAGTCCAGCCAGTGTGATGAAGAGCAGTCGCTTGCCGCCAATGCGGTCATCCAGGAATCCCATGGCGAACGCACCAGCGCCCGCCGTGACATTGAGCGCGAGTCCCCAGTACATCACCTCGGTCAGCGTGAACCCGAAGGTCTCGGCAGCGAAGATGGGCCCGAAGGCGAAGATCGTGACCAGCCCATCGTTGTAGACCATGCGCGCCACCAACAGGCGAAAGATCTGCCGGTAGCGCCGAATCTCACCGAAGGTATGACCGAGCTGTTGCACCGCCTGGCGGACGACGACGCCCATGGGCGGGCGCGGCGTCGTGCGCAACGGCTCCTTCACCCACAGGAACATCGGCAGGCTCAGTACCGCGAACCACACCCCCACGAGGAGCGTTGTGGCCCGGACGTGCTCGCCCGTGGTCGGGTCGAGTCCGAAGGGTGGAGTCTCGGGAAGGATGAAGACCACCAAGGCGAGGGCCATCGCCAGCAGGCCGCCGAGATAGCCAAAGGCCCAGCCGTATCCGGAGATGCGTCCGATCTGATCGGGCGGAGCGATCTCGGGCAGGTACGAATTGTAGAACACCCCGCACAGCTCGTAGGCGATGTTGCTCACCACGAAGAGGGTCAGCGCCAACGCCACCTCGCCGGGACCGGGCAGATAGAGGGCGAGCACGCCCAGCACCGCGATGGACGTCGTCGTCACGAGCAGCGGGCGCCTCAGGCCGCCTCGATCGGCCAACGCGCCCAGCAGCGGCGAAAGCACGGCGACGACCACGGCCGTGATGGTGACCCCGCGCGACCAGAGCGCCGTGCCGGTGATACCGTCGGGAGCGATCGTCTGGGTGAAGTAGACCGCGTAGATGAAGGTGACGATCAGCGTCGTGTACGCTGAATTGGCGAAGTCGTACATCGCCCACCCCCAGACGGCCTTGCGATCGAACCGCGGTGGGGTCATGCGTATTCCATTGAAAAGGGGTGAGGCCATCGGTCGCGCTCACGCTACGGCCCCGGGCCGCCCCCGTCCACCAGGGGTGCCGAGCCGCCCCGGTCCAGCGAGGCCGCTTGTCGCGCCGCGCCCCGACCCGATATTCTTCCGTCCCGTACCCTCCCACCTCCTCTCCATGTCGTCGAATCGAATCCGGGGCCGCACGGTCCTCATCACGGGCGCCACCGCCGGTATCGGCCGTGCCTGCGCACACGCCTTCGCTACCCTGGGCGCCCGGCTCGTCCTCACCGGTCGACGTTCGGCGCGGCTCGAGGCGCTGGCTTCCGAACTGCGCGACAGCTACGGCATCGAGGTCCATGCGGCGACCCTCGACGTCCGCGACCGCGATGCGGTGGGTACACTGAAGAACTCGCTGGACGCTGCGGGATTCGCACCCGACGTGCTGATCAACAATGCGGGCAAAGCCCTTGGGTTCGACCCGGTCCAGCAGGGCGACCCCGACGACTGGGACGAGATGTTCGACACCAACGTGAAGGGGCTGCTCTACGTCACCCGAGCGTTCCTGCCGGACATGGTGGCGAAGAATCGGGGACACATCGTGAACATCGGGAGCATCGCCGGGCAGTGGGTCTACCCCAACGGCAACGTCTACTGCGGCACGAAGTACGCGGTACGGGCGCTGACCGAGGGCATCAACATGGACCTGGTCGGAACCCGGGTGCGGGTTTCGAGCGTCGACCCGGGGCTGGTCGAGACGGAGTTCAGCGAAGTGCGCTTTCACGGGGACGCCGAACGCGCCGAGACCGTGTACCAGGGCTACACCCCCCTGAGCCCTGAAGACGTCGCCGATGCCGTGGTCTATGTCGTCAACGCTCCAGAGCATGTCGACGTCTTCACTCTCGTCATCATGCCCACCGATCAGCGCCATGCCATGATCGTCCACAAGGAGCTGGACTGAGGCGCCCCGGCGCCCCGGTACTGCAGTGAGTGAACCCCGAACGCAGTTCTCCGAACCTCATCGTCTTCGCCCTCTGGCTCCTGGTCTTTTCGTCGGCGAGCCAGATCATGATCATCTCGCCGATCCTTCCCCAGATCGGCACCGAACTCCAGATCCCCGACGCGGCGCTGGGTACGCTGGTCTCGGCCTACGCCCTCATGGTGGGCGTTTTCGCCATCATCTCCGGACCCATCTCCGACAAGATCGGCCGGCGCCGCATACTCCTGCTCGGTGCGGGAACCATGACGGTGGCCCTGGTGATGCACTGGTTCGTACGCGACTACGCGTCGTTTCTGGCGGTGCGGCTCTTCGCGGGGGTCGCGGGAGGGGTCCTCAGCGGGGCCGCCGTCTCGTACGTAGGCGACTATTTTCCCTACAACCGCCGAGGCTGGGCCACGGGCTGGATCATGAGCGGGGCCGCCTTCGGTCAGATCATCGGGATTCCCCTCGGGATCGTGATCGCCGGATGGTGGGGGGTGCGCGCGCCCTTCGCCATGTTCGCGGCAACCATGGCGCTCACCTGGGTGCTGGTCTATCTGAAGGTGCCCCAACCCGACGTGCGGAGATCCGAGGGCAAGCTCACCGTCGCCCGGGCCTTCGACGACTACCGGGCGATGCTCCACCGCCCTGAGATCGCATGGGCCTCGGTGGCGTTCTTCCTGATGTTCCTGGGCCTCTCGCTCTATGTGGTCTATCTGCCCACCTGGCTCGAGCGCTCGTTCGTCGAAGCCACACCCAACCGGATCGCGATCCTGTTCCTCGTCGGCGGTCTCGCCAACGTCTTCACCGGCCCGCAGGCCGGCAAGCTCTCCGACCGGATCGGTCGCAAGGGCATCATCCTCATCGCCTGCGCCGGCCTCTCGCTGGTCATGGTCCTCACCACCGTCGTGGTGCAATCGTTCTGGGTCGCCTACCCGGTCTTCTTCGTCACCATGGTGCTGGTGGCCATGCGCATCTCGCCGTTCTCGGCGCTCCTCACCGCCCTGGTGACGGACCACAAGCGGGGCGCGTTGATGAGCCTCACCGTCGCCCTCGGGCAGGTGGGCTTCGCGGTCGGTGGCGCCATCGCCGGACCGCTGTTCGCCCGCGCCGGCTACTCGAGCAATACGGTTCTGGGCGCCGTGTCGGTGCTCGGCATGGGATTGATCGTCTGGTTCCTCATTCCCGAGCCCCCCGCCACGGGTCGGGTCGTGGCCGGCACACCCGGAGGGGCGCTGGGGGTGGTACAGGGAGGGGTCGCCACCCCGGATCCGCTCTGATGGACACTCAACGTCGCCTCGCCCTGGTGACCGGTGCGTCGGCGGGAATCGGCCGGGACATGGCACGCATCCTCGCCGCCCGGGGCTGGGACCTCCTGGTGACCGCGCGCAACGGGCCCGCACTGGAGGGACTGAGCGACGAGCTCTCCCGCGATCAGGGCGTGCAGGTGCATGTGGCCGTTCGGGACCTGTCGCAACCGGCGGGCGTCGACGGACTGCTGGCCGACCTGGCTGCCCTCGAGCGCCCCCTCGACCTGCTGATCAACAACGCCGGCTTCGGCCTGCACGGCCCCTACCTCGACACCGATCCCGAAGCCGAACTCGCCATGCTCGGCGTCAACATCGAAGCGCTGGTACGGCTGACCCACGCGCTGCTGCCCGCCATGGTGGAGCGAGGCCGGGGCATCGTGCTCAACGTGGGATCGACCGCCGGCTTTCTGCCGGGCCCCCTCATGACCACCTACTACGCGACCAAGGCCTTCGTGCTGTCGTATACCGACGCCCTGGCGCACGAGGTCGACGGCACCGGGGTGACCCTCACCTGCCTCTGCCCGGGCCCGACCCGAACCGGATTCCAGCACCGGGCCGGAGCCCGCGGCCACGGAGCGTTGCGAGCGGGCGCCATGGACAGCCTGCCCGTGGCCCGAGCCGGAATCGACGGCGCTCTGCAGGGCCGGAGACGGGTCGTGCCCGGTTGGTTCAACCGCGCCTCGACCTGGCTTCCCCGGGTGCTTCCCCGCGACCTGATGACCTCCGTTGTGGCCCGTATCCAGGAGGGTCGCCGATGAACCCCGCCCGCCCCGCCCAGGCCGGAACCGGTCGCCGGGGCCGGACGATGGTGGGCAAATGGGCGCGCGCGCCCTACGTTGGCGGCATTGCAGGTAGGGTCCCCATCGACCCCTGGACGATTCCGTGAGCGACACACCGACCGAAATCCGTTTCAGCGTGCTTCTGGTCGAAGACGCCCCCGACCAGTCGTTTCTCTTGTCGGCCTTGCTTCAGAAGCTGGGTCCCTTCGATGTCACCCTGGTCCAGGATGGCGTCCAGGCACTCGAACTCGCGCGACGACAGTCGTTCCATCTGGTCCTGACCGACCTCAACCTTCCCGGGATCGACGGCTTCGAGTTGACCCGTGAATTGAAGGCGGAGTTTCCCGGCCTGCCCGTGCTGGCCGCGACCGGATACACCCACGCCGACTACGTCGAGGGAGCATACCGGGCCGGAGTCGACGCACTCATGACCAAGCCGGTCGACCCCGACGATCTACAGGCCCGGCTGAGAGAACTCCTGCCGCAGTGGCGCGCAAAAGGGGAACGGCCCCCGTCGGTCATCGCCGTCGGCGCTCGCCCCGGTGACGTCGAGCTCGGCTGTGGGGCCTCGCTGGTGGCGCATCAGGCCGCGGGGCACGACGTGTTGGTCTTCGTACTCACGGCCGGAGCGGGCGACGAACGTGCAGTCACCCGGGTGCGCAAGGCGGCCGAGCAGCTCGGGGTGCGAGCGATCGTGGCCAACGCCTCCCCGGGCGGTAGCGACGGCGATCCGAGGGCTGTGCTCCTGAAGCGGGTGATCGCGGAAATGGCTCCGACCTGGGCGTACCTGCCCAGCCCCCACGAGCGCGAGGCCGACCGGATCGAGGCCCACGACATGGCGCTGGGGGCGGCTCGTGCGGTGCCGACACTGCTCGGGTACGCCACCCCGACCACCTCCCTCGATTTCGCTCCCAGCGTGTTTCGGGACGTCGGTCGGTGGATGGACACCAAGATCGCGGCACTGGCCTACCACCAGTCCGCGCCGAAGGCAGAGCCCGGTGCCTCGACCGATTTCGCGCTGGCCCACGCCCGCTACTGGGGGCGATTCAAGGGGTTCTGCGAGGTCGAGCCGTTCGAGGTGCTGGACGCGCCCCTCCCCCTCGCCCCGCCGCCATCCGAGGCTGAGTCCGAGTCCGGGCCCCAGTCCGAGTCCGGGTCGCCATCCGGGTCGCCGTCCGGGTCCGGGTCGCAATCCGAGTCCGGGTCACCGTCGGGGTCCGGGCTTCCGTGAGTTCAGGGTCGTGCCGCAACATCCCTGCTCACGCCTGGCCCAGGGGCGGGACGGCGCCCCCTCGAGGCACCGATGTCGATGGTCGCTCGACCATGCGATTCGGGGCGAAGGCGGGCGGCGCAGGCTCACTCCACTTCGGTACGGTCACCGCCGACGCAGGCGTGATGGCCGACCCCGACGGATGGGGGCTCTACCGAAGGGCGCGCCCCGCGCCGCCTTCACGGCCCGCCCCCGCCCCCGTAGGTTAGGATTCGTTCGACGCCACCGCCCAAGCCGATGGCCGACGTCCCTCCCCCCGACCCCGGAGCCCTGTCTTGGCCGCTGTTCCCCACCTCGAGTTCGAGCGCGACATCGTCGAGATCCAGGGGCAGATCGACAAGCTCCTGACCCTCGCCGAGAACAAAGGGATCGATGTGTCCGACGACCTGGCGGCGCTTCGTGGCAAGCTCGAGACGCTGAAGCTCGACACCTATCAGAATCTGCGACCCATCGAGCAGGTCCAGGTCGCACGGCATCCGCGTCGGCCCTATTCCCTCGACTACATCCCACGGATATTCGACGACTGGCTGGAGCTCCACGGTGACCGTGCGTTCCGCAACGACGAGGCGATCGTCGGCGGCTGGGCCCGCCTGGAGAAACGGTCGGTCATGGTCATCGGACACCAGAAGGGCCGCGACATGAAGGAGAACCTGCGGCGCAACTTCGGAATGCCCCACCCGGAGGGATACCGAAAAGCCCTTCGCCTGATGCGCATGGCCGAGAAGTTCGGTCGTCCCGTGATCACCCTCATCGATACGCCTGGCGCCTACCCGGGCATCGGCGCCGAGGAGCGGGGTCAGGCCGAAGCCATCGCCATGAACCTTCGGGAGATGGCCCGGCTTCGCGTACCCCTCGTGTCGGTCGTGATCGGCGAGGGCGGCTCGGGTGGCGCGCTGGCGTTGGGCGTGACCGATCGCATCCTGATGATGGAACACAGCATCTACTCGGTGATCTCGCCCGAGGGCTGTGCGGCCATCCTCTGGCGTTCGGCCGAGCATCGCGAAAAGGCCGCCGCCGCCCTCCACCTGACCTCCAGCAACCTCCTCGATCTCGGTGTCTGCGACGAGATCGTGACGGAACCGAGCGGCGGTGCCCACTCCGATTGGGATACGACGGCCGACTCCCTGCGCGAGGCGCTGCAGCGGCACCTCGTCGAACTCGAGGCGCTCGACCCTGAAGAGCGCGTACGGTTGCGGCAGGAGAAGTTCGAAGCCATGGGCCGGTGGCGGGTCGAGGGCACCGCGCCGGAGGCGTAGCATGACCGCCTTCGCCGAAGTCCAGTTCAAGGGCACACGACGCGACTACTTCGCTGCCCCGGGGTTCGATCTCCGGCCGGGTGAATGGGTCGTGGTCGAAGCTGATCGGGGTGAGGACGTGGGTGAGGTCACCGCCGTCGGGATGATCGCCGAACGCAAGTGCTCATCGTCGGGAGGCTGCGCGACCCCCACCCCGGAACGAAAGGTCCTGCGGTCCGCCCAGGCCGACGAGGTCGGGCGCCTCGACGATTTGCGGAGCGACGAAGACCGGGTCCGTTCCGAAGCCCGCGCCATGGTGCTCCGGCACGGACTCAAGATGAAGGTCACCGAGGCCGAGTGGCAGTTCGATCGCAACAAGCTGATTCTCTACTTCACGGCGGATCGCCGAGTCGATTTTCGGGAACTCGTGCGGGATCTTGCCCGGACCTTCCGCACTCGGATCGAGCTCAAGCAGATCGGGGTGCGTGACGAGGCCGCTCTCCTGGGGGGAGTGGGCCGCTGCGGTCGGGAGCTCTGCTGCTCGACCTGGCTCCCGGAATTGAAGCCCGTGAGCCTCCAGCTCGCCAAGGACCAGCGGCTGTCGCTGAATCCGGCGCAGATCTCCGGTTGCTGCGGCCGTTTGATGTGTTGCCTGATGTACGAACACCGCACCTACGTCGAGGCGCGCCGACGGTTCCCCCGCGAGGGCAAGGTCCTGCGTACCCTGCAGGGGCCCGCCCGCGTCATCGCCGTCGACGTGCTCCGGGAGACCGTCACGATCCGTGACGACTCCGGGCACCGGCGCACCGTCGCACTCGACGACCTGAAACGCGAAGTTGCCAAAGCCCCTCGGGAGTCCTGAGCCGTGTCCCGGTCGTATATCACCACTCCGATCTACTATGCCTCGGGTGAGCCCCACCTGGGCCACGCCTACACCACGATCCTCGCCGACGCCCTCGCGCGCTTCGCGCGCCAGCGGGGAGACGAGGTGCTGTTCCTGACCGGTACCGACGAGCACGGCCCCAAGATTCAGGAAGAGGCGGCACGCAGGGGCATGTCGCCCATCGAGCTCTGCGATGAGATGGCAGCGCGGTTCCGCTCGGCCTGGGAGCAGCTCGACATCGGCTTCGACCGCTTCATCCGGACCACCGAAGACGAGCACGTCGGGGTGGTCGAGGCGTTCGTCCAGCGCCTCCACGACCGGGGCCACATCTATACCGGAAGCTACAGCGGCTGGTACTGCGTCCACGAGGAGCGATACTGGACCGCAAAGGACCTGGGTCCGGAACACACCTGCCCCGACTGCGGGCGTCCCGTACGAGAGATCGAAGAAGAGAACTACTTCTTCCGCATGAGCTCCTTCCAGGAAGCCCTGATCGCCCACATCGAAGCGCATCCCGACTGGATCGTCCCCGAGGGGCGGCGCAATGAGGTGCTGGGGTTTCTGGAGCAGCCACTGGGGGACCTCTCCATCTCGCGTCCCCGCTCCCGAGTGCAGTGGGGAATCCCCCTGCCCTTCGATCCGGAGCATGTGACCTACGTCTGGGTCGACGCTCTCGTGAACTACCTCACCGCCTCGGGGGCCATCGACCCGGAGCTGGGCCCATCGGCCCCAGGCTTCGACGACCCGTCGGCGTCGTGGTGGCCCGCCGACCTGCACATCATCGGCAAGGACATCCTCACGACTCACGCGGTCTACTGGCCCACCCTGCTGATGGGCGCGGGACTGCCGCTCCCCCGCCATATCCTCGCCCACGGGTGGTGGGTGGTGGGAGACACCAAGATGTCGAAGTCGCTGGGCAACGTGATCGACCCGCTGCAACTCGGCGCCACCTTCGGAAGCGACGCGGTCCGCTGGTACCTCCTGAGGGAAATGCCCACCGGGAGCGACGCCTCGTACACTCCCGAACGGTTTCATACCCGCTACGGCGAACTGTCCAACGTGCTGGGAAATCTGGCGCAACGCGCGTTGTCGATGATCGTGCGCTATCGCGACGGGGTGGTTCCGGACGGAGACCCCGGTGGACTGGACACCGTCATCGACAGGACCCTGGCCGAGGTGGCGAGTGCCCTGGCTGTCTACCGGCTTCATGATGCCTTGGGCGCCGCCATGGATCTCGCCCGGACGGCCAACGGCTATGTGGAGGAGCGCGAGCCGTGGGCACAGAGCAAGGATCCCGCCCGCTCGAGCGACCTCGACGACACCCTGGCCACCCTGGCCCGCGTGCTCGGCGTGCTGGCGTCGCTCTTCCATCCGGTGTGTCCGGAGCGTGCCGACGACCTCGCACGCCGGCTGGGGCTCGGAGGCGTAGCGACGCTCGAACTGGCCCGCCGCGACCGTCCGGCCGGTCGATCCGTCCAGGTCGGTGAGCCTCTCTTTCCCCGCGTCGATTCGTAGCACCGACCGTCTGCGAGGCATCGGTTTCTCGCATCTCGCCCGTTCAACACAGATGATCGGGGGAATCGCTCCCCCGCGGCATTTCGAGACGCGCTACGCCTCGTTTCGATACGCCTCCGAAACGACGTCATTTGTTTACCCGCCCCCCGCCGCATCACCTCTCGGTCAGCGACCGTTTGTCGCCGACCGATGCGACGAACCCGAAGAGGACCCGGCGTTGACACCCACGCCGCAGGTCGCATAGTTTCCCGATTCGTTGCCCTGCCCGTCACGGACGTGGAAGGGGGTGGGGCCGAGTCCCCACCGGGAGCCATCGCACAAGACGGAACGCATGCGCGAAGATCGCTGGACGCTCCTGTTGCTCCGGGGGAATCGGGACCCCCTCCGGCAGTTGTCGATCTCCGGAACCACCGTTCGCCGTGCCGCGTGGGGTGCGGGTGTGGGAGCCATCTCACTCGTGCTTCTCACAGCTGTGATCGGTTTCGGCGGGCTCGCCGGCCTTCAGGGTCGGGGACTCGCGAAACAGAACGAGGCTCTCACCCTCGAGCTTGCGCGCTTGCAGGACGAGGTCAGTTCGTTCGAAGTGATGTTGGGATCGCTGCAGGGGCGCGAAGCGGAAGTGCGGTCCATGGCCGGACTCGAACCGGTCGATGCCGAGATCCTCGCTGCCGGCGTCGGTGGCCCTGGAGCGCGGTCGCCGGAATCCAATCCCCTGTGGGCGCACGATCCCGGTCTGGCCAACACGGCGTTCGCCGTCGACTACGACCTCGACGCGCTTCAGCGGCGGGCCGGCGTGCTTCTCTCCAGCATGAGCGAGGCGGGCGACTCGCTCGCCGCCCAGCGCGAACTCCTGATGTCCACGCCGACCCTCTTTCCCACGGCGGGCTCTCTGAGTTCGGGATTCTCGAAGGCGCGCATGCACCCGATCCTCAACGAGATCCTGCCGCACCCCGGCGTCGATATCGCTGCACCGGCCAACACGCCGATCCTGGCAGCGGGCAAGGGGCGCGTGATCAGGGCAGGCTGGGTATCCGGATACGGCCAGACGGTGGAGATCGACCATGGCTTCGGCTATACCACCCTCTACGGGCACGCATCGAAGCTCCTGGTGCGATCGGGCCAGCAGGTCGATCGCGGCGACGTCATCGCCCAGGTCGGACGGACGGGAACCGCAACGTCGACCCACCTCCACTATGAGGTGCGCCTCAACGGTCGGCAGCAGAATCCCCTGAACTTCCTGCTTCCCGGAACGCGCAACTGAATCCCACGTCGGTTTCGGCATACCGCGGGACTCCGCCCACCGCCCCCGGGCCCATGATGGTCGTCTCCCTCGCCTCCCGCCTCCGACTTCTCGCACTGACGCTCGCGGTCGGGCTCGGCCAGGGGGCCTCCGCGCAGGTCGACACCCCGGCACCCGAGGTCGGTTCGGTCTCGGCCGATCTGCTGGTTGCGCGGGAGTCGGTGCATCCCACTGGTTTTCCGCGGATCCTGATCCTCGATGCACCGGGTTCGGCTCTGGTCACCTTTCGACTGTCGATTCCCATCGAGCCGGGGCTGGAGGGCGTCGCCGCCGCTCCGATCCTGCAGCGGATGGCGCAGAACAGGATCGCCGGCGCCGCCAGGACCATCGGCGCCCGAGTCGAGGTGGGCGCTTCGGCGACCGCGCTCTCGTATACGGTGACCGGGGCGCTCGCCGACCTCGACCACCTCGCCTTCCTACTGCGCCAGGCAACCGCCTCTCCTCGCGAATCCGAAGGCTTCGCGGCCGTGCGAGGTGCCATCGAGGCCCGCCTCTCACGCATCGGCGAGACCGGTGAGGGGCAGGTCGAGTCCGAGCTCCGAACCCGCGCCACGCCAGGCGAGCCCTCGGTCGCCGAGATCAGGGAACGGCTGCGGACCTTTCGATTCAGTGAGCTCTCCACCGCCTGGCAAGCCTCGCACGAACCGCAGCAGATGACTCTCCTGGTGGTCGGCGACGTGGCGACGCCGGTGCTCCTTTCGGCTCTGGCCGGGCTGGGGGCCGAAACTCCGGCCGAGCCCCCCCGCGCGACTGCCGCGCCGACGCCCCCGACGCGGGATCGTCCCGATCTGCTGCGCCGCTGGATCGGATTCGGGTGGGCCACCACCTCCACCCTCGATCCGAGAGCGGCGGTCGCGGCCGCACTCGCCGCCCACGCGCTCCGCGAGGAACACGATGGCTACGAGGCCTATGTCCGCCTCTGGGAGGGTCGTACACAAGTCGTTCTCGCCCTGATCGGGTCGGCGTACGGAGCCGAGGCGACCGCGCTGCGCCGGCGACTGAACGGGCTGCCGGGCGAAATCTCGACCTCGCTCGATGCCGAGGAGCTCGACCAGGTGGTGCAGCGCCTGCACTGGAACCTGATCACGCAGGCGCGCACCCCCTGGGGACGGGCCAACTTCGTGGGCCGATTCCTCGAGACCGGGGGTACGCCCGACGCCGCCCGCCGGTATGTCGATGCCCTGCTCGCGGTGGACGTCGACGGACTGCGCGCCTTTCTCGACACGCTCTCCTCGGCTCGACCCGTCACCGTCGAGGCTGGACAATGAGTCGGCGACCTGTCGGAATCCGGCTTGGATCGCTTGCGGTAGCAGCCCTCGTCGTCGGTTCGTGGGCCCAGGCTCTCGACGCCCAGACTCCCGACCGCGTACGGCTCGGCACTCCGTCTTGGGCCGAGGTCATGGTGCCGGTGACCCGCGACGCCGCCCCGGTCACGGGGGTGGCCATCGCGCTACCAGTGGGCTCCGGATCCGACCCGATCGGACGAGCCGGTGCGACGAGGGTTGCCGCCGACGCGGTCGTGTTCGAGGTCGAGCGCCGCCTCGGGCGGGTGGCGGTGGAGGGGCAGACCCGTATCGAACCCGACCGGACGCTGCTCACCTTCGTCGTCCGATCCGAGCAGGTCGGCGCCCTGTTCGACGCCATCGACGCCGCCGGCTATGGCTCCGGACCCTCGGTCGCGGCGGTCGACTCAGCCCGGCAGCGCCGTACCGAAGTGTTGCGTTTCCAGCTCGACTCCCCGATTCGCGAGGTCGAGGTCGAGGTCCGCGCGCTTCTGTACGGCCCCGGCGATCCACGCAATCGCCCTCCGGGGGGGACCCTGGACGAAGTGGCTGCCCTCACCGAGGGCGAACTCGACGCAGTGCGGCGCGATCTGTTCCGCCCCGGCACCGCTCGGGTCGTGGTGGTGGGGCCTGTCGAGGCCGATCGACCCGTCTCCACCAGCCGCTCGGTCTCCACGTCGCCGAGGCCGGATTCGACCGCGGACGCGACGCTCCCGCCGACGGCACCCGAGCCGAGGCTCACGGGCACGACATCGGCAGGACCGGCATGGCAAACGGGTGATCGTCGTGTCGTCGAGCGCGAAGTGACCAACAGCTGGATCTCGGTGGCCTTCCCGGTTCCCGCCGACCTTCCACGCATCGCGGTGTTGTTCATCGCCGACCGCATGGCACAGGAGCTCTCTGTCTCGCCTCCCGATCCCGGGCTGTTCAACGCCTCGGTCGAAATCCTCGAGTTGCCCGGCGGTGAGGTGATCCAGGTGAGTGCCGCCGTCCTGCCCGAGATGGCTGCCGGATTCGAGAGCGAAATCGTGGGGCTCCCGGCATTGCTCTCCTCGGCGCGCGACCCGGCGTTCTTCCGGTTCCAACGCGGACGGTTCCGGGCCCAGCGCCTGATCGGCGAGGCCGCACCCGAGGCGGCCGCGACCCGAATGGCCGCGGAACTCCTCACCCGCGGCGAGATCCTGGACTTCGATCAGAGTGTATGGACCCTCGACGCCGGCATGGCGGCCGATGCGGCCCAGGCGCTCGAACCACCACGCATCCTCCTTTTCGGGCCCGACCTCGTAGGTAGCGGCAAGCCGCTGCGGCCCGGACCCTGAAAGAAGGTCGAGGCTTGTCGCCCACGCGGGCTGTGATTACGTTCGCCCGCTCAGAATCGTCCCACCCTCTCGAAGCACCCTGACGGAGCGTAGCCCATGAAGCGCAGCACCCTGCTCTTCTCGGCGCTCGCCACGCTGGGGCTGGCCGCCTGCGGTCCGGCTCAGGTTGTGGTGACCGCAGAGATCCAGGTCGAAGATCCCGCGACCGGACAAATGGTGACCCGACAGCTCAGCGACATGGAAGTCTGGCTTCTTCCGTATGACCGCGATGCCGTCTTCGATTCGCTCAAGGCCGCAGCGGCCACCGCCGAACCGCCGGTACCGGGTGAGCTCTCCGAAGCACAGGACCAGATCCGCGTCGCCCAGGAGGAATGGCGGAACGCGGAAAATCGTTGGAACACACTCCGCGATACCCTCCAGAAGATCACCACGGCGATGGAGGACTACCTGCCGAGCGAGGCGCAGTACCGGCTGCTGTTCAACGATTATGCCGATATGGACGCCCAGCTCACGCAGGTCGAGCGCACCAAGGACCGGCTGTTCGCCACCTTCGACTCGCTCTCGAAGGGCAATATTGCTCGCGCCACCGAATACCGCATGCGGGTCGACGAATGGGCGGCTGAGGCCTTTGCCGATGTCGATATGGTGATCAACGCCAAGGAGCGGGCGTCGAAGCTCAGCGTCGTCGCCGATACCACCGACGCCAACGGGCGAGCCGCCAACCTGATGGTGAAGCCGGGTGAGTACTGGGTCTACGCCCGCTACGAAGAGGTCTATTCGGAGTTGTACTGGAACATCCCCGTGTCGGTCGCACGGGGCGAACCGGTCACCGTCACGCTCAACCGCAGCAACGCCGAGGTACGGCCGATCTACTGACCCGACCGGCGGAGGCCCATCCTCCACCGTGAGTCACTCCGAAGCCCTCGATCACCCTCGGTGATCGAGGGCTTTGGTCGTCGAGGTCGAGCGACGCGTCGACGGGACAGGGGGGGCGACATAGCTTTCGGCTGTACACCAGCCCTTGCTGTTCCCCGAGCCTGACCGACCCATGACTCATGCGAATCCATCTCCGACGCTCACCCTCGACGCGAACGGCGTCGGCTGGCTCACCTTCGACGATCCGGGCCGCAGCGCGAATGTGCTCGACGAAGCCACCATGGGTACTCTCGCCACCTGTCTCTCCGAGGCGCGCGAGGCGGCAACCTCGGGGCGTCTTCGGGTGCTGGTCGTCGACAGTGGCAAGGAGGGCACCTTCATCGTCGGTGCCGACGTCGAAGCCATCGCCGCCATCGACGGCCCCGATGACGGTGAGGCAAAGGCTCGTGTCGGACAGGCGCTGTACCTGGAGCTGGAACGGCTGCCGGTTCCCACGGTGGCGGCCATCGACGGCATATGTCTGGGCGGAGGGCTGGAGCTGACTCTCGCCTGTCGCTATCGCGTCTGCTCCGACCATGCAAAGACCCGCCTCGGCTTTCCCGAAGTCCAGCTCGGGCTGCTGCCAGGATGGGGCGGAACCACGCGCTTGCCGCGGCTGGTCGGGCTACAGGCGGCCCTCGACCTCATGGTGACCGGCAACCCGATCCGTCCAGACAAGGCGAGGCGGATCGGGCTCGTCAGCGAGGTGTTTCCCCATGCCGGCTTCCACGACCGCGCCGCCGCCTTCGCACTCGACGCGCTCGACTTGCCCCAGGGTGCGTCTCGTCGCCGCCGTGGCCTGACCACGCGACTGCTCGACGACACGGCTCCCGGTCGGCGGGTGGTGCTGGCCACCGCCCGGCGTCGCGTCATGAAGAAGACGGGTGGGCGGTATCCCGCGCCTCTCAAGATCCTCGAAGTATTGAAGCAGGCGGCCGGTCTGCCCCTCGCAGACGCACTCACTCTCGAGGCGCGCGCCTTCGGCGAGCTGACCGCCACCCCCACGCATGCCAACCTGCTGCACGTGTTCCACCTGCGGGAGGGAGCGCGCAAGACCCAACGCGCCGTTCCGGGTGGCTCGGCCAGACCGGTGAATCGACTCGGAGTGGTGGGCGCGGGTGTGATGGGCGGGGGTATCGCGCAGTTGGCGGCGTTCCGAGACGTAGACGTGCGCATGAAGGACATTCGCGACGAGGCCGTGGCAGGGGGCCTCCAGCACGCTCGCAGTCTGTTCGATGCAGCCGTGAAGCGCCGCAAACTGACCCCCGCTGCAGCCGATCGCAAAATGGACCGGATTCACGGAGGGCTGGATTGGAACGGATTCCATACGGCCGACCTCGTGATCGAAGCGGTGGTCGAGCGGATCGACGTCAAGCGGGCGGTGCTCGGCGAAGCTGAAGAGGTCGTGGCGGACGAGTGCGTCCTGGCCACCAACACCTCGTCGTTGTCGGTCGACGAGATGGCCGCGGGCCTGCGACGGCCCGAGCGCTTCTGTGGGATCCATTTCTTCAATCCGGTCGACCGCATGCCCCTGGTCGAGATCATCCGCGGGAAACGCACAGACGACGATACGGTGGCCACAGCGCACGCCGTCGCCCTGGCTCTGGGCAAGGTGCCGGTGATCTGCCGCGACGGCCCCGGATTTCTGGTCAACCGTATCCTCGGCCCCTACCTGAACGAGGCGGGGCATCTGCTCGCGGACGGGTGTCGAGTCGAAGTCATCGACAAAGCCGCCACCGAGTTCGGCATGCCCATGGGGCCTCTGCGGCTCATGGACGAGGTCGGCCTCGACATCGCGCGCCACGCCGGAGCCACCTTGCACGAAGCCTTCGGTGCCCGCATGGCTCCGGCCGCGCCGCTGATCGCGCTCGGCGAGACTCCGAGGCTCGGTCGCAAGAACGAGCACGGCTTCTACCTCTACCAGAGCGGTAAGTCGACCTCGGTCGACCCGGGCATCTACGCCGATCTCGGCGACAGCGTCCCGAACCGCACCTCGCCCACCACCTCACCCGCCCTCTCCGAGATCCGTGAGCGCCTCGTGCTGGCCATGATCAATGAGGCCGCGCGGGTGCTCGAAGACCGTATCGTCGACACGGCGGGCGAGGTCGACCTCGGCATGATCATGGGCACCGGATTCCCGCCCTTCAGGGGTGGGCTTCTGAGGTTCGCCGACGCCCACCACCCGCGGAGTCTCGTCGAGAAGCTCGAGCGGCTCGAAGCCGCGGTGGGCCCGCGCTTTGCTCCCGCCCCGGTGCTGCTCCGTCTCGCCCGTGACGACCGGGGGTTCTATGACGCCTTCGGAGGGGGGGCGTGAGCCGACCCGTCCACATTCACTACCACCGCCCGCCCGCCCGGACCGAGACCTACGTCCAGACGCTGCTCTACGACGGGGCCGACGTGAAGATCTCGTTTCATCCGTCGGCCCCCATCGCCGGACCGCTCACCCTCGACGGCCGCACCCTGCTGGCACCCGGCTCGCCGGTCGTCTGGTTCACCTTTCCCGGCCGCTGGCACGACATCGGGCGCTTTCATACCGCCGAGGGCGCCTTCACCGGTCTCTACGCCAACGTACTCACACCGGTCCGCCTCCCTGAGGCCAGCGAGGGCACCGAGGCCATCGAGTGGCACACCACCGACCTCTTTCTCGATGTCTGGATGGGCGTCGACGGAGCCCTCCGCATTCTCGACCAGGACGAATGGGCACAGGCCCTGGCACAGGGCCACATCGAGCCGGAGCTGGCCCGACGCGCACAAGAAGAAGTCGACGCCATCGTCGACCTCGCCACCCGCGGTCTATGGCCCCCCCCAGTGGTGCACGAATGGCCCCTGGAACGAGCACTGGCCGCCGCCCCCGCCAGACCCGTGTCCGAGTAGCCCAAACGGCTTGAGGGAGAGGAGCCCCTGGGCAGAGCCGGGCGAAGGCAGAGTCGCAAGGGCGAGGGCAGGACTGAAAACCCCACCATCCCGCCCGCAGGCCGGAGGCCCCGGGGATCTCCGCAGGGGACACCTGGGCAGGAGCGACGCGCGGCCTGGACCATCCCACCGCGGGGCTCGCAAACGGAGGCGGCGCCCAGCACCGTCCCCGGAGGAGGTCCCCGGGGCCTCCGGCCCATTACCTACCTGGTCACAGCCCAGGCCGACCTACACCCCAGCCGCCCTCAGTCGCCGCCGTCCACGATCCAGGCCCCGCACAGCCGCTCGATGTCGACGTAGGTGCCGGCCAACACCCCGGGATCCTCTCTCAGCGCATCGATGAGACGATCGTGTCCCGCCAGCGACTGCGCCGGAATGTACAGCTCTTCATGGTGATACGAGCCCTGGTCCACGAAGAGGAGCCGGATCTTCACGCGGTCGGTCGTGGTCACGGACGCGCTCCACCCTCGGCGGCAATCTCGGCCTGAAGCTGCGCGATGATGGCCTGGAGCGCCGGAAAGATGTCATTGATCGACGTGTACTCGACGCGATGTACCTGCCCGTCGCCACGGCTCACCATCACGGTCGGCGTACCCGGCACACCCAGCCCCTGTCCGAGCCGCATGTTCGCCGTGACGGTTTCGGCGTGGGCGTCGCTGCGTAGGCAAGAGCTGAACTGCCCCTGATCGAGCCCCACCCGTGCCGCGTAGTCCTCGAAGGCCCCCACCGGGGCCGACGCCGACAGCGCCCAGCCATTCTGGTTGCGGAACAGCTCGTCGTGGTACTGCCAGAACATGCCCTGATCCTCGGCGCAACGGCCCGCCCGTGCGGCCAGGAAGGCATGGAGGTGGCCCTGGACCAGAGGGAAGTCGTAGAACACGAATTTGGCCGTGCCCGGTTCGACATAGCCGATATCGATCTGTGGCTCGACCATGCTCGCGAAGGCCATACATCCTCCGCACTGGAAGTCGGCAAACTCCAGGATGGTGATGGGCGCGTCTTCATTGCCCTTGTGGATGCCACGCGCCATCGCCGCCAGCTGCTGGTTGTCGGTGAACGTGAGCTCGACGGGTGCAACGGCCATCTCGCCCGTGCGCGTACCCGACCTGACACTGAACACGATGGCACCGAGCACCACGAGGCCTACCACCACTCCGATGATCCGTCCGTTCATTCGTATCTCCCGTAGTCGTCCGTGTAGACGGTTCGTCCGCTGGTGGTCGTACCCTCTCCGGACCCGAGCCCGCCGAAACCGCAGTGAAGATGTCCCGCCCGCGAGGGCGGATCAAGGAACCCGTCGGGTCACCCGAGTTCGAGAACCTCGATGACACGGCCCGTATCATCGAAGGTTTCGAGCACGAGGTCGGCACCGGCCGCTCCCAGCTCACCACTCGAGAAGCGCCCGGTGGCCACCCCCAGGGTGCGCAGGCCGTGGGCACGACCACACCCGACGTCACGGGGGGTGTCGCCTATGATCCAGACCCGATCCGGAGCGAAGTCGACCTCCCATTCGGTGCGTGCCCGGTGGAGCGCCACCGGCGGCAGATCGTTCCGGATCTCGGAATCCGACCCGAATCCTCCGATGCGAAACGGCGCCCGGAGTCCTGCAGAGCCGAGCTTGAGGTCGGCCCCTCCGGCGACGTTGCCGGTCACCAACCCCAACGCCACGTCGTCGAATGAGGTGAGGGCAGCGAGCAGATCCGGCACCCCGGGAAGCACCGTCATGGGGTGGTCCGGAAGCCGAGCCTCGAGCTCTCGCAGGTAGACCGAGAAGAGCACCGGAAGGCCCCGGTCGATCTCGGCAGGTGTGACGCCACTGGCCGCCAGCAGCTCCCGGGCGATCTGCGGATCGGTCTTGCCCGCGAAGTCGTGCACCCCTATGTCGCCGGCGGTCCCGAACGCCTCGACCATCCCTCGATGGAAGGCGTCTTTGGCGGGCCCTCCCGAGACCAGCGTGCCGTCGATATCGAACAAGAGCAGATGGCGCATGATCAACTCAGCTCCACGGCGTTGGAGAGAATCCACAGTCGCAGATCGAAGCGACGCGATCCCAGAGGGACTCCTGCGCGATACACCTCGACCCGATAGACCCCGGGCGCGGAGACCCGCAGCAGCTGCACCTGTCCGCCCCGGGCGTCGACCCACCCCACCTCCTGGCCATCGTGAAGCACCCGGAGCAACAGGTCGTCCGCGGCATGCGGTGGCAGTTGCACGATCAGCGCACCCATCGCCACCTGTGAGCCGTCGTCGGTCGGCAGCACCCCGAAGCGGAAACCCTCGGCCTCGGCCGCATGGCCCAACGAGACGAACACTCCTCCCCTTCTCAGACCGGACAGCAGCTGCGCGCGGGCAATGGCGGGGTCGTCGGCCAGGGGCGCCGACAGCAACACGTGGTTGGTGAGGGTGCGGAAGAAGGGGCCGTAGGCCGGAACCAATCGCCCGGCGATCCGTGCCTTGGGATGGTGGTTCAAGCCGGCGGTGAGTGTGAGCGGCTGCACCATGCGGGCGCTGTCGTAGGCCAGCAGGCCGGGCGCCCTGGCCCCGTCGCGATACAAGCGCAGCACCGGACGCTCTGCGGTTCCAGTGGCCAACCCCACGAGAAACGAGGTGATGTGGTAGGGCGCCCACCGGTCGACCAGGCGCAGGCGCGCGATCTCGGAGACGTCGAGCGATTCCCAGGCGTCGATGCCGGGCGCTTCGAGGCCGGCCTGCCACCGTTCGCGTCCACGGGGACTCCGCGCGTGCACCACCGAGACGAATCCTCCCACGGCGTCGACACGGGCCGCGAGGCTCGCTGCGTCACCTTCCCAGCGGCGAACCAGGGTGTCGGCCTCGAGCCCCACGGTCAGGGTGCGCCCGATACCCTCGAGCACCATCTCCTGCCCCGGGACGATGAGCACATCACGGTTGAAGAGGGGGTCGAGAGCTCCCGGCTGGTCGAGCCAGATCCCCGGATGGTCCCCCAGCACCACGAAGTCGAGCCCCGCGTCATCCGCGGCCGCCCCAATCTCGTCGAGGGTGCCCTCGGCATCGCCCGACCGCCCGGAATGCACGGATATCGCGCCGCGCACCTCGACTCCCCGACCGGCCAGCCACGACGCAACCGGACCTCGGGTCGCGTCGGCGAGGGTGGCGTCGAGGGTGCCCTGCAGCGGCTGGCCGGGCATCGGTCCGGCCGCAGGCGCCAGGATGCTCGCCGGAGCCGGGCCGATGCGCGCCGTGAGGTACCCGGCGAGCGCGTAGCAGACCGCCAGCACCGCTCCGACCCGAACCAGCCGACGGGCCCAGCGAGCGACGCGCTTCACCGGAGCCGGCCGCGGGCCGAGGCCCTCATGCGAGATCCGCGAGGAGCGAAGGATCGAGGTTGCCGCCACTCAAGATGGCCACCACGCGCCTTCCGGCCACATCGACCCTGCCGGAGCGGAGGGCCGCCACGGTGGCCGCTCCGGAAAACTCGACCACCAGCCGATGGCGGTGCAGCAAGAAGCGGGTCGCCTCGCGGATGGCGTCGTCGGTCACGGTCACCACGCCGTCGGACAGCGCCTCCATATGGCGCCAGGTGAGCTCGCCCGACCGCACCGGAAGGAGGCCGTCGGCGATCGAGGTGGTGCCGTCGAGGGTGACGGGTCCGCCCGCCGCGAGGGCGGCCGTCATCGACGCCCCACCCTCGGGCTCGACGCCCAGGATGCGCGCCTCGGGACGGAGCCGACGCACCGCCGCCGCCACTCCCGAGGCGAGCCCCCCACCACCCACCGGCGCGAGTACCGTGTCGACCTCGGGCCAGTCGTCGACGATCTCGAGGCCCACGGTGCCCTGGCCCGCGATGATGCGCGGATCGTCGAAGGGCGGGATCATGGCCAGCCCCTCGGCCTCGGCGATGGCCTCGGCACGGACCTTCCTCTCCAGCGAGGTCGTGCCTTCGAACACCACCTCGGCTCCGAGGCGGCGTGCGCCTTCGACCTTCACCGCAGGTGCCGTGGTGGGCATGACCACCACCGCTCGGACTCCACGCAGGCGCGCGGCCAGCGCCACGGCCTGGGCGTGGTTGCCCGAGGAATAGGTGATGATCCCCCGCGCGACGTCTTCGTCGGCGAGCTGCGCGACGTAGTTGTTGCCGCCGCGGGCCTTGAAGGCGCCAGCCCGCTGGAGATTCTCGCATTTCAGGCGTACCTCGAGCGCCCCCGTGGCCTCAGCGAGTTCGGGCGAAGGGAGCAGCGGTGTGCGCACCACCACTCCGGCCAGGCGGGCCGCAGCCGCGCGGATCTCGTCGAGTTCGACGAGCGGAGCGGGCTCTCGGCTCACCCGTCGTTCTCCGCCTCCGAAGTTTCGTCACCCGTGGTGGCCCGGTCGTCGGGGTCGTCGAGGCTCTCCTCGCCCTCGTCGGCCACGATCTCCTCGGCAACGGTCTCGTCCAGGGCCTCGTCCAGAGTGCCATTGACGAGTTCTTCGTCTTCGTCGTCTTCGACCACGACCCGGGCCACGTCGACCACGGTGTCACCCTGGTCGAGGTTGACGAGGCGTACTCCCTGCGTCGCGCGCCCGATGGTGCGGATCTCCGAGACCTTCTGGCGGTTCATGACCCCGTTGCGGGTGATGACCATGAGTTGCTCGTCATCGGTGACGGCCTTGATCGCCACCACCTCGCCCGTGCGCTCGCTCACCTTGATGTTGATCACGCCGTACCCGCCTCGGCGCTGGAGTCGGTAGGCATCGACCTCGGTCCGTTTGCCCATCCCGAGTTCGGAGACCACCAGCAGGTTGGCGTCGTCACGGGTGACGACCATACCCACGACCTCGTCGTCGCCCCGCAGGTTGATGCCCCGGACCCCTTCGGTAACGCGCCCCATGGGCCGTGCGTCGGACTCGTGGAAGCGGATCGCCATCCCCTTGCGCGTCGCGAGCAGGACCTGAGTGTCCTCATCGACCACCTGGACGTCGATGAGCACGTCTCCTTCGCGGATGTTGATGGCATTGAGCCCGACCGACCGCATGTTGCCGTAGGCCGACAGCGGGGTCTTCTTGACCTTGCCCTTGCGCGTCGCGAACAGGAGAAAGCGGTCCGCGGCGAACTCACGGATCGGCACCACCGCCGCAAGATCCTCGTCGACCCTCATGCTGACGAGGTTGACGATGGGTCGCCCGCGCGACTGCCTGCTGCCCTCGGGAATCTGCCACACCTTGAGCCAGTAGCACTGGCCCTGCCGGGTGAAGATCATGAGGGTGTCGTGGGCCGACGCCGAGAAGATGTGCTCGATCCAGTCTTCGTCCTTGGTCGTGACGCCCCGAAGACCGCGCCCACCCCTCCTCTGGGCCTTGTAGGTGTCGACCGACTGACGCTTCACATACCCTTTGCGCGACACGGTGATCACCATGTCGTCGTCGGGAATCAGGTCTTCCATGTTGAACTGGCCGACCGACCCTGCGATCTCGGTCCGCCTCGGGTTGTCATGCCTGGCGGCGACCGCGCGAAGCTCGTCTCCGATGATGGCCATGCGCCGCTCACGCGACCCGAGGATCGCCTCGAGTTCGGCGATCGTCGCTCGAATCTCGGCCAGTTCGCCTTCGAGCTTCTCCATCTCGAGGCCCGTGAGGCGCGCGAGCCGCATGTCGAGAATGGCCTTGGTCTGCCGGTCGCTGAGCCCGAAGGTGTCCTGGAGGCTGGTCGCGGCGCTCTCGACGTCGCGGGACCCGCGGATGATCCTGATGACCTCGTCGATGTTGTCGACGGCGATCTTCAGCCCCTCGAGGATGTGCTCCCGCTCCTTGGCCTTGGCGAGATCGAACTCGCTCCGGCGCACCACCACCTCGTGGCGATGCGCGAGAAAGTACTCGAGGATCTGGCGCAGGGTGAGCACCCGTGGCACCCCGTCGACGAGCGCCAGCAGGATGGTGCCGAAGGTGGACTGCATCTGCGTGTGCTTGAACAGTCGATTGAGCACGACGTAGGGCACAGCGTCGCGTTTCATCTCGATCACGACGCGCATGCCGTCGCGATCGGACTCGTCGCGCAGGTCGCGTACACCATCGAGCTTCTTGTCCCGTACCAGCTGCGCGATCTGCTCGACCAGCCGCGCCTTGTTGACCATGAAAGGCAGCTCGGTGACGACGATACGCTCGCCCCGGTCGTCTTCTTCGGTGTGGGTCCGAGCCCGCATGACGATTCGGCCCCGCCCCGTTCGGTAGGCGTCGAGAATGCCGTCGATGCCGCAGACGTAGCCTCCGGTGGGGAAGTCGGGTCCCTTCACCAGGCGCTCGAGTTCTTCCTGCGGCAGGTCGGGATCGTCGATCAACGCCAGGCAGGCCGCGACCACCTCACCCAGGTTGTGGGGCGGGATGTTGGTGGCCATCCCCACGGCGATCCCGCTCGATCCGTTGATGAGCAGGTTCGGCACCTTCGCGGGCAACACCGTCGGCTCTTCCTTCTGGCCGTCGAAGTTGGGCACGAAACGCACCGTGTCCTTGTCGATGTCTTCGAGCAGCTCGGTGGCCAGCGAGGTGAGCCGGGCCTCGGTGTAGCGGTAGGCCGCAGCCGAATCGCCGTCGATCGAGCCGAAATTGCCCTGTCCATCCACCAGCGGATAGCGCAGGGAGAAGTCCTGGACCATTCGCACCATCGAGTCATACACGGCCGAATCGCCGTGGGGATGGTACTTGCCGAGCACGTCTCCCACGACGGTGGCGCTTTTCTTGTACGGACGCCCCGGGGTGAGGGCAAGCTCCGACATGGCATAGAGAATCCGCCGATGGACCGGCTTCAGCCCGTCGCGCACATCGGGGAGCGCCCTCTGGACGATCACGCTCATCGAGTAGTCGAGGAACGACTCCCGCATCTCGGTTTCGAGCAGGCGGGTCAGTACGCGCGGGCCACCTCCCTCGTCCGTGGTCTGCACGTCGTCGTCAGGCAGCTCGATATCGTCGGCCATCCCGGGTCCTTTTCTGGCTGAACGGAGGCGGTGATCACCGCCTCCGTCTGGGGTGCGAGAGGGGGGTTCGAGAGAGGGACTCCGCCCTCGGCTCGGGGGCCCGAAAACCCGCAGAAAATAACGCCTGCCATGGTCCTACAGCAACCGTTGGACGTCCTGGGAAGACTGCTCCCGTTGCCGTCAGCGACCGGCGGGTGGGCGTGGCGTGCGAGAACGACTCGAGAGGGTTCGGAGCAGCG
The DNA here is from genome assembly GCA_964521385.1 of uncultured Gemmatimonadaceae bacterium. Taxonomy (GTDB): domain Bacteria; phylum Gemmatimonadota; class Gemmatimonadetes; order Longimicrobiales; family Gaopeijiaceae; genus Gaopeijia. Next base: position 160,464 of record CAZFRU010000002.1, on the reverse strand, counting down.
CCTTGAAACGGGACTCGGGTCGGAGGGAATCCCACACCGGATCCGTACGCAGGGAGATGAGTCGAGGGTCGCGTGCGGCCAGGGCCTCGTCGAGACGATCCAGCGCCTCGTCGGGACGCCCCAGAGAAGCCAGGGCCGCCGCACGCTCGACCGGCGAGACCCGCTCACCCCCTGCCTCCCGCGCATCGAGTTCGTCGAGCTTCCAGCGCCAATACCCGTCGTCCCCCTCGCGAGCCACCCTGCCCGAAAGGGTGGCGGCACCCGGTCCCGCGCCGACGCCCAGAGCCACCTCCCGGTCACGGCGCAACTCGACCACCCGATCGAGGTCACCACGCGAAACGTTCAGGTGTTCGACGACGTCCCAGAGTGCCGCCTCGTCGGGAAACCGCTCCAGCGCCTCCTCGGCCCGGGCCAGCGCCTCGGCGTGTCGGCCGCCGATTTCCAGGCGCCAGATCGAGCGCAACTCGCCGGTCGACGTACGTTCGCCCACCGAGTCGTGGGCCAGGGCCACCTGGATGAAGCGACCGATCTCGGTGGTCGACGCCATGGGCGCGTCTCGACGCGAGTAGGTGGCCGAATCGCCCTCGACGACGATCATCACCGAATCGTCGCCCAGGCGGTGGATCTGGGTCTCACCCCGCATGTCTGATGCGAAGTGGGCCATGCGAGCGCCGTATTCGGCCAGCGCCTCTTCGGTCGTGGCCAACACCTCGCGGGCCTCGACCGATTCCTGATCCAGGCGCGTCGCGCGCACGGCGAGCTCGCGGGCGTCGAGGAGTCCCTGCAGCCCCTCGGGCCCCCGTGCGTCGAGGCTCTGGACCAGACGGGTCCCGGCCAGACCGGTCAGTGCCGGAACGAACACCGAATCGAGCGCCAGCGCCTCTTCGAAGTACTGCGCCGCGCTCGCCGCGCCCTCGTCGGTGGCCAGGTTCAGGGCGAACCGACCCCGCATCACCGCATCGTAGATCTCGGGTGGATCAGGCGGCGCCGGCGCGCCGGCCGAGGTCGCATCGAGTGACGCCTCGCCGAGGGCCGCCTCGGTCGAGGGCGCTTCGGCCACCCGCGCGCCCGTCACCCCTTGCAGGTGGTTCTCGATCTCGGCGGCGATGGCCATGGCCACCTCCCGCTGGAGCGCGATGATCGAGCTGAAATCGCGCTCGTAGTCCCGCGCCCAGAGGTGCGTGTCCGAGGCCGCGTGTACGAGCTGCACGGTGATGCGTACCTGTCCGTCGGCGCGTACCACCGACCCTTCGACCACCGCGTCCACCCCGAGCTCTTGCCCGATCTGGGGGATCGACTTGCCGTCGTGCCGGTACTCCTCGGTCGACGTACGCGAAATCACGCGCACGGTGCCCAGCTGGCTCAGCTGTGAGATGATGGCCTCATGCATCCCGGCGGCGAAGTAGGCCTCCGGGTCACCCTCGGGTGAGAAGTCGTCGAGCGGAAGCACTGCGAGCGAGCGGATGGGCCCGCTGGCGTCGCTCGTGGACGCGGACACGAACGGCGCCGACGGCGCCTGGCGGGTCGCCCGTCGCGCATTCAACTCCTCCTGGGCGGCAACGTCGGTCCGGTACCACCAGGCGGTGGCGCTCCCGGCGGCGAGAACCGTGAACACCAGAAACGCCACCCGCGGGACGAGGTGCCCGCCGGGCGTGTGCCCCGCTTCGGCGTCGAGCTCGGCCATGGCCCGTACACCCTGGGGCGTGATCTCGTAGACCCAGGCCAAGGCGACGACCACCGGCAACAGCGCCAGGAAGGCCACCACCACGATCCGCAGCGCGGCCTCTGCCTCGAACCCGGGAAGAAACGCCGGCAGGACGATCTCGGCCATCTGCAGCAGGACGAATCCGACGGCGCCGTACGCGATGGACACCCGCACGACGTGCCGACGCCGAAGCTCGGCGACGAAGCGCCCCAGTCCCGAGGTCGGTTGTGCAGCGGCCATGGCTTGCTCGACAGAGGTGGTCCAGAACCGGGGGGTCATCGATTGGACGTACCAATCGACCCGACGTTAAGCCGATCCCCGGATCACAACACGCTCAGTTGGACACCCGAAAGGCACCCGAGGTTCTCAGCGGCGGCCCGACCGAGTCAACTCCAGCGCCACCGGTTGGCTGGCCGACTCCATGCGGATGGGAATGTGAGGCGCCGCGATCCGCACGTGGAAGGTCTGTGCCTCCCGCCCGGAAACGGTCACGCGAAAGACCGGAAAGGTCCCGGCAGGCACCGTCACCTCGGTCGCTTCTTCGACCCGAAGCACCACGTTGTCCACCCGGCCGCTCTGGATGTCGACCACCGGGAGTCGAATTTCGCTGCCCACGGCGAGGTCCGACGCCCACAGCGCGAGTTCGATGCCGTCGGACAGGGTCACATCGGCGGGTACCTGCAGATCGATGGCACGTTCTTCCCCACCGCCCGCCGCCCGCCCTACCAGTCGGCCGCCCTCGCGGCGCGCCTCCACCAGCGACTCACGAGCGCCCCCCGAGACCGCATTTCGGCTCGAGATGAGCGCGAGCCGGTCGTCGACCACCACCTCCTGCTCGAGATGCTGAGGCCCGGCGTCGATCACGCTGGCGAAGCGCCAACCCTCGGCCACGGGCTCCAGGGTGCGGACCGCCTGACCCAGCACCACCCCCCCCACCTTGACGTCGTAGCCGAGCGACGCCGGCTCCAACCCCGAGAGGTCGAATGAGGTCGAGGCCGGGCGCGGCGCGAGATCGGCGAGGGTGAGGCGGCCTCCTTCGGGGTCGAGGATCGTCGCCTCGCCGAGCCCACGAAGCTGGGGTTGGAGGAGCGCGGCGTCGCCGGCCACCACGATCAGGAACTGCTCCGGCCGCAGCCACCTCTCGGCAGCGGCACGCGCCTGCGCGGTGTCGACCATGGCCACACGGTCACGGTACCGCTCGAGCACCAGATCACTCAGCCCCAGCAGGCGGTTGGTGGTCACCTGCGCCGCGACCTGCTGGGGGGTCTCGATGCTCGAGGGGAACGAGCCCACCAGGTATCCCTTCTTGTCGTCGAGTTCGGCCTGGGGGATCCGGCGCGTGCGCAGCTGCTCGACCTGGTTGAGGATCTCCTGAACGGCGTCCCCCAACACCTCGTTGCGGACGGCCGTGCTCACCACGAATCGCCCCAGCCGCCTCTCGCGCGTGAGGGTCGAGCGGGCATCGTAGGTGTAACCTCGTGCGTTCCGGAGCACCTGTTGCAGGCGGCCTGCCGGGCCACCCCCGAGGATCTGGTTGGCCACGACCAGCTCCTCCCACTCGTCGATCTGGCCCCCGGGGAGCAGGTGACCGACCCGCACCTCGGCCTGAACGGCCCCAGGCTGATGGACCACGACGATCTCGGGGCGCATTCGATCCGGAGCACGCAGCCACTCCCCATCGACCGGGGGCCGAGTCGCCGATGTCCAGCCGGCGAAGGCGATCTCGAGACGACGGGTGATGGCGTCGACGTCGACGTCACCCGCCACCACGAACCAGGCCTCCTCGGGCCGGTACCACTCGTCATGGAACGCCTCGACATCGCTCCGTGTCAGCGCCTGGACCGACCGGATCGTGGGCATCCGACCGTAGGGGTGTGCACCGTAGAGCGCGCGGGTGAACGCACGATCGGCCACCACGTCGGGACGACTCGACTGCACTCGAAGCCCCGACAATGCCTGCGTGCGCGTCTGCTCGAAGGCAGCGTCGGGAAAGGTGGCGTTCATCACCACATCGGCCAGCACCGCCAGTCCCTCGTCGAGGGCCGTGGTCACGGCATTCAAACTGATCGTGGTCCACTCCTCGGTGGCTGCCGCCGCAAACGAGATCCCCGAGTCATCCAGGGCACGAGCGATGTCGTCGAAGGTGCGCGCAGCGGTACCTCGAGTGAGCAGTTGAGCCGTGAAGGTGGCCGTGCCCTCGATCCCCTCGGGATCGACCGCGGTCCCCCCGGGGATCACCAGATTGATGGTGACGAAGGGGACTTCGTGCTGCGACACCACCAGCACTCGGGCGCCATTGGCCAGGGCGCGCTCCTCGAAGGCCGGAAAAACCACCTCACCCATCGGAAGCGGAGGGGGAGGACCGCCCTGGGCGGCGCCCTGCCGGGCGAACACCGCCGCCACCGCGGTGAGCACGACGAGCCGACGCCGGGCGCTCATCGTCCGCTTGCGGCCCGATGGGGCGGCTGCGCCACCACCACGGTGCGGTTGTCGACGACCAGGTACGTGGCGGCCACCCGGCGAACGTCGTCTGGGGTGACCTCCTCAAACCGTCTCAGATCACGGTTGACCCCGTGCGGGGCGCCGTAGTAGAGCGTATAGGCCTGCAGCAGGGCGGCCTTGCTCGCGACCGTCATGCGCTGTGTCACCGCCCCCGTCAACACCTGATTCCGCGCTGCCTCGAGCTCACGCTCGCTCACCCCCTCGACCACCAACTGCTGGACCTCCGCGTCGATCAGCGCCTCGAGGCGGGCGATCTCGACCCCCTGATTGGGAACCGCTCCGAAGAGAAGCAGCCCCGGCCCCATCCTGCGATCGACCTGTGCGATCACATCGAGTGCCGCACGCTCGTCGGTGACGAGACGACGGCGTAGGCGAGACGACTCCCCGGTCGAGAAGATCTGCGCGAGGAGGGCCAGCGCCGGATGGTCGGGATGGGTGGCGGGCGGCAGGTTGTACGCCATCCAGATCAGGGGCAGCTGCGCTGTCGGCGCCTCTTCGATGCGACGGCGCTCACCGTCGGTCCGAGGTGCTGCGGGCGCGGGGGGCAGCTCGGGCAGATCGGGGCCGCGGGGAATATCGCCAAAATACTCCTCGACCAGGGAGCGAACCTGCTGGGTCGTGACATCGCCCACGACCGCGAGCACCGCATGGTTGGGCGCATAGAAGCGGCGATAGAAGTCGCGCGCGTCATCGCTCGAGGCGGCGTCCAGATCGTCCATCGAGCCGATCACCGTGTGGCGATAGGGCGGGTAGTCACGCATCGCCATCGTATCGACGCTGAGCTGCGAGCGGGCGTAGGGTTGGTTGTCGACCCGCAGCCGGCGCTCTTCCTTCACGACCTCGCGTTGCGTCTCGAAGTCGTCGTCCGTGATACGGAGCCGGGCCATTCGCTCGGCGTGACTCCACAGCACCAGGTTCAGGCGATTGCCGGGTACCAGCTCGTTGAACGCCGTCCGGTCGGTGGTGGTCGAGCCGTTGTAGATGCCGCCCGCCCGCTGGATCAGCCGGCCGAACTCACCGTCGGCCATGTGCTCGGTCTCTTCGAAGAGCAGGTGTTCGAAGAGGTGGGCAAACCCGGATCGACCGGGTGGCTCGTGTGCGCTTCCCACCCGATACCACATCTCGACGGCCACGATGGGGGTCGAGTGATCTTCCGAAACGATGACCACGAGCCCGTTGGCCAACGTGAAGGTGTCGATGTCGAGGTCGGGCACGACCAGATGTGCCCGCTGCGACTGTGCGGCCGCACCCACGGGCGTCACGCACGCGAGCGCGGCAACGGCGAGCGCGGCCGCGCACACCCCCAATGGGGCAGACGACGGACCTCGAAAGAGCTTCATGCGACCGGAGACGGGGGGGCCGGGGACTGGTGTGTGATAACCTCGAGCGTCGGGAAGGTTGTCACCACACTTGAGCCCCGTGGTTCAGCCCCGAGCCCCGGGCTCGGCGAGAAGGACCTCGAAGACCCCTAGAAACCGGTCGACATCGAGGGGGTCGATCACCAGGGGTCCCCGTAGTTTGAGCACGTTGTGGTCGGGCCCGTCGGTACCGGCGAGAATGCCTTCGTCGCGGAGCCGTCCCACCAGGTAGCGGGCAGCACCGGGCGCCGGAGTCCGTTGCCCGGAGTCACTCACGCACTCGACCCCGATGAACAGCCCCCGCCCCCGCACGTCACCCAGCAGGGGGAATCGTTCGGCCAGAGCCGCCAGCCCCGCGAGCAACCGACCTCCCGTCTCGGCCGCTCGCGCCTGGAGCCCCTCGCGCTCGATCACATCGAGCACGGCGAGCCCCGCCGCACACGACACCGGGTTGCCCCCGAAGGTGCTGAAGAACTCCATTCCCGTGTCGAAGGCGTCGGCGATCTCGCGCGTGGCCACCACGACCCCCAGGGGCATGCCGTTGCCGGCGGGTTTGCCCAAGACCACCATGTCGGGTACGACGCCCTGGAGTTCGAAGCCCCAGAAGGCGTCGCCCAGGCGACCGAACCCGGTCTGCACCTCGTCCGCGATGCAGACCCCACCGGCCGCACGGATGGCGGCATAGGCACGGGGCAGATAGCCGTCGGGGGGCACGATCTGCCCGCCTACACTGGGGAACGTCTCGGCAAGCAAGGCCCCGGGCGGCCGCCCTGCCGCCGACATCGCCTCGACCCTGCGACGCACCTCGTCGCCATACCGCGCGCCCGGATCGCCGTCGCCGCGGCGGTAGCGGCCCCGATAGTCGTCGGGCACCGGCACCACCTCGACCCACTCGGGTGCGCCCTCCCCGCCGGGGCCGTCGAATTTGTAGGGACTGGCGTCGATCAGGGTGGTGGTGTGGCCATGATAGCCCGCCTCCTGGACCACGAGCTCCTTGCGACCGGTGTAGGCGCGCGCGAGACGAAGCGCGAGTTCGTTGGCCTCGGTGGCCGAGTTCACCACCCACACGACTTCGAGGGCGTCGGGGAGCCGTGCAGCAAGGGCGTCGCCATAGTCGAGGATGGTCTCGTGCAGGTACCGCGTATTGGTATTCAGCAGAGCCACCTGCCGCTGCACGGCCTCGACCACGCTCGGGTGGGAATGGCCCACATGGGGCACGTTGTTGTAGAGGTCGAGGTAGGTCCGACCCTGGGCGTCGTAGAGGTATTGGCGCCAGCCCCGCACCGCATGGATCGGATCGTCGTACGACAGCGACAGGGTGGTACCCAGTCGGGCGGCCCGACGAGTACGGAGGCTCGCCACCGACGGCGCGCGCGTTGCGGCGGCCCCTGGCGCAAGGCCGTACAAGGCCGACGGATCCGGAAACCAGGCCTTCCAGGTCGAGCGTTCGCGCGCCGGGGCCACCCCCGGCACATCGTGCCCCCGATCCATGGGATCGAGCACCAGTTGCAGGTGAAGATGGGGCGGCCAGTCGCCATTCCGGGGAGGCGCGCCCACCAGCGCGAGCCGGTCGTTCTTCGCCACCCGCTGCCCCGGCGCGAGCCGGTCGAGGACCTCGGGGTCGAGGTGCCCCCACAGCGTCCAGAACCGGGGCACACCCTCGGGCTCGTGCCGGAGGAGCACCACCGGTCCGTAGTCCTTGGGGTCGGCGTTGTCGGCCAACGCTTCGACGACCCCGTCGAGTGGAGCGAAGAGCGGCGCGCCCGCGGGCACGAACAGATCGATGCCCAGGTGGATCGTACGATGCTCGTCGATGACATGGTCTCCGTTCGCAAACGCTGGGCCCAGGTAGATGGGCCGGGCCTCGTCCCAGCGCCCGATGCCCACCGAAGCCCCGGCGCGGGTCATGGCTCCGAAGACACGTTCGGACATCGGCGCCGTGGAGAGCATGGCTGGATCGGCCCCGAGCAGGAGGCTGCCGACGCTCAGGTCGAGCAGGTGGAGGTCGGTCGACGACAGCGGCCGGCCGAGGATCGGGGCGAATCCACCCGCAGCGGCAGTGGCCTCGAGCCACTCCACGACGGCGGGCCCCGTGGCAAAGGGGGGAAGGCCGCAGGCGTTCCGTATGCGGGCGGTGGCGAGAGTCGGGTGCACCCCATCGACGAGGGCCAGGGTCTTCCAGGCCGCCGCCTCGCTCACCGTCAGGTACGTCTCGTCCGGGCGTTCCTGCGCCCGCCGTCCCGACACGACGACGCTGATGGCGAGGCGCGTCCGGACGAGATCCATCACGACCTCGAGCTCGGCCTCGGCCAGCGGCCTCACTTCGTGGAATCCGGCGACGACCTCGGCCATCGCCCCGATGGGGTCCTTCGTCTGGAACCCGGCGTAGGCGGCGGCGATGGCCACCTCGCAGATTCTCCGCGTGCGCATCATGTCACCGAAGTCGAACAGCCCTGCGATGCGGCGGGGATCGGGGGTGTCCTCGACCACGATGTTGTGGTCGTTGGCGTCTCCGTGGACCACGCCCTGGGGCAGGCCCTGCAGTCGCCGCTCCAGCTCGGGCCACCGTGCGACGACGCGGGCCACCAGCGCCCGACGCTGGAGATCCTCGATCTCTGCGACGGCATCGGCGAGCCAGCCGGCGCGAGCGGGATCCCATATCAAGGACCGCTCCAGCGCCGGATGGACGAACGGTTCAAGCGCTCGATTCAGCTCACCCAACACGCGCCCCCAATCGTGGAGGAGGAGGGCGCGACGGGGGTCGCCCTCGAGCAGGGGACGGCCCTCGAGCCAGGTGAGGCGCCAGACCAGACGCCGTTCCCCGCCCTCGACCTCGACCCACTCCCACCCTCGGCCCGAGCGAGTGGGAATGACCCGAGGTACGGGCACACCCGGGGCACGACGGGCAAGGTGCTCGAGCGCCGCCACCTGCATCTCGACCAGCGCCTCGTCGGCACCGGGATGCATGACCTTCAGGGCGCTGCGCCCGGTGGCTGAGTCGACCCGGACGTTCTGATCGAATTCGCCGTCGAGCGGAGCAAGGCGTGCCCCGTCGTCGCCATAGAGGTCGGCGAGAAGGCGCTGGAGCTGGGATTCGGAGAGGAGGTGCATGCGAGCGAAGGTGGCCGTGGGCGGGCGCACGGGACAAGTCGCGGGGGGTACGGCCGCCGACCGACCGGAGGTGGTAGACCCCCGGCCGGTCCCCTTCGTGGGTCAGAAGACCCGTTTGAGCCCGATATCGATCGTGATGTACCGCAGGTCGAGGTCGCTCTTCGTGGACCCGATCTCGATCTCACGCGAGAGCGCCCGGAAGCGCACACCGGGGGTGAGGCGCCATCCCCCGAATGGGAGGCTGACACCCGCGCCGGCTTCCCAACCAAGGCCATGGCCCGAGTCGCCGACGATGCTCCCTTCCTGATTCTCGATCTCGATGTGGTCCACGGTGCCTCCAGCCCGTGCCCAGAGGGCGGGGCCGCTTCCGAATTCACCGCTGAAGGGGTGATCGAAGCGCAGCCCGAAGACGTACCCGGTCTCTTCGATGTCCAGGTCCGGCCCGGCGAACGAGTCGTCGGGATTGAAGTGGGTCCAGTCCCATCCGGCGTAGGCGCCGAGATGGTCGGCGAACCGGTAGGCCACCGTTCCGTCGAGATGGATGCCCGTGCCGAGGTCGTCGCTGACGAGATCAGCGGTGGAAACCGCCACACCGCCGCGGACCTCGACCGACCAGAGGCCCTGGGCTTCTATCGGTGGGACGCCCGAGGCGAGCAGAAGGCCGGTGGTGGCCACGGCCAGAATCGTGGTCTTCATGATCCGTACTCCCGAATTGAGGGGTCGACCGTCTGGTTGCGTGTTCGGTTCGCGTGCACGCGGTCGTTGCGCACGAGATTCCGTCCTTCGAGGGTGACCGGCACCGGGCGCCCGCTGAGGGGGGCGGTGTCAGTCCCGGGAGTCTGGGCGTGCAGGTGCAGGTGCGGCTCGTCGGAGCGACCGCTGTTGCCGATCCGCCCGATGGGTTGCCCTGTGACCACCCGCGCCCCCGCGTCCGGGGCCACGCTTCCGTTCTGCAGGTGGGCGAGGATCACCCAGAGCCCGCCGCACTCGAGGATCACGTGATTGCCCTCGAGGGTGGTCGGTTCGGTATCGGCCGGAAGCTCGTCGGGCTGTCCGTCGGATCGATGCACCACCGTCCCCGCGCACGGGGCCAGCACCGGGCGCCCGAAGGCGACGTAGTCGGTGAGATCCGGTTTGGGGGCGGCGGTGCGGCGCGATCCCCACGAACCGAGCCCCACGAAGTCGAGCGCGTAGCTCTGGCCGCGGAAGTCGGCGAATCGCGGTTCGCCGAGGGTCTTCAGGTGGGGATTGAGCCACGCACTGCTGCCGCCGGCCGCGACGAGGTACGTCCCACTGTCGAATGGAGGCGAGAGATCGAGGGGCGGATCGGGAAAGGGGCGCTGACCCAGCACGCTCCCGACCAGCGGCACGGACACGATCACCGCCGCGGCAACGCGCGACAGCAGGCCGAGCCGCGACAGGGGCTGCTTCGGTCCCACCCGCCGAGCGGCGACGGCGACCGCTGCGGCCAGAAAGGCCAGCAGCATCCACGGTATGGTCAGCGGCAACGCCAGCCAGAGCCCAGCCTGGGCGATCACGCCCAGATAGGCGACGACCAGGAGAACGTCGAGGCCCAGAAGGGCTCGCTGCCGGTACCGTGCGCTTCCGATTGCTACGATGAACACCAGCGGTAGCACCAGCTGGAGCACGACGGCCGTCAGGTCAAGGTTCGACATCGAACGAATCCTCCTGGGGCCCCGGGTCACACCGTCGCACCGACACCAGCCGGAGGTTGAGATCGTGGATTCGACGCAGACGACCGAAGAGGTCAGCCTGGTCGAGTACGTAGACCTCGATCACCGTGTGCGGCGGGTCGGGGCGGATCTCCCGTCCTCCGAGCCAGCGGACTCGCTCGGGTGCGAGGCGGCCTTCGATCACAAGTCGAAATCGCGTAAGGTGCGGGGGGTCGGGCGTACGGGGCGACGATGTGTTCACGATGGACTCCGCGTTCGGGCGAGCGGTGTTTCCGGCTCGCACACGGAGGATCGCCCAAAGCGAAGCGGCCCGCGTCACCCGAATGGGTGAATTGGGGGGTGAACCGTCAGTTCTCGACGTCGAGCAGCCCGGACAGGAGCGCCGCGTGGGCGGCCTCTGTCCGCGTCGACACCCCGAGCTTCGCGAAGAGGTGCTTCAGATGCGTCTTGACCGTATTGACCGACACGAAGAGATCCCGCGCGATCTCGCCATTGGTGGCGCCCTGCGCGACCCGGAAGAGGACGTCGAGTTCGCGATCCGTGAGTGCATCGTCGGAGCCTGGGGTGGTCCGATCATCTTCCGTCTCGAGTTTCCGGCGCACGAAGTCGCGCACGAAGCCGGGGAGGGGGCGAGCGAGCGCGGCGGCGAGAAGACGCGCGATGGGGGGGCCACAGTCGAGAATGGGACGTACGTAGCCGCGCCGGGCTGCAAGCTCGAGGGCCGACGTGACGATCGTGTGGCGAGCGGCCGCGTCGGGCATCACGAAAGCCTGTGCCAGTGAAGCCACAACCAGGGCGACACCTCGGCTTCGAGACGCGGATTCGCGGTACAGTCGGATCGCCAACGCTTCGATGTCGTTTCGTCGTTCGAGCCGCAACGCGAGCTGCAAGGCAAGCAGGCATTCGGCCTCACGATCGCTGGTCCAGGGACCGGAGTCGCCGGAGAGGTCGACCCGGTCCGGATCGAAGCGTTCACCCCCGGACGCCGCAGTGAGCCGCGCCCTTTCCACCGCCAGCGTGGTGCCGAACAGGTTGACGTGGTGGCCGTAGGCGAGTCCTTCAGCTGCGGCAAGACGAGCTTCTGCCGCGTCGAGGTCTCCCCGGGCCGTCTCGAGCCGGGTCTGGTGGATCAACACATTGGCCTGGATGTCGGTCTCGCGCTCACCCCGGGTCAGGGTGACGGCTCGCTCCAGGAGGGCTGCGGCCGCATCGAGCTCGTTGGCAAGTTCGTGGACCGCCGCGAGTTGATAGAGCACGATGCCGAATGCGGGGAGGTCGGCGAGGGCCTCGGCCTCCGCAAAGGCGATGGCTCCCTCGAGTTGCATGCGTGCGGCCGGGACACCGTCGGCCTGCGCGGCGAGGGCCCCGAGGTGTCCGAGGCTCGCGAGCACGAGGTAGGGCACGCCATTCCGCAAGGACTCGTCGTAGGCGCGCTCGAGATGGGCACGGGCCGCCGCGGTGTCGGCAAGGCGCAGATACACTGCGCCCAGATTGAATTCGACCACGCCCCGAACCACCGACCCCCCCGGGGGAAGGGCTGCGAGCACCTGTTGGGCCATCGAGATCGACTCGTCGTATCGGTCGCCTACACGCAGTGCGAAGGCGTGGAGGGCGCCGAGGTGTGCGCGTGCTTCGGCGAGCCGGCAGTCGGGATACTCGGGAGGTGCCTGCTGGATCGCCGACTCGATGGCATCCAGGAGCCCACCGAGGTCGGGTGAGCGCATCGTCTGTGCGTGAAACCAGCCGAGGGCCACGAGGAACATCGGATAGGGACGCGACAGCGGATCCGTCACATGTTGGAGCCAATGCGCGAAGGAGGCGAACTCGCTGCGGGCGAGGATCTCGTAGCCGTGGCGGTCGAGCAGGTCGAGCAGAAGTCCCTCGTCCCGCATTCGAGCCGCGAGGCCGAGGGCTGTCTGAACCTCGCCCGACGATTCGAACCATCGACTCGCCCGGGCCAGCAGTTCCTGGAGCCGTTCCGGCGCCGTCGCCTCGAGCCGAAATTGCAGGAGGTCGCTGAAGAGGTGGTGATACCGGTACCATCGCCGGTGATCGTCGAGTGGGATCACGAAGAGGTTGGCCTCCTCCGCGGCTTTCAGATGCTCGGCGCAGCGGGGGTCACCGGTGACGGCGATGCAGGCGTCTTCGGTGAATCGCGGCAGGATCGACGTGTCGAGCAGGAACTGCTGGAGGGCCGGATCCTGCATCGAGACGACCTCTTCCATCAGGTAGTCGACGACGAATTCGTGGCTTCCGGTCAGCGCGTCGATCGCGGCCTCGGCTTCAGGACTCCGCCCGATCGCGATGGCCGCCATCCGCACGCCGGCGGCCCACCCTTCGGTATGATGCTCCAGCCGCCCGATCGAGTTCGGATGAGGCTCGACTCCGACCGAACGGCGAAGAAGCTCTGCGATTTCAGAGTGGTCGAACCGGAGTTCGCGTTGCCGGAGCTCGAAGAGATCTCCGGACACCCGCATTCGTGCCAGCGGGAGCGGTGGATCGACTCGTGTCAGAAGCACGATCCGTGGACCCGAGTCCGCCGCCTCGACGAGCGATTCCAGCAGAGTCCGAGTCGGCGACGCGTCGAGCACATGCACATCGTCGAGCACCAGCACCCCCTCGGGACTGGCGCCGGCCAGGAGGGGCACTCCGTCGCTCGAGCGGAGATCCACGCGCCCCGTCCTACCCACGGCCACGGCCGCTGCTTCGAACGATGCCTCTCCGGAAGCTCTGAGTGCGGCCGCCAGATGCACGCAGAAGCGAGCCGGGTCGTTGTCGAGCGGATCCAGAGACAGCCAGGCTGCCGGGACTGCGCTGCGCCGGATCCACTCGACCAGCAGAACGGTCTTGCCCGAGCCCGCCGGTGCCGAGACGAGGACACACTTCGCGCTCGACGCGTCGAGCAGGTCGAGCAGACGGGCGCGCGGCACGGTATCGAGGCGCAGCGGTGGCACGCCGACTTTCGCCCGCACGATTCGCGGGCCGGTGCGGCGCCCGCCGAAGGGGCCGATGGTCGGATCCGTCATGCGCCTCCTCACGTGAAACCTCAGGGAAGCTGGACTGAAAGGTCCCTTCTCGACGGACGTTCTGCCATCGGGAGGTTTCCGCGTCCGTTCGTGGTCCGAATTCCCTCAGCGCTCGAGTCCCACGAGGCTTCACGGCCCCCGCGCCGACACCCGGTCCCGGAAAAACCCCTACAGCGCCTGGGCCCGCGCCGAGGTATCCATGAATGTGCGGAGGTCCAGCCGGGCCCACCCTCCACCGTCCGATCCGCAAGACCCGTCCTCCAACGGGACGGAAAGGAGGGGCTATGCTTCAATCACTCCTCGTGCCCCTGGACGGCTCCGAGTTCTCCGAGCGCAGCCTGCGTCTCGCCAAGGATCTCGCCAAGCCCACCGGGGCCGCCCTGCACCTGGCCCATGTCCACGTCTCGCACCCGCCCGACGCACTCCTGTCGAACACCCAGTTCCACTACGAGGGGCTCGACATGGAGGAGTACGACGGGCGCGACCGCGAGAACGAGAAGGCCTACCTCGAGGGGCTGACGGCCGCCGTCAGCGGCGAGGACATCGCCGTCGATTCCATGTTGCTCGAAGGAGAGGTGGCCAAGGAGATGGCGGCGTACGCCACCCGCGTAGGCGCCGACCTCGTGCTCATCACCACCCACGGACGCACGGGCGTGAAACGGTTATGGCTCGGGAGCCATGCCGACGCACTCCTGCACCAGACCAATCTGCCGATCCTCGTCCTCCACCCGCCCAGGGGGGGACAGGTTCCGAACGCGGTGCGCTCGTTCAGGCACGTCATGGTGCCGCTCGACGGATCCGGGCTGTCGGCGAGCATCCTCCCGGCCGCGGCCGATCTCGCAGCTGCCGTCGGGGCCAGAATCACCCTCGTCCATATCGTGCCGGATTCGACCGGCTTCGGTTTCTGGGCGGGACACTCGCTGAAAGGTCCCGAAGCGACCGTGATGGGTCGGGCCACAGCCTACCTCGACGCCAGAGCCGCCGAACTGAGGAATCAGGGTCTCGAGGTCGAGACCTGCGTCGAAGCCCACGACACCCCTGCGGTGGCGATCGCGGAGCTCGCCAAGCGGCTCGACGCCGACGTGATCGCACTCGCCACCCACGGCTACGGTGGGCTGCGCAGGGCCCTCGCCGGGAGTGTGGCCGACAAGATCCTCGCGACCTGCCCGCTTCCGCTTCTCGTGCAGCGGCCGGTGGGCTGAACCACACACCCCCGCAGGGGCGTTCCCTGCGGGGGTCCGGTCGCGGCGTCTCCGCGGAGACGCCTTCTCGAGCGCTTGCACCCGACTCGCGTTCTCGCCCGTCAGAACACCAGCGTATGCGTGTACTTCACGGTCAGCGTCCGCGCATCCGTGAGGGGGAGCCGTGGCACGCCGAGCACATTGCGCTCCAGGTTGAGTCCCTCGTTCCAGACGACCCACAGGTCCTGGCCTTCGCGAAAGTTGTAGCGAACGCGCGCGTTGGTGGTGAGTCGGTCGGTCAACGAGTTGTACTGACCGAAGATGTCGAGTGACGCCTTCGTATTGGCGGCCAGGCGCGTCGTGAGCCGCAGCAGCGTGGCGTCGAACGCCTGATCCCGCGCATCGAAGCGAATGCGGTTGAACTCCATTCCACCCACGAACTCCACGTGCATGCTGGGTGCCCAGTTGAAGCTCGAGTTGATCTGCACGCGGCGGCCGTCGTAGAACTGGCCGGCGGTGAGGGTCATGTTGGGGCGCACCGTCCAGCCCCGGGGGGACCGGAACTCCAGGGCGGCCTCGGTCGCCACATACCGGTCGACGGGAATGGAGGCGTCGTCCGACAGATCGAAGGGCGTGACGACGTCTTCGACCGAGGTGAGAACCTCGGCTTTCAGGGTGGAGCCATCGGCCGTCTCGAACTGCAGAAACGGCTGGAAAGCGGCGCTTTCGACCTCGTCGTCGACGTTGCGGAACCAGGCGTTCGATTTCAGGCCGAGCCAGATGCGCCGCCATCGGGAGCCCGCCGCAGGATACCACTGGTAGTTCCAGTCGCTTTGGGCGCGTTTGAAGTCGGAGCGCGCCTCGAAGCCGATGCCGGGCTCGTAGCCGGCACCCGACCAGACGAAGATGTTGGTGTAGCTGAGCCCCTCGACCCGCCGGCGCATCCACTCGGCCATGACACGTCCCGCCTCGACCCCGTCGGCAGCCGCATCGGCCGCGGCGTCGCCACCCTGCACGGTCTGCAGGACCTTCACCGTCAGGTACTCGTCGCCGAATGGGCGGAGCTGCGCGTCGAGCCCCCAGGTGACGTTGTAGAGCCCCTCGGTGTCGATCCGCGACGTGGTCATCGCCCCGAGGTAGGAGTGCTCATTGACCATCTGGCGGCGAAGACGAAGCACGCCGAAGTTCTCGCCCGGCGCTGTGCCGACCCGTTCGGTCTGCATCTCGATGAGACCCAGGTCCCAGTCCCCCACCCGACCAACCAGACGGGCGCCGCCCAGGATCGGCACGGGGGACCCGCTCTGGAGTCCGATCCGCCTCGAGTAGAACAGGGTACCTCGCTCCGCCCCGGTCCCGAACGAGAAGATACCGGCCCGCTCCTGGAAGAAGGGGCGCTTCTCGTCGAAGAAGAGCGAAAAACGGGTCAGGTTGACCTGCTGCTGATCGGCTTCGACCGCGGCAAAGTCGGTGTTCACACTCAGATCGAGCGTGAGGTTGGGCGTCGGGCTGAACTTCACGTCGAGGCCCACCTCGGCGGTCTCGTCACCCACCGTGCTCCAGGCGGGGTCTTCGGGCGACAGCACCGCCGTCCGGGACGCTCCACCCAGCAGATACGGCACCACGTAGGTCGGGGTCTCGGGTACGACATCCCGGAACCGTACATCCTGCCACGCCGAAATCTGCGTGTACTGGGCCGACCTCGGGATCGCCGGAAAGGTCCACCGCGATTCGGTGCCGGGCTCGTAGACGTAGGCCATCATCCCCATGACCGTGGTTCCGTCGGGTCCAGCCTCGAAACGCAGGGTCGAGAACGGGATCCGCATCTCGCCCGCCCAACCGTCGTCGAGCATCACCGTCTCGTAGTCCCAGAAGGCATTCCACGAGGTGCCGCGCGGCCCACCTGAATCACGCTCACCGATCCCACCGCCCGAGATGCTCATGTCCATCTTGTTGCCGAGGGGCATCCCCACGAAGCGGACGGCGTTCTCGTTGTCGTTGAAGGTGTCGAGCAGCACGCCGAAGCTGTCGTCGCCGCTCCAGCGGTCACGGGTCAGCGAGAATGCGCGAATGTCGCGAGGGTCGTCATGATGGAAGCGCGCCGACAGGTAGAGCGCGTCGTCGTCGTATGCGACACGCAGCTCGATCTGTCGGTCGGAGTCGCCCCGATAGGTCGGTTCGTACATGGTCAGCGGCAGGGGACGCACATCAGCCCACGCCGGTTCGTCGGAGCGACCGTCGACGGTGACGGGCCCGCTCAGTCTCTGCACGTCGACGACGGCGCCCGCTTCGGGTGCGTTCCGGACCCGATCGACGACCGAGACCTCAGTCTGCGACTTCTGGGTCAGAGGGGCGGCATGGAGGTGTCCGGGGGCAGCCACGACCGCGATGCCCGCCACCAGCGCAAACCCGACCTTGCGACGCGCGGGAGCACGGTGCCGGCGGGGGATTCGGGAGAGTTCGGGATTCATGCGCAAGAAGAAAGCACAGGCGGAGGTCGTGCGCTACGCTGCGGCGATTCGTGGTCCAGGAAACCACAGCCAGGGGAGCGCCGCGAGCGCCTGGCCGAGTTCCAGCGGACGGAGCGTCTCGGCTCTACGGGACGACGCGCACCACCAGGGGCCTGGTAGCAGAGGTCGCGCCGGGAGCCCGCACGAGGGTGTCTGTGGAAAGCGACGATGTGAAGGCCGGCAGCGGCTGTTCGCCCGGGCCTGTCGGGGGGCCATCGCCATCGCTTCCGCAAGCGGCCACCATCGAGATCCCCGCGGCCAGGAGGACCATCACCACGGTCCGCATCGATCGACCCATCTCGCACCCCCATTTGAAGGCTCCGCCCTCGGTCGTCGCGTCTGTATACACGCGCGGGATGGCATCGGCAGGGATCGGGGCGTAGAACCACATCGGGGCGTGGATCCAGTATCTGTCCTGTTGAACGCGAGCTTCGACCCTCGGTCCCGAGGTTTCCAGGTGAGAGCCCACCAGCGAGTTTCGGGATTCCATCCCCCCAGAGAAAGCGATCCGCCATGCACCCACGAAGCCGACTGACCCTGACTCCGTTCCTGGTCCTGACGCTCGCCTCGTTCGCGGCGTGTGGGTCCGAGGGTGAGTCCGCCGAGACCCGGTCTGCGGAGGTTCCTGTCAGGACGGCGAGCGGATCCGCCCCCGCCACGGTCGAAGCCGCGCAGCCCGCAGATCGGCCGGTGCTGGTTCCCTCGGTCTCCTTCGCGCTGGAGGATGCCGCCCATGTGACCGGCGTCGCCATGGCGCCCGACGGATCCAGAATCGCCGTGGCGACCCAGGAGAGGCTCGGTACGCCGGTCACCCTCAGGCTCTACGACGCCTCCACCGGCGAGGTTGTCGCGACCGCCCAGGCCGACGTCATCGGACTCGGCCGGCTGCATTGGATGGCCGACAACCGCCTGGTCTCCGCCGATCGGAACGCTGATCCGGCCTGGCGATCGTGGGACGGGAACACGCTCGCGGCGTTGCCCAGCCTGCCCCAGGACGTGACCTGTGCCGATGGGCCGACCGACAAGAACACCGGTGCGGTCTACTCATCCGAGGGCATGGTCAGCATGAGCGATGTGCTCTGCCGTTTCAATACGACGAACGGGTCGATCCTGCGATCGGCAGAGGGGGTGCTGGTGGGGGCGGAACGGTTCTGGGTGCAACCCCGGTCGGGTGAGGTGGCAGTGGTGCACTCTCCCAACCCGGAAGAATCACTTCAACTCGTTCTGCTCGACGGCAGCACGTTGACCCCCAATTCGTCGACGGTGATCCAATTCAGCGAGAGCGTCGAGGCGGTCGGGGCGAGGGCATGGGTCACCAACAACGACGCACGCACGTCGCGCCTGGAGCCCGGAGCCGTTCCGGTGCCGTACATGAGCTCGCTGCGCGCCAGCGGGGCGGGAAGCGTCTTCATCTATTCGAACGGGACCGACGACTTCGTCTTCATGTCAGCCCTCGATGGCAGTGAAATCGGCACCATGCCGGCCGGGATGAATCTCTCCCCCTTCGCTGACTGGTCGATCGATGACTCGTCGTTCGTGCGGCTCACTCTCGACGGTCAGGCCGAGATCTACCTCTTCTGATCCCACCCCGACCACTCGATTCGGCGGGCTTCAGGGGCGCTGGCGGTTATCCCACTTCGCGGAACACCTCGTGCTTCCCGCCTCACACACGTGGTAGCGGAACGGGGGGGCGACCTGCTTCTGCGGGATCACGTCCGTATACGATCCGCTGTTCGCCACCCTCGCGATCAACTCGTCGTTCCGGTACACGTCGATCCGGTCACCCGCCGCGCCCGACCATTCGAGCGTCGCCCTCACCTGTCCTTCGTACTCGGCCAGCGCCCCCTCGAGCTTGATCGCGCGCGCCGGCTCGGTTCGCACCAGGCTGTCGCTGGCGAATCCCGGCAACCGGTACTGCGCCATGAATATGTCGCCGAGGTTCTCGCACACGATCCAGCCCTCGCCGGCCTCGCCGTCGCCGGTGAAGTCCGCCGTGAGCTGGATCGAGCCGGTCACCAGCAGCGCCGGTCGGTTTGGCAGGAATACCACCGAGTTCGCCCAGTCGTTGCCGGGGCCCGGGGCGAGCCAGACATGGGTCGGGCGGCCGTCCCGCGCCGAGAGGAGCATGATCGCCAGGTCGGTCTCGAGCGAGGGGTCCACAGTGCGGTCCTTCCGCTCGTTCCGGCCGTCCTCGTCCAGGTCGCGCACGCCCTTGTAGTTGCCCGACATCGCGATGACGTCGCCGCGGATCTCCAGGTCGGCCGGCTGCTCCAATGAGTACGAACGCACCCAGCGCAGCTCACCTTCCGGAGAGTACCGGGCCACCCACGCGCCCGTCGGCCCGCCGCCCTTGAGTTCGATGTCCGGCCGGCCGTCACCGTCGAAGTCGGCGGGGCCGTACCGCTCGTCCACCGGGCCACCCATCCCGCCGCCCAGAATGACGTCGCCGTCGGCGGCGAAGGCCGGCATGGTGGGGCTCGGCACCGACCACGCACCAAGAAAACGGCCGTCGGCGTCGAAGCGGGCCACGAAGCCCTCGCGGTGCCTGGGCGCAGGCAGGTCGATGGTTCCGTCCTCATCGAAGTCCACCGCGCCCTCCAACTCGCCCGTCACATAGACCTGCCCGTTGGGCGCCACCCTGACCCCGGAGGCCAGCGAAGCGCCGGGTCCGAGCGTATGTGCCCACCGGACCGATCCGTCGGGACCGTAGGACACAACCGCCGCGGCCCGCGGCGCAGTCGTCCGGAATTCGGCGCCGCTGCCGTCGAGCGGGAACGTTCCGCTCGCCGCGCCGACCAGATAGGCGTTTGCCTCCAGGTCGCTGGCCAGGCCATAGATGGCGTCGCCCCCACCCGGTCCGCCGAAGACCCGCGCCCACACCACCGACCCGTCGCCATCGTAGCGGGCGATGAATGCGTCGTTGCCCCCGGCGCCCGCGAGGGTCGGCCCGTCCTCGAACGCCAGCGATTCCATGAACGCGCCCGACAGGTAGACCCCGCCCCGCCCGTCGGCTGCCACCTTGGCCTGGCTCCGGTCGGCCGGAGTGCCGGGAGACCGCGCCCAGCGGATCTTCATCCGGTCGTCCGCGCCTGCGCTCAGTTTCATGAACAGCGGGTTGCGCGCACCATGGTAGGCGGTCGCTCGCGATGGGAGGTCCACGACGCCGTCGTTGTCCATGTCGAGGCCGCCGTGGCTTCCCGCGAGGAACACGTTCCCGTCCGAGTCCACCGAGAGGTCGAGACCGGCATCTGCAGACACCGGCCCGTTGATGGCCCAGAACCACTCGACCCCGTCGGCCGGCAGCCCGGCGGACACGGCCGGCACTGCACCCAGCGACACCACGTTGGCAGCCGGCGTGGCCCCGACCCAGGCGGCGAGCCCAGCCGGCAAGCCGACTCCGACCGCCAGGAACAACCTTCCGTTCGTCATCGGTAGTCTTCGTCGCATGGCTCACCACTGGATTGCCGGGAGGATCCCTCGGTTTCACTCCGTCAACGCAAGACAGGGCGAGATCCCGCCAGTCCACCCGTATTCCAGGCCCCGTGTCGCCCGGCAAGGGCATGGCCGGTGGCGGGCCAGCCCGCCAGGACCGATCGTCCGGGCTGGACCGGGTGACCAAGTCGGCCTCGATCTCCTTCGGACCGACGCCCGTCGTGGCGCCGGACCCACTCCAGCATCACCCGCTCCAGGCCACGATCAGGCACAACCCCACCAGGGCCAGCGCTACCGCCACCCCGAACCGGTTCTCGGCCCGACTCTTCGAAGCGGCATTGAGGGCGGCACTGACGGCGAACAGCGCAACGAGAATCCATACCCCGATGTCGACGAGGCCGGGGTCGTCGAACATCGTGACGATTCCGACCCGCTCGAGCAGGAAAACGGCCCCCAGCAGGACCACGCCGGCCGCGACCAGACTCGCCACACGCTGCGCCGGAGTCAGACGTTCGCGTCGTCCGCCCCATGCCGCCCGCCCGAGCGGCCGCCCTGCGGCGAGAAGCAGCTGAAACACGGCAAGCCCAACCAGCAACGCCGCCGCCCCCCAGGCCGCCCAACGTTCCAGCGGGACCGGAGGCGCGTAACGGCTGGACACGACAACCTCGTCACTCGTGTCGACGATGCAGCGGGCACCCCCGAGGGTCGACGTGCTCCACGCCGTGATGACCGTGCCGGAATCCTGGGTGGTGAACCGGAGTCGCTCTCCTGTCTCGAGCACGCGCAGCACGTCGCCGACGGAGCCGCCGGGCTGAAAGAGGCCGCAGAGGATCCTCAGCTCCCGTTCGCCCTCGAACCACGAAAACGAACTCCAGACGAAACCGATCATGGCGGCTGTCACGAGTCCCCTACGCACCCACGCATTCACTGCGACGGCTCTCCCGGTGAGGATTCCGGGGGCGCAGTATGCCGGGAAGGGAATCCGAATACAAGGGCTGCCCCAACGAGAACTAGGGCTCGACGCATGGCTTCGCGCGGACGACATTGCGAAACCCACCACATCGAAAGTCCCCCCCCCCGCTTCGATCACACGAATGGCAGAATCGGCCGTCGCTGTCCCGACACCGCTGCTGACCACCAAACTTCACCCGCCACATGGAGGCCGTGATCTGGTACTCCGGTCACGGCTGACCAACCGACTCGACGCAGGGGCACGTTGCCGGCTGACAGTCGTGGCGGCCCCCACCGGCTTCGGAAAGACGACGCTGGTAGCCGACTGGCTTCGTCGTCGGCCGGGGGCGCGCTCCTGCTGGGTGTCGCTCGACCCGAGCGACGACGATCCATCGCTGTTCTGGGCGTACGTCGTGTCGGCGCTGCAGCAGGTCGTGCCCGACCTCGGCCGGGTCATGACCGACCAGCTCTTCTCGCCCGAGCCACCCCCACCCCATCTGGTGGCTAGCATGCTGGCCGACGACCTCGCTGCCCTCGCCGGCCCGGTGACCCTCGTGCTCGACGACTATCACGTGGTGACCAACCCGGTGATCGATGAAGCGCTGGCCCTTCTACTCGATCACGCACCCGAGCACCTGCACATCGTGATCGTCTCACGCGCTGAGCCCCGGTTCCCACTGGCACGGATGCGTGCCCAGGGTCGGCTGATCGAGATCACCTCAACCGACCTGCGCTTCAATGCCCACGAGGCAGCTTCGTTTCTCGGAGGCCTCGAGGGACTCACCTTGTCGCCCCTCGCCACCCGGGAGCTCACCGCGCGCACGGAGGGGTGGATCGCAGGACTTCAACTGGCCGCCCTTTCGATTCGCGGAGGCGTGGACGCCGACTCGTTCGTGCAGTCGTTCTCGGGCAACCACCGGCATGTGGCCGACCTCCTGGTGGAAGAGGTGCTGGAGCAGCAGGATGCCGACGTGCGTGATTTTCTTCTCGACACCTCGATTCTCGACCGTCTGTCGGGACCGCTCTGCGACGCCGTCACGCTCCGCTCCGACAGCCATGCGATTCTGCGTGAGCTCGAGCGGGAGCAGCTCTTTCTCGTTCATCTCGACGACCGTCGGGAGTGGTACCGCTACCACCACCTCTTCGCCGAGATGCTCCGCACGCGGCGGGCTCGTTCCGATGCCGATCGGGTCGGGCAACTCCATCAGCGGGCGAGTGCGTGGTTCGAGGCAACAGGATCAGTTGAAGAGGCGGTGCAGCACGCGCTCCAGACCCGAGACCCCGAGCGGGCCGCCGACGTCGTGGAAAGGAGCTGGCGGGCCATGGATCGGCGATTTCGGTCGGCCGCCTGGCTCGGCTGGGTGGAGGCTCTTCCCCACGAGGTACTCGAACGCCGCCCAGTGCTGAGCCTCGGGTATGGGTGGGCACTGCTCGATGCGGGCCGAATCGACGAAGCCGAGCCACACCTTGTCCGGGCTGAACTCCTTTCTCTCCCCGACTCCGACGCGCCGCCGCATGTGGCCGACGAGCGAGAATTCGCTTCGCTCCCCGGCACCCTCGCGGCCGCGCGTGCCTATGTGGCTCAAGCCCGCGGCGACCTCGAGGCGACCGAACATCATGCGAGCCTCGCTCTCGAACTGCTCCCCCTCGACGATCCCTTCTATCGGGGAATACCTGCCGTGACAGTGGGGATGGGCCAGTGGGTCCTGGGCAGCACCGATGCGGCATTCGACTCCTTCGCCGAAGGGCTTCGCAGTTTCCGCGCGGCTGGGAATCGCCCCTATGCGCACAGCGCCCTGTACGCCATGGCGGAGATCCGCATCGAGCAGGGCCGGCTGGCCGAGGCGCGTGCGCTCTGTTCCGAGGCGCTCGACCTCGAGCACCCCGACGCGCCCCGCGCGAAGGAGGTGCGGTGCGGGTTGGCCGAGATCCATGTGGATCGCGGTGAGCTCGACCAGGCCGAGAGCGAACTCGCTCGCGCCGGCGGCGAAACGAATGGAGAGGTGGAACAGCATTGGGCGCTCGTCATGGCCCGACTGGCGCAGGCGCGTGGCGATGTGGCGGGGGCGCTGGAATGGCTGGATGCGGCCGAGCGGGCCCGCAGTCCCAACCGGCTGCCCGAGCGACCGCCACTGGCCTCTCGACGAGCGCGGCTCCAGATCGGCATCGGTCGACTCGACGCCGCCGCGCGATGGCTCGCCGGAGCCGGGCTCCCTCCGGTGCCCGAGGTGGATCCCGGACGGCTTTCGGAACACATCACCGCCGCTTATCTGCAGGTCGTCCAGGACGATCCACAGGGGGTAGGTCCGACCCTCGACGACCTCCGGGAAGCGATCGATACCTCGGAGTCGATCCGGCTCCAGGTCGAAATCCGTCTCCTGCAGGCTACCGATCACGCTCGCCGGGGGGAGACTGCTCGCGCTCGTGAACTGCGTGGCCAGGCCCGCCACCTGGCGGGGGCACAGGGGCTTGTCACTCTCCTGAGGGAATTCGGTGAACCGGCGGCACTGGCCACGCCGATCGACGTGTTGACGCGGCGCGAGCGCGAGGTCGTCGATCTCATCGCGGAGGGACTGCGGAACAAGGAGATCGCGGCCCGCCTGTTCATCAGCCTGTCGACTGTGAAACGTCACGTCGCCAACATCTACGCCAAGCTGGGGGTGACCCACCGGACCGCCGCACTGGCGAAGATCGACCGCGAGCTTCGCTCCTGATCCCAGCGCAGTGAGCAGGTGGACCACCCGGCGTCTACACCCGGGATTTACACCCACAAATACACCTTTCGGCCGATTCGGAGCCGTGTCGAAACGGGCAGATTCCCTCCATCACCTCAACAGGAGATCTGCACCATGTGTACATTTGCTCGCAGCAGGCTCGACTCGACCGCCACCCGATCCTCCATCTCCCGTTCGGCGCTCGTGCTGTCGGCCGCCCTGGTGGCTTCGATGGCTCTCCCGGAAGCGGGTCACGCGCAGTCCACCCCTGATCCGTCGAACACGACCGGGCTATTCGTCGGCCTCCGCACCGGGGGCACCGGGGTGGCCTTCGACAACGACCGGGATGGTGACGGCGGCGGCCTCGGCCTTCGTCTGGGCTACGGCTTCTCGGAGCTCTTCACAGGCTACATCGGGATCGACGGAGCGACCATCTCGAACGGCGACGGCTTCGAAGGGCTGCCGGCCGACGAAGACTACACCCTCGTGCTCATGGAGCTGGGCGGGCGCTTCAACTTTCGGCAGAAGAGCCGCTGGGCACCCTTCGCCGAGGGCTCGTTCACGGTGATCGGACTGGGCTTCGACGACGAGGCGGGTGCCGAGGTGGGTTATGGCGGCTACAGCGGATCGGTCGGCGGGGGGTTGTCCTTTTTCGCCTCCCCCACGCTGGCCCTCGAAGGGGGAGCAGCTTTCACGGCGGGACACCTGACCGACCGTGAAATCGCCGGAGTGAAGAGCACCATCGACCTCGGGGTGGCGGCGGTGCGGCTGCACCTCGGACTGTCGTGGTACCCGATGCGATAGTCACCCCCCGACAGGGGGAACGCTCGGCGTGCGCGACACACGATCGGCCCCGGAGTCCTCGATAGGACCGGGGACTCCGGGGCCGATAGCAGTCTCAGTCGGGCACCGTGCGATCCAGCCCCGACGCCGCCTGTGGATTCTCGACGAGATCCAACGATTTCCCGACCCGTTCTCGATGTTGCGGGTCCTCGCCGACCGGTTTGGCGCCCTGTGGGTCCGGCGTGGTTTTCCCCGGTCGTCTCTGGCCGAATGGGGGTCCCCTGGCGTGTGTTGACGGGATCGGCTCATCCGGCCGTTTCTCGAACGGGGCCTTCCCCCGGGCCCTCTCCAGCCCTGTCGGACACGACAGTCCGGCACGATCTCGGCGATCGGAGTTCGGCGATGGTCGTCCGGAAGATCACCGTGGCCACCGGACAGGGGAGCAGGCGGGGCGGATCCGTATCGCTGAGGGGTTGGTTCTGCCTACGCAAAACCGATCCGGCCCCTACGTACTCCCACGTAGTCCCGCGGGGTGTTGGAGCTCCGACCTTTGTATGCGAAGGCACTCTCCACACAACGCGGAGCATCACGATGAAGACGACCAGAAGCGGCTGCACCGCTGCGGCCCTGATACTGCTGATGATCGCGGGCGGCGGGTCGTCCGGCCTCGAGGCGCAGATCGCGATCGGCGACCGCCTCCGCATCTCGACGCCGACATCCGGGGCGCCCCTGGAAGGAACGTTCAGCTCCCGGTCGGATGGATGGATCACACTGTCGCTCGAGGACGGGACCACCCATCGCGTGGGGCTGGATGAGACCATCATCGTCGAACGTCATACCCGCGAGCACCCCTTTCTGAAGACCTTCCTGCTGACGGAGCTGTTCGGCACCGTGGGTACGGCCATCGTGTCCGCGATCACCTACAATCCTGCGCCTCGTGATTGGCTCTGCCTCGGGCCGAGGACCCATGGTGAGGCCTTCGCCTGGGGGGCCGCGATCGGTGCGATCGCCAGCTTGCCCGTCGGCCTGGTCCTGGGCGCGGTCCGGAAGGAGGATCGATGGAGCGAGGTCGAGATCGATCCGGGTTCCGGCTTCTCGTTGGACCGTGTTCGCCCCATCGTCGCCCCGGGTCCATCCGGGCTGTCGCTGGGGGCGACCGTCAGGCTCGGAGGTGGATCGTGAGTCGGCGGCGCGTGGTGTCCGCTTCGGCCATCGGGTCCCTCCTGGCGGCCAGCGCCTGTGCACCGATCACCCCCGACCCCCGTGTGCCGCTCCCCATCCCGCTGCCGACCGTAGAGGGGGCGACCCCCGCCACGGGCGCAGGATTCTTCTTCGCGATGTCGTTCGGTGATGGCTTCTGGGGCACGGAGCGGGAGCGGGCAGAACTCTTCGGGATCGGGATGGGGGCCTCCGTCCTCGCCCGTTTCGAGATGGAATGGCATGCCTACCATTCCAACCGGACGATAGATGATAAGGTCGGACGATCCCATGCGGGCTCGCCCGCGGAGACCTTTCGTCTCAAAGCGAGAGTCCTCGACGTGGCCGAAGATGCCGTCGCCGTCGGCATCGCGCTCTCGTGGAGCACGGCATCGCGCTTCGTGATAAACGTACAAGACGAGCACGCGACGGCCTGGGATCTCGCCTTCCCGATCGAGTACACCGAGCTGGGGGACAGTGCAGACCCACACCGCCTGGCACTGTATGCGGGACCCCGCCTGATCCACCAGAGTTTCGAGAGCGACCTGGTCGCCACCCCGGAGCCGCGGCGCGACACCGGGATGGCCTGGGGCGGCTTCGCTGGAGCGAAGGTGCGCTACCGCTGGCTTCACTTCGCTGCCGAGGGCTCGCTGATGCGCGCGCCGGGGATGCGGGTGGGCGAATGGGCAAGCGTCGATGGATGGATGTTCGTCCCAGCGCTCAATGTGAAATTCGTGCTCCCGTTCGGCGATGGTGACGACCGTCGCTGACCCCGAGGCTCCCTCCGCAAGGGTCACGGGTCCACATTCGAGTGTCCCCGATCATGGAGGTCACCCGCCCGTCCGTCCGTCGGCGCGGGATGGGGCGTACCGAGCCACCTCGATGATCGTCCCCCGACCAGGGACCAGGGGTAGGGGGACGCTCGGTGGCGGGCAGTACCGGACGAGCCCATTGTACCTGTGACCCCAAGGTCAGCCCCGTCCCGGTCCCCGAGCTCCGAGTCGTCGCCCATGAAGCGCACATTGATTGGCCTCGCCCTGATTCCATGCGTTGCCTGCACGCCGGATGAACCCCCAGCCGAACGCCCCGCCGCGGCCGCCAGCGCGCTGTTCGCCGCTCCCGCCCAGACCCAATTCTGGGAGGCCCTCGAGTCGCTTTGTGGGCAGGCCTTTGCCGGGACCCTGACGGAAAACGAGCCCCCGAGTGACGACTTCGACGGACAGGCGCTGGTCATGCATGTGCGGGAGTGTTCGGATGCCGAGATCCGAGTGCCCTTCTTCGTCGGCGATGATCGGTCGCGCACCTGGGTCTTCACCCCGAGCGACGAGGGGCGGGCGCTGAGGTTGAAGCATGACCACCGCCACGAAGACGGGACCGAAGACGAGGTCACGCAATATGGTGGCGACACGGCCGACGCGGGCTTGGCCACGGCGCAGTCGTTCCCGGCCGACGACTTCACGGCCAGGCTGCTCCCCGCGGCGGCAACCAATGTGTGGACCGTGGAGCTGGTCCCCGGCGAACGGTTCGCCTACCAGCTGCGCCGACAGGGTACCGAGCGGCGCTTTCGGGTCGAGTTCGACCTGAGCCGGCCGGTCGCGACTCCGCCGGCCCCGTGGGGCGCGAACTGAGGGCGGTGCGGGAATACGATTGACCGGGTCAGCCCGCCATCAATCCTCCACACGAGCAGTTCAGCGCAGGCCGAACGACGGCCTTCTGGTGGACAGGCCTCAATATGTACGAGGCTACCGCCTGAACTCCGTGGATATCGGATGAGACGGGAGCGAGCTCGCCTATTCTGCCATGCAAACGATCAACGGGCGCAGTGTGTGCAGGATTTCGATCGTGCCCTCATGGGCCGCCAGAACCTCCTGCAGATCCTTGTAGACCTCGGGGGCCTCATCGGCACTCGCGCCCCTCGGGACAACGCCCTTCTTCGCGAGCTTTTCCTTCACATCCACGAAGTGATTGCCCACCCCGATCGAGCCCAGTTGGGCCTGCGCGGTCGCCTTCACCTTGCCTGACCTCTTGAGAAAGACGGACTCCTTCCAGACCGGATCTTCGAACAGCTCGTGCTCGGCCCTGGTCTTGTTCCCCTGCCCCACCCCGAATGCCAACGTGCTGAAGATCTCGTCGGCCAGTGGCTCCAGTCGATCTTCGAGTTCTCCCAGCTTCAAGTTGGTCCTGACCGCCTTGTTGCCGCAGCCGATATCGAACCCCACTCCGGCCGGGGGTATTCGGTCCTTGTAGACCGCGACGCCGCCGACCGGCATGCCATACCCCCCATGGTTGTCCGCCATGGGCAACACGGCCTCCGCCTCGACCAGACAGTGCTCTGCCTGCTGGATGGTGGCTTCGTCTGCGTCACCCATTATCACGATCTTCTTCATGCCAGCCTTCCTCGTGGTCGCAACCTGAGCGGGATGGATCGCGGATCTGGGACGCCCGCCGTGCCGTCGAGCAGCACCAGCGGCAGGTGACTCAAACGGGATCGCGGGGTGGATCGCGGAGTCTGGAAGGCGGATGGGTGGAGGACTCCGGGCGTGTCGAGGAAGGCATGCGGGCGCTGCTGGGCTCCCATGCGAGCACCGGCCTGACGGCAGAAGAATTTTCAGCGCCCTCATCTGTTTGCGCCCTCGCCCTCACCACAGTCCTCTCGGTCACCCTCTTTCCCACCCCGCCCGCGCCCCGTCCGGATGCTCGATTGAGGCATGACCGTACCCCGATAACGTCTGGAGGCCCAACACGAATCGAGACCTCCGCTGAACTGCACGAACGCAAAACGATGAAGAGGGGGTTCTCAACCAGACCAACAACGGGGCTCGGCCGGAGACGATGGTGTCGCCTCGGGACGGCACCTTCGACAGTGATCGCTTCTGGATGAGCACATCAGCGGTGGTACACCCGCTAGATTGCTCGTAGCCCTGGCCATTCCCAATTCAAGATCAACACGGCCTTCAACAACTCGAGATGATGGAGGTTCCGTGGAAATCCTGCTGATCGGCTTGCTGATGATCTCCGGGTTGATCCTCGGCACACTCGGTAGCTACCTCTTTCATGTGCCCCGCGTGGTCGGGTATATCCTCGCGGGCATACTGTTCGCGCCCGATTTCCTGGGTGGTCCGTTAGGGGCTGAAGCTGCCGGATGGACCCAATCGATAGTTGCCGTCACCCTCGGAATCATCGCTTATCTGATCGGCGGGGCTGCCACCGTCTCGCAGTTGCGCCAACTCGGCTGGATGATCGTCAGCGCCACACTGGGCAAGGTCAGCGGTAGTTTCGTGGCAGTGTTGGTGGGCTTTACGCTATTGGGCACAACCGTAGGCGATGTGCCTGCCTGGACACTGGCCTTGCTGCTTGCCGCGATTGCCACCACCACCGCTCCCGGCGCGATCATCGCCATTATTTACCAATACCGCGCCCGCGGCCCGCTCACCAGCGCGCTGCTGGCCATGGTCGCGCTTGACGATGCGCTGGCGCTGGTGATTTTCTCACTGGTCCTGGCAGCCATTGAAAGCACCGGCTTTGCCGCCGCGATTCCATTCGTCATCTGGGAAGTCGTTGCGGCAATCGGCTTGGGGACGGTGGGCGGCTTTGTGTTGGAGCGCGGGGCTCGCTCCCTGCCAGAACAGGAGTTGAAGCTGGTGGCCTTGCTGGGTGCCATCATCCTGCTCACCGGGTTGGCTGACGCCTGGCATTTTTCACCGTTGCTGGCCGCGATGGCGCTTGGCTTTTCCACCCGACTGTTCGCCGGCGCGCATTCCGAGCCCTTGTTTCGGCCACTTGAGCAGCTTCAGGAAGTGGTATTCGTGCTGTTCTTCACCCTTGCCGGGCTCCATTTCGCACCTGCGGTGGTGCTCAGCCATGCAGGGCTGATTGTGTTGTATTTTCTGCTCCGAGCGGGCGGACAAATTGTCGGTGCCATGATCGGCGCGCATCTTGCCGGTGCGCCACGAGTAATCAGCCGTAATGTGGGTTTGATCATGCTACCTCAGGGTGGTGTGGCCATTGGTATGGCGCTCATGCTCACCGGAGTGCCAAGCCTTGAGGATTCCGCGCTGCTGATCGTCAATATCGTCACCGCCACCACCCTGCTGACCGAAACCTTTGGTGCAGTGGCCACACGCTTTGGTCTGTCGCGGGCCGGTGAACTCGGTCAGGCTGCTGAAACCACCAAGATGAAGGAGGCCGCATGAAGACCAGCGAATGGCTCAAAACCCATCCGGTCAAGGCATTGACCGTCACCGGCGACCGCAGTCTTCAGCACGCCGCACGCTTGCTGTTGGACGACCCCGAAGGACGCGATCTGTTTGTTCTGGACGCCGAGGGGCAAGTCTGCGGGCACCTGGGCTTCTGGCATGTGGCCACCCTGCTGTTGGCCAAGCTGCACCCCACGCTCAGCCTGCGTGAGCTGATCGAACGGATCACCATAGGTACCGTTGCCGATCATATGGATGATCAGGTGATGTTGGCCGGAGTCGATGAGGATATCGACGACATCTTGTATCAGCATGATCTCTTCCAGCAACACCTGGACCGTCGTGTCGAGGACATCCCGGTTGTCGACGGACAGCGCCGGCTGCTGGGGGTGATTCGTTTATCTGATCTATTGCGTGACGTCATCAGTACAGATCACGCCACTCTCACCGATGAGCCTGAGAGTGGCCGCAAATCAGACTGAGCCAACCGGGAGATCGCTCGGATTGCGGACCGGCGGATCGATAGCTCGATGGCGAGTTCGTCACGATGGGGGACAGGACCTGCTGAGGGTTGCAGTCGGGCATCCCCATGCACATCAGCGGCGCGTTCGTGATCATCGAACCCGGGCGGCTCGACGACACGCACCTGTTTCGGGTCCGCTACGACAGCAACATGCCGGACCTCGTCGCGAACTTCGGCGGATCCGTGGGCTTCCTCCCGTCCCGAGCCGCCTTCCCGAACCGCGCCGGCGCGGAGTGATGGCCCACGCGCGCTCCCGGGTCGGCGCAACCCGGCAGAAGTACTCAGCGAGGTTGTCGATGACCGTGGTCACGCATCGATCGGTGTGACCTGTACTACGTGATCCCGGCCAACCACCACCAGGTGGTTTCGGGGTACGGGTCTCCACTGTTCGCTGCTCCCTCCGAGCCGTTCCGACGCCACCACGACGCCGACCGGCTTCTCACCGACCTCGGGGCGATACTCCCAACCCCCACTCACCGAGGGTTCGCCATGCACCACGGCGTAGAAGAGAGACGCCGGCTCCAGAGATGGATCGGAGACATAGCGTGTGGCGACGATGGACCGGCCATCGGTGACCGCCAGATTGAGGAACGAAGGCTCCTCCACCTTGCACTGCCGCCTGAGCTCGCCCAACTGAGCGATCGTCGACCTGAGAGCTTCGGTGAGCCGTCTCGTCGATCCTTCTTCCTCATCACCGCGGGAGAGGCGGTCGAGGAAGGTCGCGAAGAGGTGCTCCGAGTCGGTCTGCCCTTCGATCCAGTGGTACGACTCGTCGGAGAGGCCGCTCCGCAGCCGACGCTTGATGGTGCGGAACCCACCGAGGTTTCCGTTGTGCATCATCAAGAGCCTGCGATAGTGGAATGGATGGCAGTTCATCTCCGCGACCTCTCCATGGGACGCGGCCCGCACGTGTCCGAAGATGCAGCCGGACCGGACCCGGTCGGCATTGTAGCGCAGATTGCGGTTGCTCCACGCCGGAGTGATGGCCACGAAGACCGCAGGCTCGGGGTTGACTTCGGGAAGGTAGAAGCCGATGCCGAACCCATCCGCGTTGAGCGGATCCGCTCGTTCCGTAGCGTGCCGGCTCTGCACGATCAGGGAGTGCTCGGGCGTGAACAGCAGATCCCGCATCACCACCGGCTCGCCTAGATAGGCCACGAATCGACACACAATCGAATCCCTCTCAATGCGGTGAGTGCTCGTCCGGCGGCGTGCCCGGGTGCTGCTCGCTCCCACATCGCCTCGAGTTCGGGCTGCTGCTCGAGCGCGACCGCCCCGTGGGCGTCGTCGGACGGCGACACCGTATTCTCGCGAGAAGCGAGCGTGAGCGGCAGGTCGGGGACGACCGATGACAGCGATGTCCTGGGGTGGATCGCGGAATTCGGACGCGGGCTACCCCGCGTATGAAACGTCTCCGCTCTGATGGACCAGTTCATCGAAAACCAGGTCGCGACCGGCGGTGCCGGGTCGCCGTACCCTACCGAAACAGCACCTGGTTCGGGCGGATGCTTCCCCGGTCGACGACCAGATGCTGGTAGCCCGTCTGGGGCCCACCGGTGCGGACGTAGTCGTCCGGGCCCCCCGACTTCACGTCGGCCCGGTACCGCTCGTACAGGTACTGGCTGAGTTCGATGGCCGAGATCGCGTCGTCTCCGTCGGCGTCGGCCAGGCGGTCACCGACGGCGTCGGCCATGAAGTGGGAGAGATAGCCTCCCGCCCGGAACTTGGCCGCCACCGACGAAGTGACGTCCTCCTCCGATGAGAAGAAGCCGATCCGTCCCGGAACCGACACCACGTCCTTCGAGAAGCCTCCACTGAAGCAGGCGTCCAGAACGAGCATGGCGATGCCGGGGTGGATCTCCGACAACAGCGCCGAGAAGTCGTCGTCGGTGAGCCCCCTGTCGAACAGCTCGAGCGTCTCGTCCATGGCGTCGGGATCGGTGCTCTGCGGCCCGCTCCGCTCCACCCGGCCGCCGTGGCCGGAGTAGAAGAAGACGAAGACGTCGTCGGGACCGGCCCGGCTGCCCACGTCGCGTATGGCCTGTTGCACGTTGTCGAGAGTGGCCTCACCGTCCGTGAGGATCACGGCGTCTTCGACCCGCATGCCGGCGCCGGTCTGGAGGGCGTTGGCCACCGTATGGGCGTCGTCGGCAGTGTAGGCCAGATCGTCGGCCCGCCCGCCGTAGTCGCTGATGCCCACGAAGACGCCCAGGACTCGACTCGGGGTACCTTCCCGGGGTGACCGGTCCGAGGTCCGAGTGGGCTGGGAGGACGACACTGCGAGTTCGTACTCGCCGCTGTCGCCGGCCCGGTACGAGGTGGCCACGAGGCGATACCGTCCCGTCGCGGGCAGGACGAGGTCGACGCGTGACTCCCGGAGGCTTCCCTGCCAGTCGTCGTTGTCGATCACCTCGCCGGTCGGCGTGACGACCTGGAGGTAGGTGTCGAAGTCGTCGGAGGTCATGCGCACCGAGACCCCATCCCCGCCCGTTCCCTCGAACACGTACAGGTCGCGGTACTGGCCGGCCTCGCGTCGGCCGTCCCGGTCGTCGAGCGCCGAGCGGACCGAGGATCCCACCGGAAGGTTGGCCACGTCCCGGCGCTGCTGCTCGGCTCGATCCGGAGCGCCCTGGTCGATGCGCAGGACGTAGGCTCCCGTTTCGCCCGGGGCGTACGACGTCACGATCACCCGGTATTCGCCCGACTCGGCGAGGGTCATCTCGACCTCGCTCTCGCCGGGCCGTCCGGCGACGTCATCGTTCTCCTTCCGGTCTTCGTCGGGCCCCCGCACGATCAGGTAGGGATCGAACTCGGAGGACGACAGCGTCGCCACGAGCGTCTCACCCGGGCTTCCGTCGAGGGTGTAGATGTCGGCGTACTCACCCGACCGGAGCTCTGCGTCGCCGTCTGCCAGCGATCCCGACTCGGTGCGAGGGGCTCTGGCCACGGTCGTTTCGTCGTCCGAGAGGCCGATCCGGAGCGAGTAGACACCGGTCTCGCCGGCGGCATAGCTCGTCACCCCGACCCGGTATTCACCGTCCTCCTCCAGCGTCTCCGAGACCACCGATCGACGGGAGTCGCCTTCGAAGTCGTCGTTCTCGAAGGCCCGGCCGGAGGGGGCGACCAGGATCACGTAGGTGTCGATATCGGCGGAACGGAGATCGAGAAGGGCGTGTTGCCCCGCCCGGCCCTCGAAGGTGTAGCGGTCGATGAACTCCCCCGCCTCCAGCTCCTCGTCTCCCCGCTCCAGACGTCCGGTCTCGATCCGGACCCCCGGATCCAGGGCGAGGACAGCGCCCCCGTCGCCTTCGTCGACCCGGACCTCGATCCGGTAGTCACCCGACTCGCCCGGCTCGAACGAGGTCGCCCAGACCACCCAGGTGCCCGGCTCGTCGACGGGGACTTCCAGATGGGAGTGATGGGTGTCTCCCTCGTGGTCGTCGTTTTCGGTCTGGATGCCACCGGGCGAGCGGATGACCAGGTAGGTGTCGAAGTCGTCCGACGTCACGTTGGCCGAGAGAAGCTGGCCCACCTGGACCTCGACGTCGTAGCGATCCACGAATTCGCCGCTCTGGAGTCGGGCGTCACCCGGACCCAGAGTGCCCGTCTGCTCCACGAGCACGGTGCCGGCCGCCGGTCTGGTGTCGTCCGTGTCACCACCACAGGCGCCCACGCCCCCGAGGCCGATCAGCATCGTCGCGCTCGCCAGTCGCCTACGGGATCTCGACCACAACGTCATCGCGCCTCCTCATGTTCGTCGTCCCGGCAGTGTACTTCGTGCGGGTGTTTGGAGCTACACCGGGGGCCCTGCGGCGGTCGGACCGCCCACGACGCGGCACCTGACCGGCGCTGAAACTGGCGCTCGCTGCACCGGCTCCACCCATCTACCCCTCGAGCACCTCGAGGTGGTGAGCCTCCGCGCCCACCACGGCCGAGAGCCGAACATGGGCGTCGAAGGTCGCCAGGGCGCCGTGGCGATCCACCGCCAGGGCGAGGAGGTAGGCGTCGGTGATCTCGCGGTGGCCGGCCAACTGGTCAGCCACGACGCGGGTCGGGTCGAGGATCGAGAGGTGGTCGCTCCAGAACTGGTGGTGCGACGCCTCCATGAAACGGCGGAGGCGGGCCGCCGCATCCGCAACCGTCGTGCGCCGGCCCGCGTAGGCCGGGTTGGAGAGCACTCGCACGAATCCGTTTTGGGTGAGGGGACAGCTGGCCCAACCCCGCGGACCGACGGAGTTGAACCATGCGTGCGCCGAGTCGTGGTGAAGGTGGTTCGGGTCGAAGAGCGCGATCAGGACGTTCACGTCCAACAGGAATACCCGGTTCGCGTCACCCGTCACCCGTCCTCCAGGAGATCGGCCACATGCTCCGAACTCACGATCCCGCCATTGGCCACGGGATCCAGGAGAGGAACTCCATTTCGGGTCGCGCCCGGTACGACGTCGGCCTGAAGCGCCTGTCGGGCGAGCGTCGACAGCACCTCTCCAGCCGTGGTCCCTCGGAGTCGAGCAATCTCCTTGACCGCCCGCAGCACGTCGTCGTCGAGATTCAGTGTTGTTCTCATACATCCAACATCACGCATCACGCATCACCTTGCAACCGGATCAGACTGCCCGCTCACCGGAAACCCTGACCCACAGGTGTGGGCCCTTCCATGGCGGGAAAGGCCGGCCTTCAGAAACCGCATACCCGCACCGGACCTGCGGCCAATCGCATGAGACGGGAGCGAGCTCGCCTATTCGGCCATGCAAACGATCCACGGGCGCAGTGTGTGCAGGATTTCGATCGTGCCCTCATGGGCCGCCAGAACTTCCTGCAGATCCTTGTAGACCTCGGGGGCCTCATCGGCACTCGCTCCCCTCAGGACAACACCCTTCTTCGCGAGCTTTTCCTTCACACTCACGAAGTCCACCACGCCCCCGACCTGCATCCATTCCTGAAAATCATATGTGGTCCCGTCGGCTCGTTCTCTTTGGGTCGTGACCTTGCGTCGTCTGCCTGCAGCCTCGGTGCGTGACATGACGCGCCCTGCTCCGTGTACGGTCGAGTAGAAGAGCGCGCGTGACTCTTCGCCGTCCACACCTTGCAGAATCACGGAATCATCTCCCATCGAGGCCCCGACGAACCCGCGTTGCCCGGGGAAAGCCGGCGTCGCACCCTTGCGCACGACCCAGTATTCTTGACCGCCGTGCTCTTCCTGCCAGGCATAGTTGTGGTGGTTGTGGACCTCGTCGATGATTTCGCCGCCGAGGATGTCCACCACGGTCTCACAAACCCAATCCCGGCCGGCATAAGCGTATCTTCCTGCCAGTCTCATGCAGGCGATGTAATCCCGACCCGTTGGCGAATTCACATCCAACGTCCTGGGCGTTTCGTCCATGATGTTCAGATTGTCGCCGGCCTTCTTCATGAAATGCGACGCGATCGAGTGGCCCAGATGCCGTGAGCCGAAATGCACGCCCACCCAGATCCGATCCTCTTCATCCGCGAACACATCCACGTAGTGATTGCCCGCCCCGATCGAGCCCAGTTGCGCCTGTGCGGTCGCCTTCAACTTGCCTGACCTCTTGAGAAAGGCGGACTCCTTCCAGACCGGGTCTTCGAACAACTCGTGTTCGACCCTGGTCTTGTTCCCCTGCCCCACCCCGAATGCCAACGTGCTGAAGATCTCGTCGGCCAGTGGCTCCAGTCGATCTTCGAGTTCTCCCAGCTTCAAGTTGGTCCTGACCGCCTTGTTGCCGCAGCCGATATCGAACCCCACTCCGGCCGGGGGTATTCGGTCCTTGTAGACCGCGACGCCGCCGACCGGCATGCCATACCCTCTATGGTTGTCCGCCATGAGCAACACGGCCTCCGCCTCGACCAGACAGTTCTCTGCCTGCTGGATGGTGGCTTCGTCTGCGTCACCCATTATCACGATCGTCTTCATGCCAGCCTTCCTTGTAGTCGCAACCTGAGCGGGATGGATCGCGGATCTGGGACGCCCGCCGGCCCGTCGAGCAACGCCATGGGATTGGCAATGTAGGGGCGAAGCGTCCGCGACGGGACGCTCATCCTCATCGTGCCCCTCCCCCGGCGCATGCCCCCCGCGCGCGGCGTCGAACATGACCCTGCCTGCGGGGGTGAAGAAGACCACCGCACCCTCGCGGTCCCTGCACACCTGTACACGCCCCTCGTGGACCACGCGATGATGGCGTTGGCAGCCGGGCGTATCGAAGCTGGCCGAACCGATGCCGGGCGAGCCGCCCACCTCCACGCGCATGATACTCGCGTCGCAGATGAGGCGCCGAGACGTTCCCGAGGAAACGCGGACGCCGCCCAGGTCGGAGCGACGAGGGCCGTCGCTCGAGGTGGCGGGGCCCGTGTGGGTGCGCTCGCGGCGAAAGGTCGCAGCGTCGACGTGCAACATGACCTGGTAGCGTGCGGCCCGCGACGCCACCGACCACACCATCGCCACCGCCACTGACCGCGCCGGTGGGTATGCTGACACCACGCCACCAACCACACACCGACCACGCCCGGGGTGAGCACGCTACCCTACAGAAGGGCTGGTGGCGGGCGGACGAAGTTCGTGGAGGGGGAGGTCATGGCTCCCGTTGCATCTTCGCCTCGAATTCGGTGGTGAGGTTGCCGCATTCGTCTGTCTCGATCCAGATGTCCGCCACCCATGCCCTGTAGCCGGGGGCTGTCACTTCCAGGCGAAGGAGTCCTGAGCGGCCATCGGCCCCAGCATACATGCCTGCGCCGAAGGTCGCGGCGGTGTCCGCGTAGTTTTCAGCCATCGCAACCACCACCACCCCCGGGTCCGTGATAGGCTCCCTCGTGATCGAATCCAGCACCGTGACGCGATAGCCCGGCAGGAGAATCAGATTGCACCCGACACCGCAGCCGGTGGCAAGAACGGCAAGACAGACCAGCCCGGCGATCAACAGTACGGCCCTGGCTTCGGCGCTTCGTGGCATTTGCTTCCCCTTTTCGATGAGCATGCGAGACCGATACCAGGATCGCCAAAAGCGACGGAGGCCCTTCCTCCGACGGGATTCGCCCACAACCTGTCCTCGGACTGCTCCGGACCGTACTGCCGCCGTCTCCTGAGTGCACATGCCTCGTTCGAGGTCAGCGACCGAGCGAGCGCACTTCCAGGATCTCCTGATCATGACGATCGCGGAAGAGCAGCAGGATCGAGTTGCCGCGCACATCCATGATCCTGGCGTCCGAGGGCGGCGCGCCGAAACCCCAACGATTCTCTTCACCAGGTGGGCACCCGCATACAGGTGCACATCAAGAGAGTCGCTCGCTCCGATTGCAGCGTAGGGGAACGCGGACGCGGCGAGCGTCGCAGCGTCATCCCCGCCCAGGATGCGCCATCCGTAGGAGACAGAATCGCGGTGCACGCCGCCCGTTCGAACACACTCCGGGGGCGCTCCATGAGTCTTCCGGCAGGCACGACTGGCGCATCGTCCGCACCGGCGTAGCTTGGGCCGGACAACCCACCCGTAAAGACCATCTCCCGGTCCCATGAGGATCCCCGCATGACGTTGTCACGAAGCCTCCTCGGTCTCTTCGCCGCGCTCGCACTCGCCCTCCCCTGCGACGCCGCCGCGCAGGTCTCGCCCGAGTCGCTGGCCGCCGAGTTCGAGTGGCGTGAAGTCGGGCCGGCCAACCCCGGAGGCCGCATCACCGACGTCCAGGCGGTCGAACAGAGTCCCCACATCATCTACATCGGCACCGCCACCGGAGGCGTCTGGCGCACGGTCAACGCCGGCATCACCTGGGAGCCCATCTTCGACGATCAGCCGAACGCCTCGATCGGCGACATCGGGCTGTCTCCCTCCGATCCCGACGTGCTCTACGTGGGCACGGGTGAGCCCAACAACCGCAACAGCTCGCCCTGGGGCGCCGGCGTCTTCAAGTCGATCGACGGGGGCGACAACTGGACCTTCGTCGGGCTGAAGGAGACCCGTCACATCTCGCGGGTCATCGTGCATCCGACCAACCCCGACCTCGTCTACGTGGCCGCCATGGGCCATCTCTGGGGGACCAACGAAGAGCGCGGTGTCTTCAAGACGACCGACGGCGGACGCTCGTGGAGCAAGGTGCTCTACCTCGACGAAAAGACCGGGGTGACCGAC
Source organism: uncultured Gemmatimonadaceae bacterium (assembly GCA_964521385.1). GTDB lineage: Bacteria > Gemmatimonadota > Gemmatimonadetes > Longimicrobiales > Gaopeijiaceae > Gaopeijia. The sequence continues at coordinate 121,452 of CAZFRU010000002.1, read as the reverse complement.
CTCGCCATGGACCCGGTCGACCCCGAGATCCTCTACGCTGTGGGCCACGAGCGCACGCGCGACAAGTTCGATGCCGGTGACCCGGTCGATCAATGGGGTCCCAAGGCCGGGATCTACATCACTAAAGACGGCGGTGGTAGCTGGACGAAAGCCGAGAAGGGACTGCCCACCGTCGAGATGGGCCGCACCGGCATCGATGCGTCGCGCAGCACCCCTGGCGTCGTCTATGCGCTGGTCAGCACCGCGCCTCCGGAGACCCCCGGAGAGCCGACTCCCCTCGATCCCAACCGCGACGGCATCTTCAAGAGCACCGACTACGGCGAGAGCTGGGTCAAGGTCAACGACTGGAACAACCGCCCGTCGTACTACAGCCAGATCCGGGTCGATCCCAACGACTCCGACGTGTTCTGGGCCTTCGCCTCGCCCATGGCCTACTCCGACGACGGTGGCCTCAACGTCATCTCCGGTCCCCCGGTTCAGGGATCCACCCACATCGACTACCACGCGGGCTGGATCGATCCCAACAACTCCGACCACGTCATCGTGGGAGGCGACGGGGGCCTCAACGTGACCTGGGACCGCGGCAGGAACTGGGAGGTCGTGCAGCAGATCGGGCTCGCCCAGGCCTACGGCATCTCGGCCGATATGCGAAAGCCGTACTACCTGGTCGTGGGCCTCCAGGACAACGGCGTGTGGGTCGGCGCCAGCCGGGGGAGGATGACGCGCGGCGTGACCAACAACGACTGGTTCGCCCTGTCGAACGCCGACGGCTTCCAGAGCCAGGTCGACCCCACCGACTTCAACACGATCTACGCCGAGACCCAGAGCGGCAACATCTACCGCCAGGACCTGCGCACGGGCCAGAACGTCCGCATTCGACCGCAGCCTCCCGAAGCTGGCGAAGGCGAAGACCAGGAGCGCTACCGCTTCGACTGGAACACGCCGTTCATCTTGTCTCCGCACAACCCGCAGACGCTCTACCTGGGCGGCAACAAGCTGTTCAAGTCGGTCGATCGCGGAGACCACTGGACCGAGATCAGCGCAGACCTCACCGCGCTGCCCGAGGAGCGCGCCAGCGCCATCGTCTCACTCGACGAATCACCGCTGGCGCCGGGCATGCTGTGGGTGGGCTCGAACGACGGCAACGTCTGGCTGCGCAACGGTGAGGCGCAGGAGTGGACGCAGCTCGACGCGAACATCGCGGGCGCGCCGCGCGCCTACTGGGTGAAGCGCATCGAGGCGTCACACCACGACGCGGGCCGCGCCTACCTGGTACTCGACGGCCACCGGCACGACGACTATGCGCCCTACGTGTACCGGACCGACGACTATGGCCGGAGTTGGACCGACATCACCAACGACCTTCCCGAGGGTTCGGTCTACGTGATCGAAGAAGACGCTCGCAACCCCGACCTGCTCTTCGTCGGCACCGAGGTGGGGCTGTACTTCTCCATCGATCGCGGTGCCCACTGGGCCCGCTTCATGAACGGGCTGCCGACGGTACCCGTCCACGACCTGGTGATTCACCCCCGCGACCAGGATCTCATCGCGGGTACGCACGGCCGGGGCGCGTGGATCGCCGGCAACATCACGCCGCTGCAGCAACTCACCCCCGAAGTGCTCGCCTCGAGGCTACACCTGTTCGAGGTGCGTCCCGAGGTGCAATGGCTCACCACCTACGAGTTCTCGTGGACCACCGACAAGCGCTTCTACAAGGACAACCCTCCCACGGGATCACGGATCGCGTTCTATACCCAGGCCGCGCCCTCCGACTCGGTCACGGTCGAGATCGTCGACATTGCGGGGACGGTGCTCCGGACCCTCAGGGCCGACGCCCACGCCGGTCTCAACCATGTGTTCTGGGATCACCGCGAGTCGCCGCCGCCCGAGGATGACCAGCCCCAGGGTGGATTCCGGCGCCGGGGCCCGCGGCAAGGCCCGCTGGTCGCCCCGGGCGAGTACCTGGTGCGGCTGAAGGTGGGGGCAGAGGTGCGCACGACCCGGGCCATCGTCGAAGAGGACGTGCCGGGGTACATGGGGCGGTAGCCCGCTCCGTTCGACTCGGAGGGCAGATGAGACGAAGGCGAGGAGTGGGGCTCGTGATGGGCGTCGCCGTGGTTGCGACCGCGTCATGCGCCGATTCGGGGGATTCGGAGCCACACGCCGGATCCCAGGTGCAGCGACGGGACAGCGCCGGGATCGAGGTCGTCCTGAACGGTTCGGCAGCGATCACACGCGAATGGGCGACGCTCCCGGGGGAGCCGGAGCTGCGGCTGGGAAGCCTCGACGGCACCGGACCCACCCAGTTCGCCAACGTGCGGACGTTGATTCCCCGTCGTGACGGTGGGGTGGTGGTGGCCGAGAGCCAGTCCCGGGAACTACGGGCGTTCGCGGCCGACGGCACACACCTCTGGACGGCAGGCGGCGCCGGGGACGGCCCCGGGGAGTTTGCGGAGCTCACCACCGCCGGCCCCTTCGCGGGAGACTCGGTGCTCGTGTTCGACTCGCGCGCCGATCGCATCACCTTCTTCGGCCCGACCGGTGGCTTCGGCCGTAGCGTCAGCCTGGCCTTCGAGAACGTTGCCCGCCCCTACCGCATGTCCTCTTCGTCGGACGGCCACCTTCTCTCCCGCGCGCGGTACTTCGGCAGCTCGGGCTCGCCTCCCACACCGAGCGGCGAGCTGACATTCGAGCGGGACTCCGTGACCTTGCGCTGGGTCTCGGCCGACGGCCGCCCGGGTGAGGTGTTGACCGACCCCGTCCCGGATATGGAGCGCCTGACGCGGGTGACCACACGGGGCACGATGTTCGTGAGCGAATCGATGGCCCTTCCCTGGGGCCGGTACAGCTACGAGGTGCTGGGCTCCGGAGGCGCGTGGGTCGGAGTTGCCGACACCTTCGAACTACGCTGGTATGACCCGGTCCAGGGACTCGCGCGCATCGTTCGTGCCCCCGGCCTCGAACAAGACCTCACCCAGGCCGAGGTCGAGGCCTTTCGCGAGCGCAGGACCGAGGCCGCCGAGACACCGGCGGCCCGCGAGGCCATCGCCGACTGGTTCGAACTCTCGCCGAAGCCCGACCGCAGGCCGGCCTTCTCCGGCTTCGTCGTCGACGCAGCCGACCGCCTCTGGGTGTCGGAGTGGGCCGAGCCTGGACGAACCCCCGAAACGGTCTGGGTATTCTCACCCGACGGGACCCTTCTGGGACAGGTCGGACTCCCTCCCGGATTCACCCTGGCCGCAGCAACCACCGAGGCGCTCTGGGGAGTGACGAAGGACGAGTTGGACGTGCCCTATGTCGTTCGCTATCGGCTGCAGAGGTAACGGTCCGGCTCCGAGTCCCGAATCCCAGGTCCTGCAGACCGCCGGCGGCGCTGGCTGCCCTCAGAGCGCCAGGCGCGCCAGGATCGGCGTGAGCTCGGTATCGAGGCCCTCGACCCTCTCGATCACCACACCCTGCTCGTCCAGCAGGATCAGGACGTTGGTGTGGGCGAACTCTCCGTCATCCGTGGCCCGGTACTTCACACCCAGCAGCACGGACAACTCCAGGATCTGATCGTCGGACCCGTTGAGCAGGGTCCAGCGAGTCGGATCGAGACGGGATCCCTCGGCGAAGTGCGCCAGGCGCTCGGGCGTGTCCCGCTCGGGATCGATGGACACGAGCACGAGTCCCACATCGGAGGCTGCCTCTGTCTCGATCTGCTTCATGTTGGCCACGATCCGCGGACAGGCGAAGGTGCAGCTGGTGTAGACGAAGGCCACGACCTGGGGACGACCGGCCAGCGAGGCGAGCGGGCGCGACGCGGCCGTCTGGTCCCGCCAGTCACCCCCGAGTTGGTAGATGGAGGCGTCGCGGGCTGCGGAGGCCGCCGGGCGACCGTCCAAAGGCGCCGCCATGGTGTGGTGATCGTGCCCCACACCGCCGTCGGCGGTGGCGATGGCTTCGTCGGCTGCGGCGGCCGACGCGGTGTCGGAAGCCGCTGCCGAGCCACACGACGTCAGGAGGGCCACGGCCGCGGCGAGGGCGAGAATACGAGTAAGCAGGGACATGGTCGATTACGCCGGGTAGGCGCAGCGAAAGCCGAGAAGGAGGCCTCCCCGGGACCCATCGAGGCTGGTCCGGAAGGCGGAACGTAGAAAACCGGCATAGTCGGAAGGGTCGGGCACGCCCACGGAGCCGGCCGCGCAGAAGAGGCCGCGATCGAGGCCACGGTCGTCGCGCCCCGCCCCGGACAGCATCTCGTTGTTGAAATCCGCGGTCCATTCCCATATGACGCCGTGAAGATCCCAGATGCCCAGGCGGTTCTCGACGGTGCGGCCCACGGGGGGCAGCTCCCGCGGGCCGGGCCGCGCGCTCTGCAGCGAGAGAAAGCGCGCGTGGAGCGCCGCCGGTGCGTCTGAAGCTCCCGCCTCGGGAAAGGAGGCGGCGTATTCCCACTCATCGGTGGTGGGCAGACGGCCGCCCCGAGCGCCGCAATAGGCCCGCGCAGCGAACCAGGAGACCTCCGTCACCGGACGATCCCGGCCCGTGGCACCTGGATCGAGATCGTCGCTCCAGCTACCGAGGTAGGCGTCGCCCACGAACAACGCGCGGGCCTGGCTACGGCGCCACTCGGGATGCCGCTCGACGAAGTCGAGAAAGTCGCCCACGGTCACCGCCACCGCGTCCAGCCGGAAGGCGTCGACCAGGCGTTGGTCGCCGTCGCCAGTGACCAGCAGCGGGCGGTAGCTGCCGGCGGGCACCGTCACGGCTGCGACGGCAGACTCCTGGGCGCCGGCCGCGCCGCCGACGCCCAGGAGGAAGAGGTTGACCATCATCACGCGCAAACCGAGCGCGTGGAAGAGGGGAGGGACACGCATGGTCGGCTCAGTTGCCGCCCAGCGGGTCACCGTCGAAGATCACGGTCTGCTCGGGTCCCATCACATCGATCATCCCCAGGGCGCCCTTGTCGAAGGCGCGGAAGATCGCGTGGTCGACCATGATCAGATCGCCCGGAACGTCCGCCCGGAACTCGGTGATGGCTGCTCCACCTGCGGGGATCATCGTGGTCTGCACGTTGTGGTTGACCGCCGTGCCGCCTTCCGTGTACACGTTGTCGAAGATCTCACCGATCACATGGAAGCTCGACGACAGGTTCGGGCCGCCGTTGCCCAGGAAGAGGCGGATCCGCTCGCCGACCCGGGCCTGGAGGGCGTTGTCGCCCACCAGCGATCCCACCGAGCCATTGAAGACCACGTAATCCGGGTTTTCAGCGAGGGCCTTGTCGTAACTGAATTCCTGGTGTCCCTTCTCACCGTGGCTGCCCATGGTGTAGAACTCGCCCTGCATCACGTAGAACTCCCGGTCGACCTCGGGCAGCCCTTCCTTCGGCTCGACGAGAATGAGCCCATACATGCCGTTGGCGATGTGCAAGCCCACCGGCGCGACGGCGCAGTGGTATACATACAGGCCGGGATTCAACGCGCGGAAGCTGAAGGTCTTCGCCTGGTCGGGGCCCACGAAGCTGGCCTTCGCGCCGCCCCCGGGACCGCTCACGGCGTGGAGATCGATGTTGTGCGCCGCCATGCTGGTCGGATGATTCTTCAGCGTGAACTCGACCTCATCGCCCTCGCGGACCCGAATGAAGCTACCCGGCACCGAGCCGCCGAAGGTCCAGAAGGTGTACTCGACCCCATCCGCCAGACGCTTCTTCAACTCGATCGTCTCGAGTTCGACTTTCACCTTCGTGGCGTAGTCGCGCGTGATCGGAGCGGGTACCAGCGGTGCCTCGGTGAGCAGGGCCACTTCTTCGCCCCGAAGCTCGGGGAGCTCGGGAACCGGGATCTCGTGCGAGAAGGGAGCGGGCACGTAGGGCGCCCGGGTGACCCCGAGAAGGGTCACGAGCATCAGTGCGGAGGTGCCACCCATCAAGGTGAACGCGGTCTTGTTCTTCATATCGGTAAAGCCTCGTGAGCTCAGGTTCGTGGTGTCGATGTGGTGCTCGCCGGTGCCTCGTCCAGCAGGTCGGCGATGGAGGTGGTGCGCAGGGGTGCCCGGGTGCGGTGCACGACGGTGCTCCACTTCCGATGCACGATGCAGGGCTGACTCTCGTCGCAGGGCCGATCGCCCATCAAACAGCGAGCCGTGCTGCCAGGCACGTCCACCGCATCCACGAGGGTGGCGATGGTGAGCGTGTCCGGCCGGACCATCAGACGGTACCCACCCGCGGGTCCCCGGACGCCTTCCACCAGACCCGCCCTGGCCAATCCGCTCAGCGTCTTGCCCAGGTAATTGCGGGGAGCCCCGAGAGCTTCGGCGATCCGACCGGTCGGAACGGGATTGCCGTCACCTTGCTGGGCCAGGAAGATCACGGCCCGGAGTGCGTGCTCAGCGGTCTGTGAGAGTAGCATGGGATCAGGCAGGTGAGAGTGTATCTGCTTTCCGCATGTAGATATGCTAAATACCCGACCAACGTCCGTATGTCGGGCCTCAACCGCTGCGATCGTAGGGAGAAATCCTACCGAGGGGTGGGGGTAACTCCGGACCGTCGGAACGACTCCGCAATGGCACTTCCCGGCCGCCCGCGGGTTTCTCGTCGGGACCTTCCAACTCTCAGCACGGAGCCGCCGCTTGAACGTCCTCGATGCAATCCACACCCGCCGCACGATCAAGCAGTTCACGAGCCGGGAGGTCTCGCGCGAAACGATCGAGCGACTCCTGGAGGCCGCAGTCCAGGCGCCGAACCACCGCATGACCGAGCCCTGGCGCTTCTACCTGCTCGGACCCCGGGCTCGGCAAGCGTTCGGTGTCGTGCTGGGCGGTCGCAAGGCCAGGCGCATCGACGACCCCGAAGCCGCGCAGGCCGTCGTGGCGAAGGTCACCGCCGCACAGGTCGCGCTCCCCGCTTTGCTCGTGGTGGCGATGACCCTCGACGACAATCCCGAGATTCGCGAAGAAGACTACGCGTCGGTCCAGATGGCGGTGCAGAACCTCTGCCTGGCGGCACACGCCGAGGGCCTCGGCACGCACATCAAGTCCGGAGCCGTGATGGACGATCCGGGAGCGCGCGCGACCTTCGGCGTCGCCGAAGGAGAGCGGGTGGTCTCCATGATCGAGCTTGGTGAGCCGGCGGCCGTTCCCGATGCGAAGCCGCGAAAGCCGGCGTCGGTCTGGACGACCTGGGTCGACTGAGCCCAGGGACCGCATCCCCTCGCCAACCCTCTCAGGGCGCCAACACCCCACGCAGGTACCGTCCGGTCACGCTCTCGGGCACCAGGGCCACCTCTTCAGGGCGACCCGCCGCCACGATGCGCCCGCCGCGATGTCCGGCTCCGGGTCCCATATCGACCACCCAATCGGCGGTCTTGATCAGATCGAGGTTGTGCTCGATGACCAACACCGTGTTCCCGGCGTCGACCAGCCGATTCAACACGCGCAGCAGCTTGCGCACGTCTTCTCCGCTGAGCCCCGTGGTCGGCTCGTCGAGCAGGTAGAGTTTGTGTCCCTTCCTCCCGGCCACCCCGGCGAGTTCCCGGGCGATCTTGAGACGTTGGGCCTCGCCCCCACTCAGCGTCGTGGCGGGCTGACCCAGGCGCAGGTATCCGAGCCCCACCTGCTGGAGATGCCACAAGATCTGGCCCAGCTTGTCTTCCTTCAGGAAGAACCGGATTGCCTCGTCGACGGTGAGCGCCAGGACCTGGCTGATGTCGAGCCCTCGATACCTCACATCGAGCGTCTCGGGTTTGTAGCGGGTGCCGCGACACACGTCGCACGAGACGTAGACGTCGGCCATGAAGATCATCTCGATCTCGACCTGACCGGCGCCGCTACAGGCGTCGCAGCGTCCTCCCGAGGTGTTGAACGAGAAGGTGCCGGGACTGTATCCGCGCTGCCGGGACAGCGGCTGTGCGGCGAAGATGCGCCTCACCTCGTCCCATGCCTTGATGTACGTCACCGGATTCGAACGCGGCGTGCGACCGATGGGGCTCTGGTCGACGAGGACCGCATCGCTGAGTCGGGCCGCACCCTCGAGAGCCACATAGGCCCCCACGGCTTCGCCCAGATGCTCCTTCGCGGTGGTGTCGCCCTCTCCGAGCTCCTTTTCCAGCGCTCGGTAGAGCACGTCGTGAACCAGCGTACTCTTCCCTGAACCCGACACACCTGTGACCACCGTGAGCGTTCCCAACGGGATCTCGAGGTCGATGGCATCGACGTTGTGGAGCCGAGCGCCGCGCAGTATGAGCCAGCGCCCCCCGAGCTTACGACGCTCGGCCGGAACCGGCACGACGCTCCGCCCCGACAGATAGCGGCCGGTGGCCGTGTCGGCCTCGACCAGATGCGCGGGTGTGCCCTCGAAAACGACCTCCCCACCCTTTTCGCCCGAGGCCGGTCCCAACTCGACCACATGATCCGCCACCGCGATCGCCGCGGGGTCGTGCTCCACCACCACCACGGTGTTGCCGGTGTCACGCAAACGCTTCAGCAGGGCCAACAGGGCATCGGTGTCTCTCGGGTGCAGCCCCACACTCGGTTCGTCGAGCACGTACAGGGTGTCGACCAGAGACGACCCCAGCGAGTTGGCGAGATTGATCCGTTGCGCCTCGCCCCCGCTCAGCGTCCGGGTCTGTCGCGAGAGGGTGAGGTATCCGAGTCCGACCTCGACCAGAAATCCCACCCGGGCCCGGATCTCGCGCAGAATCGTCTCGGCGATCCGGGCCTGCATCTCACCGAGTTCGAGACCTTCAGCCCAGCCCTGCAGCTCTTCGAGAGGCAGCTCGACGACCTCACCGAGGGTGCGCCCGTCGACCCGTACCCACAACGCCTCTGGACGAATCCTGGCCCCACCGCACTCCTCGCACACCCTCGGGCTCTGATACTGGCGCAGAAACACCCGGATGTACTGTTTGTAGCGCTTCTTTTCGCGGGACTCGAGAAAGGGGATCACTCCCTTGAAGCCCTGCGTGCGCGGAGCCCGTCCACGGGGCCTCGGCTCGCCATGGATCACCCCGTGCCGGAAGTCCTCGGGGAGCTCGCTCCAGGGTGCGTAGAGCGAGACCTCCTTTTCCATGGCGTACGCTTGCAGGCGCGCCCGCTCCTTGTCATAGCGGGGCTTGGTCCAGGGACTCACCGCCCCCTCCTCCAGAGAGCGCCCGGGGTTGGGAACGATCAGATCGAGATCATACTCGAGGGTCGCACCAAAGCCGGTACAGGTCGGGCATGATCCATAGGGGCTGTTGAACGAGAACAGCTGGGGGGTGGGCTCGGCGAAGCGCACCTCGGGGTGCTCGGGACACCGAAAATGCTCGGTGAACGTCAGACGGTGGCCTTCGCCGAGTAGCACCTCGCACTCGCCCTCGCCCTCTTCGAACGCCGTATGCACCGAATCGGCCAGCCGCTCGGCGAGCTGCTCGGTGGCATCGTCGAGATCGTCGTGATCGGCGGGCGGAATCGCGAGCCGGTCGACCACCACGAGCAGTTCACCGGCAGCGGCCAGATCCGTGCCCAGGACGCCGGGATCCTCCGCGTCGGGCGTACCCAGGTCGAAGGGGGCTCCATCGGCCACCACGCGCACGAATCCCATGGCGACGAGATTCTCGACCAGGCGCGAGTGGGCCACCTCGGCGCTGTGCCGCAGTGCGAAGCACACCTGAAAACGGGTCCCCGCCGGAAGCTGCAGGACTCGATCGACGGCTCCACTCACGGTGTCGGGCCGGATGAGGCGGTCGCACTTCGGGCAACGGGTCGTGCCTACGCGGGCCCAGAGCAGACGCAGATAGTCGTAGACCTCGGTGGCGGTCCCCACGGTCGAGCGACTCGACTTGGTGGGGTTCTTCTGCTCGATGGCGACCGCCGGGCAGATGCCCTCGATCGAGTCGACGAGGGGCTTCTCCATGCGGTCCAGGAATTGCTTCGCATAGGTGGACAGCGATTCGACGTACCGGCGCTGCCCCTCTGCAAAGAGCGTGTCGAGGGCCAGCGACGACTTGCCCGATCCCGACGGACCCGTGACCACGATGAGTGCATGCCGCGGCAGATCGAGGTCCAGATTCTTGAGGTTGTGCTGCCGGGCACCGCGAATGCGGATGAAGTCGTCCATAGCACGGAGCGAACCCCCACCGCGGAGGGGAGTTCCGGCTCGATCCACCCCGTCGTGGCGTGGAGACGCGCCCTCGCCCTATGATGTCGGCGCCACGACCCCCGAGGACCGATCCATGACGCTACCACCAAGCTCCCCGACCGCGCGCCGACCCGCCGCACTGGGTGCGTGCCTGTGCCTCGTGCTCACCGCCTGTGCCGAACCGGCGCCCCGGTCGTTCGACGATCTCGCAGCCGCGCACCTGCCCGTGATCGATGGTGAGGTCGCCGTCGACGGCCTGGCCGCGCCGGTCGAGGTGCTGCGCGACCGCTGGGGCGTGCCCCACATCTACGCCGCCGACCTCGACGACCTCTTCCTTGCCCAGGGCTTCATCCAGGCCCAGGACCGCCTCTGGCAGATGGACCTCTATCGTCGCGCAGGCGAGGGTCGCCTGGCCGAGATCCTCGGAGCGACCGCGCTCCGGCACGACCGATTGGCCCGCCTGGTCCGGTATCGCGGCCCCTGGACCGACGCGGAGTTCACCGCCTACCACCCCGACGGGCGCCGAATCGTCGACGCCTTCACGCGTGGGGTGAACGCCTATATCGTCCACGCCACCCGGGCGGGGGAGCTGCCGGCCGAGTATGCCCTCACCGGCCTGAGTCCCGAGCCCTGGACCGTCGAGGCGACCCTGCTCCGCATGCAGACCGCCATGCCGCTGGGCGACGCGCGCAGCGAACTTCGGCTGGCGCAGCAGGTGGCCGCACTGGGCGCCGACGAGGCCAATCGACGCGCTGCAACCACACCCTTTCGCCCTCTCCGCGTACCGGCGGGACTCGACGTCTCGTTGATCACCGACGCCGTCGGCGACGCCCTCTCGGGCTTCGACAACGACATGGCGCGGCCCGCACTGGCAGAGCCCTATCGTGAGTGGCTCGCCGCCTATGCGTCGGAGAATCAGGGTGCGGTCGAGAACTCACCTGGCAGCAACAACTGGGTCATCTCCCCGCGGTTGAGCGCCACCGGTGCGGTGTTCATGGCCAACGACCCCCACCGGACCGTGGCCAATCCCTCACTTCGCTACGTGGTGCACCTCGATGCGCCTGGCTGGACGGCCATCGGCTCGACCGAGCCCGTGCTACCGGGGGTGGCCATCGGGCACAACGGCCGGGTGGCGTGGGGCCTCACCATCGTCGGCACCGATCAGTCCGATGTCTACGTCGAAGCCGTCAACCCCGACAACCCGCGCGAGGTGCGCTGGCAGGGCGCATGGGACCCCATGCGGGTGGTCGTCGACACCATCGCCGTACTGGGTGGTGACCCCGTCGTGGTCGAGCTGGAGTTCACCCGGCACGGGCCCGTCTTCTACCGCGATTCCCTCAACCACCTGGCCTACGCCCTGCGCTCGACCATGCACGAGCCCGGCACCACCGGCTACCTGGCCGCATTGCGGCTCAATGGTGTCGACGACTGCGGCGGGTTTCTCGACGCCCTCGACCACTGGACCTCCCCGACCGAGAACATGATGTGCGGCGACGCGACCGGAAACATCGCGTGGCGCGCGGCAGCGCTGTCGCCGGCGCGCGACGGATGGCTCGGTCGCCTGCCGGTGCCCGGCGACGGTCGCTTCGAGTGGACGGGGTTTCGCACCGACCTGCCCGAGGAGTCGAATCCGGAGCGTGGTTGGCTCGCCACCGCCAACAACGACATCCATCCCCCCGGCTACGACCCTCCGCTCTTCTTCAAGTCGGCCTCGTCGTCGGCGCGCTACGACCGCCTGGCCCAGCTCCTGGATGCTGCGCCCGACGGCGGGTTCACCCTGGACCAGATGAAGGCGCTTCAGCAGGACGCGTGGTCGGCTGCGGCCGCGGCGGCACTCCCGCTCTTCAGCGGGTGGACCGCGGACGACCCGGCCGTCGAAGAGGCGCGGGCGAGCATCGAGGCGTGGGACGCGGTCTACCGCCGCGACAGTCGGGCGGCGGCCTTGTTCAGCGCGACCAATCGACGCATTCCGGCGGCCGCCCGCTCGGCGAGAGATCCCGCTCGCTTGCAGCCACTAGTCGAGCCCGCGCTGGCCGGTGCGCTCGAGGCGCTCGCCGCCGACCTGGGCGACGACCCGTCGTCGTGGCGTTGGGGACGGATCCATCGGAGCGAGTTTCCCCACTCACTCGTTGCCGCATGGGACCTGCCGGCGGCCGAGCGTGCGGGTGGCGCCGGCACCGTGGCGGCCACCGGCGCCACCTATCGGCACATCGTCGACTTCAGCGACCTGGACGGGTCGGTCTTCACCAACGCACCCGGTCAATCCGGACGTGCCGGCAGCCCCTACTACGGCAACCTCGTCAAGCCCTGGGGCGCCGGCGAGTACTTTCCCCTGTTGTTCACCCGTGCCGCGGTCGAAGCCGAGACGCTTCACCGCCTGAGGCTGGTTCCCGGAGGGAGTTGAGCATATGAGATCGATGTCGAGGTTGAACGTCCGGTTCGTCGCGGTCCTGCTGGGCCTGCTCACGTCGTCCGTGGCTGCAACGGGCTCGAGAGCACCTCTCGCTGCCCAGACGCTGCCCCTGGCCGAGGTCCACGCGGCCGACGATTGGTCGGCTGCCATCGACGAGGCCCGCGCTGCGGTGCGTCGCGTCATGCTCGAAGCGTCGATTCCCGGTGCGTCGCTGGCCGTGAGCGTCGGTGACCACCTGGTCTGGTCGGAAGGGTTCGGATGGGCAGACGTCGAACAGGGAGTTCCGGTCACCCCCCTGACGCGGTTCCGGATCGGCAGCGTATCGAAGACGGTGACGGCATCAGCGCTCGGCCTGCTCATCGAGCGGGGTCAGCTCGACCTCGACGCCCCCGTGCAACGGTACGTGCCGGACTTTCCAGTGAAGCGCTGGCCCATCACGGTGCGGCAGGTAGCGGGCCACATCGCCGGTATTCGCCACTACCGGGGCTTCGAAAACCTCTCGACCCGGCGCTACCCCGACGTCACCTCGGGACTCGAGATCTTCGCGAGCGACAGTCTGCTCTTCGAGCCCGGCACCGACTACTCGTACTCGAGCTATGGGTGGAACCTCATCAGCGCCGTGATCGAAGGGGCGTCGGGGGAGGAGTTCCTGTCGCTCATGCGCGATGAAGTGTTCGAGCCTCTGGGCATGCGCCACACGGTACCCGACCATACCGACTCGATCATTCCGCACCGCGTCTCGTTCTACGAGAACGGACACGGTGGAGCCGTCGTCAACGCGCCGTACGTCGACAACAGCTACAAGTGGGCCGGAGGGGGATTCCTCTCGACGCCCGAAGACCTGATCCGGTTCGGTCAGGCGCACCTCCATGAGGGATTCCTGCGGGCGTCGACGCTGGAGGAACTGAAGCGCCCGATGACGCTCCGCGACGGGTCATCGACCGACTATGGCATGGCATGGCGGACCAACACCCAGGATGACGGAGACATCACCCTCGGCCACTCGGGCGGGTCGGTGGGCGGGACGACGCTCTTCATCACGGTGCCCGCCTACGACATGGTGGTAGCCGGTGTCGTCAACGTGACCGGGCCTGCGGGGACCATCGTCAACCAGGTTGCCGAAATCTTCGAACGGCACCTCAAGCAGCGGGGGCGCTGAGGCGACGACGGACCACCGGAGCAGGGCGGGAAGGGCGACATCTGCTTGCGCCATATCCAGATTGGATATATCTATAGCCGATACATCCGTCCTTCGCCCGCTATCCGGAAGATCTTCTTGTGGCCCGTACCGCTGATCCCCGCACCCCCCCGCTGCGACCGCCCATCTTTCACATCCTGCTCGCGTTGTCTGGGCAGCACCTTCACGGGCTCGGGATCGCCGATGAGGTCGAGCGCGCCTCGGGAGGAGTCCTCGCACTCGGACCCGGCACGCTCTATCGCTCCCTGGCGGACCTGAGCGATTTCGGACTCGTCGAAGTCCTGCCGACCCAGCCTGAGGGGGCCGATCCTCGCCGCAAGTACTACCGCATCACGGAGGCCGGTCAGGCCCTGGTGTCGAACGAAGCGGGACGACTGGCCGGAGTCGTCGAAGTGGCGCGAGGAAAGAGCGTGCTGCCCCGGACGGTGTGATGTCCGGGCCTGCCGGTGCGACACGGCTGTTCCGCATCCTGCTGCGGCTGTTTCCCGCCTGGTTCCGGGACGAACACGAGGCGGGCATGGTCGAGTTGCTCGAGGCTCGGATCGCGAGAGCCAGCGGATGGCAGACAAAGGTCGGCGTCTGGGTCCGTAGCGCGGTCGACGTGGTCGGAGCAGCCTGGACCATACGGAATCAGCACCCCAATCGGGGGTCCCAGGGACGACGACGGGGAGGAGGCACCACTATGAACACGACGATGCAGGACCTGCGGCACACCTTTCGCCACCTGGCACGATCGCCCGGCTTCACCGCCGGGGCGATCCTGCTTCTCGCGGTCGGCATCGGCGCCAACACCACCGTGTTTTCAGTCGTCGACGCGATCCTCTTTCGGCCCTTGCCATGGGGTGACCCGGACCGTGTGGTCCACGTGTACCAGGACTCCGACGAAGGCGAGCCCAGTTCGACTTCGTTTCCGGCCTACCGCGATATGGCAGAGGTCGACGTCTTCGCCTCTGTAGGCGCCACGACACCGAGTTCGGCCACCTGGGAAGCGACCGACGGCCCGGTCCCGGTCGCCATCGAGTTCACCACGGCCAGCTTCATGGACGTCATCGGCCTCTCACCTGCCCGCGGACGGTGGTTCGGCCCCGAGCATGATCAGGTGGGATCGGAGTACGCCGCCGTCGTGAGCTGGCCCACCTGGAAGTCTCGTTTCGGATCCGATCCTGACGTCGTCGGTCGCACGGTACGATTGAACGGTCAGCCTGTGACGATCATCGGGGTGGGCCCCCGCGACCTGCCGAGCAGTTTCCCACCCTTCGTGACCGACTTCTGGCTTTCGATTTCGGCGACGCCCCTGGGCGGTGACTTCATGGTGGCCAACCTGGATCGCCGCGCCGACCATTGGTACGACGTGCGGGCGCGACTCCGGCCAGGGGTGACCGCGACGCAGGCTCAGGCCGCCATGCACGCCCTGGCCACTCGCTTGGCCGAGGCGTTTCCCGAGTTCAACCGCAATCGCGATATCACCGTGTTCGGGGCCCGCGATGTGCGATCGCACCCCACCGTCGACGCGCGTCTGCTTCAGGCTGGTACGCTCCTGACGGCCGTGGTCGGCGTGGTTCTGCTGCTGGCCTGCGCGAACCTGGCCAACCTGCTTCTGGTGCGGGGACTGGCGCGCTCGAGTGAAATGGCGGTGCGACGAGCTCTGGGCGCCGGGCGGGGGCGTGTGGTCCGCCTCTTTCTGTTCGAGTCGCTGACACTGGCACTGGCTGGAGGCGCGCTGGGTCTCGCGCTCACGGCATGGGCCATCGCGGTGATACCCACACTTCCGCTCCCCGATCTGCTACCGGGATCGATCGATCTCTCGCTCGATCGTCGTGTGATTGCGTATTCCCTGCTGCTCGCCGCAATCACCGGTGTGCTGTTTGGGCTCCTACCGGCTCTCCATGCCTCCCGTGACGACGTCACCGGATCGCTGCGGGACGACCGGCGCACGAACTCCATCGGCCGCGGTACGATCCGCGTGCGCAACGCCCTGGTGGGCATCCAGGTGGGAGCGTCGCTGCTGCTGGTACTGGGCACCGGGCTACTCGTACGCAGCCTTACGACCATCCAAGCCGTTGATCCGGGCATCGCCGTCGATCGCATCGCATGGGTACGTACCGATCTGGCCGCCCTGGGGGCGTCGGCCACCGAACGGCGCATCGTGTTGAACGAGTTGCTCGACCGTCTGGCGACCTTGCCCGGCGTGACGTCGGTGGCCGCCACCAGCCGCCTGCCCGCGCAAGGTGGGGCGAGTACCACCACCGTGGTCGAAGGCTACACTCCGCCGACCGGAACCGACGCGGTCGAACTCGACTTCCTGGTGGTGAGCGAGGCGTACTTCACCACCGTCGGGCTGGACGTGGTCGCAGGGCGCACCTTCGCGATCGACGATCTCGCCGACGCCGGCACGGTGGTCGTGGTCAACGAGACGGCCGCCCGCACATTCTGGGGAGCAGAGGACGCTCTCGGGCGCCGCATGCGAGGGCAAGGCTCGGACAGCTGGCGTACGGTGATCGGTGTGGTCGCCGACGCCCCGGTCTCTACCCTGGCAGAGGCGCCGCGTCCGGCATTCTACTTCTCCGAACGCCAGTTCCCAGTGATCGCCTCACCCTACCTGCTCGTGCGGACCGAAGGCGACCCCACAGCCCTCATCAGTGCGATGCGGGATGGCGTGCACGACACCCGCACGACGCTCTCGGTCGACCGTCAGGGCACGCTGGCGGACCACTTCGGTGCGACGCTCGCAGGCCCCCGCTTCGCCGCGAGGCTTCTCGGCGTCTTCAGCTTGCTCGCGGCCGCCCTGGCCGGCCTCGGCATCTACGCCGTGGTCTCGTTCGGCGTGGCACGGAGATCGGCCGAACTGGGGATCCGTATGGCCCTCGGGGCGGGGCGGGACCGTGTCGTCAGGATGGTCGTGCGTGAGGTGGTGGCGACGGTCGTCATCGGGCTCATGGGAGGGTTGTTGCTCGCCGCCCTGGTGGCGCCCCGGCTTGCGGCGCTGATGTACGGGGTGGAGGGGAGCGATCCGCTGGTGTTCGGTGGCAGCGTGGTCTTCATCCTCGCGGTGTCGACGCTGGCGGCGTGGGTTCCGGCTCGACGCGCCGCCAACGCCGATCCGGTCGAGGCGCTGAGGGCATCGTGAGGTCACAAGTGCCCGAAGTCTTGACGCGGCTCGGACTCACCATTTGCTTTTTGCCATGACGACCCAGCTCGAGCATCGGCATCACCACCATCATCACGGCGTCCAGACGGGCTCCGTGGAGACGGGGGTGCGCGCCTAGTTCCTGTGCCGTCACCCACGCTCCGCGCCGCGGCCTTCTGGATCGATCCGGACGGCCGCGGCGTTTTTTTGTGGGCGCCGCTCGACCGGAGACCCCCTGGAACCGCGCTCCACCCCCTCCGACCACCGAGATCCACGTGCTTCGTATCGCCCTGCCCAACAAGGGACGCCTGGCCGACCAGGCGCTCGACCTCTTCGAGACCGCGGGCCTGAAGGCCGAGTTCAGCTCGGAGAGAGCCCTCATGGCCCAGCTTGGCCCCGACTTCCAGGCCATCTTCGTGCGCGCTGCCGACATTCCCGAATTCGTGGCCGACGGCGCGGCCGACCTGGGCGTCACCGGTGCCGACCTCATCGCCGAACGTGATCGCGACGTCGCCGAGCTGCTCGATCTCGGATTTGGTCGGTGCCGGCTCGCCCTTGCCGTGCCCGAGGCGAGCGCGATCCGGCATCCGGCCGACATTCCACCCGGGTCCAGGGTCGCAACCTCCTTCCCGGGGATCACCCGCTCCTTCTTCGAGACCATGGGGGTGAGCATCCAGGTCGCGCCGGTCTCGGGAGCGACCGAGATCGCGCCCCACCTCGGAGTTGCCGACCTGATCGTCGATCTGGTGTCGACGGGCTCGACGCTGAGAGTGAATCGGCTGCGGGAGGTGGCCACGATCCTCGAATCGACCGCCCGCGTGGTCGCCAATCGCGCGACGCTCGCCGACCCCGCCCACGACCGAGCGGTCCGAGAGGTGGTGGCCGCCCTCGAATCGGTACTCCGTGCCCGTGCCAAGCGGTACCTGATGGCCAACGTTCCCCGCGCGCAGATCGGAGCGGTACGCGAGGTGCTTCCGGGCATCAACGGCCCTACCATTGTCGAGGTCCAGGACGCCGGTGCATGGGTGGCTGCACACGCCGTGGTCGATGCCGACCGCGTCTACCAGACCATCGCCCGCCTGAAGGAACTCGGTGCGGAGGGGATCCTCGTCACGAAGATCGAGCGCCTGATGCCATGAACACCCCACCCTTCATTGCCCTCGAGGGTCGCATCGTCGATCTGAGCGCGGCCCAGCGCCGCAGACTCTTCGAGCGCGCGCCGGACGACGACAACGGCGTGCAGGAAGCCACGCGCGACCTCCTCCGCCAGCTCCGTACCGAAGGGGACCGAGCGCTCTTCGAGTGCGCACGCCGCTTCGACGGGGTGGAGCTCGAACGCCTCGAGGTTCCGCGCGAACGCTGGGGTGAAGCACTCGAATCGCTCGATCCCGATGTGACGGCCGCTCTGGCCCGAGCGGCTCGCAACATCGACGACTTCCACCGCGCCCAGCTGCCGGCCGACCTCGAGGTCGAGACCGAGCCCGGTGTGACGCTGGGTCGACGGTTCGTGGCCCTCGATGCCGTCGGGGTCTACGCACCCGGCGGTCGGGCCACCTATCCGTCGTCGGTGCTGATGGGGGTGGTCCCGGCCCACGCCGCCGGCGTACGCGAGATCGTGGTCTGCTCGCCACCGGGCGCCGACGGCCTCCCCTCGGCCGTGGTTCAGGCGGCCGCCGCCATCGGCGGTGCCACCCGCCTCTTCGCCGTCGGGGGGGTGGGCGCGGTCGGAGCCATGGCGTTCGGAACCGAGTCGGTGCCCCGCTGTGCAGCGGTGGTGGGGCCCGGCAACCGCTGGGTGCTCGAGGCCAAGCGACAGGTGGCCGGTGAGGTCGTGATCGACTCGCCCGCCGGACCCTCCGAGCTATTCATCATCGCCGAAGAGGGGTGTGCGCGGCCGCGGGTGCTCGCGGCCGCGCTGGTCGCCCAGGCCGAGCACGATCCCGATGCCGCCGTAGCGCTGGTGACCACGTCGCCCTCGCTGCTCGAAGCGGTGCGCCGCGAACTGGTCGACCAGACGACGCGGGCCGCTCGGAGCGAAATCATACACAAGGCGCTGGCGAGCCGGGGCGCGCTCCTGCTCGCGTCGGACCGTGACGAGATGTTCCGCTGCGCCGAGTCCTACGCCGCCGAGCACCTGCTCCTCTGCACCCGGGATCCCCGCAGCGACCTGCCACTGCTGCGGTCCTCGGGCACGGTCTTCCTGGGTGCTTCAGCGTCGGTCGCGTTCGGCGACTACATGACCGGTGCCAACCACGTGCTGCCCACCGCCGGCACCGCGCGTAGCTTCAGCGGCCTGAGTGTGCTCGACTTCCTGCGGTCGTACACCTGGCAGGAACTCACCCCCGACGCTGCAGCCGGCATGGTCGACGCCGTGGCGACCCTGGCCAACGCCGAGGGGCTGGCCGGACACGCCGCGGCAGTCCGCATGCGCACCGGCGCTGAGGGCGCCCCATGACGCCCCCAGCGGCCCGTGGGCCCCTGCCTCGCCCGGACTACGCCACGCTCACGCGCTACGCTCCCGACCGCCGCCCCGTCGCGCTCGACCTCAGCGACAACACCAATCTGTGGGGAACCCACCCAGAGGCTCTCGAGGTCGTGCGGTCGGCCGGCACCGACGACCTCGCGCGGTATCCGCTGCTGTATGCGGACCGCCTGCGCGAGACCGTGGCGACGTTGCACGGAATCGGGCCCGAACAGATCACGACCGGGTGTGGATCCGACGATGTGCTCGATTCCCTGTGGCGGGCGTTGGCCGAAGACGGCGGGCGGGTCTGCTATCCCGGTCCGACCTTTTCGATGGTCGAGCCCCTGAGCCGCATGAACGGCCGCACGGCCACCGAGTTCGCCTGGTCCCGAGCCTCGGCCGATCCCACGGTACTCCTCGCAGGCGATCCGGTGCTGGTCTACGTCTGTCGCCCCAACAATCCCACCGGAACTCTGGCGCCGCTGGAATGGGTCGAACGATTGCTCGACGCCGTGGGCCCTACAGGTCCAGTGGTGCTCTTCGACGAGGCGTACGCCGACTTCGCTGGAGAGACCCTGATCCCCCGCTCGCTCGCTCATCCCCGCGCCCTCGTGGTGCGAACCCTGTCGAAGGCCTTCGGGCTGGCCGGGCTTCGGGTCGGGTACGGGGTTGCCGACGCTGCCCTCGTGGCCGAGATCGAGAAGAGCCGAGGACCCTACAAGGTCTCGCGCCTCGCCGAAGCTGCAGCCTGCGCAGCGCTGGTCGACGACGCCGGTTGGGTTCGCGACACCGTGGCCGAATGCGTGGCCAATCGAGCCCGCCTGATCATCGAGCTCGAAGATCGGGGGCTGGCCCCACTTCCATCGGCCGCCAACTTCGTGTTGCTGCCCGTTCCCGCCCAGTCCGCAATGGCCGTGGCCCTCGCCTTGCGCGAGCGTGATGTAGCGGTGCGCCCCTTTCCCGCTTGCCCCGACGTGGGCGACGCCGTGCGCGTCACCGTCGGGCCGTGGCCCCTGATGACCCGTTTTCTCGACGCATGGGACAGCCTGTGAACGTTGCACTGATCGACTATGGGGTGGGCAACCTCCACTCCCTCGCCAAGGCACTCGCGGCGGGAGGTGCGCAGGTGAGCGTCACCACCGACTGGACCGAAGCGTTGGCTGCCGACGCGCTGGTGTTGCCCGGTGTAGGGGCGTTCTCTGCCGCTGTGGCCTCGCTCCCCTCCGACCCGACGCCGATCCGCGACAGCCTCGATGCCGGTCTGCCCTGTCTGGGCATCTGCCTCGGCATGCAGATGTTGTTCGACGAGAGCGCCGAGGGATCGGGTCGTGGCATCGGGCTGATCCCGGGCAGGGTGCGACGCCTCACGGCCCGGGTCGTGCCCCAGATGGGGTGGAACGATGTCGAGACCGAGCCTGATCCTCTGTTCAAGGGACTTCCGGAGATGACCGCCTATTTCGCCAACTCGTTCGTCTGTGAACCACGCGACGCGAGTGTAATCCGCGCCCGATCACGCTACGGCGACGAGCCCTTCGTGTCCGCCGTACGGTGGCGCAATACCTGGGGCGTGCAGTTCCATCCGGAAAAGAGCTCGACGCCGGGACTCCGCCTGATCGACAATTTCCTGCGCGCAGCCGCAGCGCTCCACACCCCACTCAATGCCGGAGTCGCCCGATGATCGCCGTACCCGCCATCGACCTCAAGGACGGCCGCTGCGTGCAACTCGTGGGGGGGCGCCCCGACGATGAGCGCGTCCGGTTGCCGGTACCGGCAGCGGCCGCACGTCGCTGGTCGAACCTCGGCTTTCGGCACCTGCACATCGTCGACCTGGACGCTGCGCTGGGACTGGGCGACAACCTCCGACAGATCGAAGAGGTGATCGCCACCACCGACGCAGAGATCCAGATCGGAGGCGGGATCCGAGACGATGCCGCGGCCGATGCGATGCTGTCTCTCGGGCCCGCTCGCATCGTCGTCGGCACCCGGGCCATCGACGATCGCCCCTGGCTCGAGGCTCTCGCGGCACGGTATCCGCAGCGCCTGGTGGTTGCCGCCGACGTGCGTGATGGAGCGGTGCTCCGCAAGGGGTGGACGGAGCCATCCGGAGTACTCGTCGACGCCTTCGTGCGCTCGCTGGCCGATGTGCCCCTCGCAGCGATCCTCTGCACCGATGTGGGGAGGGAGGGACGCATGGAGGGGATCGACATGCGGGCCATGGCCCAGGTCATCGACGCCTCGGCGCACCCGGTCTGGATTTCGGGCGGCGTGACCACCCTTGCCGATCTGGAATCCCTCGATCGCGCCGGCGCGGCTGGGGCCGTGCTGGGCATGGCCCTGTATACCGGTGCGTTGCGTCCGACCGAGGTAGCCGACCGCTGGGGCGGCGCCGAGCGCCCTTCTTCCTGAAACGAGACCGACGATGGCCAAGCTTCGACGACAAACGCGCGAAACCACGATCCTCCTGGAGGTCGTGGCGCAGGGGGGTCCCATACAAGTCACGACCGACGACGGATTCCTCACGCACATGGTCGAGACGCTGGCTCGCTACGCGGGTCTGGGGCTCACCCTCGAAGCCACGGGCGACCTGAAGCACCACCTGGTCGAAGACGTGGCCATCTCGCTGGGGCTCGCTCTACTGCGCGAGGTGCCCGCGCGCGCCGAGCGCTACGGTTGGGCCACCGTGCCCATGGACGACGCCGTGGTGCGGGCCTCACTCGACCTCGGTGGCCGAGCGTGGTACGAGGGAGAGCTGCCGTGGCGCCTCTACGAGCACTTCCTGCAGAGCCTCGCGGTCAATCTGGGAGCGACGCTGCATGTGATGGTCGACCGGGGGCGGGACAAGCACCACATCGTCGAAGCGGCCATGAAGGCCACCGGACTGGCGCTACGGCAGGCGCTGCGCGAGGGCGACCAGGTGTTCAGCACCAAAGGGTCGGTCTCGCTCCTCTGGGACGACGAGGCGTGACGCCGTGCTGAAGCCCCGAGTGGTGGTCTGTCTGGATGTGAAGAACGGGCGGGTGGTGAAGGGCGTGAATTTCGAGGGATTGCGCGACGTGGGTGATCCGGTCGAACTCGCCACACGCTACGAAGCCGAAGGGGCCGACGAGGTGGTGTTCCTCGACATCTCGGCGACCCGCGAGGCTCGAGGCACCCTGCTCGACGCCGTGCAGCGCACCGCCGAAGTGCTGTTCGTGCCCCTGACCGTGGGCGGCGGGGTTCGCAGCGTCGACGACATCGGGCCGCTCCTGCGGGCCGGGGCCGACAAGATCAGCCTCAACTCGGCGGCGGTACGGGACCCGTCGATTCTCTCAGAAGGAGCCCGTCGCTTCGGGAGCCAGTGTATCGTGGCAAGCATCGACGCCGCACGCGACGCCGACGGCAGCTGGAGGCACTTCACCCACGGAGGCAAGACCCGCACCGACCTCGACGCGGTGGGCTGGGCCGCAGCCTGTGCCGAGTTGGGGGCCGGTGAGATTCTGCTCACCTCGATCGATCGCGATGGAGCCCGCACCGGGTACGACCTGGCGCTGACGCGCGCGGTGGCCGATCGGGTCCGGGTGCCGGTGGTGGCGTCGGGCGGAGCAGGTGAAGCAGCTCATCTGCGCGACGCCTTCGTCGAGGGCCACGCCTCGGCGGCGCTCGTGGCGGGAATCCTGCACGACGGGCTCACCACGGTGTGTGAACTCAAGGCGGCCCTGCGGGGCTGGGGAGTCGAGGTACGATGAGCGAGCGAGTTCCCGACAGTAGGGTCGGTGCGGTCGAACCGGTGGGTGCGGTGGGCCCGGCAGGTGCGGTCGAACCGCTGGGTGCGGTGGGCCCGGCACGTGCGGTCGAACCGGTCGGTGCTGGCGAACCGGTGGGTGCGGTGGGCCCGGTCGGTGCGGTCGAACCGCTCAACCCGCTCTGCGACCGCCGGATCATGAGCGCCGCCCACCTCGACACCCTCACCTACGACGATCGAGGGATTCTGCCGGTGGTGGTCCAGGACGCCGAGGGTGGCAGCGTGCTCATGGTGGCGTGGGCCCACCGCGAGGCACTCGAGCACACGCTGGCGTCGGGCCGCATGCACTTCTGGTCCCGCTCGCGCCAGACGCTCTGGATGAAGGGCGAGACGAGCGGAAACACCCTGTCTCTGGTCTCGCTCCACGCCGACTGCGACGCTGACACCGTCCTGGCCCGCGTCCGGCCCGCCGGCCCCGCCTGCCACACCGGCGAAGCCACCTGCTTCGGTGGCGGTACCGCGCCCGGCGGTGAGGTCGAGCCCGCGACAGAGGGCGGGGCCGAGTCCGGCGGTGAGGTCGAGTCCGCGACAGAGGGCGGGGCCGAGTCCGGCGGTGAGGCCGAGTCCGCCGGCGAGGTCGAGCCTACCGCCGACGGTGCGCCCGCCGCCAAGGTCGAGCCCGCCGCTGAGGTCGAGTCCGCCGACGAGGTCGCGCCTGCCGCTGAGGTCGAGCCCGCCGCTGAGGTCGAGCCCGCCGACGAGGTCGCGCCTGCCGCTGAGGTCGAGCCCGCCGCTGAGGGTGCGCCCACCGGCGAGGGTGCGCCCACCGGCGAGGTCGAGCCCGCCGGCGAGGGTGCGCCCGCCGCTCCCGCCGGCGAAGCCATCTTGCCCGGCGTATGGGCGACGTTGTCGGCGCGGGCCGCAGATCGTCCCGAGGGCAGCTACACGGTGCGCCTTCTGGACGACCCCAACCTGCGCATCAAGAAGCTTGGCGAAGAGACGGCCGAGTTGATTCAGGCACTGGCGCAAGATGACCGGCCCCGCGCCACCGAGGAGGCCGCCGACCTGCTGTATCACACCCTGGTGGCGCTGCTGGCGGCGGGTGCGTCGTTCGACGACCTGCTGGTGGAGTTGCAGCGGCGGAGGTAGCCGGGTGGTGGTGGGCCGACGGCGAGGGCGGCCGGTCGGTGGTGGCGGTGGTCGGTCGGTGACGGCGGTCGGTCGGTGGTGGGCCGGCGGTGCCGGAGGTAGCCGGTTGGTGGTGGGCCGGCGGTGCCGGAGGTAGCCGGTTGGTGGTGGGCCGGCGGTGCCGGAGGTGGCGGAAAGGTCCCACGGCGGGAAGGCTGCGCCGCCCCGTGTGATGTTGACCGCACTATTTGGCAGGAAGGTACCACGAGGCTTTCGGCCACCCACCCACGTGGGACGTGCACCACGGTATATGGCAGAAAAATGACACCGCCGCCCCGGCGGCGGTGACCTTGTCATCTTTGCGCCATTTCTTCGTCGACCCGAGCGACGAGTCCAGCGGGGGGCGGCGACCTGCCGGTGCCGGGCCCGCGGCGGCGGCCGGTCGGTAGCGGCGGTGGTCGGGTGGTGGTGGGCCGAGGGCGAGGGCGGACCGGAAGTGCCGGCGGTGGCGGCCGGTTTGTCGTGGGCCGGCCGTGCCGGAGGTGGCGGAAAGGCCCCACGGCGGGAAGGCTGCGCCGCCCCGTGTGATGTTGACCGCACTATTTGGCAGGAAGGTACCACGCGGCTTTCCGCCACCCACCCACGTGGGACGTGCATCACGGTATATGGCAGAAAAATGACACCGCCGCCCCAGCGGCGGTGACCTTGTCATCTTTGCGCCGGCTTGCTCGTGCGCGTGGGGGGGTGAGAGGCGAGGGATGGTGCACCGCGGGCCCGGACGCGGGGGATGGTGCACCGCGGGCCCGGACGCGAGGGCCCGCCCTCGCGATCGCACTCCGATGGGCGCGTTTCCCGACACCCCGATGGGGAGTTCATCCCAGGGGCGGACCTCGCCGTTCCGGTTAGACTTCAGATACCGGTGGGGAATGGCTCGAACCTTGATGAGGAAAAGAAGATGAAGCGTGGATCATGGCGTACCACCATCAGCGCTGCCTCGGTCGCCCTCGCGGTCGCGGGCTGGGCACAGCCGGCCTCGACCCAGGTGAGGATCGCGCCATCGCTGTCGTGGGGCGAGGACTCGGAACTGGCGCTGGGAGCCCGACTCCTCCTGAACATGAGCCGTATCCTCAGCTCCGAAGCGGACCGTGGCCTGGCGAGCAAGATCGATCTGGTCGTGCCGTTCGACTGGTTCGTGGATTGCACGGACTGCACCTACTTCGAGGTCACACCGGGACTGATCGTCCCACTGACGATCAAGGACGTCGGCCCCTACCTCGGAGTCGGCGTCAATGTGGCCCGCTTGTCCGTCGACTCGGACGGCCGCGATGAGAGCGACGTATTGGTCGGCCTCGGTCTGAGTGGGGGGCTTCTCTTTCCCGTGGGCGACTTCATGGCATTCGGCGAAGCTCGGACGACCCTGGGCGGCCGCAAGCAGACCGTCGTCACCATCGGTCTTCAGGTAGGAGGAACGAGGAACTGACGGCGCTCCGGAGTCCCCAGCCCATCTGCCTCTGCGGCACCTCGACCGCGGTCGAGTATCGACGGCGGTGAGGGACGGGGCGGAGATTCCGATCGATCCGGCCGGGCGCCGCCCCTCTCCTACGACGCGGCCAGCGCGTCGCGTCGCGCCCGGATCTCTTCCCGCAGGGGCACCAGTTCGGGATCACACTCCACCCACAGATCGACCAGCCGGGTGTACTGCGTGATGGCCTCGGCCGTTCGTCCGTCGACCTCGGCGATCTCGCCCAGACGCTGGTACGCGATGGGTCGGTGGTACCCGTCCCAGGGACTCCAACTCTCTGCGAGCCCCCGGAAGAGGCGTTCGGCAACTCCGCGATCACCCCGTTCGAGTTCCAATTCCGCCTGCAGGTACCGAGCGCGGGTGCCGTCGGCGAGGGAGTGGTACGTGGCGCCGTGGGGAACCTCGTAGGTGATGGTGCGCAGCACGTCCAGCGCCCCCTGCCGGTCCCCTTCGCGATAGCGGATCTCGGCCTCGAGGGTGCGGATCGCATCGGGTTGCACCTGGCCGAGTCCGACCATCGCAGGCACGACGTCGAGCGCACTCATGATCCGTCGGGCCTCTGAGACGCGCCCGAGGTGGATCAGGAGCTGAGCCACGGTCCAGTCCCGCTCGAATCGGTGGAATTCGTCGGTGAGGTCTTCGTAGGCCGGGACCCAATTTCCGCGGCGAATCTCGGCCGGATCCCGGGCCCGCAGCGACTCCAGTACCTGTCGCATCCGGACCGTGTCCGGGGCGACCACCCCCGACGTCAGGACGAAGGCGCGCTCCAACTCCCACTGGGCCGTCAGCCCCCCGGGAAGGTCGTCGACGAAACGGAACGCCTCCTCCCGGCGTCCCAAGACGTGGTAGAAGCTCGAAACGGCCCAGTCCAGGAAGGGGTCTCCGACCTCTCTCTGCGTCACGATGGCCAGCGCGCCCACCGGATCACGGGCGAACCGCGACACGCCGTGTGCGGCGACGAAGGAGTGCAACGGAGGGCGACCCCGGAGGCGCTCGAGCACGTCGGCTTTCGCCGCTGAATCTCCACGCGCGGAAGCCAGAAGCGCCTGAACCTCGATGAGGCGCTCACCACCTCCACCGTCGACTTCGCCTGGCGCCGAATTCGCGGCAAAATCGGCTTCGATGTGCCGGACGGTGGCTTCGAGGGAATCAAGCTGCCCGGTTAGCGCGTAGAGGCGGGCCAAATGGATGCGCGCGTCGGCGTTGGCGGGCTCGAGGTCCAGGGCCGACTGGAAGAACGGGATCGCTTCGGCCATGCTGCGGCCGCGCCGCGGATTGTCGTGAAAACGGATCTCGCCGAGCTGCACGATGGCGTCGACTTCGTCGGGCCAGGTCCGCAGGTGGGCCTCGTAGCGCTGCTCGGCTTCCTCCGTGAGCCCGACCCGCCGGAGCCGTAGGGCCTCCAGAAGACTCCGATCCCGTCGGGAGAGCCCTTCGGAGTACTTGAACGCGCTGTCGGCCGACGAACGCACGTCGAAGTGATCGACCCACTCGCCCACGGAGCTCTTGCGATACCACGCGAGGGCGAAGGTCGGGTCGAGCGCGATGGCGCGCTCGAACGAGGCGGTGGCTTCGCGATACTGGCCTCCGGCCCGCATGAGCCGCTCGCCGGCCAGGAACTCCTTGAGCGCAGGCAAGGATGCGGTGGTGGCCGTGGCGAGTTGTTGGATCCGCGCCTCCGGTGTGTCCATCGTCTCGCCCAGGAGCTCCAGGGCCAGCGAGTCGATGGCCCCGAGAAGCTGGTCCGGCTTCGTCGAAACGCTGGCTCCCTTCGGCGACCCGGCATCGGACCCCAGCTCGTGGAGTTGGGCCGCCAGTTGGATGTGGCCTCCCACCTCCGTCAGTTCTCCCGTCAGGTACCGGCCGGCCCCGAAACGTCGGGCCACCCGTTCCCCGGCCGCGGGATCGCCGAGGTCGATCTGTTCGGCGCTCACCATGGAGATCACCGCTCGCGGATTCACGACGGTGAGGGCGCCTGCTCCATCGAGCTTGGCGCCCATCAGGTCGACCATGCCCTCGGCGAGGTAGTCGAAATCCGGGGCGCCCCGCACCGTGAAGGGCAGCACTGCGAGCCGGTCGGGCGACAGGGACTCGGCGTCCACCCCAACGCCGGAGACCCACAGTTTGACCCCGACCGCCGCCACCACGACGGCGGCGCCGACGAGGAGTCCACCCCGAGTCCACCGGGCCCCACCCCGGAGGCCCTCACTGGCCCGAGCCGGCGTTCCGGGCGACCTGTGGTACTCGTCCAGAGCCTGGACCAGGAGACTCGCCGATCCATGTCGGTCCGCAGGCGAGGTCGCGAGTAGCCGGACCAGGATCGCCTCGAGTCCCGGGGTGACGGTGTCGCGGAGGGTCGACACCCGGGGCACCGGCTCGCGGAATCGCTTCGCCAGGATCGCCTGGGCGGTGGCACCGGTGTAGGGCGGCTCGCCGGCGAGCATCTCGTAGAGCACACAGCCCAACGCATAGAGGTCGCTACGCCCGTCGAGCCGTCGCTCCGCCATCGACTGCTCGGGGCTCATGTAGGTCGGCGTGCCGACTGCCAGGCCCGTTTCGGTGAGTCTCTCGGCATCGTGGGGTTCGACCGCCCGGGCGATTCCGAAGTCGGCGAGGATCACGCGCCCGTCTTCGAGAAGGATGTTGGCCGGCTTGATGTCGCGGTGGAGCACGCCTCGGCCGTGGGCGTGTTCGAGAGCTTCGGCCACCTCGCGCGCGATCCGGACGGCTTCGTCGACCGGGAGCTGACCCTCGCGCTGAAGCTTCTCCTTCAACGATTCCCCAACCACGACCGGCATGGTGTAGTAGAGGAGTCCGTCGGCCTCACCCGAGTCGTAGAGAGCCAGGATGCCAGGATGCTGGAGGCCCGCCGTGGTTTCGATCTCACGGAGAAACCGCTCAGCGCCTACGACGGCGGCAAGGTCCGGGTGCAGGACCTTCAGGGCCACCGGCCTATGGTGCTTCAGGTCTTCGGCGAGGTAGACCGTGGCCATGCCACCGGTGCCGAGTTCATCCTCGATCCGATACCGGTCTGCCACCGCCTCACTCAGGCGCTCCATCTGAGTTCGCTGGGTCATCCGCCTCCCGGGTCGACCCTTCGCCAACAGCCGCGTGGGGGCGTGGGGCCCCCCTGCGAGAACCCGGAGGGTACGGGCCCGGCCCACGGCCCAGCAAGGTCGACGCGAGGACCCTCGTGCTCCTCGCCTTCAGCTGGAAGGGTCACGTAGTTTGCACGGACCGCCCACGAACCGGCCTGATCGTCAGCCGACCCACCCCGACCCCGAAGCCGAGCACCAGATGAAGTTCCGCGACCAGAAGGTCTCCGTGCTGATCGACGTGCGCACCCGCCTGGAGTTCTTCTTCGGCCACATGCCCGGTGCGATCCGAATTCCCCTGAGGAAGATCAACGTCGAGGAGTTGGAGAGCCGCGGCATCGCCCGCAATGCGGGCATCCTGGTGTATTGCGCCAGCGGGGCGCGCTCCGCGGTCGCGGCCGAAGCCCTGAAACGGGCGGGTTTCACGCGGGTCCTCGATGGAGGCGGACTGGCGAACGTGAGGAACAACCTGCGCGGGGCTTGAGCGAATGCCGACCTCGCAACGGCCGTCACGGGCCGTGAAGGTGTGCTCGTGGTGATGAATGGACCGGCCCGGGGAGGCACCTCTGGCACGGATGGCAAACACGCCTGTCCCGCCACCCTTGCCGTAGATCGGCGTCCGCGGAAGATGGGACATCATCCCGACGATGCACACCTTGCATACCTTCGCGGATCGAACCAGACCGCCGCGATCTGCTTACCCTGGTCGACCAGCTGGACCGTGAGGCGGCGGCCGGTCGGTGGCGAGCCGGTGGTGGCGGCGGTCGCGGAGGCCGGTCGGTGGCGACGGAGCCGGCCGTGGCCCGCCGGAGGTGGCGGAAACGTCCCGCGGCGGAAACATCCCGCGGCGGGAAGACTGCGCCGCCTCGTGTGATGTTGACCACGATATGTGGCAGGAAGGTACCACGCGGCGTTCCGCCGCCCACCCGCGTGGGACGTTCACCACCGTATCCGGCAGAAAGGTGACACCGCCGCCCCAGCGGCGGTGACCTTGTCATCTTTGCGCCGCTTCTTCGTCGACCCGAACGACGAGTCCAGCGGGGGTCGGCGACCCGCCGGTGCCGGGTCGGCGGTCGGCCGGAGTTGGTGGAGGTGGTAGTGGCCGGTCGGTCGGTGATGGTGATGGTGGGCAGGTAGTGGTTGGCCGGAGGTGGCGGAAAGATCCCAAGGCGGGAAGGCTGCGCCGCCTCGTGTGATGTTGACCACCCTATGTGGCAGGAAGGTACCACGCGGCGTTCCGCCACCCACCCAAGTGGGACGTTCACCACCATATCCGGCAGAAAAATGACACCGCCGCCCCAGCGGCGGTGACCTTGTCATGTTTGCACCGCTTCCTCGTCGACCCGAGCGACGAGTCCAGTGGGCCAACCTCATCGACCTCGCGACGCGAGCGGGGGCCGAGGTGCACACGGCGGCCGGACCACGCCCCTGCGCCCCGCTCATCCACGGGATCGACCCTGCTGGGCGGTTCTCTGGTTCACCCCCCCCGACCCGGATACTCTCATCGGGCGACGAAATGACCACCTCCGAGGCGTGGACGCCATGAAGACCCAGTACTACGGTGCGACCAGCCTGGACGGCTTCATCGCGGACGAGAACAACTCGCTCGACTGGCTGATGCAGGGGGACGAAGCGCCAGAGACCAGCTACCCGGAGTTCATTCGTGACGTGGGTGCGCTCGCCATGGGATCGACCACCTACGAATGGGTGAGGCGACACCTCGTGGAGGCCGCTTCCGATTCCCCGGGTGCCGCGGAGGAATGGCCCTACTCGCAGCCGTGTTGGGTGTTCTCGAGTCGCGAGCAGACACCGATCGCCGGGGCCGACCTCCGGTTCGTGTGCGGAGACGTGCGTCCGATCCATGCCGAGATGGTCGAGGCGGCGGCGGGAAAGAACGTCTGGATCGTCGGTGGCGGCGACCTGGCCGGACAATTCCACGACGCGGGCCTCCTGAATGAACTGATCATCCAGATCGCGCCGGCCACACTGGGAGCCGGCGCACCGCTCCTGCCGCGGCGTATCGCCTTCCCACCGCTGACCCTCACCGATGTGCGTCGGTATGGACAGATGGTCGAAGTGCGGTATGCGATCCCATGATACCGGGTGCTCGCAGGAAGAGGGTTTCAGCCGCACGGTTGCTCTTTGTACTACGCTGCAGTAGATATGGAATCCCTGATATGTCCTGCAACGTAGGTGACAAATGCCGAAGACCCTCGGTGAGTTCGAACAACTGATTCTCTTCGCCTTGCTCGAGCTCGAAGATGACGAGGCGTACGGCGTCTCGGTTCGCGAGGCGATCGGTCGTCGGACGGGACGGGAGGTCTCGACCGGAGCGGTCTACACCGCCCTCGATCGGCTTCGCGAGCACGGCCTGGTGGGCTCGTGGATCGGTGATCCGACGCCTGAGCGAGGCGGGCGACGAAAGCGCCTCTATCGACTCGAACCGGCGGGTGCCGCAGCCCTGGCCCGATCCGTCCAGGTGTTTCGTGACATGTCGCACGGCCTACTGGATCGCCTCGAGGGCCTCGTCGACGAAGGACGTGCCGGATGAAGCCACCCGGGCTGGCCCGCATCCTCATGCGGCTGCTCCGCGGATGCGATTCCGACATCGTGCGGGGCGACCTGGAGGAGCTCTGGAGAGCGGGGGGCGCCCGA
The DNA here is from genome assembly GCA_964521385.1 of uncultured Gemmatimonadaceae bacterium. Classification (GTDB taxonomy): domain Bacteria; phylum Gemmatimonadota; class Gemmatimonadetes; order Longimicrobiales; family Gaopeijiaceae; genus Gaopeijia. Next base: position 90,033 of record CAZFRU010000002.1, on the reverse strand, counting down.
GATCGGAGCGGGCGCGCGGCCTACGTGCGCGAGGTAGCTGGTACGGTCGCCGCCTGGTGGCGACCCGCAGCGATTGGCCGCCGTCGCCGCCTCGCCGAAACACACCCGAGACTACACAGGCCACGGGAGGAGAGGAGAATGGGAGACGTGTGGAGAGACGTGCGCTTCGCGTTCCGGGGGATCACGCGCCGGCCTCGCGCCGCGGTGCTGGTGGTCGCCATCCTGGGGCTGGGCATCGGTGCCACCACGGCAGTCTACAGTGTCGTCGATGGCGTGATGGTGCGCTCGCTGCCCTATCCCGACGCCGACCGGCTCGTAGCAGCAGGGGTGACCTTTCCCGATCGCGAATGGCGGGACGACGTCGCGGGTCTACAGCACCTCGCCGGGGTGTCCTACCTCAACTTCATCGAGGTGCGCGACCGCGCGCGGTCACTCGACCGGCTGGTCGGATTCCAGCGGCTGGGCGGGCTCCTACCCGACACCGGCAACGGCGCCGAACTGATCGATATGATGGCGGTCACGGAGGGGTTCTTCGAGACCCTCTCCACCACACCGCTTCTGGGGCGCACCTTCCTCCCCGACGACTACGCCGGACGGTCCGGCCCGGTCGTGATGCTCACCTATTCGACCTGGCGAGATCGCTTCGGCAGCGATCCTGCCATCGTGGGCGCTTCGTCGTCGACCCTGGCACAGACCCATACGATCGTCGGCGTCCTCCCCCCGGAGTTCGAGCCGCCCGAAGCGTTGATCGGCGACGGCGTGGAACTGTGGCAACCGCTGGACCGGGCCCACCCCCGCTACGGTGATCGGGGCAACCGCAGTTTGACTCTACTCGGACGCCTCGCGGACCGGGCGACGCTGGCGACGGCCCGTGCGGAACTCGCCGATCTGTCCGACGCGCTGGCGCGTGAATTCCCGGACGGCAACGTCTATCCAGATGGCCGTTGGTTCGGGTGGGGCGTCAATCCGCTGCACGCTGAGACGGTGGGAGCCTCCGGGCGCACACTCCTCATCTTCCTGGGTGCTGCCGGCCTCCTGCTCGCCATCGCCGTGCTGAACGCGTCGAACCTGCTGTTCGTCCGGGGCCTCGACCGGGCGGGTGAGATCGGTGTGCGCATGGCCCTCGGAGCGAGCCGCCGCACGGTGATTCGCCACCTGGTCGTCGAGAGTCTCGCCCTGTCGATCATCTCGGGTGCCGTGGGGACGGCGATGGCCTGGGCCGCGGTGGCCGCCTTCCGGCATGCCGCACCCGACTTGCTCCCCCGTCTGGACCATGTCGTGGTCGATGGACGAATTCTCCTCATCGCCCTCGGTCTGTCGGCCCTGGTCGGAGTCGTCGCCGGCATTGCGCCGGCGCTGCGCGCTGGATCGTCGTCCCTGGCCGCGGGCATGCGCCGGTCGGCGAGCCGGATCGCTGGCCCGGGGCGACGCTGGATGGACACGCTGGTGAGCGCCCAACTCGCCATCGCCCTGGTCCTGGCGGTGGGTGCCACCCTCCTGGTCCGCTCGTTCACCGAGTTGCGTTCCGTCGATCCCGGCTTCGACCCGCAGGGGCTCGTGACCTTCAGCATGGGGTCGAAGGTGTCAGCCGAGCGTGTCCCCCATTGGCAGATCTGGGACGCGCTCCTGGACGAAGTCCGCAAGGTGCCGGGCCTGGTCGCGGTCGGCGCCTCGTCGAACATTCCGTTCGAGAGTCCGAACTGGGCCCCCTGGGTGCGGCGACCCGGCGCCGGTTCCGCAGACGCCATGACCGGCAACGCGGGCTACATCGTGACCCCCGGCTACCTCGACGCCATGGGGATTCCCGTGGTGCGTGGACGGGGACTCACGGCCGCCGACGGGCCCGACGACGTCCCCGTGATGCTCGTCAACGAGGCGTTCGTACGGACCCACCTCGGGGGTGTCGATCCGGTGGGATCGACCCTGGTGCTGGGCCCGCCCGACGACGAAACACGAGTCGTCGTGGTAGGTGTGGTGGGAGACGTCACCCAGACCCGCGCAGAAGAAGGGTGGCGTCCCGCCGTCTACCTTCCATACCGCCAGAGCGACGACTGGCCCTGGTCGCGGATCGTGGTGCGAAGTGATCGCGACATCGAGGCGCTGCTCCCCGAACTGCGGCAGGCCGGAAGCCGCTTCGCGTCGTTCCTGCCCGTACAACAGCTCGGCACCTTCACCGATCGGATCCGGAATGCACGCGCTGAACCCCGCATCCACACCTTGCTACTTCTCGGATTCGCCGGGGTCGCGGGGCTCCTTGCGGCCGCAGGCGTCTACGGCACTCTGGCCCACAGCGTGGGGCAGCGGCGCCGCGAGATGGGGATCCGCATGGCGATGGGCGCGGATCCCCGCCAGATCTTCTCAATCGTGCTCCGCCGCAGCCTGGGCGTCGCGTGGGTGGGCGTCGGCATCGGACTCCTGGGTGCGGTCGCTTCGGCCGGCGCCCTGGATCGGTTCCTGTTCGAGGTCGAGCCCCTCGATCCGTCGGCCTTCGCAGCGGCCGCGATCCTGCTGGGCTCGGTGACGCTTCTCGCTGGACTGGTGCCGGCCCGACGCGCGACGCGGGTGGATCCGACGGTCAGCCTCAGAGCCGAGTAGCCCCTCCCGCCTCTGCCACCCGCCCGAGCAGCGTCTCGATGTCCGACTCCCGCGTATAGACGTGCGGGGACAGCCGCATCCAGCCCAGGTCGAATTCGCTGATCACTCGCGTACGGATCCGGTCGGAGCGGGCCAGCTGCGACTGAAGATCGAGACCGGCGACTCCAGCGACGGTGAACGACACCATGCCGGCGCCCTGGACGTCGTCGGTGGGAGACGTCAACTCAACGCCGTCGATCCCGCCCAGACCGTCGATCAGCTTTCGCCGCAGCACGCGAATTCGCTCATGGACGCGCTCGTGACCGATCTCATCGAAGAAGGCGAAGGCGGCCACGAGCCCCGCCAGCCGCGATTCGTCGAGGCTGCCCAGGTGGTTGAAGCGATGCGCTCCGAGATCGAGGTCGTCCCACCCCCCCGAGGCGAGCGTCGGCCAGAGCCGTGTCCGCCAGCGCTCAGCCATCCAGAGCAGTCCCGTACCCTGGGGCGCCAGCAGCCATTTGTGGGGCGAGGACGCATAGAAGTCGACACCCAACCCCTCGAGGTCGACCGGCATCAGGCCCGGGGGATGCGCCCCGTCGACCACGCAGATGATACCCCGCTCACGACAGAGGGTCGCGATCTCGCGCACCGGCAGGATCCGTCCGTTGGTGAAGGTCACGTGCGAAATCGACACCACCCTGGTCCGTGCGGTCATGGCCGCGCGGAACACCTCGACCACCGCCGCCGGCCCTTCAGCCAGCGGCGGCAAGGGCAGCTTCTGCAGCACCAGGCCGTAGCGCGCCGCCACCAGTTCCCAGCAGGATCGCCCGCCGATGTGTTCGTGGTGGGTGGTGAGGATCTCGTCGCCCGCCGACCAATCGAGGCCGTTGGCCACGAAGCTCATCGCTTCGGTCGTGTTGCGTGGAAAGACGAAGCCGGCGGGATCGCCCCCGAGCACCCGGCCGACGTTCGCCTTGAGCAGGTCCCAGTCGACGTGCGGTGGGTAGGTCTCGGCCACGCGGCGCGTGTGCTCGGCGACGGCCTCGACCACGACGCGGGGCTGAGCTCCCAGGGTGCCCACATTGAGATAGATGCGATCCTCGGGAATCAGAAAGGCGTCACCGACCGTCGCCCAGTAGTCCTGGCGCTCGTCAGATCTGGAGTCCGGGACCAGGGCGCCGAGCGAATCCGGCCAGGCCAGGGCAGGGCCCGTAGCGGCGAGGCACGAGAGAAAGCCGCGTCGAGTGAACGAGGTAGACATGAGGCCAACATGATCGGAGGGCGCGGGGAACGCGAGGCCAGGGCGCGCATCCCCGCGAGGTCAGAGCGCCCCGCCCCCACGACCCACAACCGTGGTTATCTTGAAGGCGCATACTCGAAACCTCGACTCGGACACAGACGCCGACGCCGCGTGAGCCAGCTCGCAACAGACGAAGAAGAGGCGCTGGGCAAGGCATACGACGCACGCCTGATGAAGCGCCTGCTGAAGTACCTTCGCCCCTATGGGTGGCAGGTCGCAGTGGCGATTCTGCTACTCGCGGCGGCTTCGGCGGTCGAGATCGTCGGGCCGTGGCTGACGATGCGCGCGCTGGACGAGGCCATCCCGCAGGGTAATACCAGCCTGCTGCTGTTGCTCACCGGCGGCTTCGCCGCAGCTTTGGTGGCCGGGTTCGTGTTGCAATACGCCCAGGGCCTGTTGACGACCTGGCTCGGGCAGAGCGTGATGTACGACTTGCGCCGCGAGGTCTTTCGCAAGTTCCAGGATCTCGAACTACGCACCTTCGACCGCACGCCGGTGGGTCGCCTCATGACCCGTATCACCTCCGACGTCGAGACGCTCAACGAGCTCTTCTCGTCGGGACTGGTGTCGGTGTTCGGCGACGTGTTCACCCTCGTGTTCATCCTGGGAGCCATGCTGAAGATGGACTGGCGCATGGCGCTGGTCACCTTCACGGTGCTGCCCTTCGTCTGGGTGGCGGTGTTCCTGTTCCGGGCCCGGATCCGCGACGCCTATCGTGACATCCGTGTACGGATCGCTCGCATCAACGCCTTCCTGCACGAGCGGTTCACGGGCATGCGTGTGGTGCATCTCTTCAATCGCGAGGCGGCCGACGAAGCACGCCACGCCGAAATCAACGCCGACTACCTCGAAGCCCACCTGCGCTCGATCACGTATTATGCGCTGTTCTTTCCGGTGATCGAGGTCTTCACGTCGATCGCGCTGGCCCTGATTCTCTGGTACGGGGGCGCCCGGGTGCTCGATGGAGCCGTCACGGTCGGAGTCGTCGCAGCCTTCCTGCAGTACGCGCGGCGGTTCTTTCGTCCGATCCAGGATCTCTCCGAGAAGTACAATCTGCTCCAGGGTGCGATGGCGTCTTCCGAGCGGATCTTCAAGCTCCTCGACCGCAAACCCGAGGTGGTCGAGGCCACCTCACCGCGGGCGCTTCCCGACGAGGTGCGCGGCGAAATCGAGTTCGAAGACGTCTGGTTCGCCTACGGCAAGGACGAAGCAGGACAGTGGGACTGGGTGCTGAAGGGAGTGAGCTTTCGCGTGTTGCCGGGTGAGAAGGTGGCGATCGTGGGCCATACCGGTGCCGGCAAGTCGACCATCATCAACCTGCTGATGCGCTTCTACGACGTGCAGCGGGGGCGGATCCTGCTCGATGGCGTTCCGATCATCGACGTCCGGATCCGCGACCTGCGCGAACGCATCGGTCTCGTGCTCCAGGACGTGTTTCTGTTCAGCCGCGATGTGGCATACAACGTTCGTCTGGGATCACACGCCATCGACGACGACCAGGTCCGGGCGGCAACCGAACGGATCGGCGCTGGTGCGATCGTCGAGCGTCTCGAGCGTGGCTACGATCAGCCGCTGGGCGAACGGGGCGCTTCGTTGAGTGTGGGGGAGCGCCAACTCATCTCGTTCGCGCGGGCCCTGGCCTTCGATCCGCCGATTCTGGTGCTCGACGAAGCGACCTCGTCGGTCGATTCCGAGATCGAGGCCCGGATCGAAGAAGCCACGGACGCCCTGCTCGCCGACCGCACCTCGCTGGTCATCGCCCACCGGCTCTCCACCGTCGTCCACGCAGACCGGATCCTGGTGCTGCACCATGGCGAACTCGCCGAAGAGGGCACGCACGACGAGTTGCTCGAGCGCCACGGGCTCTACGCGCGACTCCACGAGTTGCAGTTCGCGGGGCTGCCCCGGCCGGCGGTCTGAACCCGCTGGGGGGAGGGTCAACTACGCGGCAACATCGCCTCACCGGTCGATCGCGTCTCACCGGTCGATCGCGCCTCACCGGTCGATCGCGCCTCACCGGTCGATCGCGCCTGAGCGGTCAATAGCGTCTCAGCGAAGGGTCCACCTGTTCCTGCCAGGCCAGGATGCCGCCCCGCAGGTTGAACACCGCGCCGAAGCCCTGCGCCAACATGAACTCCACGACCGAAGCGCTGCGACTACCCGAGCGACAGTAGATGACGATCTCGCAATCTCTCTCCAGTTCGTGCAGGCGGTGGGGCAACGCGGCCATGGGTACATGGAGCTGTCCCACCTCGGGCAGGTCGGCGATGGTGCGCTCGAACGCCTCGCGCACGTCGATGAGCACCGGCGCGTCACCCCGGTCGAGCCGAGCCTTCAGTACCGTGGGTTCGATCTCAGGTACATCCGGAATCATGCCGGTCTCCAATGCGCCGAAGGAAGAAATGAGCCGAATCTGCCAGGCTCGCGCTGGGCTTGCCCATCGTCAAGGCGTCGAAGATCAGAAGTGCTGGCGAAACCGCGCGCGCCGTCGATACCTTCGGCTACCGATCGAGCCTCCCCTTCGACCGAGTCCATCGTCATGCGCCGTGCCTCGTCTCCATGTCTTGCCCTGCTGCTAGCGGGCGCGACGGTGTCACCCGTTGCCGCCCAGGACTACTACTCCGACGTCCGCCCCGTGCTCGCGGCGAGTTGCCTCGGCTGCCATACCGCCGACGGGATCGCGTGGTCGATGGAAGACGCCGAAGAGACCTACGAGCGGCGCCGCATGATCGGCCGCATGATCACGAGTCGGCGCATGCCGCCGTGGCTGGCCGAGCCGGGGCATCAGGACTACGTCGGCGACCTCTCGCTGCCCGACGAGACCCTCGACATGCTCCGGCGTTGGATCGAGGCGGGGTACCCGCGCGGCGAGCCGCGCCCCGATGCCGCACCCGCCTCGGTGCCCGCCGAGCACCCGGCCTTCGCACCCGACTTCTCGCTCGAGGTGTTGCCCGACGCGGGGTATCTTCCCAACCAGGGGGCCTCCGACGACTATCGCTGCTTCCTGGTCGACTGGCTGGGTGACGCCACCTCGTTCGTGACCGGGTTCCGCGCCCTGCCTGGCAACCGCAACGTCGCTCATCACGTGGTGGTTCACGCCGTGGATGCCGCCATGATGGACCGGTACCGGGAACTCGACGATGAGGAGTCCGGCCCCGGATACCAGTGCTTCGGAGGGGCTCTGCCCGACCGGCTGGGCGAACGCTCAGCGCGTGCTGCCTACGAGGAGCGATACCCCGACGGCATGCGCGAGCTGTCGGCGGCCAGCTTCTGGCTTGCCCACTGGGCCCCCGGCATGGACGGGCACGAGTTCCCCGCAGGAACCGGAATCCGCATGGAGCCCGGTGCGGGCCTCGTGGTGCAGATGCACTACTACTCGTCGAACGCACCCGGTGAGCGGGACACCGGCACGGCGATCGATTTCACGGTGGAACGTACGGTCGAACGCCCGGCCTTCCACTTCGCGCAGACGCGAAACGACTGGCTCGTCGGAAAACGGACCAGGACCATGGTGATCCCTGCGCAGTCGCAGCGGACCTTCGAAGTGGTCGACAACCTGGGTGCGCAGTTGGACTACTTCGCCTCGCTGACCGGTGTGCCGGCCGAACAGATCGACGCCCTCGAGGTGCACTCGACCAACCTGCACATGCACTCGTTCGGGCACTCCGGCGAAATCACCTTGCGCCGTGATACCGGTGAGGTCGAGACGCTGCTCTCGGTTCCGCGCTGGGACCTGGCCTGGCAGCGCGACTTCACGCTGCGAGAGCCGAAGGTCCTGACGCGCGACGCTCTGGGCGAGACGTCGCTCGCCGTGCGGTGCACCTTCGACAACTCGACGGACGGCCCGGTCTACGGGGGCTACGGCTCGCTCGACGAGATGTGCTTCAATTTCACCTACATCGCCGTGCGCCCCGGGGTCGGAACGCAGAGCGCCCAGAGCGGTCGCTGACCCTGCTCGGACCCTTGCCGTCACCAAGCCGGCGTCGTTCAGACCGGCTGCCGTCAGACCGGCCGCCGTGAGACCGGCCGCCGTGAGACCGGCCGCCCTCAGGCCGGCCGCAACAGACGCGACAGGGCCTCGCCCGTTCTGTCGGCGGCGCCGCGATGCCGCTCGATCCACTCCCGCGCGGCAGCGCCGGCCGATGACCGACCGGCGGAGTCGGTGAGCCACGCGTCGGTAGCGCCGGCGAGCGACTCGCTGTCGTGCACCACCGAGCCGGCTCCGGCCTCCACCAGCTTCGCGGCCGCCCAGGCGTTGTGGTGTGCCGGCCCGAACAGGACCGGCACCCCGGCCGCTGCCGGCTCGAGGACGGAGTGCAGCCCGGCTCCGTGGAATCCCCCTCCCACGAAGGCCACGTCGGCGGCCCGGTAGAGGTGGGCCAGGACGCCGACCCGGTCGACTACCACCGCATCGACTCCACCGAGCTCTCCCTCGGCCTCCACCTCCGACAAGCGCCGGGGATCCCATCCGTCGCGCCGTAACGACTCCAGCAGCGGCTCGACGTGGTCCGGGTCGGGCTCATGGGGAGCGACGACGACCCTCAAGCCGGTGTGGGCGCCGCGCAGTCGGGCGAGCGCCGGCAGCAATACGGCCTCATCAGGAGGCCAGGTCGACCCCGCGACCACGGTGGGTCGTGCCACGGCCAGCAACGGCCGCAGGTATGGGGCGTCGGGATCGAGCCTCTCGAGTCGGCGCACAGCCGCGTCGACACCCGGATCACCCGTCACCTCGACGACCGTTCGCTCCGCCCCCTGGGCCACGAAACGATCCCCATCCTCCTCGGCGATGGCCGCCACCAGAGCGAGCCGTCCCAGAGAGGGAGCCAGCAGCCGCCGGGCCCAGGGACGCACCCGCGACGAGCCTGCCGGAAGGGTGGCAGCCACCAGGGCGGTCGGAATGCCGCGCCGCTCGCAGGCACGGCTCAACACCGGCCACACCTCGGTCTTGGTGAACGCCACGAGTGAGGGACGGACCGCATCCAACGCGCGCTCGATATCGCCGCTCACATCCCAGGGCAGGTACCCGGCCCAATCCACCGGCATCCGTGTGACCAGCACCTCGGCCGAGGGCGAGAAGTGCGTGAAGACCGACTGGATTCCGTCCGGCACCCGCCCCTTCAGCGCTTCGATCACGGCCCGGGCCTGGAGTCCCTCTCCTACCGAAGGAGCGTGGATCCAGACCAGGGGGCGGCCGTCGTCGCGGTGCGCGCGACCCCATGCCAGAAGAGACGCCATGGCCTGCCGACGGCCACGCATCACACCCGCGAGTCGGGGCCAGACGGGTGCCACCACCAGGGCCACTCCACGGAGCGCGACCACAGCGGCGGCATAGACGAATTCGAGCATCCCACACCTTAGACCTGCGAACGCACAGAGGGAAGACGGGTATCGCGAGGGTGAAGCGCGGGGGCCCGGCACCCGTATCGTCGAATATGCCCCACTCGCCCATCCTCTCCTGGACAATCCCATGGGACTCCTGATCGTCGCGATCTTCCTCATCCTGGTCGGTGCCGTGCTCCGCACCGCCGGGCCGTCTCTCGGCAAGGCCGGAACCGGAGCGTCGAAACTCGCCAGCTACGGTTTCATGCTGGCCGGTGTCGTGCTCGTCGTGCTCAACACCGTGGTGCTGGTCTCGGTCGGCGACGTCGGCGTCAAGCACTTCCTGGGCAGTGTCGACGAGGTGGCGCTGGGCCAGGGTGTCCATTTCGTGAATCCCCTGGCGTCGATCGAGAAGATGAGTATCCGCGAACAGGCGTATCCGGAAGACGGCTCGATCGAGCGAATCGAGGCGCAGACCTCGGAGCAGCTCAATGTGGCCCTCGAGGTTTCCCTGCTGTATCGCATCGACGGCATGCGAGCGCCCGACCTCTATCAGCGGATCGGAACCGAGAGCCAGATCAAGAATCGCATCGTGCTCAACGCCGTCCGCAACGGCGTACGCGACGCCGTCGCCACCAAGTCGATCAACGAGATCTTCTCGCCCAACCGAGCCGAGATCGCGGCTGCCATGCAGGATGCGATCCAGGCCAAGGCCGGTGATCGCATCGAGGTGCTTCAGGTGTTCGTGCGCGACGTCCAGGCGCCTCCGCTCGTCCGCCAGGCCATCGAGGAAAAGCTGCAGCGCGAACAGAATGTTGCGGCCGAGCGGTTCCAGACCGAGATCATCCAGGAAAAGGCACGCCAGCAGGTCGAAGAAGCCAAGGGGATCGCCGAGGCGCAGGGCATCATCGCCCAGGGGCTGACCCCCGAGTATCTGACCTTCTACTACATCGAGCAGCTGGCGAAGCTGCCGGCCGGATCGGTCATCTACGTCCCGACCGAAGGCGGCGTACCGCTGATGCGCAATATCGGCGGGGGCCAGTGAGGCAACGCCTCCGCCCGTTCCTCGTCGCCGGGGCGGCGCTCACCGTCGCCCTGGGCGCCAGTCTGTCGTTCACGGCCTGTTCACCGATCTATGTGATCAAGGCGGGGATCGCCGAGGCGAAGATTCTCGCCGGACGACGGCCTCTGCCTGAGGTGATTCTCGACCCCGCGACCGACGAACGCACGCGGGGTCTGCTCACCCTCGCCATGGAGGCGCGCGAGTTCGCGCAACGTGATCTCCAACTCGATGTGGGCAACAGCTACACGAGCTTCACCCAACTGCAGAGCGATACCCTGGCGCTCGTACTCTCAGCCGCCTATCGCGACCGCCTGGCGTCGAAGACGTGGTGGTTTCCCATCGTGGGCCACGTACCCTATCGGGGGTTCTTCGACGAGGGCGACGCCCTCAAGGAGCAGTCCAAGCTGGAGGCCGACGGCTTCGACACCCTGCTTCGCCCCACCGCCGCCTTCAGCACCCTGGGATGGTTCGCCGATCCCATCTTGAGCAGCCTGCTTCGTGGCGACGATATCGAACTGATCGGAACCCTGCTCCACGAGATGAGTCACGCCCACCTCTTCGTGCCCGGGCGAGTACGCTTCAACGAAAGCTTCGCCACCTTCGTCGGCCGGGCGGGTGCGGTGGAGTTCTTCTGCCACCGAGCCGGGGGCGGCCTCGACACGGTCAAGTGCGCGAGGGCACAGGCCCGCTGGCGCGACGTGCAACGGTACAGCCGCTTCGTCGATCAACTCGTGAGTGACCTGCAGGCGGTCTACGGCGATGCGTCGATGTCGACCGAGGCCAAGCTGAGCGAGCGGGAGGCCGTCTTCGCACGGCACCGGGCACGATTCGAGGCCGAGGTCGCACCCGCCTTCGAGAGCCTGTCGTTCGGGGGATTCATGCAGCGGCCCCTGAACAACGCCGAACTCCTGGGCCAGATGCTCTACTACCATCGGATCCCCGACTTCGCGGCGCTGCTCGAGGCCCACGACGGATCGCTGCAGCAGGCGGTGGCCGCTCTGGCACAGTCGGCTCGCAAGGTCGACGATCCATTCACGCTACTTCCGGTGGGTGCACCGGGCCCACCCGCTCCGGGCACCACGACGGGCGGCTGACCCCTTCGAGCCACCAACGCGACGCTGAGCGGATCCTATCGTAGAGCGTCGCCACGCCGCCCGACCACCGGGTCGCCCCCAGACCGCCGGGTCGTTGTACGGGGTGGACAGGGGCGGTAGCTTTGGGCCTCGTCCAGGCAGGATTTCTTCGAGGATGCCCTTCACTTTCCCACCGCCCATGGCCAACGAAGGACCCGTCTACTCTCCACGAGAGGTGGAGCGGAAGTGGCAGGAGAAGTGGGACGTCCAGGGAACGAACCGTTTCACGGCGGACTCATTTCGGACGGCCGAGCGCCCCTACTACAACCTGATGATGTTCCCGTACCCCTCGGCCGAGGGGCTTCATGTCGGCAACATCTATGCGTTCACGGGCGCCGACGTCCACGGACGCTATCGGCGTCTGACCGGACACGAGGTCTTCGAGCCCATCGGCTTCGACGCCTTCGGCATCCACTCCGAGAACTTCGCGTTGAAGGTCGGCGTCCACCCCATGGAGCTGATCCCGAGGAACGTCGCCAACTTCACGCGACAACTGCGCCGCACGGGAGGCATGTTCGACTGGTCGCACACCGTCGACACGACCGACCCCGCCTACTACAAATGGACCCAGTGGGTCTTTCTCGAGCTGTTCAAGGCAGGGCTCGCCGAGCGCAAGGAAGCTCCGGTCAACTGGTGTCCATCGTGCAAGACCGTCCTGGCCAACGAACAGGTGATCGGCGGTCGTTGTGAACGGTGTGACACCCCGGTCGAACAGCGACGCATCGCCCAGTGGTTCTTCAAGATCACCGGGTACGCCCAGCGCCTGCTCGACAACCTCGATACACTCGATTGGTCGGAGTCGACCACCAAGGCGCAGCGCAACTGGATCGGGCGCAGCGAGGGGGCCCAACTCGCCTTTCCGCTCATCGATCCGAAGGCAGGAATCGATCCGGTCGACCCGACCTCGGTCCGGGCCGACGACACGACCGACACCATCGAGGTGTTCACCACCCGGCCCGACACCGTCTTCGGAGCCAGCTTCATGGTCCTGGCGCCAGAGCACCCCCTGGTCGATCGGCTCGTCGACAACGCCCAGCGCGGAGCGGTCGAAGCGTATCGGACCCAGGCGCAGAAGACCGACCTCGTGGCCCGACAGAAGACCGACAAGACCAAGACGGGGGTCTTCACCGGCGGATACTGCCGCAATCCCGCCACCGGCGAAGCGATTCCGGTCTGGATCGCCGACTACGTGTTGATGGAGTACGGCACCGGCGCCATCATGGCGGTGCCCGGCCATGACCAGCGCGACTACGAGTTCGCCACCGCCTTCGGGCTCGCCATTCCCAGAGTGGTGGCGGGACCGGGGGACGACGCGTCGACACCCCTGCTCGAAGCCTACTCCGGAGAGGGCAGGCTCGTGAACTCGGGAGCCTTCGACGGCATGGACAAGGCCGAGGCGATCCGCTCGATCACCGCCTGGCTCACCGAGCGGGGGCTGGGCGAACTCCGCGTCAACTTCAGGCTCCACGATTGGTGCATCAGTCGGCAGCGGTACTGGGGTCCGCCGATTCCGATCATCCACTGCGACGCGTGCGGTGCCGTCGCGGTGCCCCAGGAAGACCTGCCCGTGGTGCTGCCCCGGGTCGACGATTTCAAGCCCGACGACTCGGGCATCTCGCCCCTCGCGCGCGTCTCGGACTGGTACGAGACCACCTGCCCGGACTGCGGTGGTGCCGCGCGACGGGAGACCGACGTGTCGGATACCTTCCTCGACTCGGGCTGGTATTTCCTGCGCTACCCGTCGACCGACTTCGCCGATGTCGCCTTCGATGAGGAGATCACCCGGCGCTGGCTACCCGTCGACTGTTATATCGGCGGCAACGAACACGCCGTGCTCCACCTGATGTACAGCCGGTTCCTCACCATGGTGCTCCACGACCTGGGCCACATCGACTTCGAGGAACCCTTCACCCGTTTCCGGGCGCACGGTCTGATCATCCGGGACGGGGCCAAGATGTCGAAGAGCAAGGGCAACGTGATCGTGCCCGATCCCATCATCGACGAGTATGGGGCCGACACCTTTCGTCTCTACCTCATGTTCCTCGGCCCCTTCGGCGAGGGGGGTGACTATCGAGATGAGGGAATCCAGGGGCCGTGGGGGTTCTTGCACCGTCTCTGGGACACCGTGATCGGGGCGACCCACCGTGCCGCCGATCCAGAGGTGGAACGAAAGCTCCACCAGACCATCGCGCAGGTGACCGAGCAGTTGGCCGAACTGCAGTACAACACCTCGATCGCAGCTCTGATGGAGTACCTCAACGTCGTCCGCGCGGGGGGCCGAACGGCAGCCCGTGCAGAGATCGAACCTCTCGTGGTGATGCTGGCCCCCTTCTGCCCCCACCTGGCCGAAGAGCTCTGGGAGCGCCTTGGATTCAAGGCCAGCATCTTCGAGCAGGCGGTCTGGCCCGCGTTCGATGCCGACAAGGCGCGTGAGACCCAGGTCGAGGTGGCGGTCCAGGTCAACGGAAAGCTTCGAGGCACGGTCCTTCTCGAAGTCGACGCCGGTGGCGCTGCCGCTGAAGCCGCGGCTCGCGCCGAAGACAACGTTGCGCGGTATCTCGAAGAGGCGACCGTGCGGCGGGTGATCCATGTACCCAATCGTCTCGTGAATTTCGTGGTCGGCTGAACGGCCCCGATCCATCCAACCAGGATTCGTTCGTCATGACCGAGCTGGAACGGCTCTGCGTGGACGCGGTTCGTGTACTCTCGATGGACGCCGTGCAGCGGGCGGATTCGGGTCATCCCGGCACCCCGATGGCACTCGCCCCTGCGGGCTTTTCACTGTTCACGAGGCATCTGGCCCACAACCCGGTCAACCCGCACTGGCCGGATCGTGACCGCTTCGTGCTTTCGGTTGGGCATGCGTCGATGTTGCTCTACTCCATGCTGCACCTGACCGGCTACGACCTGTCGCTCGACGATATCCGTCACTTTCGCCAGTGGGGCTCGCGCACTCCCGGGCACCCCGAGGTCGGCCATACGGCCGGCGTCGAGACCACTACGGGCCCGTTGGGCGCGGGCATCTCCAACAGCGTCGGGATGGCGCTGGCCGAGCGCTGGCTCGCCGCCCGCTTCAACCGGCCCGGGCACAGCATCGTCGACCATCAGACCATCGCTTTTTGCTCCGACGGCGACCTCATGGAAGGCATCAGCCACGAGGCCGCCAGCCTGGCGGGCCACCAGAAGCTCGGCAAGCTGACCTGGGTCTTCGACCACAATTCGATCACCATCGAGGGCAGCACCGACCTGGCGACCTCGACGGATCAGGCCGCGCGCTTTCGCACGTACGGCTGGCATGTCGTCACCGTCGCGGACGGCAACGATCTCGACGCCATCGATCGCGCATTTGCCGAGGCCCGGGCAGAGGCGTCGCGCCCGACGCTCATCGTGCTCCGTACGGTGATCGCCTGGGGCAGCCCCAACAAGGCGGGGACCGCCGGCGCACACGGCTCTCCTCTCGGTGACGCCGAAATCGAGGCGACCAAGCGCAACCTGGCGTACCCGTCCCTCGAACCGTTCCATGTGCCCGACGAGGCCCGTGTGGAATGGGGTCGCGCGCGGGACCGAGGCGCTGCCCTCGAAGCGGACTGGCGCTCGCGGTTCGAAGCCTATCGCGCGGCGCATCCGCAGCTCGCCGCAGACTTCGAGCGCTCGGTCGTCGCCGGGGCGCTACCCGAGGGGTGGCAGGACGCACTTCCGGATCTGGCAGGCCACGCCGACTCCACCCGCAACAGCTCGGGCAAGGTGATCAATGCCCTGGCGTCCCGGATCCCTGAATTCGTGGGAGGCTCGGCCGATCTTGGGGGCTCGAACAAGACCGACATCACCGACGGCGGGAGCCTGCTGCCGTCGTCCCCTCAGGGCCGCGTCGTGCACTTCGGAATTCGCGAGCACGCCATGGGCGGTATCCTGAACGGCATGGCGCTCCATGGTGGCATTCGGTCGTTCGGGGGCACCTTCCTGATCTTCTCCGACTACATGCGGCCGGCAATCCGCCTGGCCTGCCTGATGGGGGTGCCGGTCACGTACGTCTTCACGCACGACTCGATCGGACTCGGAGAAGACGGGCCCACCCACCAGCCGATCGAACAGCTGATGGCCCTTCGGCTGATTCCCCACCTCATGGACCTCCGCCCGGCCGATCCCGAAGAGGTCGCAGTCGCCTGGCGAGTGGCGCTCGAGCGAAACGACGGTCCGGCCTTCCTGGCTCTGACTCGCCAATCGGTTCCTGCACTCGACCGCACCTCGTTGGCGTCCGCAGAGGGGCTGGCGCGAGGCGCGTATGTGCTCGCCGAAGCCAGCGTATCGGTACCCTCGGTGATTCTCATCGCCAGTGGCTCTGAAGTCGCGCTCGCCCTCGAAGCCCGCACGCGGCTCGAAGACCAGGGCGTCCCTACTCGCGTGGTGAGCATGCCCTCGTGGTACCTCTTCGAGGCTCAGGACCGCGTGTACCGCGATTCGGTCCTCCCACCCAGCGTCGGTCGGCGCGTCGCGGTCGAAGCCGGAACCACGGCAGGGTGGTCGCGCTGGGTGGGTGACGAGGGCCGTACGATCGGCATTGATCGATTTGGTGCGTCGGCTCCGTACGAAGATCTCTATCGCGAATTCGGCGTGACCGCTGACGCGGTGGTGGCGGCGGCTCTCGCCTCGGAGAGCTGACAAGGATATCGAGGCTCGAGTCGCTCTCAGGCTCTCCGGATTTCCAGGAGTCTACGCCGCCCGGGTCCGCCACCCTCGCGGTAGGGCCGGCACCCGGGTCACGGGGTGGCCCCGGCGATGGCGCCGTCGAATCGGCGCCTCGCAGAGCGCGCGGTCGTCGCACCCCGCATGCCTCGCCCAGTGACGCCACCGGGCGCCGTGACCCACCTCGCCGTCGACGAGGTAGTTTGCGGCATGCGCCATTTCATGGAGCAGGGTATCGAGTCGTTCCCGACCGTTGCCCTCGAGCATCAGGTCGACGTTCAGCGCGATCTCGAGCACCACCCGCCGACCATCCACCACCCCCGGCACCATCTGGCCGAGCCGCGACGAGAACCGGTTCGAAAGCCGAATCGGCACCGTCAGAGGGAGTCGTCCCCCAAAACGGGTCGTGTTGAGGTAGCGGTAGACGCGGCGCAGGTAGACCCTCTGTGCCGGCGTCGCACAGCACGGGCCCACCCCGGGGCCCCGCCGGGGGGGGGCACTCGCTCGCACCGAGCGCCGGCGGATGCGATCCAACTCGGGTGCCAGTCCCGGCCATTCCGACACGCGCCGACGGGCGGCTGCATAGGCATCGGAGCGTCGACTGGATGCTCTCACGATGTCACCGAATGCGCGCAGAATCGACGGCGGCGCCAGTCGATAGGCGGAGTGGAGGTTCAAGACCCGTCCGCCCTGGGTGAGGGACCAGATCGTAGCCCGGTTCTCTTTCAGCACGACCTTGCGCAGCCGAGGCGCACCCGTGGCCCGGATCAGTTCGAGGATCTGTGCGGCGGTCCGCTCCATCAGCTTCTCAATGGGCTTGAAAAACGTACTGCATTGCTGACAAGTAAGTTACACGCGCATACCGGCCCATGACGCACGCGGGCGCTGTCTCACAATAGCATCCTTCACGTCGGATTCAAGGCGGGCCTCGAGTCGACGGGCGCGACTCCATGGCCCGTCCGGATTCAGACCCCAACATGTGGTATTCGGCCTGGTTCCCTCTACGATATACAGCGCTCGCGCACACAAAGATGTTGCGCAATGGAGGGAGTATCCCCCTATCTTTCTGCGTCGACTCGCGGGACCACCTACACCCCTCCGGAGGAGTGACCCATGGCTGCAAAGAAGACGGGGGCCAAGAAGGCCACCGCCAAGAAGGCCCCGGCGAAGAAAGCCGCTGCGAAGAAGGCCCCGGCCAAGAAGGCTGTCAAGAAGGCCACGGCCAGGAAGGCGCCCGCAAAGAAGGCTGCAGCAAAGAAGGCGCCCGCGAAGAAGGCAGCAGCAAAGAAGGCCCCGGCCAAGAAGGCCACCAAGAAGGCCGCCAGGAAGACCACGGTGAAGCGCGCCAGCGCACGCAAGGCGGCTCCCAAGAAGGCCGCGAAGAAGGCCCCGGCCAAGAAGGCCGCGAAGAAGGCCCCGGCCAAGAAGGCCGTGAAGAAGGCCCCGGCCAAGAAGGCTGTGAAGAAGGCTCCGGCCAAGAAGGCCGCGAAGAAGGCCCCGGCCAAGAAGGCCGTGAAGAAGGCTCCGGCCAAGAAGGCCGCCCGCAAGTAGGGCGAACCGGAAGTCCACGAAGACGAAGAAGGGGGTCGAGCCGAAAGGTCCGGCCCCCCTTTTCGTCTTTCCCGGTCAGGGCGAGGAGTCGATCGGGCGTCCCCCCAGACGTCCGCTCACCACACGACCGGCGTACGCCACCACCGCTGGGACCCGTGCCAGTCGACTCCGGCGCGGGGCCGACACCGCAACCTCGTGCCCACCGGTCGGGGCGACTTCGGTTTCGAACTGTCGATCAGAGGTCCAGGGGCGAATCCGACCGTGCCCGGACCTCACCGGCGCGAGACCCATGAGCCAGAGAGCCCTCTCCAGCGATGGAGATGGACAGGAGCGAAACATCCCGGCTTCGATGTAGTTTCGTTCCAGTGCCGCCAGAAGCCACGAGGGCCTCGGAGGCCCGAGTGCCTGCAGCACCTCGCAAGGAGCAGACACTCCTCCGAGCGCTTTGGTAATGCGCAGCGTCCAATAGACCGCCGTGGCAGCTCGCATGCCTGCGGCGAGCTCGACGAGCCGTTGCCAGTCCGGGGGCCTCTCTTTGATCAGGGACGACACGTCACGGACGGTGCGTACGGTGCCCCGGCCCAGAGTGTGTGACCAGGCGAAGTGTACGGCGAGGTGCAGCAGTTGCAGCTCGGCATCCAGGATCCGGACCGGTCCCTGGTCGAGGTCCAGCACCGGCGCCGAAGTCCAGGCGAGGTCGGCCGAAGACAGGAACGGCCCCCTCGGAGGCAGGAGCGACCGATGGATCTCGAGGACAACGCCGATGCCGGCACCGCGCACGAGCGGGGGCAAGTGGTGGTGATCGGCATAGAACTCGGCGCCGCCCTGATACTCGAGTTCCCATCCGGCGTCACGCAGCGCGTGCCACAGGCGCTCGGCGCCGTCTGGCCGCACCAACACGTCGAGATCTCCCATCGGGCGGTCCTGGAATGATCCATAGACCGACAGCGCCAGTGCTGCACCCTTGAGCAGCAACAGCTCGGCTCCCAGGGTATGCGCAGCCTCCACCACCTGACGCAGCACGATCTCGGCAAATGAGAGCTGGAACTCGATGATCGAGGATTGTCCTCGGAATGCGGAGCCGTGCGGCTCGGGCACCTCGACTTCGGATTCGAGCAGTCCACGCCACAGTACGTTCAGCAGACGCTCCTGCAGAGCCAGGCCTCGCACCAGCGCCCAGTCCACGCCTTCAGCTGCGATCTGCCGAACCTCCTCGGCGTCGAACGACCCTCTTCGAGTCCCCTCCAGGAGCAGGCGGGCCTCGGCCGGGAGGCGCTGAAAGCCCACGGTCAGTAGTGGGCCAGGGTGCCGTTCCGCCTCGCATAGCGCAGAGCGAGGCGCATCGCCCCGATCCCCACGACGAAGAGGACGGCCCCGGCTCCCACGAGAATCGCCAGATCGGGCAGAACGGCGAGCAGAGGCTTTCCCTCGAGGATCACACGCCGCATCGCCCGCAGCCCGTAGGTCAGTGGCACCACGGTCGAGATCGACTCGAGCCACGACGGAATCACATGGGTGGGATAGTAGGCGCCACCCAGGAGTGTCGAGACGAGCACCACACCCTGCGGCAACGGTCCGGGGGTGCGGAAGGCGAGCACGAGTGCCGAGGCGAACAACGCGAACGGATAGTGTGCGACGGTGATCAGCACCAGGATCGCAATCCCCGGGATGATGCCGCCCGGCTGGAGGTTGGCACCGAGGGCCCAACCGATGCCGAGTGTGAGGAGGGTCGTGGCCAGCGAGAACACGAGATCGTAGGCACTCATGCCGGCAAACACACGCGTCAGCGGGGCCGGCGTGGCCATGAGCGCCTCGAGGACACCGGTCCCCACACCTCCACCAATCGCCCGGGGCAGTGCCAGCACGCTCACCGACACCATCCCCACGGCCGACAACCCGACCAGCAGGAATCCAAACGCCTGACCCCCTTCGCCGCTGATGGCGTTGGCCATGACCGGCTGCACCGCTCCGGCGATGAAGAACAACGGCACCACCGACACCACGATTCCCACCAGCGAATACGCCATCCGCACCCGGTACGAGAGGTTGGTCCGCCACTGGGCCCAGATCAGGGCCAGAACCTCACGCATGCGCCCCCCGTGTCACCATCGTTTCGATGATGTCGGCGAGAGGCACCGGCACCGGCGCGATCTCGGCCACCGTGACGCCGCGTGCCACCAGCTCGACCAGGAGTGCGGCGCTGCCCTCGGCCCCACCCACCACCGCAACCCGCAGAGCCGTCCATCCGGCTTCTGGCCTCACATCTTCGATCCGCACCTCCACGCCGCGGCCCACCAACCATTCGACGACGGCGCCGGCCTCGAGTTCGGGAACGACCACACGGACCCGTTGCTCGTCGACCCGGGCCGCGAGCTCACGAACGGTGCCGGCGGCCACGACCCGGCCGCGGTCGAGAATCGCCAGCCGATCACACAACTCGAAGGCCTCGTCGGCGTCATGCGTGGCCAGAAGCACCGTGCATCCCTGGCGCTCGACGAGCTCGGTGCGCAGAAACCGACGAAATGCGCGCGCGCCCACGGGATCGAGGCTGCGCGTCGGTTCATCGAGCAACAAGACACTCGGGCGGGAGAGCAGCGCTCGGGCGATGAGCAACCGCTGCTTCATCCCCGACGAGTAGGTGCCGGCCATGCGACCGCTCGCCTCGCTGAGCCCGACCGCGTCGAGCAGCCGCTCGACGACTGCGTCCTTCTCGCCCGCGCGCAGCCCGTAGAGAGCGGCGTAGAGCAACAGGTTCTCTCGCCCTGTCAGCCTCCAGTAGAGGCTGCGTTCATCGGCGATGACCGGCGTGAGGCGGGCCTTCACCCCGTCGGGATCCAGCGCCGGATCGAGGCCGTCGACCCGCACCTCGCCGGCATCGGCAAGCACCAGGGTGGCGAGGATCTTGAACAGTGTCGTCTTCCCTGCTCCGTTGGGACCGAGCAATCCGAAGAACTCTCCACGCGAGACTTCGAGCGACACCCCTCGTAGCACGGGTTGTCTCGGACGGGCGAAGGGGGTCCGCACGATCTCACCCAATCCGCGCCGCTTCGGATAGCTCTTCTCCAGTCCCCGGACGACGACGGCCGGACCCTGCGCGTCGATACTCACGAGCTTCTCTCCCCGGCTCCATGCCAGTCCGAGAGTTGCGCGACCAGCTCCGGCAGGCGCTGCAGGTCCCTGGGCACCTCGAGGCGGTAGATACCGACCCGCTCGGCGAGCGCCGCCATCCGGGGCAGGAGGTCCAGCACCGCTTCCGCCCCCAGGAGATCGCCTACCTTCAGCTGCCCGAGGAGCGCCATGGCTCCTGTGGTCGGCGGGAGCGGGACCCTCTCCACGCCCCCCTCGGTGTCGGCCACCGGGGCCAGCAGATAGACACCGCTCAGCGGGACGGAAGGCGAGCGGGACGGGCGTACGGAAAGCTGGGCGTACGACAGCTGGACCTTTGCTCCGGGATCCGGCCCATCCACGGCCTCGGCACGTCGTCCCACCCGCGCGGCAGCGTCAGGCCAGAGGTGGACCGTCGACAGGGTCGGAAGCAGGTGGGGCTCACCACCGCTACCGATCCCCGGGGCGATCACGACGAGATCGTCGGCGAGCAGCGTCGCTCCCGCATCGACGAGCGCCGCCGCAGTCGTGGATTTGCCATGGAACTTGGGCGCGAGAAAACAGAGCCCCCGACCGCATACCGCCACGGCGCTCCCGTGGAGCGTCACGATCCCCGCGAGGTGGAAGACCAGTGCAAAGACACGCCCCAGGACGTCTTTCCGGGCCCGCACCTCGTCGACCTCAGCCGGCGGGCACCAGCGAATGGACGCTCCCCCGGGGGCGATCTCGAAGGTACCGGTGTCGTCGTAGACCAGCCGCATCGCACCGTCGGCGACGCGACGAAAAAGGGTCGAGGCCACCCCGTCTTCTACCGGCGAACTCCCCAGTTCACGCCACTCGTGCGTAGCCTCACACCCCTCGTCATCGAGTGCCGTGACGCGCTTCAGCGACCAGTCGGGTCGGCTCCTGCCCTGGTCGAGATCCAGTTCGGGAAATGCCAGTTCAGACGACAACGACCCGCCGAATACCTGATATCGATACATTCCTCTCCCGGCTGCGGACCTTTCAAGATCGTCCATCGTCCCGTCCCCGCAACCAGAACTCGGTGCGCATCGCGCCGAAGAGATCCGACCCCAGATGGCGCCCCCGGCCCGATCGCCAGAGATCCGCCGCAGCGCGTAGCGCCGCGGGCTCGACGATTCCCAGGTCGGCGAGCCGCAGGGGCTGAGAGAAGAGGCGATCCAACAGCATCGGATACGCCTCCTGCATTCTCCGAGCGGAGTACCCCGAAGCGACCCCCGTGCGCTGCGAGCGGGACGCGAGCACCGACTCGGGCACCCAACCTTCGACAGCCTTGCGGAGCAGCATCTTGGTCTCCCGAGCGGACGTACGATCACTCACCGGTCGCCGCAGGGCGAACTCGACCACGCGACGGTCGAGAAGGGGAGATCGGGCCTCGACGCCGGCTTCGAGCAGGACCCCGCGCATGTAGGCTCCGCCCCAGGCCATCGCCGGCACGGTCACATAGAGCATGTTCTCTTCCTGCGCGCGCGAGCTGCCGCGCATTTCATGGAGAATCGCGAGATCCCGCTCGCGCAGACCGTGGTGGTGGACGAATCGGTGG
Source organism: uncultured Gemmatimonadaceae bacterium (assembly GCA_964521385.1). Classification (GTDB taxonomy): domain Bacteria; phylum Gemmatimonadota; class Gemmatimonadetes; order Longimicrobiales; family Gaopeijiaceae; genus Gaopeijia. Next base: position 67,741 of record CAZFRU010000002.1, on the reverse strand, counting down.
GGGACCCAGGCGACCCGAGGCATCTCCAAATGATGCAGGGGCACGTTGCGCCCGGTGAGACGTTCCGCTCCCCGGAGGATTCCGCCGGGCACAAGCGGAATCAACCCATGCCGCACGAGGTAGCGCCAGCCGAGGGTTCGGCGAGCGCGCGCCATGCGGCTCGCGGCCACGAGGCGTCCTCGGCGTAGGAAGTCGGCGATGACGACATCCGACACCTGGAAGAGATTGTCGCCTCCGCAACCGTCGATCCCGATGCGGGCGCCGATGCGCCGGGAGCCTCTCGCGAGTGCCACATTCCATAGCTCATAGAGATGAGCGGGCGGCTCGTCTGCCGCCCCTGCCCGTGACTCCAGTTCGTCGAGCAGGGGAATCTCCTCGCTGGGCAACCACTCGACGGGCGTACCCCAGCGGGCGGCCGTGGCTTCGATCCAGGGGTCTTCATACCCCGGATCCCCTTGGGGATAGCGAATCGATACCGGTCGCAGATCTCTCGCGTCGGTGCCCTGACGCTCGAGCGCCGCACGACCGGCGCCGAATACCGCCGTTGAATCCCATCCGCCGCTCATCCAGACACTCGACACCCCGCTCCCCATGCGTTCGTCGACCACGCGCAGCAGCAGCTCGCGGAACTCCCTTGCGGCGTCGTCGAACGGGGCCGGTCGCGACGCGGGGGAGGTGGGCGGCATCCAGAAGCGGGAGACGGTGTGGCGCCCCTGCTCGTGCAGGAGCATGAAGCCCGGCCGGACCACCTCGACCCCCGCATGGACCGAATCGGTTCCCATCGAGAGCAGCGTCCCCGCGACCTGGGCGCCCAGGCAGGCGAGGTTCAATTCGCCTTCGGTTCCCCGCCAGCGGGCAAGCGACAACGACGACGACGCGACCCCGAGCCGGTCTCCGGTCCGGGTGTAGAACAGCGGTCGGTTGCCCATGGGATCGCGAGCGGCGAGCAACCGCCGTCGGCGGGTATCCCAGAGGGTGAATGCGTAGTCACCGATGAGGTGGTCGACGAGTGCCGGTCCCCAGGCGCGGTAGGCCGCCAGGATCAGATGCGAGACATCGTCGCCCCGCGGATCCTGACCCGACTCCCGCAGGGCCCGCTCGAGACCGCCCCGGTCGTAGAGCGACGCATCGGCCGCCAATACGACCCCGTCCTCGTGGAGCACCAGCGACGCGCCCACGAAGTCGGGAGAGCTCTGCCACCCACGTCGGGCCACCCCCGCGAAACCGCCGTCGAATCGATCGAGGCACCTGCGTTCGCCGCCCAGGGTGCAGATGCGCTCCCACGCCGAAACCGACGTCTGCGCGTCCGGATTCGCACCCAGGACCATGAGGAAGGCGCTCATCGACGTTCAATCGTACAGAGCCGAGAAGTCATCGAGCACGACGAAGTCGGCGACATTCTCGGGCGTATCGCCCACGACCCGGCCATCGACCTCGAGCCAGGCGTGCGCACCGAACACACCCTGTTCGCGGCGCACGCCCACGCGAACCAGAGCGCCTGCCACCTGCAGACGGCGTGCGATCTCCTCGAGGGCGAGCGCACGCACCAGGCAGGTGGGACGGAACAGGCCGTAGTCCGACGCACGGCGCACGGCGACGGCCATGCGCTCGAGCTGCGCGAGGTCGCGGACAGGGGTCGAACGGGAATCGGCGGGACGATCGGCAGCGAACGTCAGCAATCGGCCTGTGGGACGCCGTCGTAGCCGCCTGCGCGCACGCAGAAGGTCAGCCTGTGCCTGGGCCATGTCCCGGGCCCCCGACCATCCGAGACGTCTCAGCTTGCGAACGATTCGCACCGGCGAGACGAGGTGCATACGCTCAGTCGGGATCGCGCACCAGACCCGCGTCGCGCAGTTCCTCGAGCAGCTCGTTCACATCGTTGCGGAGCGTTTCCTCGTCCACCTCCGGATACACCTCTCCCAGTTGGCCGACGAGACCATCCAACGTCCCCCCGCCCGCATTCAACGACTCCCACACGCGAGTGCCGACAGCGTTGAGTCCAAAATAGATCTCCTGCTCCGCGTGGAGCAGGACGGCACCCTCCGAGACAGGGCGAAAGAGCACGGAGGGGTCGGGAGAGGGCAGAGCGTTCAGACGAGGCGACATGGAAACACCAGGTGAGCCGGGAGATCAGCGGCCACGGCGAGTGCGAAGAAGATGGATGCCGGGCGACGACGAGCGTCGCCCGGCGATCCGTTCAGGACCGGTTGCTACAGCCCCATGTACAGCCGTCGGTGATCGACGCGATGATGCGACCCCAACCCTGGATGCCGCCATCGCCATCGGCCCCGAAGCCAATGAGCGTAAGCTCCCGGAGTGTGCCGAAGCGCTCGAGGCGAGGCTTCTGATACATCACACAACCTCCTGGTCTTGCAAGGACGGACAACCTGGTCCGTACAGTCCCACCGTTGTGATGGGAGAGCTGCTACGCAGATACACGCCGCAGCCCCGAGACGAGCCTAATCATCGGCTCGCAACGTTGGATGAGCAAGGGTCGTGCCCTACCTGATCTACCTCCAAAAGCAGTGGCAATTCTGCAGAAGGGTGCCATATTCCGGTTTCTGATCACCCTCGACCATGAGCACCAACCCCGCACATTCGTGCTCCCACGTTGCGCCTGGACCACAACGATCTGTGGCGTTCTTGCAACACCTCCACCGGAGAGGCTTATCCATGCGGCGGCTCATTCTCCAGCGTCATGCCAAGTCGAGCTGGGACCACCACGATCTCGACGACCACGCCCGCCCCCTCTCCGACCGCGGAACAGCGGCTGCCTCTGCCATGGGGGGTTGGCTCCGGGATGCTGGCTTGGCTCCGACCCGCGTTCTCTGCTCGGATGCCGTACGCACCCTGCAGACGTGGGCGTTGATGGCAGACGAACTCGGCGATCCGGTCCCGGAAGTCGAAGTCGTGCCCGAGCTCTACCTCGCCTCGCGGTCCACCATTCTCGACATCGTCGGTTCACTGCCGGCTTCTGTGATGAGCGCCATGGTGATCGGGCACAATCCGGGGACGCACGAGCTCGCGCACCGGCTCACGGATCCGGCACGAGTGGCGTCGCCGAACCAGGGTCGGCGCCTCGCCGCCAGGTTCCCCACCGGAGCCGCGGCCGTGCTCGAGTTCGACGCGCCGGACTGGCGACAGCTGTCGCGGGGTCAGGGCCTGCTCCGAGTGTTCATGCGCCCAGCTGATCTGCCGGGCGCCGGCACGACTCCCTGATCCGTTCCGTCCTCGCTCAGGGCACCTGGTCCAGCGTGCGATCGAGAATCGCCCGGACTTCGCGCGCGAGTTGGTGCATATCGATGGGTTTGGGAAACACCCGTACGCCCGCCCTGCGCAGACGGTCCACTTCGGGATGGTCCGTATAGCCCGAGAAGTAGAGCACCGGCACATCGAGACCGAACGCACGGATCCGCGCTTCGAGCTCCGAGCCGTTCAGCGAAGGCATGACCACATCGCTCACGATCAGGTGGGGTCGCACACCACCCTCCCTCACCAGCGCCAGGGCCTCGGCCCCGTCTGCGGCGTCGGTCACCCCGTACCCGAGTCCGGCGAAGAAGCGGCGCAGACCCTTCCGCAGAAGTTCGTGGTCTTCGACGATGAGGATCGACTCTTCCCCCACGGGAAGGCTCGTATCGTTGGTCGTGGACCCGGCCCGCACCCCGTGGGCCGGAAGATAGAGGCGAAAGGTGGTTCCCTCTCCCGGACAGGTATCGACCTCGATGCCTCCACCTCCCGCTCGCACGGACCCGTAGACGACCGAAAGCCCCAGCCCGCTCTTCCGACCCCATCCCCGGGTCGTGAAGAAGGGATCGAAGATCCGACGACGTGTGGCTTCATCCATCCCCTCACCGGTGTCGCGGACCTCGAGCACGGCGTAGGTCCCCTCGGGAAGCTGCGACCCGATGACTTCGAGCGGCGTATCGAGGATTCGTTGCCCGGTCGAGATATCGAGGGTGCCTCCGTCGGGCATCGCGTCCTTCGCGTTGACGGCGAGATTCAAGATCACCTGATCGAGATGAATGGGATCGGCCAACACCGGCGGTACCGACTCACCCAGGGTGAAGCGGAGCGTCACACCACTCGGAACGAAGCGCCGGAACATCTTCTGGTTGCCCCGAATCCGCTCGTTCAGGTCCACCTCTTCGGTCTGACCCGAACCTGTGTGGCTGAACGCCGAGAGCTGGCGGGTGATGTCAGCCCCCCGGCGAGCTGAGCGGAAGATCTCCTCCAGATCCTCACGATCGGGGTCGTCTTCTGCACGCAGCCGAATCAGAAGATCGGAGAGAGTCGTGATGACCGAGAGGATGTTGTTGAAGTCATGTGCCACCCCTCCCGCCAACTGGCCCACCGCCTCCATGCGCTGTGAATCCGCGAGCCGGCGCTCGAGCATGCGTATGTGGGTCACATCACGCGCGACGACCAGGATCGCTTCGGAGTGTCCCCGTACCGACAGCCTACGCACCGTTGCGGAGATCTCGACACCCGACCCGGCGCCGTCCGAGATCCGTAGATCTCCCTGCCAGGGGCGCCCGTCTTCAGGTGCCAGGTCTGCCAGCGGCCGACCGGGCGTGCCGACGGCATGGAGGCAGTCGATGGACCCGGCTGCGGGATCGATGGAAGAGCGCTGGATCAACTCCAGAAACGCGGGGTTGGCAAAGCGCAGGCAGCCGTCGCTCCCCAGCAGTGCCATTCCTTCGGGCGCCTGACGCACGGCCAGCGAGAGAAGCTGGGTCTCGTCCGCCTGGGCATCCTCCCGTGTTGCCAACCGCGCGAGGGTGCGGAGTCGAAGCGCCGTCGGAGCGACAGCCGCGTCGGCGGCGATCACGTCGATCGGCCCCTCGTCGTAGTCCGACACGCCCTCGGGTAGGGCGGTGCTCGAACACACCAGTACCACCGGAATCCATGCGCCCAGCGGGCCCGCATGAAGACGGCGTGCCCGATCGAGTCCGCTGGCACCCTCGAACTCGCCACTCAGAAGCACCAGGCCAATGCCGCCGAGCGCTTCGAGCTCGGAGAGATTCGGCACGGAGAGGCACCGGCAGCCACTCCGAGCGAGGGCGTCGGCAAGGGTTGGATGAAAGGTGAGGTCGCCGACCATGACCACAACGGGCCTCTCGGCCGGTGCCCTGCGATCACCGTTCAAGGGGTGTATCCAGAAGCTGAAAACGAAGAAGAGATGCTGCGAGGTGAACTTGTACGTATAATGAACGTAGTGGCTCGTTCATGCGAGTCGGATCGGTCCTCCGGAGTTCCCCATGGCCACCATCCTCGTGATTGACGACGATGCATCGATTCGGCGCAGTTTACGCCGAATCCTCGAGTTGGATGGGCACCAGGTACGAGAGGCGCAGAACGGCTCCACCGCTCTCGATCCGGAGGCCGTTTCCGATCTCGACCTGGTCATCACCGACATCTACATGCCGGAGATGGACGGGATCGAGTTCCTCATCCGGTTCCGTGATCTGTTTCCCTCAACGCCCGTCATCGCCATTTCGGGCGGGGGCTACGCGGCCAAGGAGTTCGTGCTCAAGGACGCGAGCATGATCGGCGCCAACGCGACACTCTCGAAGCCCCTCACCGTCGACGGTGTGCTCGGCGCCGTGAACCAGGTCCTGGACTCGCAACTCGGGTCGGCTCACGGGCGGCCGTAGATGGGAACCCAGAAAAACACCCCCGCGGCCGACTGGCCCCGGGGGTGTTCGAGTGCGGGATAGGTCGTCGGAAAAACGCAGTGAGCGGAGGGGGAGGGATTCGAACCCCCGTGTGGTTTCCCACGCACCGCTTTCGAGGCGGGCCCGTTCGACCATCTCCGGCACCCCTCCAGGTGCTCCACGATCCAGAGCTGCGGACCGAGACCTTCCATCGGGGCGCCCGGATTCGAACCGGGGACCTCTGCGACCCGAACGCAGCGCTCTACCGGACTGAGCCACGCCCCGTACCTACAGCCAGAACTCCCACCACTTCCCCCTCATCGCACAAAACGGACGGGGTGGGATTCGACCATCGAGGCAACGCCTCGTGCCACCCTCGTCACCATCACCTTACGGACGGGGTGGGATTCGACCATCGAGGCAACGCCTCGTTGGGCGCGAGGAGCCGAAGGCCCCGCAGCTCAGCCCACGCAGCGATCTGGAACAGATCGCCGTGGGTGAGAATCCCACGCCTACCCTCGTCACCACCACCTTACGGACGGGGTGGGATTCGACCATCGAGGCAACGCCTCGTTGGGAGCGAGGAGCCGAAGGCCCCACAGCTCAGCCCACGCAGCGATCTGGAACAGATCGCCGTGGGTGAGAATCCCACGCCTACCCTCATCACCACCACCTTACGGACGGGGTGGGATTCGAACCCACGCGGGCTTGCGCCCACACGATTTCCAATCGTGCGCCTTAAGCCGCTCGGCCACCCGTCCAGGATCCAATCGACCGCAGAACCCCTCCCACGGGTACCGATGCAACGGAGGGAGTGGGACTCAACGGAGGGAGTGGGATTCGAACCCACGCGGGCTTTCGCCCAACGCCTTAGCAGGGCGCCGCCATAAGCCACTCGGCCATCCCTCCCTGACAGGCGAGGTGCACACACCTTCGCCGAGTTGCCCCGCTAGGGCTCGAACCTAGACTCTCCGGAGCCAGAATCCGGCGTGTTGCCAATTACACCACGGGGCAATCACGAACAGCGATCCCCTCTGGAGAGGGAATCCACCAGAGCCACCAGTCGGATTTGAACCGACGACCCCGTCATTACGAATGACGTGCTCTACCAACTGAGCTATGGTGGCGTGATCGCTGGACAGTGGAGCCGAGGGGAATCGAACCCCTGACCTCTTGAGTGCGATTCAAGCGCTCTCCCAACTGAGCTACGGCCCCAGTTCTGCGTACATGGGCGCGACAGGATTCGAACCTGTGACCTCTACGATGTCAACGTAGCGCTCTAACCAACTGAGCTACGCGCCCGTACTTCGAAGCGTCGCGCCAGCCCGCTTCCAGGTGCGCCCGGGAGGACTCGAACCCCCAGCCTTTTGATCCGTAGTCAAACGCTCTATCCAATTGAGCTACGGGCGCACGAAACCCACAATCGATCGCCTGCTCGATGCCCACGACAGGACTCGAACCTGTACGCCGTTTCCGGCACTGGTCCCTCAAACCAGCCTGTCTACCAATTCCAGCACGTGGGCGTCACCCTGAACTTCGTCTTTGGGACTCACTTCTGGCCACGACGACCGGTAATGCTCGGGGAGGGACTCGAACCCTCACAGGGTTGCCCCCACAGGATCCTGAATCCTGCGCGTCTACCAATTCCGCCACCCGAGCCTGGCCATGCACGATCCGACGCTTCGGACCGGCACGCCTATGGAGCCGAGGGGAATCGAACCCCTGACCTCTTGAATGCCATTCAAGCGCTCTCCCAACTGAGCTACGGCCCCAAACTTCCGACGACCCTGAAGCTTCGGAGACACCCGCGGGGGTGCCGCGGGCGTACTGCCTTCTCCGAACCGATGTCAAGCAACACTCGAGCGGGGCTGACGGGACTCGAACCCGCGGCCTCCGGTGTGACAGACCGGCACTCTAACCGACTGAGCTACAGCCCCCTGCGCCATGGAAACCCGTCATGGCGATCCAACAACTCCCAGTCCAGCAAACATACCCTCACGGGGAATCGAACCCCGATCTCCACCTTGAAAGAGTGGTGTCCTAACCGTTAGACGATGAGGGCCGACCTCTGACAGGCCCGGAGGGACTCGAACCCCCAACCGCCGGTTTTGGAGACCGGTGCTCTACCAATTGAGCTACGGACCTCTGGACGCCGCCGAAGCCGCGTCTCGGCCTTTACCGCCATGGCCAGGGGCGGAATCGAACCGCCGACACCACGATTTTCAGTCGTGTGCTCTACCAACTGAGCTACCTGGCCGCCAACAAGAACCGCCCGGCCTTTTCGGGCTCGGGCGGAGACGACCGGGAATCCGATGATCGTGCGGTTCCCTATCGATCCCCGGCCCGGGAGCGCATGCTAGACCACGTGTCGGCCGTCGTAAAGCCCCGAGCCAGCAGGGCGTCGGTTCGGACGCCGGATACAAACCGCGTGCTCGGGACGGTCACCATCGCGCACTCCGTTCACTTTGCCGCGTCGCGGCCATTCGCTTCCACGTAGGAAACGCCGCCAGAGGCGGCGTTTCAAATAGCGGGGGCGGGATTTGAACCCGCGACCTTCGGGTTATGAGCCCGACGAGCTACCAGACTGCTCCACCCCGCAACAGGGCCCCAAGTATACCCGAGCGCCGCAGGGGGTGTCAACCTCCGGAAACCACCCGAACGTCCACCCCCCACGGACGGAGCGAAGTGAACCTTTTGACACCTCCGCGCGTCAAACACGTATGGTAGTCGTCGAGGGCCCAGATGTCGGGCCCGTCGACATGCCGTGGAGTCTGGGCGTCCGTCATGGGGGCGGGGCCCAGGGGTCGATTCGACCCGAAGCCTGGGAGGAGGGGTGATGCGATGTTCCATGCCAAACCGTTTGGACGACAACCCGACCCGAGCAGCAACCGGAGCCTGTTCCTCGCCGCGGGCCTGGGACGCAGTGGGCCCGGGTTGGGCGATGCGCTGCGAGACACCGGCCACGACGTGCGCATCTTCAACCGTACATCCTCGGCTCGACGGGAGCTGACCAGGGTGTTCCCCGACACCGTTCTGGTCGGTCCGGAAGAGGGCCCAGCAGCATCGGCTTCGCTCCTGGACGAAGCCCGCACGCGCGGTGTCGCCGTCGTTCTGGCGCTGCTCGCTCACGCCAGCTCCGAAGCGGTTGACGAGGCGCTGGCCGCGGGTGCTCACGATGTGGTGATGCCCCCGCATTCGGTTCGTTCCGTGCTGCTCCGCCGACGGATCCTGCTGCAGCATCCGAGCATCGAGCTCTCGATGGGAAGTCTGCAGCGGAGGGTCTCCCTGGGATCGCTCACAGTCGACTTGACCAATCGCCAGGTCCTCGACGGAGCGGCGCCACTTACGCTGAGCGGGCGGGAGTTCGAGCTCCTGGTGCGGTTGATGGAGGCCCGCGGTGACGTCGTGTCGCGCACCTGTCTGTTGACCGACATCTGGGGCGAGGGGCAGGGATCGGAGGCCGTCCTGGACGCGACGGTCCATCGGCTGCGCCGAAAGCTCGATGAGAAGCTCGACGCAGAGCAACTCATCGCCACGGTGCGTGGGGTCGGCTACCGCCTGCTCACGCATGTTCGCGGGGTGGCCACCGCGCACGCCTGACAACCGGCGTCGCGGAGGTCCGCGCCGTAGACCACTCCGACCGCCATTGAGGTCAGCCACCCCTCCCGGTTATACTTGCTGCCCGAACTCGGGACGTGGCGCAGCCCGGTAGCGCACCTGAATGGGGTTCAGGGGGTCGCCGGTTCGAATCCGGCCGTCCCGACTGAGGCCCTACGACCAGCAACGGTCGTAGGGCCTTCGTCGTTTCCGGGCCCTCAGTCGGGACGACCGGATTCAGCGGACTCGCCGCAGGCGAGGACGCGGCGGGTGCCGCCAGGCACACGCCAGAACCGTAGGTTCGACCCGAGCGGCCCATCGCCCCCCCGCAGGCCCGAACAGCTCCCCCGCGAGGTGAGCGAGGATCGCCGCAGGCGACCGGAGCTCCATCCGGCCGTCCCGACTGAGGCCCTACGACCAGCAACGGTCGTAGGGCCTTCGTCGTTTCCGGGCCGCCGCTACCTCTCCAGGTACCGCCTCGCCACCTGATTCTCGGGATCGAGGATGAGGATCTCCTCAAAGAGGCGTCGGGCCTCCTCGACCTTCCCTCGTGCGTCGTTCACCTGCGCCAGTTCGACGAGGTAGAGCACGTCCGTCGGGTAGGCGCTGACCATCTTCCAGGTGATCTGATAGGAGGCCTCCAGCTTGCCCTGCATGCGCAGCGCGACCCCCAGCCGCAGGTTTCCATAGTAGTTGTAGTGATCCACGCTCACGACCTGATACGCCATCGCCTCGGCCTCCGCCCACCGCCCCTGAGCGAGGAGCGGAAGCAGTTGTCCCAACTTCGGCTCCAGGGCGAAGGGCGCAGCGCCGACGGCCACCTCGTAGTGAGCTACAGCGTTGCTGTAGTTGCCATTGAGGTAGAAGAGCCACCCCATGCGCAGGTTGACCGTGTACCCGTTGGGATAGGCCTCGTGGACGGGCGCCAGAGCGCGAATCGCATTCTCGTAGTTCTCGGCCCGCTCGTTCTCGAACGAGCGCTGGTAGGCGCCCGCGATGTCCAGTGCCTGGCCTTCCAGAGGCCCCGCTCGACCAAGGGCACCGCAGATGAGGAGGACCGCCAGGAAGGACACATTCGAGGTCCGCACAGTTCGCTCCTGTCCAGGTCAGAGTGTGAGGCCGAGGGACACGGAGAAGGTCCGCGCCCAGGCGTCTCCCGGAACCTCGAGGTCCCGGAGCCGCTCAAGGTAGAACCCGGCGGACAACGCCGAGCGAGGGGTCATCGTCCAACGCATTCCACCACCGTATCCGGCCGTATGCAGCTCGGCGAGGTTGAACACCGTCAAGCCCCCGCTCCTTACCCCGAACACCTGTTCACCGCCCCAGGCATACCCGCTCACGACGAGAACCCCCGACGTCAGGGAGATGCCGATCTCGGCCGACAGAAACTGGGTATCGCCAAGGCCCACATCCTCGGAAAGACGAATGGCGTAGCCGCGAAGCGTGGCAGCGAGTACCCGCGAAGCGGAAGACAAGACCGTGAAGCCGACCGAAGGCGCCACCTGCGACACCACGAGCCCGCCGTCATAGTCGGGAAAGTGGGAGAGGGCCACTTCGGCACCCGCACTCCATACCCCGACCTCGTATCGGCTGGCACCACCGAACAGCACCAGTCCGCCATCGGTGAGGACGTCATCGCTCGCAACGAAGTGGACTCCAAGACGACCCGAACCTCCGGCGCCGAAGCGCGAGTATGCGAGCGTGACGTCTGTCTGGCGCAGGTCCCATCCGTCGAGATACTTGATGCCTGTCCGGGTGGCAGCTACCTCCACCAGGTGCTTCCAGCCCGCGCCGTACGTGCCGTAGAAGCCGGACACCCACCCGTCGTCCTTGACCTTCGAATCCTGATATGAGATCGCCGATGCGTGGAGCAGAACATCCCACTGGGACTGGGCCGACACGTTCGCAGCCGCCAGGGTGAGTGCGAGGGTCACCCCCGGGAAGGCCACGGACCATCGCCGGCGGCGGCTCCCGACGGTCCTGCGGGCCTCACGATACCTCCTCATCGATCCTCTCCATGTGAAGGTCTCCCACCCGCACCGATTGAAAACCGCGGAAGGGGTGAAGGATCACCTGGGTGTCCCATTCCCGGCCCAGGATACCGGAGGTGACGTGGCCCACGATGCGCCGTTCCTCGACGAATTCCAGCGCCACGGTCACCGTCCCCAGGCGGGGAGCCACTGATCGAGCCAGCCTGACCACGGCCCTGCGCATGCCGGAGGTCACGAGCCCGGCCGGTACGTGATCATGCCATTTCAACCCCCTCCGGTACGCGAGGGGCATCCTGGGCAGAGCCAGGAACAGCGCGCGCAGACAGGGATCACGCCCCTCCATCCGAAGGAAGTAGAAGGTCCCCTCGTGCGCGCTGAAGTACAGCCTCCCGCGTCCCGAATCGAGGTAGAAGGTGGAGTCGGGTGCCATGCGCACCGTGAACTCGGCCAGCCCCTCACGGGAGCCGGGAAACCGAGCCGCGTCGCATCCCGTGATCCGGAAGCGGTAGACCTCGTCGAGCACGAAGCTCATGCGGTTCTCCAACGCCTTGTCCGGGGCGAGCGCCTCGACCCGAGCGTCCACGGGTGGACCATCGTTGGCGTGGAACACCCCCTCGGATCGAAACCCCAGGAAGCTGAAGGGCACCGTGGGAGCCCCCACCTGCTCCGTCAACTGTACCTGGATATGGATGTGCGGCTGAGGTGAATAGCCCGAGTTCCCGCACAGCCCCAGGAGCGTGCCCTTCTCGATCCACTCGCCCTCCCTCACCCTGATGGAGCCTGCCGAGAAGTGGGAGACCTCCACGAAGAACCCGCGCTCGTCCCTGAGCACCACCAGGTTTCCCCAGTTGTTCCCACGGTCCGTCACGCCGATGGGGTTGTCCGGAAAGGCATCGACCACCTGGACGACTCGTCCTTGGATGGGAGACAACACCGGCTTCCGGAACGCCAGGTAGTCTTCCAGGTGGAGGCCGTCTCCCCGGTGGGTTTCTCCCTCGGGGTTCGTGACGACGAAGTCGTAGGCGTAGCGCCAGGGGCCCTGATGGGTCCATGGTCCGTCGAACGCCTGCCACACGGTCCACGTTCCCGCGAAGGGCAGGGACAGGGTTCGGAGTGACCCCGGATAACGCAAGGTGCCCGCCAAATGCTCGTCCAGGATTTCCTCGGGCGTGCCCGTCCCTCGCGCCAGGAGGGGAAACTCCACGAGCCCCAGCACATACACGAAGGTCAGCGTGACGAGGTTGAACGGGAGCGCGAACACCGGCACCCCCCACCGACTCCAGAAGATCTCGGACGAACTCAGCAGGACCGTGGACGTGATGACCGCGATGAGGGCGAGGACGTAGCTCCGCAGGGACGGAACCAGGAACACGCCTCCCATCGCCATGGCGATGAGGATGAAGTTGAAGGCGCCCAGATTGTTGAACGCGGCTTCCGGGGAGCCCCCCAACGCCGCCAGCGTGAAGGTGCCCGTGTAATACCCGGCGACCGCCAGCAGAAAGAGGATCCTCGACCGGGCGAACAGGGCGACGGCGATCACGGCCCCAGCCACTGCCGACGGCACGAAGAAGATGGCACCGAGCGAGCGCAGGAACCCACCCATCCAGAGCGGAAGGAAGGCCTCCATGGCCGCCACGCTACGAGGATAGAGCGAATCGACATACAGGTTCGTGTAGCTCCCCGCGGCGAGGTACGCGGTGGAGCTGACCAACACGAAGGGAAGGGAAAGCACCGGGAGGCGGAGGTAGTGCCAGACGGCGCTGAACAGGGAGTGCGTGAGGATGAACGCTGCGATTCCGGCCGTGACCACGAAGAAGAGGGTCAGCGGAGTCAGGCGGAACAAGTATCCCAGCGACAGGCCGACGAGAAGTGGGTTGTACGTGTAGAACCCCGACTCCAGGAAGGCGGGCTCCATGTCGATGAACCGGGCGAATCCGTAGGCGGCCAGGACGGCGACCAGCCCGGCGATGGCCACATTGGGCGCAAGGGCGGTGACCACGAGAACCACCGCCCCCAAGCCTGTTCCTCTCAGGAAGAGGACCTCGCTGTAACTGTTCAGCACGGCGGCGAGGCGTACCCGGACCTGATGAGCCGCCTGCCCGGCAGGGGTCGGCAGGGTGTGTGCCGGCGCGAATTCGGGGCGCACGACTCGTCCCCCCTATGTCAGCCGCAGACGGTCGGGAAGTCGCTCTCGACGCTCAATGTCCGTCAGCTCTTCCCTCTCACGAATGATATCCACCGAGCCGTCCTCCCCGACCAGGACCACGGCCGGCCGGTATTCGATGAACTGCATCCACTGGGTCACGTTGTAGGCGCCCACGGGTGAGAAGATGAGGCGCGTGCCGCGGCGGAGCGGGGGCAGCAGCAGGCCCTCGTCGAGGACGTCGATGTTCATGCATAGCGGCCCGTTGATCATGGCCGGCTCGTTCATGCCCTGGACCTCCCGGTCCAACTCCACATTGAACTTGTACCAGAAGGCAGTGAACAGGGTGTTGAGGCCCGCGTCCACCACATACGTCCGGCGTCCGTCCGGAAGGCGCTTGGTGGCGAAGATGGTCGTGACCAGAAAGCCCGCTTCGTCCACCAGGGCCCGGCCGGTCTCCAGGATCAGTCGGGGAAAGGCGCCCGCAGGGAGGTTTGCGTACAGAGCGTCGGTGATGTGCTCGGCATAGGCGTCGATGGAGGGGACGGCCACATCCGGGGGAAGGTACGTGCCCTTGAGCTTGCTTCTGGAAGGAAAGCCGCCCCCGATGTCCAGATACTCGATCTCGAACCCGAAACGGTCCGTCACCTCGGCCGCGAATTGGGCCATCTTCGCGGTTGCGCGCCCATAGGCCTCAGGGTCCAGGATGAATGTCCCGATGTGGGCGTGGAGTCCCGTCAGCGTCAGATGGCCCCGGGCGTGGATGCGCTTGAACGCATCCATGGCCTGGCCCGATTCGAGGTTGAGGCCGAACCGGGTACATTGGGGGTGAAACCCCGTGTACATGTTCAACCGCACGCCGATCGCGATCTTCCGCCCCATCTCCTCGGCGATGAACTCCAGGTCGTGGATCTCGTCCAGATGATCCACATGGATCTGAGCGCCCTCCGCGACGGCCTTTCGAAGAGCACCCATTGTCTTGTGGGGGCCGTTGAAGATGATGCTGCTTCCCGCGACCCCCAACTTCCGCGCCTTGTCGTACTCGAACTCGGAGACGACCTCGGCGAGCGCGCCCTCGTCGTGGAAGATGGAGCACACGGCCTGCAGGTAGTTGGTCTTGTAGGACCACGCCTGCACGACGTTGGGATAGCGCGTGGCGAAGGCTTCGTGAACCTCCCGGAACCTGTCCCTCATGGTCCGCTCGGAGAATACGAAGAGGGGGGAGGCGAAACGTTCCACCAGCGACTCGATCGTCGCCCCGTCGATGTCCTTGCGGACCTTGCGGGCATACATGGGACTGCTCCCGAACTTGTTCAGGTAGCCTGTCTCCAACCGCAGCATCACCGGCTTCTCATAGGCCTTCTTCATGGGGTGTCTCCACGCTCCCCTGTAGTGATCAGTTGCTGGAAGCGGTCCATCTCGGTCACCAGCTCATAGGTGTACCGGACGAACAACTTGCCCGTGGGGTAGCTTTCGAGATCCGCGTCCGGTTCCGGGAGTCCCAGCGCCTTGCGGACCATTCGGGCCGGTAGATTCACGCCAACCCCGGTGGCCAGGTACGTCCAGGCCGGAAACCGCGGGTTGATCTCAACCAGGTAGACCGTGTCCCCGTCGATCATGCACTCCAGCTCCATGGGTCCGCGCCACCGGTAGACCTCCATGAATCGCTTCGTCGCGTCGAGCATCGCCGGATGCCGGATGGTGACGCCGGTCCAGATCTTGCCCAGTTCGGTAATCCACATCTTCTTCACCGCGACCTGCCCCAGCGTCCCGCCTTCTCCATCGCCCACCGCCACGACATTGAGTTCGTCGCCCTTCACCACCTCCTGGACCAGAATCGGATAACCCCACTCCGCGACGAGCTTGTGGTAGTGACTCGTCGCCTCCTGGGAGGTGTACGCTTTGTAGGCCTTGTAGAACGCACCCTTCACCATCACGGGGAGCCCGATCTCGTCGACGGCACGCTCCAACCCCTCCACAGACGCCACCACCTCGGTTCGAGGAAGATCGAGCTCCAATGCCCTGGCCAACTCCCCCAGCCGATCCTTGCCCCGGAGCCGATACTGCTCGGGTGTGGGCACGAACGTCCCGATGCCCAGGTCCGCCAACTCCTGGCGGTACTTCATGTAGAAGGGCATCTCCGTGTCCAGGGTGGGGACGATGAAGTCCATGCCCGTCCGTTCCTGGACATAGAGAAGGCGCTCCCTGTAGGCATCGTGTCCCGCCGAGGGATAGGGCAGAAGGAATGCGTCATCCACGACCCAGTCCATGTAGATGCCCGGCTCCATGGCGTCGTAGGACAGGCCGATGATGCGTACGTCGAGGTCTTCCGCCTCTCGCAGGCTCCGAGCCACCCCGATGCCCGGACCCGGGTTGTCCACGGCGTTGATGCCCGAGACCCCGATGGTGAGCTGTTTCTTCATGATCAGAGGAGCCGGAAGGCCCGGAGGAGATCCAGAAAGTCGTCCACGTCGCGGGCCGCGTCCTCAGCGGATACCTCGAAGCGCTCGATCAGACGCCCGGTGAGCTGCGCGTGGGTGAGCTCCTCTCGTAGCCCCTCGAGAAGGGTGAGGCCGCTGTCGTTGAGCGTATAGCTCTCCCCGGTGGTGGGATCGAAGGCGAAGCCATCCGGGTTCAGGGCAAGGCTGCGGAGGCGCTGCATCATGGGGCTCCCGACTTCAGGTACGCTGTATGCCACAGGGCCGATCGTCTGGATCGGCGATTCGTCCTTCGTCTCTCGTGCCCGGCACGCAACGGCGACTGAAACGCAACTCGGTCCTTTCAGCGACCGCCCTGGAGAAAGCCGACACCACATGATAGCGTCGCGCCCGCCGGAGGTGCCGTGACGACCGTCACACCCTCGTGGACGGTGTCGGCCGCCTCCGTCCGACCCGGGCTACCCCTGGCGACGCACGCGCCCGAACTACCAGGGAGGCGGGAGCTTCTCGAACATCTTTCTGATCGCTTCGTCGAGACGGCTCTGGGCCCGCTCGGGCGACCCCTGCTCCACGACGCCCGTGGCCCATCCCCTCCAGATGAGCGCCCCGTCGGACGCACGAAGGATATCGACCACCAGGGTGCCCTCCGTGTAGGAGAAGTCCTGTCGCTCCTCCCAGCGCGATTCCTCGTGGTAGGTGGTGACCGTCTGGAACTGCTGCCGCGTGGCCAGATGAAAGTCCACCAACAGCGGCGCATTGCCGTCGGACGAGGCGCGGAAGCCGCGCGTCGTCATCTCACGCTCGACCGCAGCGTGGATCCTGCCCTCGACCAGCTCACTGCTCAACGTCGGAAACGCATCTCCTGGAAGGGTGCTCTCGCCCCACGCGAAGCTCGAGGCCGGGGGCATGCTGAGGGCTGGATTCGCCTCGGCGTAAACGCTGATCGACGAGCACCCCCCGAGCAGAAGGCCGACGGACAGAAGAAGTGCAGCCTGGGAGGCATACCGGAAACGCATATGGATGTCCTGCTGAAAAGGGCCTGAGTAGAGAACGGATCAGGGTATACGGGTAACAGGTCCATCGCCCGACAGCCACCATGGTGTAGCCGGCGGCATTCCGTGGGTGCGTGCCCGATCGCGTAGGAGCGGGACCGAGCGGGCCGATCCCACCGCCCCCCCCAACCCTTGACTCTATACTATGGTATAGCCTTTAGCTTCCTTCCATGGGACGAATCGGAGGTGTCGCAGTGAAGATCGGAGAACTCGCAGCAGAGGCGGGAGTGAGCGTGCAGGCCGTGCGCTACTACGAGCGCAGAGGGCTGCTCCCCACCCCGGAGCGCACGACCTCCGGGTACCGGGAGTACGACAGCTCCGACGTGCTCCGGCTGAGCTTCATCAGCCGGGCAAAGGACCTCGGCTTCACGCTCGGCGAGGTGCGCGAACTTCTCGACCTGCAGGTGCGGCGTGGCACGACTGCCGACGACGTTCGACGCCAGGCGGTCGAGAAACTCGAGGCGACGCGATCCAAGATCCGCGACCTGGAGAGGATCGCCTCCGCTCTGGAGCGTGTGATCGTCTCGTGCGACGCCCACGATTCGCCCGAAAGCTGTGCCCTGATGCATGCGCTCGGGGCCGATGAGGATCTCAAGAAAAGGTGAACACCATGAATATCCGACAGATGATCTCGACAGGCGCCACCGTTGCCGTACTGTTCGGCCTGAGCATGGCGCTGCCCGCCCCCGTCGCTGCGCACTGTGACAGCATGGACGGGCCGGTCGTGAACGCCGCGCGTGCGGCGCTGGAGCAGGGGACCGACAAGTTGGTGCTCGGCTGGGTCCGCCCCCAGGACGAAGCACAGATCAGCGCTGCGTTCGCGCGTGCACTCGAGGTGCGACGTGCGGGTGGCGAGGCCAGGGCGTTGGCCGACCTCTGGTTTTTCGAGACCGTGGTTCGAATCCACCGGGAAGGTGAGGGGGCAGCATACACGGGACTGAAGCCGGCGGGACTGCAACCGGCTCCGGGTATCGTCGCGGCTGAAAAGGCACTGACGACCGGCTCGGTCGAAGAACTCGCCCCGAAGCTCGCTGAAGATGTCGCGGCCGCGGTACGCGAGCGCTTCGAGCAGGCCCTCGCCCTGGCGAGCCACGACCCCCACGATGTGAGTGCCGCCCGCGCCTACGTCCACGCCTACGTGGAGTACATCCACTTCGTGGAGGCGCTGGTGGACACGATCCACGCCGACGGGCACTCGGGTGAGGTGCACTGACGGGACGAACGCACAGCTGGCGGATTCGACGAGGTGGTCAGGGAAGCGCCCGCGGGCACGAACAGCCGCGGGCGCTTCATCTCGAGGTCGGCGAGAGGATCAGGCGAGGCGTTGGGTGGTGACACCACCCGCCTCGGAGTGCTGCAGCCGTCCGTCGCTCATGTGGTAGACGCTGTCGAACCCCTCGATCATACGCACGTCGTGCGTAACGGCGATCACGGCCGCGTTACGCTCACGAGCCACACGCTTGAGTAGTTCCATGACCTTTACCCCGCGGCCTGTGTCGAGAGAGGCCGTAGGTTCGTCCGCGAGAATCAGCGGTGGCTCATTTGCCAGCGCTCGCCCGATGGCGACGCGCTGCTGCTCTCCGCCGGAGAGGTTGGCGGGCAGACTCCCGGCCCGATGGGCCAACTCCAGATACTCGAGCAACTCGTACGCGCGCTTGCGGGAGCGCCGCCGGTCCACACCGTTGATCTGCATGGCCAGGGCGATGTTGTCGACAGCCGACAGGAACGGGATGAGGTTGTGCCCCTGGAAGATGAAACCGACGTTTTCGCGCCGGAATCTCCGGGGATCGACACCCGTCCACCCCTCCCGGTAGAGCTCTGTGCCGTTCATGGCGATCGAGCCGCTGGTGGGCTCCAGGATCAGACTGATACACAGCAGTAGGGTCGTCTTGCCCGAACCGCTGGGCCCGAGCAGCGCCACCAGTTCACCGGCCTGGACCTCGACGTCGACATCGACGAGGGCCCGGACCCCGAACTCACCGGTGCCGAACACCTTGCTGACCCCCTCGATGGAGAGAACCGCCATCTCAGCCTCCCAGCGCCAGCGAGGGAGGCGTACGCAGGGCGTGCCAGATGCCGAGGAGGCTCGCCGCGACGCCCCCGACCAGGATCACCCAGAAGGTGGTCAGTGTGTCGGAGGGCACCAGAACGAGCGTCCGCGGAAAGCGGTCGTAGGTGAGTGTGACCAGGACGTAGGCGAAGGCGAAGGCGGCGATGGTGATGACCAGTGATTGCTCCAGGATCATTCGCACGATCACCCAGTTGGCGGCGCCCATGAGCTTGAGCGTGGCGATCGCCTTGACCTTCTCCATCGTGAGTACATAGATGAGCAGCGCGATGATGATGATCGATACGGCAATCAGGAGCGAGCGGAACAGCCCGAGGACCGCGGACATCTTCTTGAGGCGGCCCTCCACCATGAGCGCCCGCTCTTCCTGCTGCGTGTAGACGTTGAGGTACAGCCAATCCTGGATGTGCTCGGCCACCTCCACCGGATCCGTGCCAGGGCGCACGCGCACGAGAACGGCATTGACATTGTCACCCGCCGCCGAAACGAGGGGCAGCAGGCGGCGTGCCTGTTCCGGTGTGTTGCCCGCGCGCTCCAGGCGTTGAAGGCTCGCCACCCGTCCGGCGACCAACGCCTGATCGTCCTGCTGGTAGAGAACGTCCTGGGCGTCGGCCAGGGAGAGGTAGACCAGCGGGTTGCCCCCAGTGTCCACCGCGCCTCGGGTGAGCCCCACCACGGTGAAGTCATGGCGCCCGAGGAGCACACGCTCATTCAACCCCACACCGAGCTTGATGTCCGCCACCATCTCGTAGTGCGCGCGCTGGATGCCACGGCCCTCCACCACCGACCCGGGCCCGCCCAGCCCACCGAAGACGTCGTACCCGATGATGGTGAAGAGCCTCTCCGTCCCCCGGATCTCCCGCTGCACAGCGTAGGTCATGAAGGGCGAGGCCAGCGCTACCCCCGGCGTCGCGGCGACGCTCTTGTAGGCGTCGCCCGGCAGGCGCGACTGCTCGTTGAACGGCCCGCCCCGGTCGCGTTCCACCACCCACAGATCGGTGTCGGTGTTTTCGATGAGCCAGACTCCGTCGGCGACGTTCCCCTGGTAGATGCCGTTCATGATGAGCACGATGGCGAACAGCATTCCGACCCCGATGATCGTAGCGATGAACTTGCCGAGGTGGCGTCGCACGTCCTTGATGGCGAGATCCATCAGCGGGCTCCGCCCGTCACGGCGAGCACCCTCCGACCGACCTTGACGCCGAAGGGTCGGCGGACCACCTGCTCGCCGAATTCGAGGCCCGTGCTCACGACCACTCGATCGCCGTCGGTGGTCCCGGTCGTCACAGGCCGAAACGCGGTGCGCCCTTCGGTGACCACCAGGACTCCGAGGGTCCGCTCCTGCTGCAGCACCGCGGACGATGGAATCACCACACCCCGAGCGTCACCGGCGTGGATGGTGACTTCGGCCTCCTGGTTGACCGCGAAACGTTCAGGCGGCACGTCGAACGCCACCCCCACGTCCAACTCACGCGTGGCTGCGTCCGATTCAAGCCCGATGCGTGCCACCCAGCCCGCGGCCACGGCGCCGGTGCGCAACTCGATGGTCGCGGGCTGGCCGAGAGTCACCAGACCGACGACGGCTTCATCGACACGCGCCACCACCCAGAGCGTGCCCGGGTCCACCAGACGGAACAGTGTGCCGCCCGGGCTGAGGGTATGACCTACCTCGACTTCTCGCGCCGTGATCACACCGCCCACGGGGGCGTATATGCTGGAGTGGGACAGGGCGGCGTCGGCCTCCTGTCCACGTGCCTCCGCGGCCCTCAGGGCAGCGGTCGTGGCATCCATGGCGGCCTGGGAGATGTACCCCTGGTCGAACACCTCGAGATCGCGCTGGTAGTTGGCCCTGGAGAGGGCCAGCTCGGTGCGCGCCAGCGCGGCCCGCGCCGCGAGATCACGATCATCGAGCCGGGCCAGAAGTTGCCCCTTCTCGACGGTATCGCCCTGGTCGGCATGCAGCTGGACCACCGCCGCGGTGATACGGGCGCTCACCGCCACCGGAAAGCGTGCCTGCACCGTGCCCGGACCATGGATCCCACGTGCCACGACACCGTCGACGGCCTCGACCACCTCGATGTCCGGAGCGTAGAAGAACCACCGGTAGGCGGGCAGCGCGAGCAGCGTCACCCCGGCGACGACCGTCAGAACCCTCCCCACCGTGACCCTGGGCGCGCGACTCATGGTGTGAACTCCTGCGACTCGGTGCCGGTCAGACGCTCCAGTTGAGCGCGTGCGACGGCGTAGTCCGTCGCCGCGGTCACGAGGGCGCCCTCGGCCTCAGCGAGCTCGGCCTGAGCCGTCAGCACGTCGAGCGCAATCGCCTTGCCCGAGCGGTACAGCACCTCGGCCGCAGTGAGCGCCTCACGGCCCGTCTCCACCAACTGTGCGGCCGCTCGCGCATCCGAGATCGCCGATCGCCAGCCGGAAAGGGCGGCCCGCACCTGCTCGCCGATATCGAGTTCGAGTGCGCGCCGACCCTCTTCTCCTTGCACCATGCGCGCCTCCGCAGCAGAGACCTGGGCAGTCAGCGCCCCCCCATTCAGAAGGGACCAGTTCGCGGTGAGACCGATGGTCCATTCGGGTCGCCCGCTTCCCTCGTAGCGCTCCCGATAGCCGTATCCGCCCTGAAGCGCGATCGTGGGCCGGGATGCACTCTGCGCCGAACGCAGAGTGGCCTTCCAACGCTCGACCTGGCTGTCCATGCGCCTCAGGTCGGGGCTTCGGGAAACCGCATCGGCCACGGCGTCGTCGATGGGCGGTGGCTCCGGCAGCGCAGCGGGCAGGGCGCCCCGGGGCACCAGAGGCGTGCTCCCGTCCAGTCCGATCGCACGGGCCAACCCAACGACGGCGAGGAGTTGCCCCTCGCGCGCCGCCGCGAGCGCCCGCTCCGACTCGACTCGGGCCGAGGCCGCCTTCAGCGCGTCGAGGCGGGTGGTCCTGCCCGAGCGGAACAACTCCTCCGCCATGGCCTCGAACGCCTGCGCGCGGTCCGCGGCGTGCTCCGCGACCGCCACCATCTCCTCAGCGGCCAGGGCCCGGTGGAATGCTTGCGTGACGCGCATCACGGTCTCGCCCCGAACAGCCGCCACACCACTGCGTTGCTCGGCGACCCCGCTGGAGGCGGCATCCCGGGCGCTCCGAAGGTGCTGGCCATCGTAGAGCAATTGACGTGCAGTGAGGCCGACGAAGCCCTCGGTCGTGTAGAGATCCGTTCCCGACGGGAGGCGTGCACCCCCCGGAGCAAGTCTGTCGCCGTTCAACTGGTTGACGTAGGCCGACGCCGACACCGTGGGACGCATCGGTGCACGGGCAGCCGCGTGGTCCGCCTCGGACTCACGAGTCCGCGCCCTCTGGGCGGCGAGCGCCGGATCGTGGTCCAGCGCCAGCTCCAGGCACTGGGTCAGGGTCACTTCCTGCGCGACCAGAGATGCCATGCCTTCTCCCTGGAGGAGTGGTCCCAGCACGAAGGAGGAGAGCGCCACGGCCAACGCACCGGCGATATGGCGGCGGTCCGGAAGACCGAGCATGGGGCCCATCACCACCGAAGCCCTCTGGTCCATGTTCATTGACATGACCTGGGCGGCCTACGCTGCGTGCTCTTCCAGCAGTGCCTGGACGCGGATGATCCGGCGACGGAGGCCCGCGACGATCTCGGGTCCCCCGTGCGGGACGCCACCCGCTGCCTGGTACCGCCAGACTGCCCGCCCAAAGGCCGCGATCTCACGACGGAGAGGGGCATGTCGAAGCCGCAGGCACCGATGTGCCTGCGAGCCGGGATCCAGGAGGCTTTCCTCCCAGGACAGGGTCTCCAGCACATGTCCCGACAGGTAGGCTCGGGCTCCACGGAGGACCTTGAGGGCGTCCCACGTGGGATCGGAAAGGGCCTCACCTAGATGAAACGCCCGGAAGATGCGCACCATGCTCTGGTGGTCCCTGGGTGTGATGGAATCCGAGGGGCGAAGGCGGCGCGCTGTGCTCGTGGTAGTCATGGCTGCGACTCCTGGTCCGGCTTGAGGTCATGCTTCGATCGTCCGTCCTCAAACTCGTGCGCCACCGCGCCGCCGTCCGTGACGCAGGACACGCTGCCCGGCCGCCGGGGGTCTCTCCTCACCCCTGGAGAAGCTGCGTACCACTCTCGGCGGCCCGATCGAACAGGAGTGAAGTGACGGCGGTGAGCGGCACTCCAGCCGTCTGGCGGAGCGCTTCGAAGTCGAGGATGAGGACCTTCTGTCCCTCCGTCCGGATGACCTTCCTGCGCCTGAGCGTCGACAGGGCTCGTGACACGCTCTCCCGCGTGGTCCCCAGTTCAGCCGCCATCTCCTCCTGGGTGGACCGGAGCGCCAACTCTCCCCCATCTCGGGCGCACCCCGCGGCGGCGGCTACCTCGAGGAGCGTGGCCGCCACCCGCGCGGGAACGCTCTTGAGCGCGAGCCGGTCCACCAGGCGGACGAGCCGTCTCAGGCGCTGTCCCAACTCACGAATCGTGGCGTCCGCGATGTCGGGGTTGTTTCGATAGAGCCATTGGAAGGCATCTCGTGGAAGGAACAAGATGCGGGATTCCTCGGCGGCACGGGCCGACGCCGGATAGGACGACCCGTCGAAGAGGGGGATCTCGGCGAAGGAGCGGCCGGGCCTCTCCACATACAGCGTCTGCTCCCGGCCGTCCGGCCCGGACTGGTAGATCTTCACCGCCCCGGCCACCACGACGAACAGCCCTCGTGCCTCCTCGCCCTGCCGGAACAGCATCTTGTCCTTCGCATAGCGCTTGATCACGGTACGGCTCGCGACGCTGGACAGGGCGTCCTCGCTGAGACGGTTGAAGATCGGCAGGGTCCGCAGGACCTCCATCGTTTCACTGCTCATGACGCATACTCCCCCAGGGATTCGAACTGTATCCGGGCCATCGGTCCGGCTCGCCCACCCGGCACCTCATGACCTTCGCATCGCACGGCGGCCCGCAGGCGCGGTACGACCCGCACTCGCACGGGTCCAACGCTACCACAAGCTAGACGGTCGGCCGGCCCTCGCATGTGACGTACGTCACAGAACAGATCGGAGTGCTTCGGCGTGCGCCGCATCACAGCCCACGCCCACCGCTCCCACCAGACTTGTGGTCACAAGCAGTTCATGACCATGGAGCCATGAGGAGACCTACCATGAAACCCATCTGGATCATCCCCGCGATCGCGATTCTCGCCCTGGCCGTCGCGAGCCCATCTGCAGCGCAACAACCGAAGCGCATCGAGATCACGGCCTTCGGAGGGGGTGCGCTCTTTCCCACGGAGCTGCCTTCCTCCTTTCCCCTCACGAGCGACGCCGGAGCCGGAATCCGACTGGACGGCGCGGAGTTCGACGCCGCCCCCGCATTCGGCCTTGCGGTGGGCGTTAGACCCACGAGCCGCTTCGCGCTGGAGTTGGCAGGCACCTTCGCACCCACGCAGGTGACCGCGACCTACACCGACCAGCCGCTGCTCGCCGACGTCAATCTCTTTCTCGTCAGCGCCGGAACCCGGCTCTACGCACCTCGCTTCACCGAGTGGCTCGAGGGGTACCTCGCCGCAGGAGCAGGCGTCAAGATCTACGACTACGATCTACAAGACGTCGATAGCGAGGTCGATTTCGCCATGAACTTCGGAGGCGGTCTCGACATTCGCGTAGCACCACCACTGCGTCTCCGACTGGACGTACGAGACCACCTGTCCTGGTTGGATCCGGCGCTGTCGGGCTTCGACTCGGAGGCTCAGCACGATGTCCTGCTCACGGCTGGCCTGAGCCTGCAGGTTCCTCTTTCCCGCCCGCGTCGCTGAAACGGAACAGGCGCCAGCCCGGCCTTCTTCAGAGAGACGACCCGAGGGTCCCGTGGCCAGAGCTGCGGGACCCTCGATTGTCTTCGGGACGTCTTGAGGCCGGATGCGGATCTCGTCTCCGAGCTCCGTCCGGACCCGATACCGTGAATGCGACATGGACGCATACACACGTGCGACCGCCCTGCATACGCCAGTCCGACGAGCGCGCGTTCCTCCGTGCGACGAAGTGCCTCGCCCTAGAACACCCCTCGCACACGCTCCCACAGCCCCGGGTGGGCTCGCCACAGATAGAGGCCTCCACCGACCGCGGCGAGGGTGTTGACCACGACGATCGTCCAGACGGGGAGAAGCTCGGCCACATTGCGCGTGACCAGCATCACGACCACCACCGTGATGAGGTATCCCCCCAGGAGGATACCCGCCACGGGCGGGCCGATGCGGGGGCGATCCTCGACGCGGGCGACGAGGCTGGCCACGAAGAGGCCCACAGCCAGCGCGACGATGAGATGGAGAAAGTTGTAGGCGATCATCGCCTCGGTGTCGATGGGCACCGGCAACTGCAGGACCGAAGGGTCGCGAAGTCCTCCGAAGGACACCTTGCCGAGCATGTTGAGCGTGAACGCGATTCCGCGACCGGCCAACAAGTCGAACACCCCATAGAACACCGCAACCACGGAAAACCCGATCAGTCCAACGATCACACCTTCTCGGAAGACCCTTCCATTACCACCCATACCGTGACCTCCTGCGCGCGCAGAGCGCGGCTCGACGAGACATCCCACCACCGGGCGCGAGCAGGGAGGGAGGGGCACCGCTCCCGCGTATTTCGAACGCTATCGTGACATCGTGCGCGCCGTGCGCGCAAGGGGATCGAGACCGTCGACCCGCTTCGCCTACGGTTCCTCCCAGAAGGTGTTCACCAACGGCTGCAGATAGCCGAGAGCAGGGTTGGCGGCCGCGACGAAGCAGCTGTGGTACAAGATCTCACCCCCGAAGAGGAATGACACCCGGCCCTCTCCCGGCGCATCGAGGCCGGCGATCAGGGTACCCCGAATCCGAAAGTCCCGGTTGAAGGTAGATCCGATGGCGCCGGCGAGCACGATGCCGTCCCACTCGAACCCGTTGGACAGGAAGAGGGTCCCCGGCACGATCAGCACACCACGGCCACTCCACGACCGGCCGGCCCTCAAACTACCCGGTGCTCGCACGAGCGGAAACGAATCGGTCGGCAGCGAAGCAAAGTCCGGCGGAGTGCCGTCGAAGGGGATCGGAAAGGTGGGATCGGACAGCACGTCCCAGCGAATTCCGGTGAGCGAATGGACCGCAGCATGGCTCGGGACCACAGTCGAAGGGGGTGCACCGTCGATGGTGGCCAGTTGAGGGGGGCCGAGGAATCGGGCCATGCCCCGGGCCGCGACCCCGGCCACGTCGGAGGGCGGCGCACACACGCCACCACCCGGCGAGAAATCCCGTCCGTTGATTTCACTGAAGAAGCCCACGAAAACCTGCTCGGCCGAGAGCAGCGCTGCGGCTTCGGACCGTACGGGTCGGGTATGGAGGCGAGCATAGACGCCCGCCCGCCGCCGAGCGGGAGCACCGGGCCTTCTCGGATCATCGACTTCGGCTTCGGACTCCAGGAAATAGAGATCGGCGTCGGGACCAAGGGTGGCGACTTTTCGCGGAGTGATCCGCACGGTGGCGTTGCCGACGGCGTAGGCCACCGTATCCGGCGTGCCCACCTGTTCGGCCACATAGCGGTCGAGCCCCGAGCGGGCCGCGGTCACGGCCTCGAGGGCATGCCCTCGGCCGATCGCCATATCGGCCTCGAGGGCGACCACATCGTACCCGATGAGCGCCGCCATGCCCACCGCGAACAGCACGAAGATCACCACGGCCAGGGCAAAACCCCTGCGCCCTCGCACCGTACCCCCCCGGTGCAGGGTCATGGATCGCGCCTCAACGGCACGTCGACCACCCAGTCCACCGTGGCGTCGGTACCACGTATCGTCTCAGCGGGAACTCGCACTCGCAGGTTGATTCTCACGACCTCGACGCGATTGCGCTGTGCGCCCGTGGCCGATGGTCGGTAGCGTCCATCGACGCGATACGAGAACCCCGCTGAGCTGTCGAGCCCCGACGCGAACTCCACCAGATCGTCCCCGGGCGGTCCCACGAACAGCCCCCTCGACCGGGGGGCGATGCTCGAGGGCCTCAGTCGGAACTCCCTCTCCGCGTAGATCAACACCGCCTCGCCGGGCACGATCGGGCGCCCGGCGGCGATGGCGATACGATTGAGGCGGAAGTACTCCGGCACCGCACCCGTCGTGTCGGCGCCACTCTCGAAACATCTCCGGGCCGGGGCCGCTCCCCCCCCTCCGTACAGACTCTCCCAGGTCGCTGCGAAGTAGCGCCAACCGCCCGATGGGCCCTGGATCGCAAATCCGGAGACCTCCTCGGGATCGATCCGGTCGGCGCCCCCGAGATGGACGAAGATGGTCGTGCCCTGCACCGCACAGACCCCCCCCAGCGTAATGGGCCGCCGAATCACGAGCCGCGACGAATCGGCCACGACGAGTCCTCCGCCCATGATGGAGCGGAGGTCGGACGAGACCACATCGGAGATGCTCCGTGCGTTGTCCTGGGCCTCCGCACGACGCACGAGGAACCCGTAGAAGTCGCCCTGCACGAGAAACAAGTTCCCCGCCAACAGGACGAGCAATGTCGACACGGTTAGCGCCACTACGGCTTCGACGAGGGTGAAGCCGCGCACCCCTCGCCCTACCAACGGTCCCCCAGGAATCCGTGCAGGGTGTGTGAAGGACCCACGTCGGCGTCAGGGCTCAACGACACCTCGATCGATCGCAACAGGGGGCTGAACTGCTCCACCGTGATCTCGCGCCAGTAGATCCGACCCCGCACGACGATGGTGTCTTCAGCGAACCCGGGCACGACCGTCGTGTACGGCAGGCCCTGGATCGAGTCGAGTTGCTGCACGGCCCGACTCGCCAGCTCCGATCCGACCGCGGCCCGTTCGAGTCGCCTCGACATGGCCCCCGACAGATTCACGACCGCGAGCACGCCGATCAGGAAGATCACCACGGCTGCGGTGACCTCGATCAGGGTGAAACCACGGTGGGCCCGATTCATCTCACCTCGAGGCGCGCCGCGCCGGTAGCATTGAACCGCACCGCATACGCCGTCCCACCCGACCGGAAGAGGGCGGTCCCGAGACCGTCGTCGGTATCGCGGAGTCGCACGGTGCCCGACCGGTCGAAGGCGAACGAATCCCCCGCTACGGCGAGGTCGATCGAGGTGAGAACGATGTCTTCCCCCTCGACGAAGCGGCGGTCGACGATCACCCGTCCCGCCGCCGAGGTGACCGTATAGCCCAGGTTCTCGGGATCGTCCTCGCGAAACGATACCACCACCGACTCGCGTCCCCGCACGGCGAAGGCGCGGGCACGGGCCAGGTCTCTCGTGAAGACGCGTGCAGCGTTGCGCGCAGCCGCTCGCTCGCGCGCGCTCCCGAATGCAATCGAGGCGATGCTCAGGCCGATGGCGATGATCGCCAACACCATCAGCGTCTCCGCGAGGGTGAATCCTCGACGGCGCCACCCGTCCTCGATCAACCGTACCACCACCTTCCGGGCGTGGCCCGGCTCAGGGAATACGCCCATTCGGCGTCTGAAGCCCTATAATACAGGACGAGCTCGTCGCAACGGCAACCGAGTGCCACCGTTCGACACATCCTGCCCACCGTGACGCCCCCGCGTGCATGACCCCCGAGCCCACCACTCCTCCAAGATATGCGTGGAGCATTGCGGGAATCGCCATCGTCCTGGCTCTCGCGGTAGCGCCCGTCACCGCCCAGGAGACGACGAACGACCCGGCCACGATCCCGGGGATCGTCGAGCTCCAGTTGGGGCTCACCCGTCTGGCCGGTGTGACGTCGGGACAGGCGGGCGTCGTCGCGTTGGTCGATCTCCCCCACGGGGTCCGCCTGGGTGGCGGCGCCTGGTCCCTCTTGCGGCGGATCAGTGACGGCCCCGTACTCTCGGGCTCCGGACTCGAGTTGAGCCTGGGCTACGGCGGGGGGATCGCCGAGATCGATATTCCGCGTACCTACCTGGCGGCGCGACTCCTGGTCGGCGGCGGCGCGGCCACCTTGCGCACTCTCGCCGTGGGCGCACGATTCGACACCGAGACCTTCGTGGTGGTCGAACCGGGCCTCGTCGCCTGGTTTCCACTCGGCCGGGTGGGTGCGGTCGGGGGTGTGGCGAGCTTTCGAGCCGTGCGAGGAGCCGACGCACTCTTTCTCGCCGACGACGACGACCTCAGGGGATTCCAGGCCTCGGTGTTCGTGCGGCTCGGAGGGCGTTGAGCCCGCCACTGATCCTGTGATGCGGCTGCTGGTTGTGGTATCATCGGGGCTACGAACGCCACACACCCATCCATCGTGCAGGAGACCCGCATGGCGACCACCGACCCGCAAGTCATGGCCCTGGTCGAGACAGAACTCGCAGAGACCCCCACCATGGGGTCCATCGAGTTGTTCGAGAAGATGAAGGCGGCCGTACCCTCGGTCGGAGCGCTCACCCTCAAGCAGTTCCACGCCCGCTATCCGCTTCAGGTGAAGCGCAAGGCGGCCGACGCGTCAGGGACGCGCAAGAAGCGGAAGAAGAAGAGGGCGGCCCGGCAGGCGGCCACCGGGTCCGGCCGGAGTCGCCGCAAGGCGAACCAGGGCCCCGGCCCTCGTGACGCGGTCCGGGACGTACTCATGCGGTTCGCCACCGAACTGGCGTCGGCCAAGACCAAGCCTGATGTCGTTCAGGTGCTGGCCGGGCTCGATCGCTACGTCGACGAGGTCTTCGCAGCCGCCGACTCCTGACGCCCGGTTCCGGGCAGGTTCACCCTCTCGGACAACGCCGTGATCTCCCTCACCGCCACCGACAGCCCCGACAGGGTCATCTGCTGCTCGCCGTGGATCTCGTCGAGAAGGTGCCGAAACCGCTCGACGTCTCGGTGCCGCTCTTCGAGCAGTCGGGTCGCCGCCGCATCGACATCGAGGGCGGCGCCCCGCTCGCGGATGACCTGTGTCACCCTGCGATGGTGGGCACGGGGGAGGTCGTCGGCCAACGCATGGGCCGCCCGTTGTTCCCACCGACCGTCTCCAGCGCTGTTGAAGATCGCCTCGCGTAGCCAGGGCACCCACAACAGCTCCGAAACCCGGAAATAGGCTTTGGCGGTATCGACCGGGTCACCTCCGGTCTCCCGTGCCACCCGCAGGATCTCGAGCATTTGATCCAGGAAACGGAGTGTGACCATCTCCCGGGCGAAGGTGGGGTCGGCACCCAGTTGTTCGAGATCGCCGGCCAGTCCCAGGAAGATCTTGTGGTCTTCGCCGGTGACCAGCTCGCCGAACTGACGCCTCAACACCT
The DNA here is from genome assembly GCA_964521385.1 of uncultured Gemmatimonadaceae bacterium. Taxonomy (GTDB): domain Bacteria; phylum Gemmatimonadota; class Gemmatimonadetes; order Longimicrobiales; family Gaopeijiaceae; genus Gaopeijia. The sequence continues at coordinate 37,550 of CAZFRU010000002.1, read as the reverse complement.
CGAGACCCGGTTGGTTCTCGTCGATCACATGGGCCGTGTCGACCTGAGCAGGGACGTTCTTGAGTACCCACCGGGTCGTGCGCTCGAGGACGCGCCCCAGTCCCAACAGCCACCGATATACATCGGCGGTTGCGAGGGCCCGTCCCGCGCCGGACGACAACTCGCCCAGGAACCGTGTGTGATCGGCGAGTCGTGCAGCGATCACCCAGGCACGTACGACTTCGGCACCGGTTCGACCGGTGTCGCGCACCAACCGATTGACGAAGGTCGACCCCATGATGTCGACGAGGTCGTTCGTCAGCTGACTCGTGACGATCTCCCGCCGCAAGGGGTGCGCCGTGAGCTGCTCGGACCCCGCCTTGCGGATGGCCTCTCTCGGAAAGTACCCCGTGAGATAGCGCTCCATGGCCACCGCATCGGGCAGCGTCGTGTGGATCACGTCGGCCTTCACGGCAAGCTTCGAGTAGGCCAGCAGCACGCAGAGCTCGGGGCGAGTCAGTCCGCTCCCCGACTCGGTGCGTTCGACCAGGGCCTCGAAGGTCGGCAGCCCTTCGGATACGCGATCGAGCAGTCCAGCCCGCTCGAGGCGCGTGATCACGTCCCGGAACTCGTCGAGCTGATCGGCCTGCCGAATCTCATCGAGCGAGATGGCGAGGCCCTGTGACCAGTTGTCGCTCAAGACGCGCTCGGCCACGTCGTCGGTGAGCGCCTCGAGCAGTTCGTTGCGCTCCGCCGGCACCAGAGTCCCCTTCCGGACCGATGGACCCAGCAGGATCTTGAGGTTCACCTCGCGGTCGGAGAGGGAGACGCCGCCCGAGTTGTCGAGGGCGTCGGTGTTGATGCGCCCTCCCGCAAGCGCGTACTGAACACGTGCCGCCTGGGTGAAGCCGAGGTTGCCTCCCTCGCCCACCACCGTACAACGCAGCTCGGAGGCGTCGATACGCACCGCATTGTTCGAGGTGTCTCCCACATCGACGTGCGTCTCGAACGATGCCTTGACGTAGGTCCCGATCCCCCCATTCCACAGCAACTCGACCGGTGCCCGGAGCACTGCACGAATCAGGGTCTCACCGTCCATGACACCCGGATCGGTCTCGAACCCGAGCGCCGCCCTGGCTTCGTCCGTCAGGACCACCTCTTTCGACCCCCGCGGAACGATCATCCCCCCGGGGCTGAGCAGGGTCTCGTCATAGTCGGCCCAGGACGAGCGTCCGACCTCGAAGAGCCGTTTGCGTTCGGCGAAGCTCGACGCCGGATCGGGGTCGGGATCAATGAACACATGGCGATGATCGAACGCTGCGATCAGCCGGATCTGCTCGGAAAGCAGCATGCCGTTGCCGAACACGTCACCGCTCATGTCTCCGATACCGACGACCGTGAACGCCTCCGTCTGGACGTCCTTGCCCAGCTCCCGGAAGTGCCGTTTCACCGATTCCCACCCGCCACGGGCCGTGATCCCCACGGACTTGTGGTCATATCCATGCGATCCACCCGACGCGAACGCATCGCCGAGCCAGAAGCCGTACTCCTCCGACACGGCATTGGCCACGTCGGAGAACTTCGCGGTGCCCTTGTCGGCCGCCACCACGAGATAGGGGTCGGGATCGTCCCAACACACCACGTTCTCGGGAGCGATGTTGCCCCCTTCCGGATCGAGATTGTCGGTGATGTCGAGCAGCCCCCGAATCAAGGTACGGTACTGCTCCTTGGCTTCCTCACCCCGCGCCTCCGGCTCCGCAGGCAGCCGGGTCGGAACGAATCCCCCCTTTGAACCCCCGGGCACGATCACGGCGTTCTTGACCATCTGCGTCTTGACCAGGCCCAACACCTCGGTCCTGAAATCGTCGGGACGGTCGCTCCAGCGAATGCCACCACGGGCCACCTTGGAGCCACGCAGATGCACACCTTCCATGCGCGACGAACGGACGTAGACCTCGTTGCGAAGGCGCGTTTTTCCGATGGTCTGGAGCTTGTCCGCATCGAACTTCAACGATGTGTATGGGACTCCTCCCGACCGCCGGGTGGGTACGCGCCCCCCGCACCGATAGTAGTTGGTGCGGACCGTGGCCTCGATCAGATCGGCGATCCGGCGCAGGGCACGGTCATCGGCCAGAAGCTCCACATCCTTCAGCGCAAGCTGGAACCGCGCGCGGATCGCCTCGATGAGCTCGACCCGCTCCGGCATCGCCGATCCGACCCGCGGGTCGAACTTGGCGGCGAACCAGGACACGAGCAGCTCGGCGATGTCGGGGTACTTCACCAGGGCCGCCGGCACCGACAGACGTGACGGCACCGCCGCGGCCTGGAAGGCGAACCCGGCATAGGTCCGGAGCACGTCGACATCGCGCCAGTGCAGTCCCGCCTTCACGACCAGCGCGTTGAGCGTATCGCTGGTGACGTCGCCCACGCGACCCATGAGCACGGTCTGCCCGAGGATCGTGCTGACGGCCTCGACGTCGAGGGGACGGCCGGCGGCATCCTGAAGTGCGAAGGTATAGATGATCGCACGATCGACCTCGGGGCCATCCACCTCGAAGGGACTGACCGCCACGACCCGGAGTCCGCAGTCCTCCAGGATCGGCATGAAGTCCGAGAGAATCATGCGCCCGCCGTGGAGATACAGCCTCAACTCGGTGACGGGCTCGTCGCCCGCTGCCTCGAGATGTTCGGTGGGATTGCTGAACGCCACGGCCATCGTGCGGTCGTCCGCCCGCATGGCCTCGAGTTCGAGAATGTCCCTCATCGCCGTGCTCGGAGACGACGAGGCACGATATTCGGGACTGAATGCTTCACCATACCGTCGGGCCAGACGCCGGGCCTCGTCAGCGGGGCGAACCCGTTCCAGCCCCTCCCGGACCCGATCCGTCCAGGTCCGGATCAACTCCCGGATCTGGGCCTCGAGCGTACCGGCGTCGGCCCTGGCGATGCGCTGAGGCGTACCCGCCACGTAGAAGTGCAGGCGCGCCTGGTCTCCGGCACCCAGGGCGAGGTGGTAGTTCAGCACCTCACCCTCGAAGGTCTCCGTGAGCGCCTTGGCGATACGCCGCCGTACATCGGCGCTGAAGCGCTCCTTCGGAAGAATGACCATCACCGACACACCCCGCCGCAGTGGGTCATTGCGCAGCGTGACCCGGACTCCCTCGGAGTGGTAGGTGGTCAGGACCGTATGGATGTCCCGCCCGATCTCCTCAGCCGAGGTGAGAAACAACTCCTCTTTCGGCATCGAGTTGAAGATCGTGTTGATCTCCTTGAAATCGTGCGAACCCGCGGCCACCCCGGCGGTATCGAGAATCTCATGGAGCTTCTTGCGCAGAATCGGAATCCGCTCCGCCTGCTCACTGAATGCTCTCGAGGTGAAGAGCCCCACGAATCGCCGCTCACCCAGCACGGCCCCATCCGGCCCGATCTTCTTGACGCCGATATAGTCCATCCGGGCACGTCGGTGCACCGTGGACTCGGCGTTGGTCTTGCTGATGATCAGCAGCGGTCCCCCCAGCGCGAGACCCCGCACCCCCTCCGGCATTTCATCGAGCGACACGGGGTCTGCGTACGACGACTCCGCCTCGTCTCGCAGGATCCCGAGGCCGGAGTCGGCCTCGACCTGGACGAAGGTCTCGCCCTCGAGCTCGATCAGGTTGTAGCCCCGGTATCCGAGGAACACGAAGGCGTCTTCCTTGAGCCAGGCCAGAAAGGTGCGAATCTCCTCGAGCTCGTCCTGCCGATCGGGAAGCACATCGGCGCTGGCGGCGAGTTCACCCGCCGTGATGTCGAGGGCGCGGATCATCTCCTTGAAATCGTCGGTGGCGCTCTTCACGTCGCGCAACCGCGATTCGAGGCCCTCCTCGATCACGCGAAGGGTCTCTTCGTCGGCGACCCGGGTCACCTCGCAGTGCACGAAGGATTCGCGCGTGCCCCCTTCCGACGAGGGCATGATCCGGACGATGGCACCGCTGTCGTCACGACTGACGTGCATCACCGGATACACGTTGTGCTCGATGGGGAGATCCTGGGAGTGGAGAAACTCGCGGATCGTGTCGACCACGAAGGGGCGTTCGGAGATGTCGGTCCGAATCACCGTGACCGGGGCGTACCATCCCTCGTTGTCGGTGTCGGGATTGAACACCGAGACGTCGACCCGGTCGGGACGGCTCTCCTGGAGGAACCGGAATGCACCGATGACGAGATGGGTCAACGCATCGGTACTGCGTTCGTGGAGAAAGTCCGGCGTCGCCTTCGAGAAGAAGATCTCGGCAAAGGCGACGGCGAGGGGCGCTTCTTCGGGCCCGACCCTCCGCTCGAGTTGCCGACAAACGGCGTCGACGGTGGGAGAGTCCGTACGGATGCGCGTGACCGCCGCTTTTGTGGTGTCGCTCATGGGGTGTGGCTGGTCCTCGGCAATCCCGGGGAACCCGCGTTGGTTCGTTCCCGGCACGCCGATAGGTAGGTCCACCAAGATAGACAAGATCGAGGTCGGTCGGAACGAGTGCACGAGAACCGGCCCGCTCCCCCCTCCCCTCGCCCGCCTGCTCGCCTAGCTTGTGGGTGATGCGCTTTCTCCACCTTGCCGATATCCATCTCGACACACCCTTTGCCGGCCGGGCCGCCGGGGTGCGCCGCCGCCTGCGCGAAAGCGTCCGGGAGGCCTTTCGTCGAGCGGTCGACCTCACCCTCGACGAAGAGCTCGACGCCGTGGTCATCGCCGGTGACCTCTTCGACGGCGATCTGCTCTCGTTCGAGACCGAGCGCTTTCTCCTGACCCAGCTCCAGCGACTGACCGAGCGGGGCGTAACGGTCGTCTACGCCACCGGAAACCACGACCCGGGCACCGATCCAGGGCGTCGCGGCGCCATCGAGTGGCCTCGGGGCGTACACGTGGCCGACGGTCCCACGGCCTTGCGTGTGCTCGTGCACGATCGTCGGGGCCAGGCAGCCGGGTACGTCACGGCGGTCGGTCATGCCACCGCGAGCGAGAGCGACGACCTCACCCCGCGTTTTCCGCGACCCGAGGGAATGCTCCCCGAAGTGGCGGTGCTCCACACGCAGGTCGGCTCCTCACAGGGGGCCGACGACCACGGACGGTACGCGCCGACGACCCTCGCGGCGCTTCGTGCCACCGGGTTCGACTACTGGGCGCTGGGCCACGTGCATCGGCGCCAGGAGCTGGAAACGGAGCCGGCGATCCACTATCCGGGCAACATCCAGGGCCGAACCCCAGCCGAGTCCGGACCCCGGGGCGGGTTGCTCGTGACGCTCGACGGTGCGGGTACGGCCCAGGTGGAGTTTCGAAGTCTCGGGCCGATCCGTTGGGAAACGGTCGAGGTCGACGGCCTCGCCACCACCGAGTCGCTCGACGCACTGACGCGCACCATCGCGCGGCGCTGGGAGGACCAGCTGGCCGACGACCCGGGCACGGCTGCCGATTGGATGATCCGCGTGCGACTGGTCGGCGGCTCTCCACTCTGGCGGCAACTACGCAGCGTTGCCGAACGCGAGACCCTCGAGGCCGAGCTCACCGGCGAACTCGGTGCCGTCGACGTGGTCGTCCAGGTCGACGCCCTCCACCCTCCCTTCGATCCCCGAACCCATCGCGACCGGGACGACGCCCTGGGCTGGGGGTTGCGTGCACTCGAGGCGTTGCTCAATGGCGACGGCTCGTTGGAAGGGCTCGAAACCGGCCTTCAGGGCTGGGACCCCCGGCAAGAGGACCTGCAGACCTACCTGCGCCGAACTCTCGAGGGCGCAGACGCCGATCTGGCCTCGCGTATGCTGCGCTCCTCCTGATGCGATTCCGGCGCCTCGAGATCGCGGCATTCGGCGGTCTCCGCGATCTCTCGTCGGGGTCGGGCGACCTCGGTGATTTCGTCGTGGTGGAAGGCCCCAACGAGGCCGGAAAGAGCACCCTGTTCGAGTTTCTCTGCACCCTGCTCTACGGCATCTATCCGACGTCGTCCGAGCGGCACCCCCATGCTCCCTGGAATGGTGCGGAGCTCGCTGGTCGGGGCGTGATCGAGACCGCGGACGGGGCTGTGGTCGAGGTGACGCGGCGCCTGCTGTCGACTCCTTCTGCGACGCTCATGCGCGGGGGACGTTCGGAAAGCCTCCGCAACGACGACCTGCCCTTCGTCTCACACGTTCCCCAGAAGGTGTTTCGCCAAGTCTTCGCCCTGACCCTCGCCGAACTCGCATCTCTCCAGGACGAGGGGTGGGACGCCGTTCAGGACCGTATTCTCGGTCGATTGGGCGCCACCGACCTGCGCCCGGCACGTGAGGTGATCGAAGAGCTCGAGGCCGAGGCTCGTGCACTCTGGCGACCGGACCGTCGGGGCAATCCGAGAGTGAGGAGCCTGGGCGAGGCGATTCGGATAGCCACCGGACGCCGGCCCGAGGTACGGGCCCGCAGTGCGGGTCGACGAGCCGATGCGGCAAGGCTATTGGAGATCCGTCGCGTACTGGAATCGGCGAGAAACACCCGCCTCGACGAGCAGGCCCGACTCACTCGGTTGCGGGCCCTGATCCCCGTGCGCACGGAACTCGCCCATATCGCGGAGCTGCATCTGCGGGCGGGCGATGCGAAGCGCCTCGAGGGGCTCCCGGCCGATCCGGTACGAGAGCTCGACTACCTGAGCAACGCCGTTGCCGAGGCGCACCGCGAACTCCAGACCCTCGCCACCGAGCGTGCCGGCACGACGTCCGAGATCGAAGCCTGTACACTCGACGATACCCGGATCCTCGAGCGTGAAATCGACATCGAGGGCTTTCGGAGCCGGGTCGCCGCAGCCGAGCCGGTCCGGGCTCGTCGCGAAGCCGTCGAGCAGGAGGTGAGGAGCCTCGACCGCAGACTGCACGACGAGATCGACCAGCTACCCTGGCGCGCCGGCCCCGACCTGGCGGCGCTGGTCGATCTGCCCCGTCCGGTACTGACCCAGGCTCTCGCCCGGTGGGAAGAGGCGTGGCGCCGGCAGCAGGCCGCCGCCGAGGTGCCGCGACCGCCGCTTCCGCCGCAGACCCGCGGCTCGCTGCTTGGGTGGGCGCTCGTCCTGGGCGCGGTCGTGGTGGGCATTGCAGCCGGCCTCGGCCGTGACATGCTCGGCGCGGGCGCCCTCCTCCCCCTGGGGGTGCTCGCGGTGACCCTCGGCGCGCTCGGGTTGCGCGAGATCCAGCTCCGGCGACGGCAACAGGCGGCGGCGCAATCCCAGGCTCGCGCCGTCGCGCAGGCCGGGACGGTCCGAGCCGACGCAGAACGCGACGCCCGCGCCGCAGTGGCTGAACTCCTGGATCGGGCAGGGCTGTTGGTGGGCGACACCCCCGATCCGCTCCTGTCGACTCGGATCGACCGTTGCCGACAGTGGCTCCGCGACCGCGACGATCTCGAGGCGGAGCTGCGTGGAGCACGCACCCTGCTCGACGACCTCGACGCTGAAGCACGGGAGCTGGCAACGCTGAGCCCGAACACTCCCACCGCAGAGGCCGCCGGTACCGCAGCCCTGCTCCAGGCACGTCTGAACGACGCGCGAGTGCGAGCGGCCGCAGCCCAGCGAGCGATGGCCCAGGGCGACCTCATCGACCGGCGCATCGACGACGCCACCCAACGCATGAACGGCCTCCAAGCCCGATTGAGCGCACTCGAGACCACGTTGCGGGCGTTCTCCCCCGACGACCCACGCGCCGGAGCCCAGATCGCCGCTCACTGCCTCGCCGCGGCACGCGAAGCCGAGCAACGTGCCCTGCGACTCCAGGCCGAACACCCCGACCTCGATGAACTGACCGATGAACTGGCCCGGGCCCGCAGCGAGGGTGCCGCGTGGGTCGACGATCCGGATCCGATCTCCGACGTCCACAGCGAGATCGACGCACTCAGCCAGCGGATCGAGGAGTGGCGGGCCCGGGAAGCCGACCTCGAGTCCCGTCTCACCCTGCCGGACGGTGAAGAGACCCCGGACCAGCTCGAAGGCGAGATCCTCCGGCTTCGCGAAGAACGCAGCCGATTGCGCCGCGAATACGACCGGCTCTGGATCCTGTCGCGCGTCGTCGAGGAGGCCGATCTTCGGGTCCGCGAACTCCATCAACCCGAGATCCTCAGGCGCGCGGGCACCCATCTCGCCCAACTCACCGACGGACGATACACCCGGGTCGAAGTGGCCGGAGAGCGATCCCGTACCCTGCGCGTGAGCGGCCCCGCTCTGCCCGCGGGGATCGACGTCGGTCCGCCCCTGTCGACGGGCACCCGAGAGCAGATCTACATCGCGCTTCGTCTCGCACTCGTGGATCGTCTCGACGACGACGGCCCTCGCCTGCCGCTGTTCCTCGACGAGGTGTTCGTCAACTGGGACGCGCGTCGTCGCCGGGCGGGCCTCGACCTCTTGCAGTCCACCTCCCGGCAGCGTCAGGTGTTCCTGTTCACCTGCCACCCCCATCTGGCCGAAGAGGCTGTCACCCGGGGGGCGACGCGCTGGCGCCTCGACGGACCGTGAAGGGCACGAACGACAGCCTCTCGTGGACGATCGAGGGTCGCGGCGCCCCCCTCGTCTTTCTCCACGGCTTCGGTGCCAACCTCCGCCACTGGGATCCCTGGATGCCGGGCCTCGTCACGCGCTACACCTGCGTACGAATCGATCTGCCCGGCTTCGGTTCGGCTCCCGTGCCCCCCGGCCAGGACTACTCGCCCAGTGGACTCGCGACGCCGGTGATCGGACTGATCCGCAGCCTCGACCTGCGCGGATGCACGGTGATCGGCCATTCCCTGGGTGGTGGAGTGGGGCTACTGGTCGCGCTGGATCTATTGGACCGCGCCCGGGCGGGAGAGCCCGCACGGCTGGCGGGGTTGGTGAGCGTGGCCGGCGCCGCCTATCCGCAGAAGGAGCCTCCCTTCGTCCATCTCGCTCGTCGGGGATCGCTGGCAGCCCTCGGGTTTGCCCTCGTGCCGAAGCGATGGCTGGTGCGCACGGCGATGCGAGCCATCGTGGTGCAGAAATCTGCCGTGACGGCCACCCGCGTCGAGGCGTACGCGGCTCCCATGCGCGAGGGTGCGCGGCGGCGTGCCTTCCTCGACTGCGCGCGAGAGATCGTGCCCGATGATCTCGACACCCTGACGGCTCGCTTTCCTGAAATCGACGTGCCCGCCCTGTGCCTCTGGGGACGCCAGGATCGAGTGGTGCCGCTGGCCCTGGGTCACCGCCTCGCCGACGCCCTGCCCAGGGGGCGCCTCGAGGTGCTGGAGGACTGCGGGCATCAGGTGGTCGAAGAGCTCCCGGGCCCATCGCTCGAGCGCCTGCTCTCATTTCTCGAGGGATCGGAAGACGGCTCCCAACCCTCGCATGCCTCCACCGGCAGGACCGGATAGCGGCGGAATCGGGGTTCGACGATAGACCGCCCACACAGGTAGAAGGTCGATCCGCGACGGTTGCCGGTGATTCGCGCATGCGAGCAGACAGAGCAGAGGCCCACCCGAGGATCGATCACGGTGTGTCGGCGCGAATCCCCACGAAGGCGACCTGCCGTTGCGCGTCGCCCCCACGGTGCGAGAAGAACGGAGAATCGCCGCACCGTGTGCACCACTCCGATACCGTGATGCGAGTGGCCTCCAGCCCCGCACGCACGAGCCGCCCCGCGACGACCCGGCGAAGATCGATCGGCCGGGCACCAGGCGGCTCCGGCTCACCGAGCGCGCGATGCACCTCCGGCCCCACCTCGTAACACGCGCCACAGATGGCGGGTCCGAGGTGAGCGGCCAACGCCGCGCCCCCGATCCCGAACCGCTGCGAGAACCCCGCCACCCCGGCCTCGATCACCCCCGCCACCACGCCACGCCAGCCGGCATGCAGGACCGCCACCGTCCGGGACACGGAATCGACGAGAGTCACGGGGACACAGTCGGCGACCGCCACCGTCAAGAGCAGGCCCGGCGCACGAGTCAGGTGTCCATCGCAGGGATTGGCGACCAGGAGACCCGGCGGGAGCTCGGCGTGGGTGCGGACACCCGATCCGTGGAGCTGACGGGCGTGGACCGCCGCTCCGACGCCCAACGCCGTTCTCAGCGTCTCCCAATGATGTTGAACCCGTTCGGTCGGCGTTGTCGTGAAGAGGCCCAGATCGAAGGGGGTCGCCCCCCCGGCAGCGGCGGTGATGCCCTGTATCAGCCAGGGCAGCTCGTCGAGCCACCGAGGATGGGCATAGCAGGGCACGGGTCCGGGCAGGCGGGCCTCACGGACCCGTGCGCTGGAGGGGGGTACGGTGTGGGACATGGTCCAAAGAGGGTAGGCGGCGAGGGCGTCGACGCAAAGGCCTCGCCGCCGACCCGAATTCGTATAGGTTAGAGGGCACTCCAGGCTCGGCGCCGCTGCGACGGCCCGGGCGTACTCCGCGCATACGGATGTTCGCGTAGATGAGCGACAACACGTTCGACAGCCAGAACGCCCCCTACGTGCAGCTTCTCTACGAGGAGTTCGCGCGCAATCCCGCTGCGGTTCCCGAGGCCTGGCGCGAGTTCTTCGAGAGGGGAACCGAGGTCACCCGCGCAGCGGGTCTTCTGGTTCCCGAGGGGCTGACGCCTGAATCGGGGCACAACGGCGACCGTCCGCCGGCTTCGGCAGCGTCGTCGGCCACGGTCTCGGTCGCGCCGGTCTCGGTCGCACCGGCGCCGGCGTCGCCCGTGGCGGTGGCTTCCGTGTCGGGGGTTGGCACCTCGGCGCGCGACGCGGACGAGATCTCCCACCTCCGGGCGCTCCTCCCCCTGGTCTCACGCGCGACCTCATTCATCCAGGCCTTCCGGGACCACGGGCATACCAGTGCCGAGGTCAACCCGTTGGGGCTGCAGTCGCCGTCGCATCCCCAGCTCGATCCTTCGTTCTTCGGCACCTCGATGGAGGAGCTCGCCCAGCTCCCCGCCTCACTCGTCATGGAAGGCGCACGCGAAGGCGAATCCGTGTCCGCCGCCCTTCAGCGGCTCGAAGCCGCCTACACGGGACACATCGGCTACGAGTTCGAGCATATCGAAGACCCGGTACGTGTGCGCTGGCTGTGGGCCCAGGTCGAATCGGGTGTCCATACGCGCCCGCTGAGCGTCGACGAACAGACCCAGGTGCTCGACCGGTTGTCGCAGGTCGAGGGTTTCGAGCAGTTCCTCCACCGGGCCTATCTCGGTCAGAAGCGGTTCTCGATCGAGGGCACCGACATGATGGTGCCGATGCTCGATCTGGCGCTCGAAGAGGCCGCGTTGCGCGGGGGTCGTACCGTGGTGCTGGGCATGGCGCACCGCGGCCGGCTGAACGTGCTCACCCACATCCTGCAGGTGCCCTACGAAGACCTCTTGCGGGAATTCGAGGGGATGAAGGGTGGTGGAGTGCTTCATGTGGCCGGTACCGGAGACGTGAAGTACCACCACGGTGCGCGTGGCGACTATCCGCTCGCCGAGGGCTCGGTCCTGGATGTGGTTCTCGCTCCGAACCCGAGTCACCTGGAATTCGTCAATCCGGTGGTGATGGGCATGGCGCGTGCCTGGCAGTTCGATGGACCGGTTGCACGAGTACAGGACCCGGATCGGGTGGTGCCGATCCTGATCCACGGCGACGCGGCCTTCGCTGCCGAGGGGATCGTGGCCGAGACGTTGAACATGGCGCGCCTCGCGGGCTACACGGTGGGCGGCACGATCCACATCATCGCCAACAATCAGATCGGCTTCACCACCCTGCCGGGCGACGGGCGTTCGACCCGGTACTCCAGCGATCTCGCCAAGGGATTCGACTTTCCGATCCTCCACGTCAACGCCGACGAACCCGAGGCCTGCCTCGCCGCGATCCGCCTCGCCATGGCGTACCGCGAGCAATACCACGACGACGTGGTCATCGACCTGATCGGATACCGCCGTCACGGACACAACGAGGGCGACGAACCGGCCTACACCCAACCACGGCTCTACGACGTCATTGCGCGACACCCCACCGTGCGCACGAAATGGGCCGACCGCATGGTCGCGGCCGAGGTCGTCACCGACGACGAGGCGAAGGCCATCGAGGAGCGTGTGCTCGAGCGGCTCCGCGAGGCCCAGGACGCCGTCAAAGCCCAGAAGAAGATCGACGCCCCCGAGCCGGAGAGCACCGTCGAGGTCGAGGAGCCCGACACGGCGGTGCCACTGGGTGTGCTCGCACAGGTCAACGCCGCGTCGGTCGCGGTGCCCGCCGGCTTCCAGATCCATCCGAAGTTGCAACGTCAACTGCGGCGGCGTCACGAGCCGCTCGGCCCCGATACCCAGCTCGACTGGGCCTACGGCGAGGCTCTCGCCATCGGCTCGCTCCTCCTGGAATCGTACGTGGTGCGTCTCACGGGGCAGGACGCCCAACGAGGCACCTTCAGCCATCGCCACATCGTGCTGCACGACGCCGAGACCGGCGCCGTCACGATGCCGCTGGCGAGCCTCGGCAAGGGGCGCCTCGCGGTCTTCAACTCGCCCCTCACCGAATCGGGGGTGATCGGCTTCGAATACGGCTATTCGGTGGCCAGTACGAGAGATCTCGTGCTCTGGGAAGGCCAGTTCGGCGACTTCGTCAACGTCGCCCAGGTCGCCATCGACCAGTTCATCTCGTCGGGTCGTGCGAAGTGGGGACAGATCTCCAACCTCACCCTGCTCCTCCCGCACGGATACGAGGGACAAGGTCCGGAGCATTCGTCGGCCCGGCTGGAACGGTTCCTCCAGCTCTGCGCCGAAGACAACATGCGAGTCGTCTATCCGACGACGCCGGCCCAGTACTTCCACCTCCTCAGACGACAGGCGATCTGGCGCCCGGCACGGCCCCTCGTGGTCATGACTCCCAAGAGTCTGCTCCGGTTGCCCGCGGCCACCTCGACGGTCTCCGAACTGGTCGACAAGGCTTTCCGGACCGTGCTCGACGATCCCCACGTCGAAGACCGCAAGACGATTCGACGCCTCGTTCTGTGCACCGGCAAGCTCTACTACGATATCCAGGGCCACGCCCGCCGCGACGAAGCACCCCACGTGGCCGTGGCACGAGTCGAGGAACTCTACCCCTTTCCCACCGAAGACCTCACTGCGCTGGTCTCGGCCTATCCCGACCTCGAAGAGGTGGTCTGGGCCCAGGAGGAGCCTCGGAACATGGGCGCGCTCACCTTCATGGGTCCGCGCCTACGCGCTGTGGTGCCACGGGAACTCCCGCTGCGCTATGTCGCCCGTCCCGAGCGGGCCAGCCCCGCCGAAGGCAAGGCCGGCGACCACGCTCGGGAACAGGAACGGATCGTACACGAGACGTTGGCGCTTTCGGCCGAGTAGTCAGCCGGCGTTGTCGGCCTCACCGAAGCCGGCTTCGGATTGGATCCGAGCACGCTCGGCGCGGGCCCATGCAATCAACTGTTGCCGGGCCTCATCGCTCAAGCGGGCCTCCGGATGCGCCAGTATGTATGAGCGCATGGGCATCGAGCCGTCTTCGACCATCTCGATGAACTCCTCGAGCTTGTGATCGCGGCGTTTCGCTGGTTGCTCGCCCCAGGTCGAGAAGTTGAGGTGCTCGCGCCCCTCGACGACATGGTCGGCGACCAGCAGCGAGACCGGGGCCACCTTGGAATACCAGGGCCAGACCGTCTGGTTGGTATGGCAATCGTTGCAGGCGGCCTGCATGATGTCAGCGACCTCACCGGCCGGAGGCGCGAGCGCGAGTGTGGGGGTCACGGGCGGGTTGCTGCGATCGACGGGAACGAACTGCAGGGCCACCAGGAGACCCGCAGCGGTCCCGAGGGCAATCTTGAGGGGCTTCTTCATGATACGACTCCCGGAGTTGGGGCGATGTTGAACTGAACCACACCGCAATTTTGGTCGGCTCTCCGCCCTCGACTATCCGACAAACGACATACGCCGAGTCAACTTGATGGATACCAAGGTATTACCGATTGGGAGCCCCCTTGGCGATCCCCTGGATTCCGACCAGGATGACGTCACAGGGCGACTCAAATGGGCGATCGGGGTGCTCACCCTGGTGGCTGTACTCGTGGCCACCGACCTCTTGCTCGATGATCGGGCGGGTGCCGGGCTGCCTCACCTCCTGGTCGAAGGCGTGCTCGCCACGGTATCGGCCGGCGGCGCCATCTGGTTGTGGGTGGGACTCTGGAAGGCTCGTCGCTCGGTGGTGGCGCTGGAGCGCGACATCGACGCGGCACGGGCCGAGGCCACCCGCTGGCGCACCGAGGCCCAGGAGGCGCTCGCGGGACTCGGTGCCTCCATCGGCGTCCAGTTCGATCGCTGGAGCTTGACCGACGCCGAGCGCCAGGTCGCCCTTCTGTTGCTCAAAGGGCTGAGTCACAGGGAGGTCGCCGGGGTGCGCTCGACCTCGGAGCGCACCGTTCGCCAGCAGGCGCACGAGGTCTACCGCAAAGCGGGGCTGTCCGGGCGCAGTGAGCTCTCCGCCTTCTTTCTGGAGGATCTGCTCGTCCCTCCCGTGTCCGAATCCTGACCCGTCGCGACCCCTGATGTGAAGTGGAGGTGACCATGCAGACCGATCATGCCCCCGATCATGCCCCCGATCGTGCGAAAGACGCCGCCCGCACCGCAGCCGAGGCCTGGCTCGTTCACATCGACCGAGGCGACCCCGAGGCGTCCTGGGCCGAAGCCGCCTCCGGGTTTCGGAGCGCCATCTCGTCCGCCGACTGGGCGACGTCGATCGCACGGGTGCAGGAAGCGCTGGGGCGACCCCTCGAGCGGGAGTTCACCTCGGCCGAGTACCACAGCGAGCTTCCCGGCGCCCCGGACGGCCACTACGTGGTCCTGAAGTTCGCCACTCGCTTCGAGCGCAAGGAACACGGCATCGAGACGGTCGTGCCGGCTCTCGACACCGACGGGGTGTGGCGGGTATCGGGGTACTTCGTCAGGTAGCCGGAGGCGAGTCGTGCAGCCGCCGATCACCTCACCCCGGATGACCTCGAGACGCTCCTTCGATTCCTCCGCTCGCATTGACCCCCACACCTGATCCGGAGATGGAGATGCACCGCTCTTCGCTCATCCTTGTCGTCCGCCTCGCTCTCCTCGTGGCCCTGGTCGCCGTCCCGTCGGTGGCCCGAGGCCAGGAGGCGACCCCGCCCGGCACCGAGATCGATCGTCCGTGGCCGCCGGTGGCCACCTTTTCGATCCTCGGCTACGATCCCGAGACCGGAGAGATGGGCGCCGCCGTTCAATCTCGTGTGTTTTCGGTCGGCAACGGCGTGCTATGGGCCGAAGCCGGGGTGGGGGTTGTCGCGACGCAGGCGATCGTCGACGTAAGCTACGGCCCGCAGGCCCTGAGTCTGCTCGAGCTCGGGTATTCACCCGAGGTCGTCGTCCAGACCATCCTCTCGGCAGACCCCGACCCGGATCCCGAGAGGTGGACGGTCGAAGGGCGCCAGTTCTCCGTCATGGACGCGACGGGGAAGGTGGCCACGCATACCGGTCCACAGGCGAGTGCGTGGGCCGGGCACCTCGTCGGCCGCTACGTGTCGGCGCAGGGCAACATCCTCGCGGGCCCGGAGGTCGTGCGCGACATGGTCGGCGCCTTCGAGAATACCTCCGGGCACCTCTCGTATCGGTTGATGGCGGCGCTGGAAGCCGGTCAGGCGGCGGGGGGAGACATCAGGGGCATGCAGTCCGCCGCGATGTTGATCGTGAAGGAAGACGGAGGGGTCTGGCTCAACAACGATGTCGTGCTGCGACTCCAGGTCGATGATGCCGACGACCCGATCGCCGAGCTCCGGCGGCTCGTCGAACGGGCAGGGGCGCAGCGCGAACGATTTCGCTGAGCCCGAGGTCATCTGCCCCGACGCCCTCGCCGCCCCGATCAACCCCTACCGTCGCAACTGCGCGGTCGGAAACGCCACCACGCTCTCGGTGCCGTTCCGACCCACTGCGGCGACCCCGAAGAGGTAGTTGTCGACCACGAGGGTCTCGAAGGTGTGGCGCTCGACGGTGCCCACGAAGCGCGAGTGCTCCCATTGGGGGGCCGTGGTGTCGCGCCAGTAGACCCGGTATCCCGCGAGATCGGGGTGGTCGGCGCCACTCCAGGCCAGGGTCGCCGACGGCCGCCCACCCCCACCGATCTGCACGGCGGAGGGTGCCGGAGGCGCCCAGGCGAGAGATGCGAGCACCGCGGCGTTGACCGCGGTCAGCCGCGCGGCATAGTCGAAGTCGACTCCTTCGATCACGTCTCCATAGGCGATGCCGTCTTCGACGCGCAGATCCTGGTGCTGCCGCACGTAGTCTTCGTGGGTCTCCATGATGCGCACGCCAGGAAAGCCGGCGTCGTTGAATGGCCGATGGTGCCCGCCGCGCCCGAAGCGGTCGAGGCGGTAGACCATCTTCGCGTCGAGGTTCGTGAAATAGCGGTCGGTGATTTGATCGACGTATCGCGCCAGTTGCCGAGACGGACCGTCGACCTCACCACCCAGCGTACGGTAGTTCCAGCCCTCGGGCTGGTATTCCGGAAGCGGCGTGGCTTCGGAAAACACTCGAAACGACGTGTTGTCGATCACCCCGTCGATGCCCCTGATGTTGCCGATCATGTCGTTGTTCAACACGCCCGTGATGCTCCATCCCTCTTCGCGCGCCACCTCGGCCATGTGGCGCCCGCCCCACAGCCCCTGCTCTTCACCCGACAGCCCGACGAACACCACACTGGCGGAGAAGGGCCGTTGCGCCGTCAGTAGCCGCGCGGCCTCGAGCACCCCGGCCATCCCCGACGCGTTGTCGTTGGCGCCGGGCGCGTCGACCTCTCCGTCGGTCGTGTTCGACGCCCGCGAATCGATGTCACCGGCCATGATCAGGTATCGGCCAGGCTCCACCGACCCGCGCAACACCGCCACGACGTTGACGACCCAGGTGTCTTCGCGAATCCGTGTCTGCGGGTCACCCTCCACGAAGCTCCGCTGATACGACACCTCCAGGCAGCCTCCGCACGCCGCGGAAATGCGGTCGAACTCCGCCTTGATCCACCGGCGCGCAGCACCGATCCCTCGCGTCGAAGAGAGCGTGTCCGAGAAGGTGTTGCGGGTCCCGAAGCCCACCAGCGTACGAATGTCGGCTTCGATCCGGGTGGGTGACGAAGCATCGATGATCTCGTAGATGCGCCCATCGCTGGCCGGGGCATCGGTCGGGAGCTGGGCGCTCAGCAGCGACGCAGGCGCAAGGAACACAGCAGCGAGTATCCCCGCCGAACGACAGATGGACGACACACGACCACGACGACTCACGATCAACCTCCGAGGGGCAGGAAACGACATGTCTGGTGAACGAGGACGGGCGCTACGGAGAAGGTAGGCGACTACGACTCCCAGACAATCAGGAGCTTGCCGAAGTTGAGATTCGCTTCCATGCGCCGATGCGCGTCGGCAGCCTCGTCGGGAGGGTACCGACGATCGATCACCGGGCGCCCCCCCATCCGCTCGACGAGGGGCAGCATTCTACGCTGAGCGTCGCGAGCGAGTGCCATCTTTTCTTCGAGGGGCCGAGCACGGAGTACGGTTCCCGTGATGCTGGCACGGCGGCCCATCAGCATGCGCAGGTCGAGCGTCGCTTCCGAACCTGCGGGCACACCCACCAACAGCAACCGTCCCTGGAGGGCAAGAGCGCGCAGGTTGCCCCTCAGGTAGGGCCCCCCGACCAGGTCGAGAATCACGTCGGCGCCCCGCCCCGCGGTCAGTTCCAGCACTTCGTCGGGCCAGCTGTCGCCACCCCCTGCGAGTCCGTGGTCCAGTCCGAGCGCCCGGGCTCTCTCCAGCTTCCCGGGAGTCCTCGAGGTACCGATCACCCGCGCACCAAGGCCCCGGGCAAGCTGGAGCGCCGCCGTGCCCACCCCGCTGCCGACGGCATGGACCAACACCGTCTCACCGGCCGAGAGGTGCCCCTGTCGTACGAGGGCGTCCCAGGCGGTGAGCCACGCTTCGGGGATCGCAGCCGCGTCGACCAGAGGCATGTCGTCAGGCACCGCCAGCGCTTCACGCTCGAATACGACCAACCGCTCGGCATAGCCCCCACCTCCCACGATCCCCATGACGCGGTCACCCGGGCTCCAGAGTGAGACCGCCGACCCGACCCTCTCGACCGTACCCGCGTACTCGAGGCCCGGAATGGAGGAGGGCGCGCCCCGCGGCGCCGGGTACCGTCCGAGCCGCTGCAGAAGGTCGGCTCGGTTCACACCCGAGGCCGCGACCCGCACTTCGATCTCGTTCGACTCGGGGCTGCGTACGGGCACCGCTCGCACCTCCAGCACCGACGGATCGCCCGCCTCGCGGATCACCACCGCGCGCATCGATGACTCGACCATGTCCGACTCCCCCGTATGCGTCTACTGTGATGGCTCCGCGACCCGTACCGGAGTCTGGCGCCAAGACCATGATCCATCAAATCCTGTCCCTGATCGGTGCCCTCCTGATCCTGTTCGCGTATGGAGCCAACCAGACGGGACGGCTCGGGCCCGGGCACCGGGGGTACAACCTGTTGAATCTCGCCGGCTCGCTTCTGCTGTTCTGGGTAGCGGTGGCCGACTGGCGGTGGGGTTTCATGTTGCTCGAAGGCACATGGGCGGGTATCTCCGTCGTGCCCATCGTTCGCTCCCGACCCGGCCCGGAGGGCTGACTGTGGATCTTCCGTTCTCACTGACCCGTCCCCTCGCGTTCTTCGACCTCGAGACCACCGGGTTGTCGACCGCACGAGATCGCATCATCGAACTGGCGCTGATCAAGATTCTTCCCGCCGGTGACGTCATCGAGCGGGTGCGACGCTTCAATCCGGGCATGCCGATCCCGCCCGCCGCGACGGCGGTGCACGGCATCACCGACGACGACGTAGCAGACGAAGAGCCGTTCTCACGCCGGGCGCGGGCCCTGGCCGGGCTGCTCGACGACGCCGACCTGGCCGGCTTCAACATCCGACGCTTCGACGTACCCATGCTGCTGGCCGAGTTTCGCAGGGCGGGGGTCGACTTCGAGGTGCGGGGGCGGCGGATGATCGACATGCAGACCATCTTCCACCGCGAGGAGCGGCGCGATCTTTCGGCCGCAGCGCGGTTCTACCTCGACCGTGAGCACGAAGAAGCCCATACCGCGCTGGGAGACATCCGCACCACGGCCGCGGTGCTGTCGGCGCAGCTCTCACGATACGATCATCTGCCCCGCGACCTGGACGGCCTCCAGAGCTATTGCGACGAGCACGCGCCCTTCGAGACGGCGCTGGACCGCTGGTTCGAAGACACCGGCGAGGGCCTGCTCTTTCGCCGGGGAAAACATCGGGGACGCACCCTCGAAGAGGTGGCGTCGCACGAGGCCGACTACCTGTCGTGGATGCTGGGCGCCGACGACATGGATGCCGAGGTGGTCGAGGTGGTACGCAAGGCGCTGGAGGCCACGGGGCCCTGAGCGGCATCGCCGTGTGGCGGGCCAGGAATCCGCTCCCGACGCCTCAGCGCTCGATGGGCGCCCGCACCAGGTTGCCCCATTCCGTCCACGACCCGTCGTAGTTTCGCACCTGGTCGAACCCGAGCAGGTGGTGCAGGACGAACCAGGTATGACTCGAGCGCTCGCCGATCCGACAATAGGCGACGACGGGATCGGTGGGTGAGAGACCCTGCTCGTCCATGTAGATCGCCCTCAGTTCGTCGACCGAGCGAAAGGTCCCGTCGTCGTGGGCCGCTCTCGCCCAGGGTACGCTCCGCGCTCCCGGAATATGACCACCCCGCAGGCTGCCTTCCTGCGGATAATCCGGCATATGCAACAGTTCGCCAGAGTACTCCTCGGGCGAGCGCACGTCGACCAACGCCCCGCCGGCGTCGACGTGTGAGAGGACTTCGTCCCGAAAGACCCGGATCGGCGCATCCCGCCGTTCAACCACCGGATAGTCGCTCGGCGCACGAGTCGGAACCTCGGTCGTGAGGGCTCGCCCCTCGGCGATCCACTTCTTGCGCCCACCGTCGACCAGGCGCACATCGGGATGCCCGAACAGCGTGAAGACCCAGAGCGCGTACGCGGCCCACCAGTTGTGGTTGTCGCCGTAGAACACCACGGTGTCGTCGCGCGAGATCCCCTTGCTCGACATCAGCCGGGCGAAGGCGTCGGAGTCGAGGTAGTCCCGGGTCAGTGCGTCGTTGAGGTCCATGTGCCAGTCGATCTTGATCGACCCCGGTATGTGACCCGTGTCGTACAGCAGCACGTCTTCGTCGGACTCCACCACCACGATGTGCGGATCGTCGAGGTGTTCGGCCAGCCACCTGGTCGACACGAGTGTCCGGGGATGGGCGTACTGGTCGAAGTGGTCGTCGTGGTCTTGCGGGACGGGCACAGGGACCTCCAGAACCGGGGAGTGAGCGAGACCGATGGGCATACCCACCGCCGGCTCGCCTGTTCAATCCGCGGGCCCGAAGGCGGTCGACCGCCTTCGATGCACTCGGGAACACCCCCGGCATTCGATGGTAGCCGCCGGTCATGAGCCTTCCCGAATCACTCGCTACCGTCGTCGACCGCTTTCAACGCGCTCCGAAGGATCTGCGTGTCCAGGCGCTCCTGCAGTACGCCCGCCGTGTGCCGCCGCTCCCCGAGCGGTTCAGCGCGGACCGCTCGGCGCTCGAGCAGGTGCACGAATGCCAGACCCCGTTCTTTCTGGCCACCGAGGTCGACGACGACGGGCTCGTCCACCTCTTCTTCGACGCGCCGGCCGAGAGCCCCACCGTGCGGGGCTTTGCGGGCATCCTCCGCGAGGGCCTCGAGGGTCTACCCTGGCGTGACGTGCTCGGCGTCCCGACCGATTTCTACGCGCGCATGGGACTCGAGACGGTGGTCTCGCCGTTGCGCATGAGGGGCATGGGCGCGATCCTGGCGCGTCTCAAGAGACAGGTCCGTGAGCAGGTCGGGCCCGACGCAGCCAGCCTGGACAGCTGACCCCACCCCTCTCCGATCCCTGACCACGGAACTCAACCAACTATGGCCGTCTATCACGCCCACTCGGGCATTCGGTACCTGGTGTTGCTCCTCGGCGTGCTCGCCCTCGGCTATGCACTCTGGGGAGTCGTCACGCAAAAGCCCTACGACCAGACGATGCGGAAGCTCGCCGGCCTCTTTTCGGTAAGCCTCCAGATCAACGTGCTGGTGGGCCTCGCGCTGCTCTTCACGGGCCGCGACTTCTTCGCCCAACTCGGCATCCATGTGCTCGCCATGGTCGCGGCGGCCGTGGTCGCGCAGATCGTTCCTTCGGTGATGCGACGCCGGCCCATGGAAGAGCGCACCTGGCTACCCCACGTGGTCAACGTAGCGGCCGCCCTGGCGCTCGTGGTCGCCGGGATCCTCTCGATCCCGGGGGCAAGCATCTTCGGCTCGCGTCTGTAGGCCCGGCTGAAGCCCCCGGGCCAGGCGCTCGGAGCTCCTGGCCCGTTCCTACGCCGGTGCCGGTTCGTGCTCCGCCGGGGTCTGCTCGTCGGGTACCGCCGCGGGCTGTTGCTGGTAGAGGGCATTCATACTGATCACACCCTCGTCGAGCCAGTCGAAGCGGCCGTCCATGGCCTCGCGGGCAACGCGATAGGTGGCGGTGTCGTCGTTGTCGAACAAGCGTTCGAACAAGGCAGAAACCCGTCGGCGCGCCTGTCGGCAGAACAGATCGGCGAGAGTGAGGGCGCTGCGCTCGGAGGGATCGTCGGTGACCAGCTTCTGGGCACGTACGCAGGTCGCGGTCATGACGAAGAGCTCGGCGCCGATGTCGACGATTCGACCCAGCACCGCTTGCCGCTTCTCGAGGCCTGGCCCGAAGCGGATCATGGCGTAGAAGATCGAGCGGGTGAGACGGCGAGCCGTTCGGTCGACGAACCGAAGATGGGTCGCCAGCGGGCCGAACTCGCGATACCGGGGCCACAGTCCCCATCCGACGAAGCGGGTCGGGAACCACCATGCGTAGTGGAGGCCCGCCTTCAGGGCCCCGGCCAGTCGCTTGCCCATCGCGACCCGCGGATCGATCACGTCACCGGCCACGCTGAGGTGGTCGTCGACGGCTTCGCGGGCAATGAACAAACGCATGATCTCCGACGACCCCTCGAAGATCAGGTTGATCCGCAGATCACGCACCATTCGTTCGACCGGATAGGGCGTCTCGCCACGAGCGAGGAGCGAGTCATGGGTCTCGTAGCCCCGTCCGCCCCGGATCTGGAGCGCATCGTTGGCGGTCTGCCAAACGGTCTCCGTGTTCCAGAGCTTGGCGAAAGCCGCCTCGAGGCGAATGTCGAACTGGTGCGTGTCGGACATGGCCGACGTGAGTTGCACCACGGACTCCATGGCAAAGGTCTCGGCCGCCATGGTGCCCAGCTTCTGGGCGACGGCATCATGGCGCCCCACCGGCTGACCCCACTGGACCCGGCTCGCGGCCCAGGTCCGCGAAATCTCGAGCGACGCCTTGGCCGCCGTGGCGCAAAAGGCGGGAATCGACAACCGGCCGACGTTGAGGGTGATGAGAGCCAGCTTGAGTCCCTTGCCCTCACCCCACAGCAGGTTCTCGGCCGGGACCTTCACGTTGTCGAAGCGCAGCACCCCGTTCGAAATGCCCTTCAATCCCATGAAGGAGCAGCTGTGTTTCACGCCGACTCCGGGGGTGGCCGTATCGACGATGAACGCCGTGACCGGGCGGCGACCCCGTACCCCTTCCCGCGCCGGCGTTCGCGCCATGACGACGATCAACTCCGCCCGTGGGCCATTCGTGCACCAGAGCTTTTCGCCGTTGAGGATCCAGTGCGATCCGTCTTCGCTCAACTCGGCATGCGTGGCGAGGTTGGCGGGATCCGACCCTGCTTCGGGCTCGGTGAGCGCGAACGCCGACAGGGCGCCCGCGGCCAGACGCGGCAGAAACCGCTGCTTCTGGTCGTCGGTTCCGAACATCATCACCGGGCCCGGCACGCCGATGGATTGGTGTGCCGAGAGGAACGCTCCCGTGGATCCGCACCGCGAAGCCACGATGGCAAGCGCGCGATTGTACGACACCTGCGAGAGTCCCAGGCCCCCGTACTCGACAGGGATCTTGATCCCGTAGGCACCGAGACGCGCCAGTCCATCGAGTACCTCGTCGCTCACCCAGCCGTCGCGGTCGATGGCATCGCCGTCGATGTGCTCTTCTGTGAACGCAGTGAGCGCGTCGAGAAATGGCCGGGCCCGCCGCTCTTCGTCGGGGTCCT
>CAZFRU010000002.1:0-14378 GCA_964521385.1 uncultured Gemmatimonadaceae bacterium | reverse complement strand
TGCTCCGGGTGTGGATGGATCAGATCGAGAGCGAGGCGTCCGTTGAAGAGACGCTTCGAAAAAGACCGCTTTTCCCACTCTTCCTCGCGGGCGGCCTCGGCCACTTCGCGGGCCTCGACCTCGCTGGCGTGGATGGGATCGTTCGACATGGTTGTCTCCGGGTTCAGGACCGGCGCGAGGGAGGGCCGACCGTAGGGTGCCACACCGGAAAGATCGGGCCAGGAGCCGTCGGTGTCCAACCTGGCCGGTGCCTGCTCAATCGTCGTCCTCGAAGAACTCGTCGATCTCGGCGGATCTCGATTCGGCGTCCTTCTCTCCGGTCTCCATTAGCGCTCGGAGATAATCCGGTTGGAAGAGGATCAACGAGAGAAAGTCGGGACTCTCGGTCGCTCGGGTACCGAGCCCTCGGGTGAGGAAGCGAAAGACCCGAGGCAGTTTGGGTTCGTACGATCCCGCCAGGCGCCCGAGATCGACCGAAGGCCGAAGCACCATCAGCTTGATGGGGCGGAGCCCGAGTCGGTCATCGGGAGGAAGCCGCTCGAGCAATGTGTTGAGCCGCTCGAGGCGGAGCGCGTCCTGGTCCATGAGATCGAGAAAGATCGCGTTCATCAGCACGCCCAGGATCTGAGCCGGCGGCGGGTACCCCTGCACCGCCGGCTGATCGGCTTCTTCGGTCGAACGTGCGTATCGGGTCGAGATGGCCAGCACCCTGCGGGCTCCGAGATGGAGTACCGGCGACAGCGGAGCCGTCAGCCGAATGCCCCCGTCACCGTACCAGCCGTCGCTCAGTCGGACAGCCGGAAAGAACAGGGGGAGGGCCGCCGAGGCCATGACGTGTTCGACGGTCAGCACGCTGTTTCGGGACCGACGCACAGGGCGCTCCCACTCAGCGATACCCTGTCCCTGCACCCAGGTGACCGATTGCCCCGTGGTGTACGACGACGTACTCAGGGCGAGGGCCTTCAAACGACCCCTGGCCAGGTTGGCGGCGACTCCGGTGATCTCGCCGTCGACCGCGTGAAAGGCCTCGGTCAAGAACTCGCGCAGCGGCTGGGTATCGACGAGGCCACGCAGCCGGTCGACATCGATGTGGCCCCCCGAGGCAAGGCCCCGCAGGGTGCCCATCACCTGGCGTCCCAGCGAGACACTGTCGGTTCGAAAGACCTGCTCGACACTCAGGTTGCCCCAGAGGCAGGTGAGCTCTTCCACCGCCTGCAGGAAGG
Organism: uncultured Gemmatimonadaceae bacterium; assembly: GCA_964521385.1. Lineage (GTDB taxonomy): Bacteria > Gemmatimonadota > Gemmatimonadetes > Longimicrobiales > Gaopeijiaceae > Gaopeijia. Next base: position 13,155 of record CAZFRU010000002.1, on the reverse strand, counting down.
TGCCGGGGTGCGCGCCGAGATGGGCGGCGTTGATGGCACCCGCCGAGACCCCGGCGATATACGGAATCTCGAGGTGGGGGTGCCGACGAGCGATGGCCCGAAGAAAGCCGACCTGGTACGCCGCGCGTGCCCCACCGCCGCCCATGACCACTCCCAGGTCGGAGGGTCCCGGACCCGTCGACGCATTGGTGAAGGGGGCGAGGGCGCCCTGCATTTGCTCGGATGCGGCATTCATTACAACCAACCCTTGCGACGGAAGAAGGCCACCAGACCCCCGGCCACGACCAACATCACCGCCCAGAGTGCAGGATAGGCCCAGCGCACCGCCAACTCGGGCATGTATTCGAAGTTCATGCCGTAGATGCCGGCCAGGAAGGTGAGCGGAATGAAGATGCTCGCCATGATGGTGAGCACCTTCATCACCTCGTTGGTACGATTGGATATGTTCGACAGGTAGAGATCGATCGTCCCCGACACCACGTCCCGCAGGGCCTCGACCGACTCGATGATCTGCACGCTGTGGTCGTACACGTCGCGCAGGAACACCCGCGTGTCGGCCTGGATCAACGGCGACTCGGCACGCAGCATACCGTTGATCATATCGCGCGTGGGCCAGACCGCGCGACGCAGGACCACGAGTTCGCGCTTCAGATGGTGTAGCCGGGTCATGGACTCGGGATTGGGATTGTCGAGCACCTCCAGCTCGAGCTCTTCGGTCATGTCTCCCACCCGTTCCAGCACCTCGAAGTACTGGTCGACCACCGCGTCGATCAGGGCATAGGCCAGGTAGTCGACACCCCGTGTGCGAATCCGCCCCTTGGCGCCTCGAAGCCGCTCCCGCACGGGCTCGAACACGTCGCCCACCTGCTCCTGGAAGGTGAACAGGAAGTTGCTCCCGAACACGAGCGAGAGCTGCTCGTCTCGCACGAACCGCCCCTCTTCGTTCCAGGTCAGCATCGGCAACACGACGTAGTAGTAGCCTTCGTACTCTTCCTGTTTCGGGCGTTGTCCGACGTGGACCAGATCTTCGAGCACGAGAGGGTGAAACCCGAAATGCTCGCCGATGCGCCGCACGACCTCGAGGTCGTGCAGCCCGTCGACGTTGACCCAACTGACCGTGGGCGAATCCCGAAAGGGCCACAGCTCACGCACATCTGCAACTTCGCGCTCACGAAGCTCGCTCTGGTCGTAGTCGAGAAACCGAACGAGCACCGATTCCATCTGCTTCTCGCCCGTGTGCACCAGGGTGCCGGGTGCCGTACCCGGGCGCTTGACCTGCTTGCGCACGAAGCGCCCGACCACCCGGATCGTGCGCAACGGGCGGAACGGATTGATCGGATTGAGTGGACTCATGCAGGCTCTCCTGGAAGGACATCGCCGACACTGGCCAGGGCGTCTTCGAACTGGCGACGATACAGGCGGGTGTAGACCGGGCTCCGCTCCAGCAGCTCGGTGTGGGTTCCCGCGTCTTCGATCACCCCCTCGTCGAGCACCACGATCCGGTCCGACCGGATCACCGTACTCAACCGATGGGCGATGACGAGGGTGGTGCGCCCCTCCATCAACTTGTCGAGCGCGTCCTGGACCAGGTGCTCGCTCTCGGCGTCGAGGCTGCTCGACGCCTCGTCGAGGATCAGGATCGGTGGACGCTTGAGAAAGACCCGCGCGATGGCGAGGCGCTGACGCTGACCGCCGCTCAGGGTGACCCCTCGCTCGCCCACGAGCTGGTCGTACCCATCTGGAAATCCCATCACGAACTCGTGGGCGTGGGCACGGCGCGCGGCGTCGATGATCTCGTCTTCACTGGCGTCGGGATCACCGTACAACAGATTGTCGCGGACCGTACCGGCAAACAGCATGGGCTCCTGCGGCACGAGACCGATCCGCGAGCGGAGATCGCCGAGAGCCACCTCCCGGACGTCGATCCCGTCGATGCTCACCTGTCCCAGCGACGCGTCGAAGAAGCGGGGCACCAACGCCGCCAGAGTGCTCTTGCCGGCACCCGAGCTTCCCACCAGCGCCACCCGCTCCCCGGCCCGCAATTCGAGGTCGATCCCCTTCAACACGAAGGGCTGGTCGGCCTCGTAGCGAAAGTGGACTCCGGCGAAGCGTACCCTTCCCGCCAACGGACGGGGGAGCGGCAGGGGCGCCGCCACCTCGGGCAGCTCGGTCGGGTGATCGACCAGATCGAAGACCCGCCCGGCCGCCCCCGCCGCTTCCTGGATGTTGCCCCAGAATCCCGCAAGCGAGGTGATGGCGCCCGCGATGGTCACCGCGTAGAGCAGGAAGGCGACCAGGGTACCCGCCGTGAGTTCACCGGCCAGCACCAGCCGACCGCCCTGCCACAACACCGCGACGATGGCCCCGAAGGCCGTGAAGGTGACCGCGCCGGTGAGTCCTGCGCGGGCCACGGCACGCCGGAGCCCCCCGTCGCGTGTATCTTGCACCTCACGCGCGAACGCGTGTGACTCCCACCCCTCCCGGGTGAAGCTCTGAACGGTCCGGATCTGCGTGAACACCTGTTCGGCGCGAGCCACGGCTCGGGCCAGCGTGTCCTGGACCGCCGTGCTCAGCTTCCGCACCCGCCGTCCGAACAACCATCCCGCCGCAATGGCGATGGGGATCGCAGTGAGCGTGACGAAGGTCAGCCGCGGGTTGGTGGCCGTGACCAGAACCAGCGCTCCGACCAGGAACAGCCCCTGGCGCACCAGCTCCGGAATGCCGAAGCGCAACACCTGCTGCAGCACACCGACGTCGGACGCGAGTCGGGACGACAACTCACCCACACGACGCACGGCGAAGAAGCCGGGAGGTTGCCGAACCAGCGCGTCGAAGAGGTCGGTCCGCAGTTCTGCCACCACGTACTCCGAAACCGAAGCCGTCAGGTAGCTCTGTGCAAAGTTGAGCACCGCCTGTACCGCGAACAACACCAGCAGGCCCAGGGCGATCCGATCGAGCAGAGCGCCATCGCCCTCGAGAAACGCGGCATCGAGCAGCTCACGGACCACGAGCGGAAAGGCGAGGCTGACCGCGCTCGTCATCACGATCAACACGCCACCCGCCGCGAGGCGGCGGCGGTAGGGCCGCAACCGGGGCGCGAGTCGGCGCAGGAACCCCAGCTTTCGGAGTCGGCTTGGAGGTGGAGTGGGCATGACCGGGGAGTGACGCAGGATGGGGTGCAGACTAACATAGGGTCCGCCCCACAACCGAACGAGACATGCCCCGATCCCAACTCCATCGCGCCCTCGCCGTCACCGTCGTCTGGACGCTCATACTCCTCTACCTCGGCAGCGTCGTGCACGCCACCGAGTCGTCTCTCGCCTGCCCCGATTGGCCCACCTGTTTCGGGACGATGATGCCCGAAATGGAAGGGGGGGTGTTCTGGGAACATCTTCACCGGCTCGTGGCCGGTGGGCTGATCCTCATGTTCGCTCTCGCCACCTGGTTCGCCTGGAAGGAAGCGGGTGAACGGCGGTGGCTGGTATGGGCAGGATTCGGGGGGCTCGTGCTGTTGCTGGTCCAGGCCGTGTTCGGCGGTCTCACGGTGCTCTACCGCCTGCCCGATGCGGTTTCGACCACCCATCTCGCGCTCGCCTTCACCTTCCTGGCACTGGCCGTCGTGATGGCGACGGCCACCTCACCGCGGCGCGCCAACGAACCCGACCCCACCCCTGAGACCCGACGTGCGCTGCGCCGTTGGGGAGGCACGGCCACCCTGCTGGTCTTTCTCCAGAGCATCGTGGGCGCCATCGTGCGCCATACCGACAGCGGCATGGCCTGCCCGGATTTTCCGACCTGTCTGGGGGTCTGGATCCCCCCCATGGGCACCCACTTCATCGCGATCCAGTTCACACACCGGGTGCTTGGGGTCGTCGCGATCCTGGCCGTGGCCATGCTGGCATGGGCGCTGACACGCCTCGACGCGCCCGCCCGGCTGCGTTCGGTCGCCTGGTGGGCCGTCGCCCTCGTCGCGATCCAGTTCACCCTCGGAGCGATCTCGGTGCTGACCACCCTCGCGGTCACCCCCGTCTCACTCCACACCCTGGGTGCCGCGGCGCTCCTGGCGGTGACGACGCACCTGGCCACCCTCGGCTATCTCGCCCGCCCGCACTCGCCATGATCGACCCGCAGGCGCTGGGCGACACCCTGGCGCCGATCAATGCGATGCTCAACGCCACGAGCACGGTGTTCCTCCTGCTGGGCTATGGGTTCATCCGAACGGGGCACATCCGAGCGCACCGTGCCAGCATGCTCGGGGCGGTCTCGGCGTCGGCCCTCTTCCTGGTGTTCTACCTCACCCGGTTCTCACTCACCGGCAGCCACGAATTCGCCGGCGAGGGGCTCGCCCGCACCGTCTACTTCGCGGTGTTGCTCACGCATATGGTGCTGGCGGTCGTGGTGCTCCCGCTCGTCCTGCGCGTGCTCTTCCTGGCGCGTCGCGAGCGCTTCACGGAGCACCGCAGACTCGCGCGCTGGACCTTTCCGATCTGGCTCTATGTGTCGGTCACCGGCATCGTGGTCTACGTGATGCTGTACCAGGTGTACGGATACCGGTGAACTCGGCACCGACGAGTGTCGCCGCGGCGAGGAGGACGGCGCTCGTCGGAACCCTCGAGGTGGTCACGGCGGCCAGCCTCTGGGGCACCGCCGGCATCTTCTCGGTGCTGTTGTTTCGCCGAGGCGTGTCGGCGGTCGATGTCGCGGTCTTCCGGCCGCTGACCGCTACGGGATTTCTCGTCGCCTGGGCCGTGGTACGGAACCGCCGCGCACTGTGGCCGGGGACGCGCTCGGTGCTGGTGCTCTGGACGGTGGGAGGCGGCGTCACGGCCCTCTTTCAACTCGCCTACCAGATGTCGACCGAAGCCCTGGGCGTGCCGGCCACTGTGGGAATCCTGTACCTGGCGCCGCTTCTCGTGATGGTTGCCGGAGGACCGCTTCTGGGAGAGCCGCCCACCCTTCGGCAGGTGACGTGGGGATTCGTCGCAGTGGCCGGAGTGTGGGCCGTGGTGATCGGCGGCCCCGACCTCGGTGGTTCGGCGGGGTGGAGAGGATTTGCATGGGGGTTCCTCACCGCCCTCGGCTACGCGGGCTACACGCTCTTCGGGCGCTGGAGCGGCCGCCGCTGGAGCGCACTGACCTCGGTGCTGCATTGCTATCTCGGTGCGAGCCTCCTGTTGCTGGCGATCCTACCCCGATTCCAGGGTCCCCTCACCTGGCCGGCCGCGGCCGATTCACGAGTGCTGCTCGCCGCCTACGGCTTCTTCACCATCACCGTGGCGGTGTTGCTGTTCTATGATGCGCTGCGCCGCATCTCGGCGGCGAGAGCATCGGTGACCGCCACCGTGGAACCCGTGGTCGCCGCCACCCTGGCCGCTCTCATTCTCGGTCAGGGGCTGACGGCCTTCGGATGGGCCGGTCTCGCCCTGGTGGTCGCAGGGGTGGCCGGGGCCTCCTGGCGCGCGCCGCTCAGGCCCCCGGCAACACCATCGTGACCACCGCGCCGCCTTCGGGGTGGTTGCCCAGGTCGAGGTGGCCGCCGAACCCTTCGATCACCTTGCGAGCGAACGACATTCCCAGGCCGAGCGCTTCTGGCCGGGTCGTGTAGAACAGGTCCCGTGCGCGCTCGAGCGCCTCGTCGGTGAATCCAGGTCCCCGATCACGCAGCGTCACTCGCGCCTCGTCACCGACCACCTCGACGGTGACGTCGACGGTCTTGCCGTCACCGAAATGTCCCGCGTTGTGGAGCAGCAGGTAGACGGCGTCGAGAAAGGTGTCCTTGTGAATGTGGGCCCGCACCGGAGCCGCGGGTGCCATGAACCGCACCCCGGTTTCCCAGTCCGCGATGAATTCACGGGTCACCTGCTGGAGCAGCGACACCAGGTTGTGCGTCTCATCGGGCGTGAGCGGCTCACGCAGAAAGAACTCGAGATCCTTCAGTCCGCCCAGGGCGCGGTCCACGCCCTCGCGCAGAAACTCGGCGTCACCGTCGCGCACGGCCCGGAGCGGTTGCTCGACGGCTCCTCCGAGGAAGGCGGCGATCCGCCCGAGTGCCTGCCGCAGGGCTTCCTCCCGAGGCAGGTCGCCCGGCACCCATCCCTGGGCGATGGTCGATCGGAGTCGGCTCACCACCGTGGGCTCACCCGCCACCGACGATCCCACCGAACCCTTGCTCAGCGACGTCACCAACTCGTCCAGGATCGGCCCATAGGGATCGGGCGCAGGAAGGGGCTCGGGAGATTCCTTCCGGGTACCGAGCCACCAACCGAGCGAGAGAGAGACAAGAGCGACCACAGCGGCGATGACGACGACCGAACCGGTCATGGGGCCTCGCATAAGAGCAGACGAAGGACGTTCAGCATTGGATCTTGATGACGTAGAGACGCTCGGGCAATACGTTGCGGACCTCGCTCTCGCCGCGGTGCGGCGTGATCCTTCGACCCGACACCCGTTTCCACGATGGAATCCGACATCCCCTTCGACCGTTCCGCACTCGAGTCGGTGCTGGCCAACAGCACCGATCCGGACAACCCCGACCTCGACACGATCTACCGTGTGGTGAGGGAGACGACGGTGATCGCCGTGGTCGGCGCCTCACGCGATTCGACCAAGGCCGCACGCCGAATCCCCTCGTATCTCGCTGCCAAGGGCGCCGAGCTCATTCCGGTGAACCCGCACGCCGATCGCATTCTGGGGCACCCGTCCAGAGCCCGCCTCGAAGACGTCACCCAGCCGGTCGACATGGTGCTGGTCTTCCGCCCCTCGGCCGAGGCCGGCGCGGTGATCGAGGCGGCCGCCGGTCGTCCGGAGCGCCCGGTCATCTGGCTCCAGGATGGGATCCGCAATGACGAGGCGGCCACGGCGGCCCGCTCCCAGGGACTCACGGTGGTACAGGATCTGTGCATCTACGAAGTGCACCGTGCACTGGGCGACACCCTCAGAAGGGCGCAGGAGCGGGATGAGGGGGACAGGAGCGAGCCGGACACCGCCTGAGCCCTGAGGGGCCGAGCTTCAGCCCGCTTCCAACTCCGGGCCCCGCAGGAGTTCGCCCACGCCCTCCCGCTCCCGCTCGCGGGTCCGGGCCTCGGCCAGAATGGTCCATCGGCATTGGTCGTCTCCTCGAGCCTGGCACTGCGCATGCACGACCTGGGTCTCACCTCCGACGACGCTCTCCAGCAGCCCCTGACAGAGGCCGGTCATGAAGGCACAGGCGTCACCGCCCGAGTCGTTCTTGAAGAACAGCAGCGAGCGACCCTCGAGAACGAAGGGACCGGGAACGAAGGCGCCGATCCGCCGCCCGAAGAGCTGACGCAGACGGCGTCGCGTGCGCCGTCGGGCCAGCGCGTAGACCAGGCGCGGCGGTAGCGCGCGCACCCAGCGCGGCGGGCCCGATCCGTCGGAGCCAGCGAGAATGAGACCCGAGCGCCGGAACACCTCTCTGGCGTCGGGGCGGCGAAGCACCAGGCGCATCAGGTCGGCCACCTCGACGTCGGTCATGCGCCTGCGCTTCTTCACCGCCTCACCGTACTGGCGGATCTGACGGTCGATCACGTCACTCAGCCCCAGCCGGCGGGGCATGGTGACCGACGGATCCTCGTCCTGGAGGATCTCTGCCGGCAGATCCTGGGTGCGGATCACTTCCAGCAAGGTGAGGCCGAAGATCGCGGCGACTCGACGACGGGACGCTGCGGATGCACTCAAGGGACGCGGAGCTCGGGGGGTGGGGAACCGCAGTAATGTCGCGTCCACGACACGATTTTTCAAAACGTACCGATTTGAGCCTGACACCCGCCGGGGTGACGGCTATCTACAATGACGGGCAGAACAGCCTGGCGGGGTGAGTCGTGGCGGTACCTGGTGATGCCAACCCGGGGGGGCTGGTTTCGTGTTACGGGTGCTGCCCGCTCCCCCGTTTCTGCTTGTGGGGGCCTGTGGGCTCGCGGGCTCGCTCCGCTCGAACACTCGACCACGCTGGCGATGTATTGCCGATGTCGGAGTTCGGACCGACCTTGCCCCCATGCACCGCTACCCCGCCTTCGACCCGCCCGAGTACCTGGACTGGGTCGCGTCTCCCGACCTCGTCCGTGCGTACCGACTGCGGATCCAGCAAGACGCGGTGCGCCTTGCCCTGACCGTTTCGCTCAGTCGCAAGGACCTCCTGGACCTGTATCGTGCACTCCTGCGCACTCGGCTCCACGACATCGGGCTCAAGCGTTGGGTCCGGACGGGGGTGATCTCGAAGGCATGGTTGGGCACCGGCGAAGAAGCCGTGACCGTCGGGGCCGTCTCGGCCATCGACCCCGAGGTTGATCTCGTCTGCCCGATGATCCGGAACGCCGGCGCGCTCCACATGATGGGGGTGCCGCTCGTCGATCTGTTCCGGGGGTACCTGGCGACTCCCGACTCCCTCGCGAAGGGCCGGGACCTCCACATCGGCGATCTGCGGCGCAACGTGCTCCAACCCGTCAGCCACATGGGAACCAACGCCCAGGTGATGGCAGGAGCGGCACTCGCCTTTCAGCTCAAGCAGGAGCCGCGCGTGGCGCTGACCTTCGTCGGCGACGGAGCCACGAAGACCGCGGCGTTCCATGAAGGGGTCAATCTCGCGGCCGTGCTCTCCCTGCCGGTGGTGTTCGTGATCCAGGACAACCAGGTGGCCCTCGGCACCCGACGAGAGCAGCACGGCGCCGGCGACCTGATCGAGTGGGCCGACGCGTACGGCCTGCCCGCGTGGGCGTGCGACGGAAACCACGTGCTCGACACCTATGCGGCGACCCGCCTCGCCGTCGATCGGGCCCGCCGCGGAGACGGCCCCGGCCTGGTGGTGGCCGAGACCTTCCGCATGGGCGGCCACGCCACGCACGACGAGCGCGAAGCGCGTGAGACCTTTCCGCCCGAACTCTTCGAGTCCTGGGGGCGCCGGGACCCCATCGGCTTGTTCGAAGCCTACCTCGTCGACGAAGGCGTTTCGGTCGAGCTCCTGACCGAGACCGAAGGTGAGGTCGCCGCCGAGATGGACCGCGCTGCCGACGAGGCCCTGCGCTCACGCGCTCGAATAATGTCGCCCGAATCCGCGCAATATGTCGGTTTTTCAGACGGCGGAGTTCTCGCATGGATGACAAAGCGTCCAATTACGTGATTTGAGCGTTTGTGCTGTTGCGTGACCTTGCATTCGGGGCCCAAAGCTGACATGTTCCAGACGGCAAGAATGATTCCTGATAGTGCTCACCCCATGGGGTCCGATATGCTTCAGCAAGCCGATACGAGCCTTCGGTCACGGACTCCCTCGTTGGCGGAAATGACCGACGAAGAGTTGGTCACCGCACACCTCGAGGGTCGCGGGGGGGCATTTCAGGCGCTCTACGATCGCTACCGTGACCGGCTCGTGCATTTCATCACCCGCAAGACGGGCGACGCCGACCGAGCCCAGGACCTGGTCCAGGAGGCGTTCATCCGGGTCACACGCCACCTGCACCGCTTCGACACGACCAAGAAGTTCTCGACCTGGGTCTATACGATCGCGAGCAATCTTTCGAAGAACGAACTCCGCAACCGATCCCGTAGTCCCCTGGTGTTGTTCCAGAAGTTGACCAACAACTGGGACGACGATCACCGCCCGCTCCAGTTCGAGGATGTCGCATTTCGTCCCGACGATCTGTTCCACAAGCGCCATCTGCGCAAGCTGGTCGAAGAAACGGTCGCCGAATTGCCCGAGCATCATCAGCTCGTGTTCCGACTCCGCGAACTCGAGGGCAAGAGCTACGAGGAGATCGCCGACATCACCGGGGTCAACCTCGGAACGGTGAAGAGCCGCCTCCATCGGGCTCGTAATTCCTTCGCTCAACGAATCGAGCCCTTCCTGGGCTGAGCGCCCGCTCGACCCCCGCCGCCGGAACGTTTCGATCGTGTTCGAGGATCTACGCCGGGCCTTTCGAGAGGCTCTCGACAATTTTCAGGGGGAGTTGCACCGCGATCGGGTACCGGGATCGGTCGATCGTCTGCTGTCCAGCATGGTCCGCGAGGTGAGCGAGGCGAAGGCCCGACTTGCCGAGCTCGAGAGCCTGCTCGAGCGGACGAAGACCGAGGCGTCCAAGGAAGCCGCCGACCTCGCGACCTGTCGTCGCCGTGAGACCCTCGCACGCGAGATCGACGACGAAGAAACCGCTCGGGTTGCCGGCGAGTACGCTGCCCGGCACCAGCGTCGGCACGAGGTGCTCGAGGCGAAGGCGACCGCGCTCCAGGAGGAACGCGACCTGCGTCGGGGTGAGGTGGCCGAGATGATGGACATGCTCAAGGAGGCCCGCGCCAGCCGCGACGGACTGGCGGCGCAAGCCGGTCGTTCCGGAGCCCGGGCTTCACTCAACGAAGCCGACGATCTGTTCTCCGAACTCGACCGTATGGCCGATCGCATCGGTGACACCGACGCCGAGGCGCAGGCCGCCGAAGAGATGAGCGAGTTCGATCTGCGGGTCGACCCCTATGCGCCGACTCGCCGCCCCGACGTCGACTACGATGCCGCGCTGGAAGAGTTGAAGCGCCGCATGGGGCGAAACGACTAGGCCCAGGTCAGGGCAACCCGGGCGACCAGGGCAGTCCGGGCCGAGTCAGGGCGCGGGCCGTAGCCGTGCGACGTCCACTCCACCGTCGCCGACCAGCACCAGCACCGTGCCGTCGATGCGGTACGAGGCCGTCGCCGCGAGAGCCGCCGTTACGGCACGCGCCACGACGTCGACCTCTCCCGGACACGCCATCAGGGTCGAGGCGAGGGACTCGAAGACCAGCGCTCCGTCGGTCACGGCCCAGAGTCCGGTGAGCTGGTTGCACCCGTCGGATCCGCTGACGCGACCGTCGCTCCCGAAGCGCAGTCCGGGCAGGGTGTTGCTGTCGGCGGCGGGCTCCGGCTCGACGACGCGCCACGCGGTGCCGCCCAGCTCGGCGGCCTCACCCCCGGGCACACGCTCGAGAGTGTGCGGCAGGTTGGATTCGTAGGGCTGACCCGAGCGATCCAGCATCGTCACCCCGTTCGGGTCGAGCGCCAGCCAGAGAGTGTCGCCGTCGGTGAGGATCAGGAGCCGCCCCTGGTCATCACGGCTCCAATGGCCGCGCTCGACGAACACCGGATCGACGTCTGGTTCACCCTCGATGTAGAGGCGTGTCAGCACCGCGGTGCCGTCGGACTCGAGCTCGAGGGTGGTGCGAATGCCGGGGCAGTCTGCGCAGGCCAGTGTGCCCCGAAAGGTGGCCGGGGCGCCGGTGGCCGGAACGCCGACGGCCGCGAGGGCCTCGGGTGAGGGCGGCGGGGGCGAGGCGTCGGCCATGGACTCGCTCGCGTCGGGAGCGGGCGTACAAGCGGCGAGCAGCGTGAGCGCTACGGCCCAGCGAACGGATGCAAGCGATCGATGCGGGTGCTTCGGCACGGGGAGGACTCCGGCAGGGGTGACGGATCGGTACCACGGTGGGCCTGCTCCGTTCCCCGTGACCCCCGCCGTTGGGACCACCTTCGTTCACCGTGTAGTTCCCTACAGCCCGCATCCGTGTGATGGGCAAGAGCGACCGCACGCAGAGCACAGCTCTACAGCTTTCGGTGCCCCGGCTCGCGCATAGGTGCGTCGCGTCGAATGATGTGCGCGAGCCGCGCCGGCAACCCCGGCACGTTGGATGAAGTGGGCTCGAGTGAGGGATGATGACGCGAAGCAAGCACCTGCGGCTCGCGGTTTTCGCCCCGACGATCGCCTGCGCCGACGCAGCCCCCGTACCCGAGGCTGGTCCGTCGTATAGCGTTCGGGACAGTGCGGGAGTGCGGATTGCCGAAACGGTCCTCTCACCGGATCGCTGGGTTGACACGCTGGGTGCGGACCCTCTCTTCGAGATCGGTGTCGTGGACGGTGACGAGCGGTACCAATTCACCTCGCTTGTCGACATCGAGCCGCTTCCTGACGGCGTGGCGGTGTCGGACCGCTTTACGCGGGAGGTACGGACCTTCGAGGCCGACGGAACGCACCGCGTCTCGTTCGGACGCCCTGGGCAGGGTCCCGGCGAATTCCAGGAGGCACCCGCTCTCCGGTTCATTCCGCCAGACACTCTGATCGCCTGGGACATCCGCCAACGACGGCTAACCTGGTTCGATCTTGAGGGACACGTCATCCGCGAGCTGGCGGTAGGGAATGTCGTTTCCGCTGACGAGATTCCGCGCATCTACACCTCGGGAGCATGGAAGCTGCTCGGCGACGGTTCAGTAGCCGCGCTGGACCAGCTGATCAGTCGCTCAGCCCTTGTTGTCGACGCGGGTCAAGCCAAGACCGTGCGCCTTGAGCGGCTGCGAGACAGGATGTCGGGCGAGCTTGCTGAACGGCCGAATGGTGCGCGCGTCATGGTCAGCAGCCCGTTCTTCTCTGGCCAGGATCTTGATGCACGGCCTGACCCACCCACCGTCTGGGTCACCGATTCGCTGAGTTGGGACGTTCGTGCGTATTCGCCTGACGGTGAGCTGACGACCGTCCTTCGTACTCTTGAGGCGCGCGAAGCGGTTTCTCAGAATGTGATCGGAGTCGCGCGCAGCCGACTCGGTGAACGATGGGAGTGGGAGGCAGACACACGATTCCTCGATGCCGCCTTCGATAGGCTCACCCACCCCGACAGCATGGCTCCAGTCTCTACGATCGACCGGGCTCCCCCCGACAGGCTCTTTCTCGGTCGGCGGCGGTTGGCCCTCCGGCCGGAGGTAAGAGACTTCGAGATTCTGTCGGAGGACGGTGAATGGGTGGCGACCATGCATCTGGCCGAGGAGGCTGGCTACTTCGACTCTGCGGGATATGGGCGCGTATTCACTGTCCGTTTGGACGAGTTCGGGGTACCGCACCTACGAGCATATGGCTGGCACCCCGGCGGATGAATGCCGCGTGGGCGCGCTGGACGTTCCTATTGGAGAACGAGATGAAGACCCTATTCCGCCGACTCCGCGGCCTGTTGGGCACTGCCACGGCCTGGGGCCTTTCCTGGTTCGTTGGGGCCACGGCCTTCTTCGCCATGAGGTCGCTGGGTGTAGTCCCCTTCCGCATGGTTCTCTCTTCGGCGCTGGGGGTCGGAGCCGCTGGCTTTTTAGCCTGAAGTTCCAGCCAGTGCCGGTCGGGTTTGTCATTGCGGGGCAAGCACTTCGTT
>CAZFRU010000001.1:0-213830 GCA_964521385.1 uncultured Gemmatimonadaceae bacterium | reverse complement strand
CGAGATGCGGGGTGTCGTGAACCCCGAAGCTGGCCTTGCCCAGCGCTCCCAGCAGATTGCGCAATGCGCGGTAGCCCAGGAAGTCCATACCCTTCTGGCTCAGATCGAACTGCACCGACTGCGACGCGTCGCGGGCCTCATCGATCTGGCCCTGACCGGTGACATCCTGCATCGGGCCTGTGAACTGGGGTTTGCCCTCGCTCAGGGTGATGTAGCCCTCCTCGACCATCCGCTGGATCAGATCGTCGAGCATCTGGGCGATGCGCGCTTGCACCTCGGCGTCACCCGCTCCCTCGCCCCTCAGTTCGGCGAGCATCTCGGGGGTGAGCTGACCGCTCTTGAGGAGCGCCTCGAGTAGCGCGTGTTTGAGGGCATCGACCGAGTTGGTGTCTTCGGTGCCCGACCATCCCCAGTAGGGGTGGTAGCTGGGACCCCCGGCAAACCCCCCGTCCATCAGGAAGTCCGAGAGCAACTCCATGAGTCCCTCGAGGTTCAGGGCGTCGATCCAACCACCCTTGTACCTGGTGTAGGTCGTGAACCGCATCTGTGACCCCGTGGACATGGGAACGGTGAGGCTCGGCGGGCGGTACCCGGAGGCGATCTGTTTCGCTCGTCTCCGCGCCCCGGACATCGTGCCCGACATTCAACAGTCCCCCGAAGCCGACGCAGCGTTCCGTCGGAGTCTGCTGGAGTTCTATGACGGGCGGGCGCGGGCATTGCCCTGGCGGGAGACCACCGACCCCTATGCGATCTGGGTGAGCGAGATCATGACGCAGCAGACCCGCGTCGAGACGGCCGTGCCGTACTACACGCGCTGGCTGGAGAGATTCCCGACCGTGCGCGCTCTGGCCGACGCAGCCGAAGACGACGTGCTCAAACAGTGGGAAGGGCTCGGCTACTACACCCGCGCCCGCAATCTGCACCGTGCGGCGCGCATGGTGGCAGAGCGTTTCGACGGCAGCATCCCCGACACGGCCCAGGGGCTACGGGACCTGCCCGGGGTGGGCGCCTACACCGCCGGTGCGGTCGCCTCGATCGCCTTTGGCCGCAGTGAGCCTGCAGTCGACGGCAATGTGAGGCGCGTGTATGCCCGGTTGCTCGACGAAGCCGCCCCGGAGCCGCGTACGGTGAGCGCGTGGGTGGCTCGGGTGATCGACCCGACCCGACCGGGCGACTTCAATCAGGCGCTGATGGAGCTGGGGGCGACGGCGTGCGTGCCGAGGGGACCGGCGTGCGGAGAATGCCCGGTGTCGAAGCACTGTCGTGCGTTGGCGGAGGGGACCGTCGCCATTCGGCCTACGCCAAAGGTGCGTAGCGCGGTGCGACAGGAAGCGCGAGCGGTGGGCGTGTTCGTGCGTCGCGACCTCGAAGGCGCCCGGGTGTTGCTTCGCCGCCGGCCCGACCAGGGGCTGCTGGCGTCGCTGTGGGAGTTTCCGTCGGTGGTCGTGGGGGCCCGCGTGGCGGTGAAGACGGTGACGAAGGCGGTGCGTTCATTGGCTGACGAGTTCGGCCTTGCGCTCACCGGCAGCGGGGCCGCCCTCGATCCCGTTCCCCACGCATTCTCGCACCTGCATGTGACCTACCGACCCCGGGTCGCAGAGGTCGACGTGGCTACGGCGGAAGGGCAGAGCAGGGTCGCAGACATGTGTCGATGGGTCACGCTGGATGACGCCGGTGAGGTGGCGTTGCCCGTGGCTCAGCAGCGCATTCTCCAGCTCGCTCGCACCTGGGCGTTCCCGGACGCGCGTTCCGGTTGATTGCAGGGGCGGCCGGGGGTCAGCTCTCCTCGACCCCGGGGTTGGTCTCCGGCGTCCAGAACCGACATACGGGGCCCGGCGCCCGAGTCAGTCGCCGGTCCAGGGTGGCGAGAGGGGCGTCGAGCAACTCGGCCAGCGCCACGTACCACGCGTCGAAGGCGGTGAGGGTGGCGCGTGACTCCAAGACGCGAAATGCCAGCGGGGCGAACGAGACGTAGTCGACGAGCAGCGCCGGGAGGTCTGCCAGCGCCAGGGTCGCCGATTCGGAGCCGATGGCTCCGTCGGCCTCTGCACGCCTCAGGATATCGGCCACTTCGACGGGCAACAGATGGGGCGCCACGAGGGGCGCCTCGAGCAGGGCGGCCTCCGCCCATGCACCTTCCGGCCCTCCATCGACGAGTGCTGCGACCACCACACTCGCGTCGACGACGAGGGTCATCGCCGGTCGGCGTCCCGGTAGCCGAGAATCGTCTCGGCGTCCAGCTGTGTTCCGGTGGTCGCCGTTCGAGCGCGAACGCGGGCATGACGGCCTCGGGGTCGGGTCGAGCAGCGAAGTCGATCAGGTGCCGACGAAGATACTCCTGCAACGACCGGCCCGAGAGCGCGGCGCGGGCGGCCAACGCCTGCCCGGTCTCGTCGGGAACGTCCCGGATCTTGATCGATCTTGCCGTGCCTGCAATGGGCAGGTACCGGAGATGTTTTGCAACCGCCGATGCCCGTTACCCTCTCACCGCCTCTTCCGACGCGGGCAGCACTCGGGTGGAGTGGCAGGTCACACCCGCTCCGGGCGGCCCGCCTTCCTCCGGGTACGACCTCAGGCACCGAAGGGATCGAACCCCTTGAAGCCACCCTTGCCGCCGTGCGACCCCTCGTCGTCGTGGGGTGGGCGGCGATAGGTGCCCGTCGACGTACGGCTCACCCGCCGCTCCGCGACCAGCGCCTCGAGGATCAACTCGCATGCCGCGGCCTTTGCCCCTGCGGACGCCTTCTCAGAGGCGAGTCCGAGTTGATGGACGAGTTCGAGCAACCCGGGCACCGTGCCGAAGCCCTTCACGCACGCTTCGCCCGACGACTCCTCGCCCACCTGCAGCGCGCCACCCTCCTCGAAGTACCCGACGATGTCGTCGACGTCGGCCCCACCACCCCGGTCCACGAACACCGCGTGGGCCGCCCCGGCCACCAGTTCACGCCCGATCCGTTCGTGGCCATGGAGCTCGCCTTCGTACTCGAGTTCCATCTTGCCCGTGATGGCCGGTAGCGCCGCGTAGATGTCGACGATCCGGGGCACCGCCTGCTCCTCACCCAGCAGCAGCGCACGCCGCTCGGCATTCGACACCACCATTTCCAGCGTCGTGATGGGCAGCCGCTGGCTCACTCCGGAGCGTTGGTCCACTCGCTTGTCGGCCCGGGCCAGGAAGGCGATACGCTCGACCACCTCCGATACGATCTCGGGGATCTCGACCCCGAGTCCCTCACGCTCGGTCCACGCTTCCTGGCGCGTGACGTCGATCCCGATCTCCAGCTCCCGCGGATAGTGCGTGCGAATCTCCGAGCCGATGCGGTCCTTCAGCGGCGTGATGATCTTGCCACGAGCCGTGTAGTCCTCGGGGTTGGCGGTGAAGACCATCAAGAGGTCGAGGGGAAGCCGGATCGGATAGCCCTTCACCTGCACATCGCCCTCCTGCAGCACATTGAAGAGCCCCACCTGGATCTTGCCCGAGAGGTCGGGCAACTCGTTGATCGCGAACACCCCGCGATTGGCCCGCGGCAGCAGGCCGAAGTGGATCGTCAGTTCGTCGGCCAGGATGTGGCCGCCACGCGCCGCCTTGATCGGGTCGACGTCACCGATGATGTCGGCAATGGTCACATCGGGCGTCGCCAGCTTCTCGACATAGCGTTGGTCGCGCGAGATCCAGGCCACCGGGGCGTCGTCGCCCTCTTCGTGCAGCAGTTCCTTCGCGTACTTCGAAATGGGGGCCAACGGATCATCGTTGACCTCGCTGCCGCGCAGCACGGGAATCGCCTCATCGAGCAATCCCGCGAGCTCGCGCAGGATACGGGACTTCGCCTGGCCCCGGAGTCCCAGGAGAATGAAGTCGTGGCGAGCGAGCAGGGCGTTGACGATCTGGGGCGTGACCGTGTCTTCGTAGCCCAGCACCCCGGGAAAGAGGTCTTCGCCGCTGCGGAGCTTGTCGAGCAGATTGGATCGGATCTCGTCTTTGACGGAGCGGGGTCGGTATCCCGCTGCGCGAAGATCTCCGACGGTTGCGGGGCGGGTGGACGACATGCGTTGTGGGCTCCGGATCGGGGCCTGTGTGGGCTCCCGAGTTGGGATATCTTGAGGGACCCGCGATACACCGGGGGTCGGGACAGGGTCCCGGGCGCCGGGTACCCCTTCGGAACCACCGCCCGCCGCCGGCAGGAGCGCATGTCGCACGACGACCTCAGGGGCACCATCTGCCCCCTCGACCACCAGCCGCCCCTTCCCCTCGACCGCCTGGTGCTGGCCGAGACCCCCGATCCCGAAGCCGTGCCGATGGATGTGATCTTCGTCGGCGGAGGCCCAGCCGGGCTCGCGGGGGCTCTCGAACTCGTCCGCCTGGTACGAGAAGACAACGAGGCCGGCGGTTCGCTCGGTGACGTCGAGATCGGGGTCCTCGAAAAGGCGGCGACGCTGGGTGAACACTCGCTCTCGGGCGCCGTGGTCAACCCGCGGGCGTTTCGGGAGCTGTTTCCCGACCTGGACGATGCCGACTTTCCCTTTCGGCAGGCGGTCACGAAGGAATCCGTGTACATGCTGCGTGAGGGTGGATCCGTGCCCCTCCCCACGCCGCCCACGATGAAGAACCACGGCAACTACGTGGCGTCGCTTTCGGAGATGGTGCGCTGGCTGGGTGAGAAGGCCGAGGCGGCGGGTATCAACGTGTTTCCAGGCTTCCCGGTCGATGCCCTCCTGGTCGACGGCCGCACGGTTCAGGGCGTACGCACCACCCCGTCGGGGCTGGATCGCAACGGCGAACCCTCAGGCCCCGATGCCATGCCAGCCATGGACATCACCGCTCGCGTCACCGTCCTCAGCGAGGGTACGCGTGGCACCCTCGCCCAGGCCTGGTACCAATGGGACGACGTGAAGAGCGCGAACCCACAGATCTACGCCCTGGGTGTGAAAGAGCTCTGGGAAACCAGGAAGCCCCTCGACCGCATCATCCACACCCTGGGGTGGCCGCTACCGGGCGACGCCTTCGGGGGCTCGTGGATGTACCCGCTCGAAGACAACCTGGTGTCGCTGGGACTGGTGGTGGGTCTCGATTATGCCGATGCACGTCTCGATGTGCATGAACTGCTTCAGCGCATGA
This sequence comes from uncultured Gemmatimonadaceae bacterium, assembly GCA_964521385.1. GTDB lineage: Bacteria > Gemmatimonadota > Gemmatimonadetes > Longimicrobiales > Gaopeijiaceae > Gaopeijia. Next base: position 208,717 of record CAZFRU010000001.1, on the reverse strand, counting down.
AGCTGCACCCGTTGTTTCGGCCCTATCTCGAGGGTGGCGAAATGGTGGAGTGGGGTGCGAAGACGATCCCCGAGGGGGGGTACCATTCGCTGCCGGAGCGACGTCATGGCAACGGGATCTGCGTGGTGGGTGACAGTGCCGGCTACGTCGATGTACCGTCGCTCAAGGGAATCCACTACGCCATGCATTCGGGTATGTTGGCCGCCCGCGCGATCTTCGACGCTCTCAAGGCCGGCGACGTGTCGGCCGATGGACTGAAGGGGTACACGGCATCGGTCGATGCGAGCTACATCGTCAGCGACATGAAGAAGACCCGGAATATGCGTCTGGCCTTCAAGAAGGGCTTCGTGGGCGGCGGTGTGCGGGCTGGACTCATGTCACTCACCGGAGGTGCGTTTTCCGGTGGCCGGATCGCGGTCGCAGAAGACGCGGCCGAACCCAAGACGCTGGCCGACGCCACCCCCTTCGTGCCCGATGGTACGCTCACCTTCAGCAAGGTCGATGCGGTCTTCAAGTCGGGCAATCAGACCCGTGACGACATTCCGAGCCACCTGATCGTCGGCGAGGACATCTCGGCCGAGGTCGCGGAGATGTATACACACCTCTGCCCGGCGGGGGTCTACGAGCGCGACGGCGACAAGCTGGTGGTCAACGCCCCCAACTGTGTCGACTGCAAGGCCACCGACGTGTTGGGCCCGCGGTGGACCCCGCGTGAGGGGGGCAGCGGACCCGGGTATCGGCGGATGTAGCGGCGCGGCAGACCCGCCTACCGGCTGGAGGGGTCGGCATCGTCCAGCTCCAACCCCACCCCTGTATCGGTCTTCACCAGTCGGGGCAGGATCGGCGGGATCGCGCGCGCGGCAAAGGCGGCGAGGATGGCGTCGGTCGACTCGAAGGCGGTCAGCGATTCGAGGGTGTGGATGGTCGGAAACACCATGGGCAGCCGCCCGTCGCGGTGCCGCTGCAGCGCCTCGGATGGCGGCAACCACAGGGCGTCGGTCATCTCGGCCGCGTTCACGGCCACGGTCGCGGGCCCTGCGATGACCGCCGCAAAGAAACGCGTGTCGTAGCGCCTGGGCTCGACCACCGGAGTGATCCAATGCGCGATGTAGGCGAGAGCCGCTCCATCGAGGTGGGCGTCGAGTTCGTCGAGGATGCTTGCGAACGCCGATTCGTCGGCCAACAGCCGGCTTCGCGCGAGTGCCACCCGGGGGTCGTGTGCCGCCGGTGGGATCGGCTGGCCGCGCCCGTCGACGGCCAGCAGCAGTCCCGTTTCCTCGAACGCTTCGCGAATCGACGCCAGGACATAGGCCAGCGCCGGGGGCGATGCGTCGGCGCTGAGTCCGAGCCGCCTTGCCGCCGTGGCTGGGTCGAGACCGTCGAGGCGAGCCTCCAGGGCCGATGACGCATCATCGGCATCGACCCGTCCGCCCGGAAAGACGTAGGCACCGGGTACGAAGCCCGATGAGCGCACGCGGCACAGCAACAACACTTCGGGGCCTGTGGCGGCGTCGCGCAGCAAGACCACCGTGGCTGCGGGATGAGCGGGAGCTGGCGGGGATGGTGGCTGGTCGAGCGATTCCGCAAACCCCGGTGGCAGGCGGTCGAAGGGAATCACCGAATCTGGATCGGGCACTTCAGTTTCCCACCGCGAGACCGTCTTTGCGGGCATCCGACGCGCCGGCCCACCCACCGCCATCGAGCCGTACGATCACCTGGCCCCCGCCGAACGAGGTGCGTCTCCAATTGCCGACCTCGTGGCCGAGCGCCTCGAGTTCGGTCTGTAGCGTCGGCGTCACGTTTTCGACCACCACCCTCAATCCACCCATATGGCGAAAGCGGGCTGCGTCGACGGCTTCCTGCGGTTCCATACCGAAATCGATCATGTTCAGCAGCAGTTGCACGTGGCCCTGGGGCTGCATCGATCCGCCCATCACACCGAACGCCATGTAGGGCTCGCCCTCCCGCGTCACGAAGCCCGGGATCAGGGTGTGGAACGGGCGCTTGCCCGGCGCCACCTGATTGCTATGTCCATCTTCGAGTGTGAAGCCCGCACCGCGGTTCTGCAGCACGAACCCGGTGCCCGGCGCGACCACCCCCGATCCGAAGTACTCGAAGATCGAGTGGATGAATGCAATCTGATTGCCCTGTCGATCGGCCACCACGAAGAAGACCGTCTCGCTCTGTTGGGTGGCGTCTCCCGGCTCGACCCGCTCGGCGGCACGCGACGGGTCGATGAGGGCACGACGGGTCGCGACGTACTCTTCGGAGAGGAGTGCTTCGGGGGTGACCTCGAGATGGTCGACATCGGACACGTACCGGTCCAGGTCGGCAAAGGCCAGCTTCTTGGCTTCGATGAGGTGGTGGAGGTATGGGGCCGAGTTGTGCCCCATGGCGACCAGATCCAGGGGCTCGAGCATCTCGAGCATCTGAAGCACGGCGATGCCCTGCCCCGCTGGCGGCAGCTCCCACACGGTGTAGCCTCGATAGTCGACGCTCAGCGGATCGACCCAGCTCACCTCCATGGCCCGCATGTCGTCGTTGGTGAGATAGCCGCCCGCCGTGTCGAGGTGCGCGACGATGCGCTGCCCCAACGCGCCGCCGTACATGGCGCTCGGACCCTGGTCGGCAACCATGCGGAGCGAGGCGGCCAGGTCGGGATTGCGAAACCACTCGCCCGGCAGTGGGGCCCGCGTGCCGCCCTCGACCAGATAGGTCGCGCTCGCCCCCTCATCGTCCGACAGGAGGTCGACCTGATCCTGCCATTGGCGGGCGATGATGGGTGAGACCGGAAAGCCGTCCTCGGCCAGTGCAATGGCCGGCTGCAGCACGTCGGCCAGTTTCCGGGTGCCGTACCGTTCGAGGAGCGCTGCCCACCCCGCGATGGCACCCGGGACCGTCACGGAGCCCGGTCCCTGGTAGGGTACCCGTTCGAACCCGTCGGCCCGGATCCGCTCGGGCGTCATGCGCGCTCCGGCTCGGCCCGACGCGTCGAGCCCCACCACCCGCTGCTCTTCAGCCGACCAGAAGATGGCGAAGAGGTCGCCGCCGAGCCCCGTCATGTGGGGCTCGACCAGCGAGAGTACGGCAGAAGCGGCCACTGCCGCGTCGAAGGCGTTGCCGCCGTCGTCGAGGACCCGAAGCGCGGCCGCCGAGGCCAGGGGCTGACTCGTGGCCACCATGGTGTGCGGCGCGTAGACGGTCGACCGACCCGTGATGGGCAGCGGCGCCTGGGCCTGGGCTGCCGGCGGATCGGCGGGGGCCGATCGGGCCGGATCGCCGGTGTCGGGCGCCGAACACGCCGCGAGCGAGAGCCCGACCAGGCCGGCGACGAGGGCCAGAGGGCGCGGCGTCATGAACTGCGCTCCAGGAGCTCGACGTTGAGACCGTCCATCTGGGTGAGGCGCATGGCCTCGTCTTCGGAGTGGCCCTCGGACCAGCGAATCGGGACCACCACGTCGGCTCCGCAGAACGCCGCGGCGCGCGCGGCTCCTTCGGCATCCATCGTGTAGTGGCCGTCGACCGGAAGAAACGCCACGTCACAGTTGACCGACATCATCGCCTCGATGGGGTCGGTATCGCCCGCATGGTAGTACGTCACCCCATCGAGGGTGAAGACGTAGCCGAGCCACGCCGCCTCGGGCGGGTGATACCGCTTGTCGATGTTGTACGCGGGCATCGCCAGCAGATCGAGATCGTGCAGTTGCAGCACGTCACCGGGGCGCAAAAAGTGATCGGCGTCACTCAACTGCTTCTTCATCGAAGCCGGTGCGATCACCACGGTGTCGGGTGTGCGCAGCCGATCGATGTCTTCTTCGGAGAAGTTGTCGTAGTGGGGGTGCGTGAGGAGAATGTAATCCGCCGCTCCAGGCTCGGAGTCCGCGGACTCGTGACCATACGGATCGATGTGCACCTCGAGGCTGCCCCGCCGGATCCGGATCGACGATCCCCGGAACCAGGTAACTCCTCGCAACAAGTCGGATACCATACCACCTCCACGTTGAGACGACCTCCACGTTGAGCGTGCGCGCACAAGGTACGACGCGCGGTGGGCGGGGAAAACGGGTCACCCTTCTTCGGGCGCTCCTCCAACTACCGCCGCCGGGGCAGGCTCAGTTCGCGCTGGGCCCGAAGTGGCGCCAGATTGGCAGAAGGCCACCTGCCAACTCCGACGACTTCGCGGCCCACGGCATGGCCCGGATCCTGCAACCCGACAGCTGTCCGCGGCGTATGGCCCCCTGAGGGGGCACGTCCGAACATATCAGAATCCACCGGATCGGCCGGCCCGCGCACGAAGTCGGGCGATTCGAAAAGAGGAATACAAATGGGCGAGCGTTTCACCCTCCCGGTTCTCCCTCTCCGCGACACCGTGGTGTACCCTGGCGTCGCCGTACCCATCAGTGCTGGACGTTCGGGCACCGTCGAAGCGGTGCAGGCTGCGCTCGACGGCGATCGGCGGCTCTTCGCAGTGGCGCAGCGTGAGAACGTAGACGACCCCGAGCCCGGTGTGCTCTACACCGTGGGGACCGTCGTACGCGTCATCCAGACCCATCGCGTGCGCGGCGGCGTGCAGTTGCTGGTGCAGGGCGAAGGTCGCGCCCAGGCGATCAGCTATCAGGAAGACGGCGAGCAGATGCTGCGGGCCGTCCTGTTGAGCATGGACCGACAGGAGCCGCGCGACCCGGCCGATCCCGCCTTCCAGGCGCTCGACCGTGAACTCCGCGAACGCGCAGCCGAACTCGGCACGCGGCGCGGTGTGCCGGCCGAGGCCCTCAATCAGCTGATCCAGGGAGTGGACGAGCCCGGCTCGTTTGCCGACCTGGTGTCGTTCTATCTCGAGCTGCCCACTGCCGAGAAGCAGAAGCTGCTCGAGGTGCTCGACGATGAGGAGCGCATGCGTCAGGCCCTCGTGGCCGTCGAACGCGAACTCGCCCGTATCGATGCCCAGGAAGAGATCCAGGCCAAGGTGCAGTCCGAGCTGGGCGAGCGGCAGCGCGAGATGCTGCTGCGCGAGCAGCTGCGGCAGATCCAGAAGGAGCTGGGTGACGAAGAGGAGCAGGGCGACCTCACCGAACTCAAGGAGCGTCTCGAGGCCCTCGATCTCGGTGACGAGGCGCGCTCGGAGGTTGACCGTGAGCTCCGTCGTCTCGAGCGGACCGCGTCGCAATCAGCCGAATACCAGGTGATTCGCACCTTTCTCGAGTGGATCATCGAGTTGCCCTGGAACGCCCGCACGGAAGACAAGATCGACCTGCAACGGTCCGACGAGATCCTCGACGAAGACCATTACGGGCTCGAAGACGTGAAGGACCGCGTGCTCGAGTTCCTGGCGGTGCGCAAGCTGCAGCTCGAGCGGGCGCCGACGCCGGAAGACAAGGATGAAGCCGGCCCCGACACCGCCGCAGAGGGTGGCGCAGAGGGTGGCGAAGATGCCGATGCCGCCGCCTCGGACAGCAGTGCCGAAGCGTCGAGCAAGGGCCCGATCCTGTTGTTCGTAGGACCTCCCGGCGTGGGCAAGACCTCGATCGCGCAGTCGATCGCCAAGGCGCTCAATCGCAAGTATGTGCGGATTTCCCTGGGTGGTGCCCGCGACGAGGCCGACATTCGGGGACACCGGCGCACCTACGTGGGCGCGATGCCGGGGCGGATCATCCAGGGCATGCGGCAGGCCAAGAGCAAGAACCCCGTCTTCCTGCTCGACGAGATCGACAAGCTGGGGGTGTCGTTTCAGGGAGACCCGAGCTCGGCACTTCTCGAAGTGCTCGATCCGGCTCAGAACTCGACCTTCGTCGACCACTATCTGGGGATTCCGTTCGACCTGTCCGAGGTGCTGTTCATTGCCACAGCCAACTACCTCGACCGGATTCCCGCCCCGCTGCTCGACCGCATGGAGCGCGTCGAGTTCTCGGGCTACATCGAGGCCGAGAAGCTCGAGATCGCCAAGCGGTATCTGTTGCCTCGCCAGGAGAAGGAAAACGGATTGTTCCCGGGTGAGCTCGAAATCGGAGACGAGGGACTGCTCTCGATCATTCAGGAGTACACGCGTGAGTCGGGTGTGCGGCAACTCGAGCGCGAGCTCGGTAAACTGTCGCGCAAGGTAGCTCGCCGGATCGCCGACGAGACCGCCACCGGGGCGGTCGGCAAGGACGAGATCCGCGACCTGCTCGGACGACCCCGAGTGCACCCGGAGCGGATGGCCGTCGAAGATACGGTAGGCGTCGCCACGGGCATGTTCTACACCCCCATGGGTGGCGACATCATGTTCGTCGAGGCCAGCGTGATGCCCGGCGAGGGCGGACTCGTCCTGACCGGTCAGTTGGGTGACGTCATGAAGGAATCGGGTCGGGCGGCCTTGTCGTACGCGAAGGCCAACTGGGAGCACCTGGGCATTCCCGACGGAGGCCTCAAGGGCCGCGAAGTGCATATCCACGTGCCGGCGGGAGCGATCCCGAAAGACGGCCCCTCGGCGGGAATCACCATGGCCACGGCCCTGGTCTCGGCCCTCAGCGGACGCCGGGTGCGCCGCGATGTGGCCATGACCGGTGAGTTGACGCTGACGGGGCGGGTGCTGCCCATTGGCGGCGTGAAGGAAAAGCTCCTGGGTGCCGTGCGCGCCGGAATCACCGAGATCATCGTACCCAAGGACAACGAGGCCGACCTCGACGACCTGCCGGACGAGATCCGCAAGACGCTGACGGTGCATCTGGCTGAGACCCTCGACGATGTGGTGGCGCTGGCCTTCCGCAAGCCTCGTGGTGGCACTTCGTCGGGTACATCGGGAAAGGGCGCGGCAAAGAAGCCGCGGGCGCGGCGCACTTCGGCCACGCCAGGGGAGGTGCCGCCCGCGCAGGCCTGAGGCGGGAGGCGTCAGGGGCTTGTCAAGCGGCTCTGGAATTGCTCACATAGGTGCGTTCCAGATCAATGTCCTGATCCGCTCCCCAAGATCCCGCTTATGTCTCGATATCGTCGCGCCGCCAGGCGACTGGCGGCGCGTGCCTGCCTGCTTCTGATCCCGACCGGAACTGCGGCAGCGCAGGACCTGGGCGTGATGGGGGTCTGGGCCTCGTCGTCCAACGCCGAGCTTCCCCGCCCGCAGGGGTTCGGCGCGTTTGCCCAATTGGATGTGACGGGCCTCGGATTTCGCCTGTCGTACACGCGCTACTCCGATGCCACCAGCAAGCCGGGTGTGGTCTGCCGGGTCTACTCGCCACGGATCGACTGCATGACCGAGGGGGTCGACACCTCCGTTCGCCAGGGCAGCTTCCGCATGGAGGTTCTCAAGCTGATGCCGTTGGGTGAACGGGTCCGGCTCGGTGTCGGCGGTGGGGCGAGTTTCAACTCGTTGTCGTTGACCGCCACCGGTGAATCCGGGCGCCTGGCCGACACCAGCGCGCCCAGCACCGGGCAGATCGGCGGTCTGGGCACGATGGGACTGGCCCTTACGCCGCTGCCCTCGCTTCCGCTGACCCTTCGGGTGATGTACTCCCTGCACTGGGTACGCTTCAAGGGGTGTGACGATCCCGACGACCCCACCAGCGGTTATGCTCCGTTCTGTGGTACGGATCGCTTTCGCGAGCTCCAGGTCGGGGCATCGTTTCTGGTGCCGCGACGGTAGCTCTGCCCGCTATCCCACCACCTCGATCCGTCCGGGTCGTACCCCGGTTCGCACACCTCCCACGACCACCCCACGTACCCCTCGCGCGCTCAGCTCCGTCAGGAGGGCGTCGGCGTGGTCGGGGGGCACCGCGATCAGAAGCCCGCCCGACGTCTGGGCGTCGCAGAGCACGATGCGGGTGGTCTCGTCGACCGAGGCGGTCCAGGTGAGATGCCCTGCGAGATCGGCCTGATTGCGCTGTGAGCCACCGGGCACCTGCCCGGCCGCCGCCAGTTCACGGGCGCCGGGCAGTACCGGCACGGCTCCGGCCTCGACCACCGCTTCGAGGCCCGACGCGAGCATCATGCTGTGCAGGTGACCCAGCAGTCCGAACCCGGTCACGTCGGTCGCGGCGTTGACGCCCACCTCGAGCATCGCGGCGCATGCCGGACCGTTCAGGGTGGTCATCGACGCCACGGCCGCGGCGACGGTCGCCGGGTCGGCGGCGTCATTCTTGAGCGCCGTCGTGATGATTCCGGTGCCCAACGCCTTGGTGAGCACCAGCAGGTCGCCGTCGCGCGCGCCCGCGTTGGTGACCATCTGCCGCGGGTCGACCTCGCCCACCGCCACCATGCCGTATTTCGGTTCGGGATCGTCGATGGAGTGTCCGCCCAGGATCGGCACGCCGGCTTCGCGCGCGATCTCCGCCCCCCCGGCAATGATGCCTTCAGCCAATCCCGTATCGAGCAGGGCCCGCGGAAATCCCAGGAGATTCAAGACGAACAGCGGTCGGGCCCCCATGGCGTAGATGTCGGACAGCGCGTTGGCGGCGGCAATACGACCGAAGTCGCGCGCGTCGTCGACCATGGGAGTGAAGAAGTCGACCGTGACCACGAGGGCGCGCGACCCTTCCTTGTCGAGCAGGTACACGGCAGCGTCGTCGCCCGTGGAGGCATCCACGAGGGCGTGCGCGTCACTGCTGGAAAGAAGGGGGCGCAGAACCTGCGCCAGCTCGGACATCCCGAGTTTACACGCTCAGCCGGCGCCGTGGGACAGATGGCTCAGGCGAATGCGCGGGCGTTGGTCGCGGTCGGTCGACGTGGGGTCACTCAAGACGACGTCTCCGGTCAGGAGGGAAACCCGAGGGCGGCGGCGGGTAGGTACATGCGCCCGCCTCCTCGGACGGTCGGCCCAACCTATCCGACCGCAGCCACCCACGCGAGAGACGTGACCGCACCCGCTCCGTCGCCCCGACAGGCATTCGTCCGCGAAGCCGCACGACCCGAGGCCGAGTTCGACCTCGCCCATATGGCTCTGCTCGTCGCCCGGGAAGAATACCCCCAGCTTCCGAGCGAGCCGTACCTCGCGCGGCTGGACCAGTTGGCAGAAGAGGTGCGGGGTCGGCTCGCCAACGAGACCGCTCCGCCGGTGGTGCTGCAGGAGCTGTTGTCGACCCTCTATGAGAGGCATGGGTTCGAGGGCAATCGCGAGGCCTACTACGATCCGCGCAACTCGTTCCTGAACGATGTGCTGGATCGCCGCACCGGAATCCCGCTGACCCTCGGCATCGTCGTGCTCGAGGTGGGTTGGCGCCTGGGACTCCCCCTCGAGGGGGTCAATTTTCCGCACCACTTCCTGGTCCGGTACACGGGTCCCGTGCTCCAACTCCTGATCGACCCCTTCGACGGCGGGCAGGTGCGGTTCCAGGACCAGGCCCAGGAGTTTCTCGATCGGGTGTATGGCGGCATGGTCCGCGTACGGTCGTCGTATCTGAAGGCGGCGAGCCGGCGCGACATGCTCGTGCGCTTGCTGGCCAATCTCAAGAGTCTGTACGCCAACGTCGGGGACGACCTGAAGGCGGTGGCGGCGGTCGAGCGGATTCTCGTGCTTCGTCCCGATGCCCACCAGGAGATCCGTGAACTGGGACTCATGTTCGCCCGCCTGGGGCGAGGGGATGAGGCCGCTCGGCACCTGCGGACATTTCTGGATCGGGAGCCCGGATCGCCCGAGGCGCCGAGAGTACGCGCGATTTTGCGCGACCTGGAAGAGGGTTGAAGATGTGGATCGAGCCATGACGGTCCGGACGGGTCTACTGCGGGGAGCCGAGGTGGTGCGCCACTACGGTGATCCGGCTGGCGAGTACGCCGCTGCGACCACCGGCGTGGCGCTGCGCGACCGCTCACACCGCGGACGTTGGCTCGTGGTGGGACGACAGCCGGGTGCGATGCTGAGGGGCGTGGTGAGTGGACGGATTCCCACGGCCTGGACCCAGGGGGACCCGGGTGTGGGGGTGGGGCGTGCGGAGTACTCCGTGGTGTTGACGCCCAAGGGTCGCATCGTGAGCGACCTGCGGCTCTGGCGGGTCGGGGGGTCGGAGGGCTCGGCGAGCGTGGAGGGCGGGACGCCGCAGGCGGCCGGGACCCAGGGCGGGCCTGGGGACGGGACTGGGGACGGGACTCGGGCTGGGTCCGAGGGCCGGACCGACTCTGCGCTGCCGTTGGACGACGGGCCGCTGTTCGTCGATGTGCCAGCCGCCGGTGTCGATTCCCTACGGGCGCACCTCGGGCGGTTCCTGCCGCCGCGGCTCGCCCGCATCGACGACGTTTCCGCGGCGACCGCGATGTTGACGGTTCTGGGGCCGCTTGCTCCTGAAGTGCTGGCGCGGGAGGCGACGGGGCTCCGCCTCGAGGCGAGCGAGCTCGCAGCGATGGCCGATGGCGACCTGCGCGCGGTGGATGTGGGTGGCTCGCGACCTCTCGTCGTGATTTGCACGCAAGAGGTGGCCACGCCGGCCTGGGATCTCGTCTGCGACGTCGAGGTCATCCAGTCGCTGCGGCGTCGCCTCGAGTCGGCTGGAGCGCGCCCCATGGGGTCGAGCGTGTGGGAGGCGCTGCGGCTGGAAGCGGGCCGCCCGGCCTTCGGCGACGATCTCACCGACGAGGTCATTCCGATCGAAGCGGGCATCCAGTCGCGAGCGATCGACTACGACAAGGGCTGCTACACAGGCCAGGAGGTGATCGTGCGTCTACGGGATCGCGGACGGGTGAACCGACACCTGCGGCGTCTACACCTCGGCGACGGTCCCACGCCCGCTGCGGGCACCGAGGTCTGGGCCGTGGATGGAGGCCGAGCGGTGGGTCAGGTAACCAGCGGGGCGGTCTCGCCCCGACTCGGCACGCTGGCTCTGGCGTACGTGCGCCGTGAAGTGGAGCCGCCGGGTCCGGTACGGATCGGGGGGCCCGACGGGCCCGAGGCCCGGGTTGAGGCGCTGGCATGAAGAGGGCGTAGATTCGGAAACCAGAACGTTACCCGATACGCTTGCAGAATCGATTCGCGCCTGGGACTCGATCATGGATGAGCCCAAAGACACGTCGTCGGCCCTTCCCTACGGCGAATACTACCTCCGGCCTGGGCGGATCCTGGGCACGGCTGCGCTCCTAATCATACCGGCGATTCTAGTGGCCTGGTGGTTTGCGGCCTCGCTCGACTTGGACAGCGCAAAGCTACGCCTCCTGGCAACCGGAGTCATCGGCGTAGCTCTCGCTCCCCCATGTATCGCGGGCCTGAGCCTCGTGGGCCGACTCCGAGGTGGTCCGCCCCTCACGATCTCCGCAGAGGGAATCGAGTTGACTCGTGGGTTCCTTTGGACCCTGATCCCCTTCCTCCCCGTGCCTGAGACAAGGACCATCATCGCCTGGGCTGATATCCAGGCTATCGAGCCTCTCCAAGGCCTCGAGACCGCAGTGGTGATTCAGAAGCGCGGGGACCGGAAGAGATGGTGGGAGCGCATCGGTGTCTCCGCGAAGCGGCCAGCCGGGCGCGTCGTCAACCTGAGCCTCTTGAAGGGCGAACCGGCGGAGCTCCAGAGAGATCTCTTGGCGTGGAGCGAGGAGCGCCTCCGGCTGGAGGTCCATCGTGCGAGGGTCGAATCGCTCGAGCCCCCCACCGATGAGACTCCGGACCGATCAGAGTTCACCCCAGCTGACCCCCTGCTCGACTGATCGAGTCGGCAGGTGGACGTTGAGCGCGCACCGGCTACCTCCAGGCTTCCGGCTCCGCGCCTTCGGCGCTCCGTCCCAACCGGCCTTGGGCGTGTAGATCCGTCTGGCGTAAACACTGCGGTCGACCGTAGTGTGGCGAAGTGAGCAGTATCGCCGGGGCCGGTTCGGAAGCCCTGAACCGTTGGCTGACACCCCTGGGCAGACGGATGGCGGGAGCACGGGCAGGGGCGTAGGGTAGAGGGAGACAGGCGGACGGTCCAAGACCCTTCAGAAGGAGGCATCGCTTTGTCGCCGATTACGCGAGAGCGGCTTGAGGTCGAGGCTCGAAGCCTCCCTGGAGAGGAACGCGCGCGCCTTGCTGAAGCCCTGCTGGCGTCACTGGAGGAAGAGGCGGAGATGGAGCGGGCCTGGCGGGAAGAAATCGATCGTCGGGCCGCGGAGTTGGACTCCGATGCCGTTCAGGCTGTCCCGGCCGAACAGGTATTTGCCGCGATCGACGAGATCCTGCAGGGGTGAAGGAGGTCAGGTTCCATCCTGATGCGCGGGCTGAGTTGCTCGCCGCGATTCGATTCTACCGGGAAGAGGTGGTGGGCCTCGGTCGCACCATGGCGGGCGAGCTTCGTTCGGCCCTTGAGCGCATCACGGAGTTCCTGAGAAGTGGCTCACCGGACGGAGACGATCTGAGGAAGGTCTTTCTTGATCGCTTCCCGTTCACGTTGGTGTATCGAGCCAACCAGGGCGAGATCGAAGTGCTCGCCGTGATGCACCAACGCCAGCGACCGGGCTACTGGCGAACCCGGGCCGAGTAGGACGTGCCGTGCGGCGTCAGATATCAACCAGTTTGACGACATTTCTCGAGGTGAGCGCGGACCAGCTGAATGAAGAAGTGGTTCAAGCGAATCGGGTTTGCTGTCGGGGTCCTCCCGGTGGCATTGGTGCTTCTTGTCCTGGCCGGAAGTGTTGTGGCGCGCCAGATAGGCAGGTTCAGGGCGGAACATGACTTCCCACCCCCAGGGCGCTTGGTCGAAGTCGACGGGCGAGTCTCTCACCTGTACTGCACGGGCACGGGCTCCCCCACGGTCATTCTCGAGTCCGGGCTGGACGACCTCGGGTCGCTGTCGTGGTCGCTCGTCCAAGAAGAGCTGCGGCACACGTCACGCGTCTGCTCGTATGACCGCGCCGGAGTCATGTGGAGTGAACCAGGGAAGGAACCGCGTGACGCAGGCCGTATTGCGGACGAGTTGCACGCCCTGCTGACCGTCGCATCGGAAGCCCCTCCGTACGTGCTGGTGGGTCACTCGATGGGTGGAGTGTTGGTTCGGGTCTTTGACCAGCGATATCCTGGGGAGGCTGAAGGTCTCGTCTTGGTCGACTCAGCCCATCCGGAACAGGAGACCCGCTTCCCCTCCGAGGTACGACAACTCATCGCGGACAGCGATTCTGAGCTGATGCCGCGCTGAATGTTTAGGATCCTCGCGCCGTACAGAACCTTCATTGACGGCGGGCACTCAGCGAGGACTGCATACTGGTGGCGGAGTTTCCCGAACGGAGTTCTGGGTGAAACGGAAGCGCTTCCCGCGACCTTTGAGGAAGCGAGGGCGGCCGGTGCGCTTGGTAGTCGACCGCTGGTGGTCCTCACCTCTGGCGAAGTCACTACGATGCCCGCCATCTCTGCGGAAGGGAACATCGCCATGAGGGAGACGCTGCGGGAGCTTCAAGGTGAGCTAGTTGGACTCTCTACGAACTCGCTCCACGAGGTTGTTGCTGGTGCCGGGCACTACATTCAGCAAGACCGGCCAGAGGCGGTAGTGGCCGCCATCCGCCGGGGTGTTTCGTCGAAGGGCAGTTCGGAGCCGGATCTCGAGCCTCCCGTGGAGACATGCACGCCTCGTGATGGCTGACCTCGTTCACCTTCAAGCGAGCCCGCCGGGGCCGAGGGTAGGTGGTCTCGCACCCCGGGAGGATGTAGGGTGACTACCATGGACGAACCTGAGATCACTGTGGATTGGGATGCCGTGGATTGGGATCGTGTCGACGAAGCGACGCTCGCCCTGCTTCTTCTCGGTCTCCACGCAGGCTGGCGGACATGGAAGGGCTTCGAGTGGCAGACTCTGAACCGCCTCCACGAGAAGGGCTTCATCGCCGATCCCAGGAACAAGGCCAAGTCCGTCCTTTTTTCCGATCTGGGAATCCAAGAGGCGAACCGGTTCTTCAGGGAGTTCTTTCAGAGTCGGGCCGAACCCACCTCTACGACCGCGAACGAGGTCGAAGAATCGGAGTGACATTGCCGAAACTGAGTGAGTCTTCGGCATCGCGACGGACCTCCTCACTTCCATGGGCGGAATGGAGGGGAGAAAACGAACCACTCGATCCGATCGAGCCCCTCAAATAGGGAGGGCGACATGCTTTACGACGTAGTTGCAGGAGAGGCCCGAGCTGGTTTCAAGGTGTGGGTGCGCTTCGAGAACGGTGGGGCTCCGGCCGATTGTACTCTGGCCGAGTGAACAGTATCGCCGGGGCCGGTCCGGAAGCCCCTCAAACGATAAGTGTAATCGCTTCGTGCGATGTGTTGCCTATGGGCAGGGACGACCACGCTAGATGGCATGATTCGGTCGGAGGCACCATGAGCTTCATGACATCGGGCGCGCTCGTGGTAGGCGCTCTGGCAGTGTTGATTGCTTGCTCTGGCAGTCAGCCATCTTCGTCGGGCCCGGCCGTGATCGACAGCGCGGGGGTGGAGATCGTCACCAACCGCGAGACAGCGCCGGAGGAGATCCCTTCGTGGCAGATCTCGAGTGTGCCGACAAGGGAGATTGGCGGGGGTGCCGACCCGGAGATCCCGGTCTCGCGAGTGGTAGCCGTAACGCCGTTGGGCGAGGGAAGGGTGGCCGTCGGCACTGCCTCACCGGCTGAGGTGCTGGTGTTCGAGGGTACAGGCACGCTCGTGGCCCGGTTGGGACGGGAGGGAGACGGGCCGGGCGAGTTCGAGAGCGTCGCTTCGGTCGTCCAGGTCGCCGTCGACACTGTGGCCATATGGGATCCCGATCGCCGCCGGGTCTCAGTGTATGCGACGAGTGGTGACCTCGCGAAGGAGCTGGACTTGAGCGGGTTCGCGCCCATGTCTGCGGCGAGCGCCGGCAGCAGTTCGTTCAACAGCGGCTACACGCACCTCCTGCCGACGACCTCCGGAGACATGGTCCTCTTCGGAGAGGGAGCAATCGACGCCGGGCAGCAGGCCGGTGTCACACGGCCCGAGCTTCCTGCCATGCGAATCAGTCGCGAGGGGAAGCAGCTGGCCGAGTACGGCCGTTTCCCAGGGATGGAAGTCATTCAGCCCGGTGGATTCCCTCGGCCGCTCGGTCTGCGTACCCATGGAGCTACAGTTGGGGATGCGTTGGTCGTCGGAACGGCCGAGGCGACCGAGGTACGGGTGTTCGGACCTGATGGGAGCTTGGAGAGGATCGTGCGTTGGCCGGAGCATGATCGCTCGGTAGGTGGGGCGCACCTCGCTCGTTGGTCCGACTTCGTTGATGAACAGCCCGAGATGGCCGAGATGGTCCGAGCGTTGCCGCATCCCGAGTCGTTTCCGGCGTACGGGGAGATCGTTGGAGCGGCGAGCGGTGAGTTACTCATCAGCGCCTATCCAGGTCCACTCGGCGTCTGGCCGCTCAGGCGTGCCGACGACGCGCCTGAGATGCTTCGGCCGAGGATGAGAGTGCCGGCACGGACGTGGTGGGTCTTTGATAGCAACGGAGAGATAGCGGCGCGCTTGGATACGCCTGAGGGGTTCGAGCCATACTCATTCGAGGGTAGCGAGATCTGGGGAGTCTACACGGACGAGCTCGACGTTGAGTCGGTACGAGCGTATCGGCTTGATCGTGGCGCTGCGTAATGGAGCGGAGGTTGTTTGAGTTGTAGGATGGCCGCTCCGTAGGCATGTGAGCGACCGACTTCACTTGGCAAACGAGCTGCGCCTCCGCTGCGCTCGCGACGCAGTTTCGGGAAACGCCGGCGCAAGCGGACAGGCTGCTACATTCAGTCGTGTTGGCCCCCTCTGTTCACCCGTGGTCGAGGCAAGACATGTATCGATGGGCGCCCGTTCCGATGGCGGCTCGTCCGAGATCCGAATCTTCGATTCAACGGGGCAACTCACTTTGCTGAATCGCGGCCCCATAGCGTATCGGCAGCTTCGGCAGTATTGATGTGCTCACGGTCGTCGGCGCGTCGACCTGTACTCCTGGTTGGACCGGCGCCGGCAACTTTGAAACGTTGGATGCAACCGTTTGAGCCGGCAGTTCGAGTTTCGTGAGATGAAGTTCGTGGGAGAGGGGAGTCGAAGGGAGCGGAAGACATCTCCAGTGAGGTCATGATGAGAAGACAGCGTCCGGTGCAGGCGATCTGCATTGCACTCATCTGCGTCATCGTTCCGGCCTGTGCAGGTGACGATCGTGCCGGGCGCGGCGACGAGCCGATCAGGACCACCATCGGCGACACGACCGAAGTCCGCATCGTCGGCGATGGAGCCTGGGGCGGATCGGCCTCCCTCGTGGAGGAGGTGAGCATCGGTGCTCTGGAGGGAGCCGAGGAGTACCAGTTCGGCACGGTGTCCGACATCGCGGTTGATGCAAGTGGGGGCATCTACGTGTTCGACGGACAGGCGCCCGCCCTTCGCTACTACGACCATACGGGCGCGTTCGTACGCCAGCTCGGTGCCGAGGGCGAAGGGCCTGGCGAATACAAGGACGCCTCACTTGGGATGGCGGTGCGGAAGACCGACGGGCGGCTCGTCATGCGCGATCCCAGGAACATGAGGATGAACGTCTACGACGCGAATGGCGCGCCGTCCGATTCATGGCAGGTGGCGAGTGGCCTCTTCACGGGCCAGGCGACGGTGCTGGACGCTTTCGACCACATGTACCTGAAGATCCTGACTGGGCAACCAGAACCGAACAAGCCGTGGCCGGTCGCCTTGCTCCACCTGGATGACGCCGGTGTGGTCATCGACACCCTCGTCCCCCCGACCCTTCCCTCGGAACCCGAGGCCCCCGGCGGAGCGTTCAGCGTGTCGAAGGTGTGGACCACCGGTAGGGACGGTGGGTTTCTGGTAGGCACCAACGATCGGTACGTCATCGAACACCATGAGACGAGCGGGAGGGTGCTTCGGATCGTCCGTGACATCGCTCTGCCCCGCGTGGCGCGAGACGAAAAGGCGGAGATCGAGGCACGCAACGACTGGCTCCGGAGGACCCAGGGCCAGTTCATGACCGCGGAGATTCCACCCGTGCCCGACATCAAGCCGGCATTCCGGAGTATCGCGGTCGGTGAAGAAGGGCGAATCTGGGTGTTGCGGTACATGGAAGCCGAAGAAGGCGAGGTGATTCAACGACCGGCTCGTCCCGGGGTGGAGGCGCCCCCTGCGTCGCGCTGGAGAGAGCCGGTCGTGTACGATGTCTTCGAGGCCGACGGGACGTTTCTTGGGTCGATCCGCGTCCCTGATCGTACCACGCTATCGGTGTTTCGCGGCGATCGTGTCTGGGGGGTGCGTCGGGGAGATCTCGACGAGGCCTACGTGGTGGGGTTCCGCATTGCTCACAACTGAGGAAGTGCCTGGCAGTGGGGTGGTGCCGAGTGCGGTAGCAGGATCCGCGTAGCAGGATATGGCGGACGTGTTCGAGGACGCGATCGAGGAGGGTCTCGGCAAGGTCGGGATCATGCAGGATGTGCCCCAGGCGGCAAGCGGCTCGTTGGTGGTGAAGAGCATCCGCTCGAGGGTGAAATAGCGTCCGTTGACGACCGGGAAGAGCACGTTGGCGGCATCGTCGGTGAGCGAGAGACGGCACCGAGGAGCCTTTCACCGGGGCGGAGACGTGCCTATTCTTGGCCACGGGCGGCTGGCCTCGTTCACGTCGGCGATCGTGCGTTCACTCACTGCGTCGGAGCCCGGCGTGTCTTGCACGCCGAGCCGGTACCCCCTGAAAAGTTTCGTGTCCGGCATGGGTGCCGGACCGCCCCTCGAGAGGAAGCCTTCGATGGTCCTATCTGTCTTGCGGTCCAGCATTCGTTTATCGGTGATGGCTCTGGGTCTGGTCATGGTGCCTGCTGGGTTCAGCGGCGTCGAGGCCCTCGCGGCTCAGGAGCCCGCCGTGCTCTCACCGCCGGCGGCCTTCGAAGCCGCCGTGGCCGCCGGTACACGCGGCCTGGATGGCCGCCCGGGGGCCGGGTACTGGCAGAATGGGGCCGACTACCGCATCGAAGCGCGCCTCGACCCGGCCAGCGGACAGCTCGTGGGCTCGCAGACCATCACCTATCACAACCGTTCGCCCAACGCTCTCGAGCGCCTGGTGCTCCACCTCGACCAGAACGTGTACGCACCGGGTGCACGGCGAAATCGGCGCACCCCCATCACGGGTGGGATGACACTGGGCGAGGTCCATGTCGACGGTCGTCTCGTCGACGCGAGGCACCCGGGTCGCGGATACACGCAGGCGCTCACCCTGCTGGAGTTGCTCCCCTCGGCACCCGTGGCCCCCGGCGCCACGGTCGAGATCGAGATGAGTTGGTCGTTCACGGTGCCGCCGGCACCCACCTTCAGGAATGGCAATCTCGACGGGGTGGTCTTCGCGGTGGCCCAATGGTATCCGCGGATGGCGGTGTACGACGACGTCTACGGGTGGGACCTCACGCCCTACCTGGGCGACGGTGAGTTCTATCTCGGGTACGGCCGGTTCGACGTGGCGCTGACGGTGCCGTCGGGGTGGCTGATCGGAGCCACCGGTGAACTGTCGAACCCGGACGAGGTGTTGACGCCCGAAGTGTTGCAGCGGCTCGCCCTGGCGCGCAGCCGAACCGACTCCACCGTGCAGGTGGTTCCGGCCGACGCACGTGGTGCGGGCCGGGCCACGGTGGGGTCCCGCGGGTCGGATGTGACCTGGCGCTTCACCGCCGACAATGTGCGCGACTTCGCCTTCTCGACCAGTGCGGAGTACGTGTGGGACGTGCGCACGAGTTCTGCCGGATTCGAAGCGCAGGCGTTGTATCGTCCACAGTTCGGGGCCTGGGCCGAAACGGCGCGGTATGCGGCGTTCACCGTCGAGACCCTGTCGGAGTGGATCCGGCCCTATCCCTGGCCCCAGGTGACGATCACCGAGGGGCCGGTGGGTGGCATGGAGTACCCCATGCTCGTGTTCAACCCGGGCAGCGACAATCCGAGGGGGGTCGCCGGCGTCACGATCCACGAGACCGCGCATCAGTGGTTTCCGATGACGGTGGGAAGCATGGAGGCCAAGCATGCCTTCATGGACGAAGGGTTCGTGAGCTACTTCGACGATGAGGCGGCTTCGGTGCTGTGGGGCGAAGAGGCGCCGCGCTGGGGCGAGAACCGCGGGTACCTGCGGGTGGCCGGCACTGAAGACGAAGTCCCGATCCTGCGTCACACCGATCTGGTCAGTCCCTACGGCGCGCGGAGCCTCGCGGCCTACACGAAGCCCGCGGTGACGCTCGGTGCTCTGCGGGAGGTGGTGGGGCGCGAGGTGTTCGAGGCCGCGTTTCGCGAGTACGCCGAACTGTGGGCGTTCAAGCATCCGCAGCCCTGGGATTTCTTCAACCTCGTCGAACGCCACGCCGGGCGGGATCTCGACTGGTTCTGGGTGCCGCTGTATCGCGAGACGGCCATCTTCGATCAGGCCGTCGAAGGCGTGGTGACGGCGGCCGGCACGACGACCATCACGCTGGCCAATCGCGGTGGTGTGGTGCTTCCCTCACCGCTGCGCATCACCCTGGCCGACGGCACCGTGGTAGACCGCCAGGTAGGCGACGGACAGTGGCGCGCCGCCGGGCGAACCCTGCGCCTGGAGGTGCCCGGTACGGTCGTGCGGGTCGAGATCGATCCCGACGGGTTGTTTCCCGACGTCGACCGCACCAACAACGTCTGGCCGCTGAAGTAGAAGCGATTCGGGGCGGATCGTGAGGATCTCGGGGGAGCGTCAGGTGGGCGTTCCCCCGTCGTCCTCGATGGCTGCCCTGCCGACGTCCCCGTCGACATCCCCGTCGTGGGCCACGACGTCTGCCAGCGCAAAGGTCACGTAGACAGGGCGTTCTGCCTCGACTCCGCCCGCCCTCGTGTAGAGTGCCCGGGCCGCCTGGTTCGGTGCCTCGGTGAGGATCCACGCTTCCACGCAACCGAGTGTCTGGGCGTGTCGGAACAAGAGGTCGAGAAGTCGGCTGCCGAGACCGCGGCGCCGGAACGACGCCGCGACGCCCACTTCGTTCACCCATAGCTCGGGTGGTTTGTCGGGATGGAGGTAGTGTACCGCCGACGCCATGCCGACCACCCTGCCGCTCTGGACCGCCACCGCGAGGTGGTGGTGAGGATCGGCAAGGAACTCAGCGGTCCACTGCGGATCGACAGGGCGGTCGAACACCCCGGGGGCAACGGTGTCGAGCACCGAACGATCAGCTGCGTTGAGGAGGGTCACCTGGACGTCCATTGGAGCGGCGACCCCCCCTACCGCCGCGTTGCCACCAGGGAATCCAGCTCCGCACGCCCCAGGAGCACGCCCCTGGTCACGACCGCCTCGATCGCGCGCGTGTTGGCGATGTCGGCGAGCGGATCGGCCGAGAGCAGCACCAGGTCGGCGAGGCGACCCACCTCCACCGTGCCCATCTCGCCTTCGCGTCCGAAGAACTCGGCCGGTCGCAGCGTGGCGGCCCGTAGCGCCTCGAGGGGCGGCAACCCTGCTCGCACCAGCATCTCCAGCTCGTTGTGCAGGCTGTAGCCCGGGATGGCGTAGCTGATCGGGGTGTCGGTACCGGCGCCGATGGGTACGCCCTGGGCGTACATCTCACCGACCAGCGCGAGGCTGAAGGCGGCATAGGTCGTATCGCGGGAGGGCGGTCCGGCCCGCTGGCGGTCTCCTGCGGAGCGCCATTCGGTGGCTGCATCGGCCGGAACCCGAGCGAGTGCCGTGTTCCAATCAGCCCGCTCGAATGGCGGTGCGAGGGCGAGCGCGTTCAAGCGTAGCGTCGGCACCTGGATGGTCATTTGCATCGACTCGAGCACCTCCAGACAACGGGCTCGATCGTAGGTTGCGACCGCGGCGAGACGCTGTTCACCGTGAAGCCTCGAGCGCAGATCTGCACCCGGTCCGCCGTCGTGCGCGGCAAGCACTCGCCGGCGAGCGGCAAGAAGCTGATCGGCGTCGGCCGAGCAATCGAGTTCGATGTTGCGCAAGTGCTCGAGGGACTGCACCCGGGGGGCTACGTCGCGGGCCACCATCGACAGAGGCACATGGCCGTCGATGGGCAGTCCCCGCTCGCCTGCGGCCTCGACCAGGGCATCGAACACCTCGGGCGAGATCATCTCGTAGATCTTCACGAAGTCGACTCCGGCGTCGGCGAGTGCCGCGATATTGGCTCGGGCCGTTGCGACATCGGGATTGGCGATGCCGAGGGCTGGGCGGTTCACGCCGTCGTAGACCACGTATTCGCCATCGAGTAGTGGACCGGCGAAGAAGACCCTCGGGGCCACCACCCCCTCTGCCTTCAGCGGGGCCACGACGGGCAACAGCTTCTCGAGCACTCCCCCCGTGTCGCGGATGCTGGTGATACCCCACGAGAGGAACATCCCCGGCATGGCCTCGGTGAAGCGCTCGTCGTAGGTGAGGTGCACGTGAAAGTCCCAGAGGCCCGGGATCAGGTACCTGCCCCGACCGTCGACCACCTGCGCGGCCTCGACCCGTTCACCGGCTGCCAGCACCTGCACGATGCGGCCCGAGTCCACCACCACCGTGCGGTTCCCTTGCCGACCGCCGGCCGGGTCGATCACGGTCACGTCGACGATGGCGAGATCGGGCGGTGGCGCATCAGGGGTGCACCCGACGAGCGCCAGGATCAGGATCAGCGCACCCGTCCTGGCACAGTCTCTCAGAGTGGTTCCCTGCTCCTGGACCCAGGACGCGATCGTCATGCTCCCTCTCCTCGTTTCGTGGGGTCGGATCATGCCGACGAGACGGGAGAGCCGCAAGCAGGCTGACACGTCCGCACGGCTTCCCTACCTTGCGGGGCCGCAGATCGGCGCACCGTCGGTCGCATCACCACGACTTCCACGAGGCCACCCATGGGTATCTTCGACTTCATTCGCAACGTCGGGCGCAAGCCCGAACCCCCCAAAGACGACGACAAGGACGAGCAGCTCGAAGAGCTCCGGATGGGCAATGCGATCCTGCGCACCCTGCTGGCGATGGAGTTGCCCGTCGAGAAGCTCAAGGTGAGCTACGACGACGGTACCGCGACCATCACCGGAACCGCCCCAGACCAGGCTACGCGCGAGAAGGTGGTGCTCGTGGCGGGCAACACCCATGGCGTGGCCCGCGTCGACGACCAGATGGAGGTCGTCGCTCCTGCGCCGCAGGCGACGTTCTATACGGTGGTATCGGGAGATACCCTCGGTGGGATCGCGCAAGCGCACTACGGCAATGCCGCGAAGTACCCGGTGATCTTCGAAGCCAACAAGCCGATGCTCGAGAATCCCGATCGGATCTATCCGGGGCAGGTGCTGCGGATTCCGCCTCTGTAAGCCCTCGTCGAGGTCCCTGGGGCCGGGACCGATCCACGGCCAGGTCGTCCGGGCGGACGCCGCGCACGAGGCGGCGTCCGCTCGGTGCCTGGGTGCCTCAAGTCGAAGGGGCGAGGGTCGATACTCGGAATACGAATGGCGCGCCCTCGCGGCGGGCGCTGCCGCGGCATTCCACTGTTGCGAACCAGGACCCTCATGGATAAAGCATCGATCGGCGGCGTCCTGCTCGGATTGGGACTCGTCCTGGCCGCGATCCTGATCGGCTCTCCCCTCAGCACCTTCATCAACGTGCCCGGAATCCTCATCGTGGCCGGAGGCACCTTCGCGGCCACGAGCATCGCGTTTCCGACCAGCGAATTGAAGATGATCTTCTCGTTTTCCAGCCGTGTCTTCATCTTTCCGGGTGACGAGATGGTGGGGCTCTCGAAGCACATCATGAAGTCCATGAAGGTGCTCAAGCGCGATGGGCCGGTGGCCCTCGAAGCCACCGCTGAGGAAGCGCCGACCGAGCCGCTCAAGAAGGGGCTGCTGCTCATTGCCGACGGCACCGACTCGCACACGATCCGGGAGATTCTGCGTACCGAGCAGCGGCAGATGGAGGAGCATCACCGCGCGGGACAGAAGATCTTCAACGAGATGGGCAAGTACGCTCCGGCATTCGGGATGGTGGGAACCCTGATCGGGCTCGTGCAGATGCTCTCCGACATGAGCGATCCCGATGCGCTCGGCCCCAGCATGGCCGTGGCGCTACTCACCACCTTCTACGGAGCGTTGCTGGCCAACCTGATCTTCATTCCGATGGTGTCGAAGCTGGATCGGCGGATCCAGATCGAGGTGACCCAGATCCAGCTGGTGATGATGGGGCTCGAGAGCATGGTGCGAGGAGAGACGCTCGTGATTCTCGAAGAGAAGCTCCGCGCGTTCCTCAACACGCATAAGTCGAAAGCCGAGGAGGCCTTCGCCCAGGAGGTCGCTGCATGAGGGACACCGAACTGCCTCCTCCTCCCGACGACGACGAACCGAGGGCGGAACTGGTTGAAGAGGGTGCTCCCCTGTGGACCACCACCTTCGGCGACATGATGAGCCTGTTGTTGACCTTCTTCGTGCTGCTGTACTCCATGTCGGAGCTGAAGCAGGACAAGTTCCTGCAGGCGAGCCAGTCACTGCGCCAGGCGATCGGGGGATCGTCGGCAGAGATCCCGGACGATCCGCAGGCGCTGATCGACATGGAGATGGATCCGAGCAAATTCCTCGATGATCCGCAGGGTGGAGCCACCGGTGACCCGGTGGTCGAAGCGCTGGCCGATGCCTACATGGAGGTGATCGCCAGGCGCCTCGAGACGTTCATCGCCGCCAACGGCCTCGAAGACGAGTTCACGGTCGACCGGGAGCAGGAGGGGATCTACCTGCGCATCCAGTCGTCGGCCCTCTTCGTATCGGGTTCCGGCACCCTTCAGGCTGCGAGCCTGCCGATGCTCGAAGACCTGGGCGAGATCACCAATTCGCTCGACGTGCGGGCCGTGGTGTCGGGACATGCCGACAACGATCCCATCAGTACGCCGCAGTTCGCCTCGAACTGGGAGCTTTCGGCGGCGCGTGCCGCCGGGGTCGCTCGTCAACTCGTGGCATACGGTCAGGATCCCGAGATGGTGCGTGTCGAGTCGTTTGGCGAGTATCGGCCCGTCGCGTCGAACGACACGCCTGACGGGCGGGCCCTGAACCGGAGGGTGGAGGTGTTCTTCGCCCGCGCCGACATCGTCGAGGCAGCCCGTCGCTGGGCGGCTACCGGTGAGCCGATCCCCGAGTTCGCGTCGAGTGGACCGGGCCCATCCCCGCAGAACGACGGGACCGCAGGCGAGGTCGACGGTGGAGCCGAAGCCCCCTCTCGAGGCGGTTGAGGCCGGGCCGGTTACCGTGCCGTGGAGCGCTGGAACGCGGCCACGATCCGGCCGCCGTGCTCCTTGCCGTTCTCGATGAAGATCTTGTTGGCGTTGTGTCCGGCAGCGAGCACACCGGCGATGTAGACGCCCGCGACATCGGTCTCCATGGTCTCTGGATCGTGGCTGGGGATCCCTGTGTCGGCGTCGATCGAGACCCCCAGGGCCTGCAACAGCGCCGGGTTGGCCCGCCATCCGGTCATCGCCACCACGGCGTCGTTGGGGAGCGTTCGGGCCGCACCGGTCTCGACGTGTTGAAGCACGACCTCGTTCCAGCGCACCTCGGCCACTCGATGGTGCCAATGGACCGGAATCTCGCCCTTCTCGATGCGGTTCGTGATGTCGGGCACGACCCAGGGTTTGACGCCCTTGTCGATGCGATCGGCGAAGTGGACGAGCTGCACCCGCACATCGTTGCGATACATTTCGAGCGCCGCCTCGACCGCTGAATTGCCGGCCCCGACCACCAGCACGTCCTGGTTCGTGAAGGGATAGGGTTCGTGATAGTAGTGGTGCACCTTGGGCAGATCCTCGCCCGGCACCGACAGCCGGTTGGCTTCATGGAAGCCACCGGTGGCCACCACGACGGCTCGGGCCTTCACCGTGGTCGTGGCACCGTCCCGCAACCGGATCACCAGCTCGAACCCGCTTCCGTGGCGAGTCACCGTCTCGACTTCGTGATGCTGCCGCACGTCCAGGCCATAGTGCTGGGCCACCCGTCGATAGTACGCGAGGGCGTCACGTCGGGTCGGGCGCGGGTCGGGGATCGTGAACGGCACGCCCCCGATCTCGAGCTTCCGTGCCGTGCTGAAGAAGGTCATGTAGTAGGGGTAGTCGAGCAGCGAGGCCGTCATGGGCCCGCGGTCGAAGAGCACGGTCGAGAGGTCGGTACCGGCGGCAGCGGCGCCCACCGCGATTCCGCACGGACCCGCGCCGACCACGGCCAGGTCGATCATGTCGTTCATGGTAGTCCTGCGTTCGATGCAAGAGGCGCGGACACCGCTGTGATCGGGCCCGCCCTGCTCCATACCTTCCTGCAATCCGGGTTCCGATGGAAGCCCCGGCGTCGTAGGTTGGCTCCCCACCCCAACCCGGCCCGCCATGAGTCGACCGTCTGCTACCCCCACTTCGGCCAAGCCCCGCAAAGGGGTGGGGCCCGGCTGGATCGTCGCGGCCGCCTTCATCGGCCCCGGTACCGTGACCACCGCCACCCTTTCGGGGGCGCGCTACGGTGCCGCGCTCCTCTGGGCGCTGCTCTTTTCGACGCTGGCCACGATGGCGCTGCAGGAGATGGCGGCCCGCCTCGGGCTCGTCACGGGAGTCGGGCTGGGCGAGGCCATCCGGCGTCGTTTCATGGGATCGCGTCGGCTGGTGGCGGTGGCCCTGGTCGTTGCCGCCATCGGGCTGGGCAATGCCGCCTATCAGACCGGCAACCTGCTGGGGGGAGCGCTCGGGCTCGAGGGGATCGTGGGCGGCGACCTCAGGCTCTGGGTCGTCGCCGTGGGTGCGCTGGCCGCGGGGCTGTTGTGGACCGGCAGCTATCGCATGGTCGAACGGGTGATGGTGGGACTCGTGATGACCATGTCGGTGGCCTTCGTGGCCACGGCCATCCGCGTCTGGCCCAATGTCGAGCTGCCCCTCCGGGGTCTCTTGTGGCCGGGGCTTCCCGACGCCGATGCGGCGCTGGTGGCGGTAGGGCTGATCGGGACGACGGTGGTGCCCTACAACCTCTTCCTGCACGCGTCGGCGGTGGGGCAGAGGTGGTCGGGAGAGGCCGATCTGCCGGCGGCGCGCCGTGATCTCGTCTGGTCCATCGGGATCGGGGGACTGGTGAGCATGGCCATCATGGTCACGGCTGCGGGGACCCTGGCCGTTGCCGGCGGTGAAGTGGCCAGCGCCCCGGACATGGCTCGTGCCCTCGAGCCGATCCTCGGCGCGTGGGCGGGTGTGGCGTTCGGGGTGGGGCTCTTCGCCGCCGGGGTCACCTCGGCGATCACGGCGCCGCTGGCGGCTGCCTACGCCATGGCCGGTGCCCTGGGCTGGCCGTGTGACCTGCGTGACACCCGGCTCCGCGTCGTGTGGGCCAGCATCATACTCATCGGGGTGGTGCTGGCCGTACTGGGCATTCGCCCGGTGCCCGCCATCGTCTTCGCGCAGGCCGCCAACGGCATTCTCCTGCCCACCATCGCGGTGTTCCTTCTGGTGGCGGTCAACGACGTCGAGTGGATGGGGGCGCGGCGCAACGGAGTCCTCACCAATCTCGTGGGCGGCGTGGTGGTGCTGGTGGCCGCGGTGCTCGGCGGCCGCGCGCTGTTGAGCGTGCTCGGCCTGATCTGATCTTCGTACTGGAGCCTTTGCAACCCTACATCTGGAGTACACAATGGCGATCTCTGCCGAGTCCGAGGCGCGCAAGGCGCTCCAGCGTCTGCGGCGAGCGGCCGAGAAGGCGGCAAGGGAACTCGACGCCCTCGACGGTGCCCTGCGGCGCGCCGAGGGTGGGGATTTTCCGGCGGAAAGCTACACGGGCTGCCGTGCGGCACTCGCGACCGTGACCGTCTTCGTCGACGAAGAGGCCCAACGGCTTCAAGAGA
Source organism: uncultured Gemmatimonadaceae bacterium (assembly GCA_964521385.1). GTDB lineage: Bacteria > Gemmatimonadota > Gemmatimonadetes > Longimicrobiales > Gaopeijiaceae > Gaopeijia. Next base: position 182,021 of record CAZFRU010000001.1, on the reverse strand, counting down.
AGATCCTCCATGCCGGGGGGCTCGAGCCGGGGCGTGTGAGGCGATCGGGGGGGTGAGTGCGAGCCTCCCCCGGTAGCTTCCCGCGGCCGGCGGGCTATTATGTTGGAGACACCGGGGCCCTCCCCTGAGGCCGGCGATCCACAAGATCATAGACGAACCCATCGAGGTCCGGACCGGGCGCTCGATCCTGGGGACGTGCACTCGCACGGAGGTGACCGATGAGCCACACGACGAACGCGGGTATCCCGCTCCCAGGGGGCGGTGACCCGCTTCCGGGCAAGGTCGACGTGGTGGTCATCGGCGGAGGAATCGCCGGGGCCTCGGCGCTCTACCATCTCGCCCAGGCCGGGGTCGAAGCGTTGCTGCTCGAACGGGATGCGGTGGGTTGTGGTGCCACCGCGGCGGCGGTCGGCATCTTGTCGCCGCCGGTTCGGCAGCCGTTTCACGAAATGGCCCACCACCGCGGGCTCGAAACGGCATCACGAATCTGGACCTTCGCGCTCGAGTCGGTGGCCTCTCTCGGTCGAGCGCTGGCCGAGGCTGGCTCAACTGAAGAGGCTGAACTCGACCTCAGCGGCGGCAATGTGCTCGCCGAGTCCCACACACACCACGAAGTGCGGGCCTCGTTCGATGCCCTGGTGGCCGCGGGATTTCCGGTACGCTGGGTCGAGGCGGAGCGGATCAGGACCGTGCTGCGCGGGCGCGGATTCACGGGCGGCTTCGTCATCGATGGCCTGGGGTCGATCCATCCGGGGGCTACGGCGAGGGTCCTGGTCGATGCGGCACGACGGGCGGGCGCCCGTGTGCGTGAAGGTGTCGGCGTCGAGGCGGTGGAGAGCGAGGGCGGTGGTCACCGGTGCCGGACCTCCGCCGGCGATGTCTTGGCTCGGCGAGTGGTCTACGCGACCCATGTCGAGTCACAGCGGTTTTCCGCGCTGGTGGGCGACGAGGTGGTGCCGGTACGAGGACAGGGCCTCTCGGGGCGGATCGTGGGCGAAGCGCGATTCACGGGCGCCTATGCCACCCACTGGAAGCTCAACGTGTGGCGCGTATCGCCGGGTGGCCGGGTGGCGATGAGTGGTTGGCGCCACGATGCATGGGACCGTTCGTATCGCCGCACCCTTCCCGAGATCGATCCGCACCTCCAGGGCGACCTGGAGTCGTGGTTCGGAGAGGCGTTTCCAGCCGCGCGACTGACCGATGTGCAGCGGTGGAGTGGCATTTTCGGCTGGACGTCCGACTACCTGCCGCTGGTGGGCCCATTGCCCGGGTCGGAGTCGGAGTTCGTCATTTCGGGATTCAGCGGTGGAGGACTTCCATTCGCCTTCGGGTGTGGCCGGGTGATCGCCACCGCGGTCACGGGTCAGGGTGCTCCGGCTGGAGCCGAACTGCTCGACCCCCGCCGATTCGCGTGAGCGGGTCGCCGACCGAGCCCTTCGCTCTCATTGCGGCCGACCTCGAAGTGGCCTTCGGGGAAGGCGTCGCAGCGCCCTGGCCGGAGGATCGTTTCAATGCACTCGCTCTGCGCGTGTTTCGCCACCAGTTCGCTCATGGCGAGACCTATCGTCGCTTCTGCATCTCCCGTGGGGTGACGCCTGAGACCGTCGATCATTGGACCGCGGTTCCCAGTGTGCCCACTTCGGCGTTCAAGTACCTCGATTTCGCCACCGGGTCGACCGAGGCTTCGTTCGTCACCAGTGGCACCACTCGGGGCCGCGACCGGCGGGGTCGGCACGGGGTTCGTTCGCTGGCGCTCTATCGGGCAGCCTGCCTTCCGGGGGTGGCGGCGCATCTGGTGCCCGAGGGAGGGGCGATCCGGATCCTCACCCTGGTGCCCACGGGGCGGGACGCGCCGACCTCCTCGCTGTCGGTGATGCTCGACTTTGCCATCGAAGCGCTGGGTGCGGAGGGCAGCCGCAGCTTCGTCCATCCCGCCGAGGGCCTCGACGTAGCCGCCTTTGCGGAGGCCTTGTCGGCGGCTGAGGGCGACGGCGTGCCCGTGTGGCTGGCTGGCACCGCCTTCGCCTTCGTGCACTGGCTCGATGCCGTCGACGAGCGGCGGGCGAGTCCGGTCTGCCTACCACCCGGATCGCGTATCATGGAGACCGGCGGATTCAAGGGGCTGTCGCGGGAAGTCGAGAAGCGCTCCCTCTATGCACGCATGACCGAGGTGTTTGGGATTCCGGATCCATGGATCGTGAACGAATACGGCATGACCGAGCTTCTGTCGCAGTTCTACGACGGGGTGGTGGGCGACGTGACCCGACCCGACCCGCCGGAGCGGATCCACCGGCCCCCGCCGTGGATGCGGAGCAGGGTCGTCGATCCGGTGACGCTCGCGGCCCTACCCGAGGGTACCACCGGGATCCTCGCCCATATGGATCTGGCCAACCTCGGATCGGTGTCGGCGATTCTCACCGAGGATCAGGGCGTTGCGGTGGAAGGGGGCGGGTTTCATCTCGGACGACGTTTGCCGGGAGCCGAGCCCCGTGGCTGCTCGCGGGCGCTCGACGAGCTCCTGCAAGCGTGATGAACGGGGTCGCGTCGGAACGCGAGGTCGTCGCGGCTGTCGCGGCTCTGCGCGCCGCAGGACCCGCCTTGCGGGCTACGTCCTGGCAGGACCGGGCGCGGGCGCTCGGTCGTGTGGGTGAGCGGTTTCTGGCCGCCGGGGACTCCCTTCGCCTCGAGGTGCTTCGGGAACTTCCGTCGTCGGCCGGGATCTCGGCCGAGCAGGCGCAGTACGTCGTCGAGGGCATGGCCCACGACTGGACGGCCCCCAGACTCGACGCTCTGGTACGCACCGAGTTCGACGACCCCGACGCGCTCGACCGCTGGGTCGACGACCCCCGTGCGCCCGACGCTCGACGCATTCGTGCGTATCCTCTCGGCTCCGGCCTGGGGCTACACGTCTGTGCGGGCACCGTACCCGGTGTCTCGGTCACCTCGCTGGTGCGGGGTCTGCTGGTGGCGTCGCCGGTGCTGCTGAAGCCGGGTGCCGGCGACCGTACCCTTCCGCAGGCGTTTCTCGCAGGGCTCGCCGCCGCGGCGGAGCTCGACCCGGTGGCTCGTGCGCTCGCCGCGAGCTGCGCGGTCTCGTACTGGCCCGGGGGTGAAGGGGGTGAGGCCGAGTCCAGAGCGCTGGCCAGCGCGGGATACGTGGTGGCCTACGGACACACCGCTACCACGGCGGCCATTCGAGGCCGATTGAGCGCGGGGACGCCGATGGTCGAGTACGGCCACAAAGCGAGCGTGGCGGTGGTGGGGCCACAGGCGACCGAGTCGGCGCCCGCTGCGGTGGCCCGCGCCGTGGCGGCCTTCGATCAGCGGGGGTGCGTCTGTCCGCACCAGGTGTTCGTCATCGACACCCTCGCGCGAGCGAGGGTGTTTGCCGGATCGCTGGCGGGCGCCCTCGAACAACTCGACCAGCTGATGCCCCCCGGGCCGCCGGATCCGGGTGAGGCGGCAGCGGTCCAGCAACTGCGTGGCACGACCGAACTCAGGGCCCTCGGCGACGAGCGCATCGAGCTCTGGGCCGGCCCCGGCGTTTCGTGGACCGTGGTGCTCGATCCCGAGCCACGCGAACGACCATCGTGCCTGGCACGCACCGTACAGGTGACGCCCCTCGGGTCGGTACACGATCTGGTGCCCGTGCTCGGAGACGAGGCGAGGCTCCTGCAGACCGTCGGCGTCACGGGATTGGCGGACGCCCAGGAGGAGGTGCTGGCCGAACTGGTCTCGGGGGCCGGTGCATCACGCATCGTTCCCGTCAGCGCGATGCCCTTTCCGCCCCCCTGGTGGCTCCACGACGGCCAGGGCCCGTTACGCAGTCTCGTGCGCTGGAGCGCCCGGGTGCCGTCCGGACCCAGGCGGTAGTGTGCTACTCGTCGTCGGGTTGCTGCTCGGCACGCCAGATCACCATCTGCCGGATTCCATTGGGGTTCTCCTCGACCCGCACCGTGAGGTTGTCTCCCTCTTCGATGCCGATGTCGTCACGCATATCCTGGGGGATCGTGATGCGGCCCCCGACACCGACGGTGACGTCCCCATAGTACAGCGTCCGGTAGATGGCCATTCAACTCTCCTGGAATTGTCCGATGGTGGAACCGGGAAAACTAACGGGTCGTGCAACCGGGGCAATCGGGCCGGTTGAAGGAGCGGTTCTCGGCGCTCGTATCGATTCGAGCTATCGTCCACTCTTCCGCACCCCCCTGTTCCCGGCCTGGTGAGCTCCATGCCCGACAACCAACTCGCGGTTCGCCTCCGTGGCGTGACGAAACGCTTCGGCAAACACACCGCGGTCGACCGGCTCGATCTGGAGATCCCTCGAGGTAGCCTCTACGGGCTCCTGGGTCCCAACGGATCGGGCAAGACCACCACGATCCGCATGATCATGGGCATTCTGCACCCCGACGAAGGCTCGGTCGAGCTGCTTGGAGGGGGCGATCCGGACGCGACCCGGCGCCGTAGCGTCGGGTATCTGCCGGAGGAGCGGGGTCTCTACCGCAAGATGAAGGTGCTCGACCTGCTCGTGTTTCTCGGAGAGATCCGTGGACTGGCACGGGGTGAGACGCGGCGACGCGCGCTGGTCTGGTTGGAACGGCTGGGGCTTGCCGAGTGGGCCGAGAAGAAGGCCCAGGACCTCTCCAAGGGGATGCAGCAGAAGGTCCAGTTCATCGCCACGGTGCTTCACGAACCCGAGTTCCTGATTCTCGACGAACCGTTCTCGGGGCTCGATCCCATCAATCAGGACGTGCTCGAAGAGATCGTGCTCGAGTATCATGCCCGCGGCACGACGATTCTCTTCAGCACGCATCTCATGGATCAGGCTGAACGGTTGTGCCAGAGGGTTTGCCTCATCTCGCGGGCGACGAAGGTGCTCGACGGCGATCTGCGCGAGCTCAAGCGGGCCGAGAGCCGGGGCGTGTTGGCGGTGGTCTTCGAGGGACCCGACCGCTGGCTCGACGGGCCCGACGTGATCGGCCGGGAGACGCAGGGCGACGCGGTCCATCTCCTGCTGGCTGCGGGGGCCGACACGCAGGTGATCCTCAAACGAGCGATCGCGGCGGGAGCCGTGATCCGGCGTTTCGAAGAGGCCGAGCCCCGCCTTCATGAGATCTTCGTGGGGCATGCCGGAGGAACCGGTGTCGGCAGTGCTGCCACCCCTCGTGACGTTCCGGCCACGGTTGGAGGAGTGCGATGAGCAACGCGATCTGGGCGGTGATCCGTCGGGAGTACCTTCAGCGCGTGCGGTCGCGCTGGTTCGTGATCGCCACGGTAGCCGGGCCCCTCTTCATGCTCGGCGTCATCCTGGTACCGGCGTTCATGGCGGTCCAGAGCGAGGACTCCGAACGGACCCTCGCCGTGGTGGATCGTACCGGCGTGCTGTACGAGCGCGTCGAGGCCGGTCTAGTTCGGGCCGGATACACGGTGCGGCGCGCACCGGACACCTCCGGCGCCGAGGCCGACCTGGCGGAGAGTGTACGGGCCGGAGACCTCGGGGGAGTCCTGATCCTCGACGAGGCGACGCTGATGCGGGGCGCGGCTCGCTTCTCGACGGCGCGCCGACCCTCGCCCCTGCGCCAGGTGACGCTCCAGCAGGCGTTGAGCCAGGCTGCGGTGGCCGTACGCCTGGGGGGTGACGACGCCGAGGTGCGCACCCTGCTCGACGGGGGCGAGCTGGAGGTGGACCTCGTGTCGGATGGAGGCGCAGGCGTGAATGACCCCGCCTTCGCGGCCACCTACATCGGGGCGTTCATTCTCTACATGACGATTCTGTTGTACGCCGTCTCGGTCATGCGCGCGGTACTCGAGGAGAAGACCAGCCGGGTGGTCGAAATCGTCATCTCGTCGGTGCGACCGACCCAACTCATGCTCGGCAAGATCCTGGGCGTCGGGGCGGTGGGTCTGACGCAGCTCTCGATCTGGGCGCTGTCGGGCATTCTCATCGTGTCGGCGGGGATTCCCGCTCTGCTCGCTGCCAACCCCTCGCTCGCGCAGCTGTCCGAGCTGGGACAGTTCCTTCCCGGACTTGGATACGCGGCGCTCTTCCTCGTGTTCTTCCTGGGTGGGTACTTCATGTACTCGGGGCTCTACGCCGCGGTGGGCGCCATGTGCAACACCGACGAAGAGGCCCAGCAGGCGCAGTTCCCGGTGATGATGCTCCTGGTGGTGCCCATCATCTTCGTCACGGGGGTGATCGACAATCCGGGCTCGACCCTTTCGGTGTGGTTGAGCCTGGTGCCCCTGTTCAGCCCGATCCTGATGTTTGCCCGTGCAGCGTCGGGGGCGGCACCCGCCTGGCAGGTGGCGGTGTCGGTCGCGGGCATGGTGCTGACCGTGGGCGTCGTGGCCTGGGTGGCCGGCCGCATCTACAAGGTCGGCATTCTCATGGCGGGCAAGCGTCCTACCCTTCCGGAGCTGGTCCGGTGGATCCGGGAGGCCTGAGCGACGCGATGGGCGCGGGGAGTGTTCGGGCTACTCGGGCAGACAGCTGCGCAGGAGCGCCAGGAGCTGGTGGTCTTCGAAGGCGCGCGCCCGATAGAGCACCTCTTCATACGACGGCTCGATGAGGATCGTCGTGGTGCGTAGCGTCCCCGAGCCCTCGGCGCCGTCGGCCGGAGAAAAGCACAGGCAAGCACCGAATGAATCCGTGCGACGGGGGTCGTCGTCGAATTCGACGTAGACGTCCCAGAACCGGCCTTCGTGACTCAACGTGGCCAGGTGGTGGCCGCTCGAGGGAGCGGCGGTCTCGGGCGGGTCCGGTGGCGGAGTAGAATCGCTCATGGGGCTCAGTCTACCACGGAGCCCCTGTCGTCTCCAAGTCCCCCTGCCGTGGATCGGTGCTCGGCGTCGATCACGGGAAGGTTTCCGACGAGCCGGATCGGGAATGGAGCACTTTCCGAGCCGACGTAGTGACTGCGGTGCGGAAAGGGAATCTCGATGCCCGCGTCGTCCAGAGCGCGTTTGATGTCCAGGTGGATCGAGGTCTTGACCTCGGACCATTTCTCGCGAGTCGCCCAGACCCCGAAGAGCACATCGAGCGACGAATCACCGTACCCCTGGAAGAGAAACACCGGCTCCGGCTCCATGAGGACGTCGGCGTTGGTACGGGCCACCGCGAACAAGATCTCGCGCAGCTGCTCGAGGTCTTCCTTGTAGGCCACACCCAGGCGCACATCGATCCGCCGGATCGGAAAGCGGGTGACGGTGACCACCTCGCTCTTCACCAGCACCTCGTTGGGGATGCGGATGAACTTGTTGTCGAAGGTCCGGAGTTTGACCGACAGCATGTCGATGGAAAGCACCCTGCCGGTGCGTCCTGCAACCTCGATCAGGTCACCCACCACGAAGGACTGCTCCCCCATGATGAAGAAACCGCTGATGATGTTCGAAACCGAGGTCTGTGACGCGAACCCCAGGGCAATGCCGAGGATTCCGGCTGCACCGAGCAGGGGAGTCAGTTTGAACCCCAGTTCGGTGAGCACGGCGACGAGCAGCCCCAGCAGCCCGATGTAGGTGAGGATCTTCGCGGCCCACAGACCCCGTTGGGGTGTGGAGTTGTGGGTCACCCACGCCTTCACCCACCGGGCGACCAGCAACACCGCCGGAAAGCCCACCACGAGGAGGATGGCCGACGGGAGGAGAGAGGATGGGTTCTCGATGGCGCGCTGGATGACGTCGGGAATCGCCGATGACGTGTCGGACGCTGCCACCTGGGGGATGACCGGGCTCACAGCCAACCTCCGATGGAGGAGCGGATGCGCGCGAAGGTGCGGGCGGTGAGTCCGCGAGCCATCGGACGCTCGGGAGGGGTGATTCGAGTCGCGGAGGGCGCCTCGGCGGGTGGACGGCTCGACATGTCGAGGCGACTTCCCCCCGCCTCGCCCAGGTACCGCACCCGAGTCTCGTCCGACCACAGATGGGTCTCATGCCGGAAGACGGAAAGGTGCGCCACGCGCAACGCGATCCGGTCGATGTGGAGGGCGTCGCGGGCGTTGTTCTCGAGCTGGATCGGGCAGACGCAGAGATGTTCCTCGAAGTCTTCGTCGGGCATCTCACGTCGGGCTCGTGTGTCGAGCCAATAGCCGAGTTCGCCTTCTTCGGGAGTGCCCCACCAGGTATCCGACAGCACCTGGGTGGGAATGCGGAGCAGGCTTTCTGGCGTGCCCCCCAGCGCCTGGATCTCGACCTGCAAGGGCACGCGCACATAGATCCGCGCCCGGGCCGCGGGGAGCAGCCGAAACGGGCTCTCCGGCTTCACCACGACCAGACGATCCGGAAGCATGGGAGTCAGGCGGATCTGGCCCGACCACGCGGCGGGAGCCCACCGCGCCCAGACCGGTTCGTCGGTGTCGTCGGGGTAGTCGTAGGCAATGCGGATCTCTCCCGATTGCCGGGTGAACCAGAGGCGCAGCGGTCCCAATCCCAGGACGTGTTCGCCGCTCTCGGGGACGGCGTGGTCGCCCCAATCGAATGGAGTGTCGAAGTTCATAGGAGGCATCATCCGAGGATTCCACGTATCCGGGCAAGGGTGTCTCGCAACTCGCGTGCTTCGAGGGGGCTCAGAGTCTGTCCCGCGAAGCGTGCGCGAAGATAGAGCCCAACCAGGCGGGCCGCGGGTTCACCGGCCTCGGGAGCGAAGCCCCGGATCTGTTGGACCAGACGCAGGGGCAGGACCATGCCGTCGCCCGCCGCACCGGAGCGACGCGCGAGCTGGACGAGATCGAGGTATACGGCGGTCTCAGGGGAACGGCGACGGGGGATCCGCCGCAGGTAGAGCGCGCCGGCCCCGGCGGCAACGAGAGCCAGGACGCCAGGCCAGAACCAGGGGGGCAACGACGCGGGGTCGGCATCGTCGCGGTCCACGGCGGCTCCGGTGCGACCGAAGATCCCCGCGATCCGTTCCGCCAGCCCGACCTGATCGTCGAACGAATAGTCGAGTACCCACTTGCCCCACCGATGCTGGAGTCCGTCGAGGAAGATGCGTCCCGGCCACAACCACTCGGTGGATCCGCCGGCTCCAGCCGTGCCTCCAGGGGTCGGATCGAACTCGACCCAGCCGTACCCCGGAAACCACACCTCCACCCATGAATGGGCCTCGTTCTGGGTCACGGCCAGGTAGTTGCCGAAGTCGTTCCACCGCCCCCCGAGAAACCCGTTGACGTTGCGCGCGTGGATGCCGACCGACCGGAGCAGGATGACCATCGAGGTCGAGAAATATTCGCAATGACCCTCGAGGCGTTCGAACAGAAAATGGTCGAGGGAGGTTTCACCGGCGGTGCGGGGAAGCTCACGGGTGTAGGTGAACTCGCTCTGCAGCCACCGCTCGATCGCCACCGCCTTGTCATAGCGGGTCAGCTCATTTCGGGTGAGGGAGTCTGCCAGAGCGCCGACACGATCGGGAAGCCGGGGCAACTGGAGGTAGCGCGACCGGTCGGGCATGAAGCCGGCGTTGGCGGTGCGCAACGAGTCCGCAGGCGGACGCCCCAGGATGGAGCGGACCGTGTACACCGGGGCCGATGCGCCCCAGTAGAAGAAGTCACCGACGTTGTCGAACATCGGCTGGGTCCTCGCATCGGCTTCCACCCCGACGATGGGATGGATCCCGAAGAGGACCCGCACGTCGAGCGGCGCGCTGTAGATGTGCTGCGTCAGCGTGGGGCCGGGCCAGCGCTGCCGATACCACTCGACGGGAGCCGATGACGGACGGATTCCCTCGGATCGGGTCCACCGCACGCCATCGAAACGGTCGTACGACCGTGCCCTCCAATGGAGCGAGGCGGGGCTCGCCGGGGCGCCATCCGGAAACTCGACCCGGAGCACGATTTCCGGGTTGGCGAGAATCCGGGAACCATGTTGTCCCAGTGAGATCTGGTCGGAAAAGCCCGCCACTGTGGTGGCGAGGGCCTCGCCGCGTCCGGCCCACCCGCGCGACACCCGCGGAAAGGCGACGAACACCAGCACGGCGGCGCCGAGAGTGACCCCCGCCAGCCGCGCCGAGATGCCGAAGAAGGCTCGATCCATGCCCGGATCGGCGACTCCGTACCGCCGGGCCTTGCGACGCAGCAGTCCCAGAGGGAGCGCGAAAGATGCCAGGCCGATGAAGGCCACGAATCCCACGGCGAACAACAGTCCCGGCCGGTACGCAGTCGAAGCCAGGAGAAGGGCGAAGGCGAGAGCCTGGATCCGCACCTCGTTGGCGGTGTCGAGCGACCGCAGCGACTCGGCGGCCAGGAGCAGAAGCAGAAGGTCGACCACGGGCACCACCACATCGCCGCCAAAGACGAAGAGGTGGGCGAGGGCACGAACCACCAGCAACAACGCCAGGGGACCCCAGATCTTCTCCATGCGCTCCGACAGGCGTGGTGTCGGCTGCCAGAAGAGCGCCAGCCCGAGGGCGGCGCCGGTGAGCGAACTCGACAGGGGCTCGAAACCGGCTCCGCCTGCGAACGCCACCAGCCCCGCCATGCCCATGAGTACGGTGAGGCGGCGATGGGTGCGAGCCATCGTCTTCATGCGGTGATCGACGGTGGGCGCAGTGGAGGCACGACGATATCGGCCCAGGGGCCTCGTCGAGGGGTCGCACTCACCAGCACACACTCCGCCGGGTCGACCGGGGGGGTGGGAGTCGGTGCGTTCGGATCGAAGTCGACACGCGCCAGGACCTCGAGTACCTGCTCGAGGTGTGCACGACCGGTGGCGGGGAAGAGCACCGTCGCTCCGGCGACCAGGCCGTGGTGCCGCCCCGCCTCGGAGGCGCGGGCGGACAGACTCGCGACCAGTTCGACGGCCTCTTCCGCGGCTTCGCCCGCCGGTGACCCCAGGTCGAGGCACAACCAGAGTGTGTCGGAGACGTCGGGCTCGTACTCGCGCACCACGGGGGCCGCTCGCCGGGCGCTGCTGCGCCAGTGGATGTCTCGCGCGTCGTCTCCCCACCGGTAGTCCCGGAGCCCATGGAAGTCGCCCCGGGCCCCGAAGCCGCGACCAGGCGTGGCGCCCACCGTCGGGCGACGCCCGGTTCCCGGTCTCGGGGGGGCCACGACTCGGTCCGTTCGGGGCCAGATCACGAGTTCACCGGGCACCCGCAGGTGGCGCTCCTTGCGAAAGAAGCCGAACGGAAAGGAGGTCGAGAGGACGAGCCGGTCGAGAGGATACACGCCCCGGCGCACGAAGGTGTTGGTAGAGCGGGCCACGGCCATGTCGCCGGGGTCGATCCGGGCGACGAAGGCTGCTCCCGGCAGCCCCTGCTCGTGCACCTCGAGCGCGAGGGCGGGCAGGCGTGACTCGAGATTCCGAATGGAGTACCGGAGTGTGGTCTCCTGCCCTACGGGCACGCCCTGGGGCACCCGTCGCACCACCTCGATCCGGCGAAGCGACTGCTCCGAGATCCAGCCGCTGATCGCGGTGGCCCCGAGCATGGCTCCCAGGAGAAGATAGAGCAGGTTGTTACCGGTGTTGACGGCTGCAAACCCCACGGCCAGCGTCGCGGCGACGAACACGGCGCCCCCGGTGGTGAATCGGAGCCGCCCCAGCTTCACACCGGTACCTCGACCTCATCGAGCAGGGTTTCGAGCAGCGCTGCAGCCTGCTCGTGGGCGTCGAGCGTCGCCGCACCCATACCCGAAGGCAGCAAGCGGTGGGCAAGACACGGGACCACGACGTCGCGGATGTCGTCGGGCACCAGGAAATCGCGTCCTCGGGTCATGGCGTAGGCCCGCGCTGCGCGGAAGAGGGCGACCGACCCCCGCGGGCTCACACCGATGCGAAACGCAGCGGACTCGCGGGTTCGACGCACGATCTCCATCAGGTAGTCGACCAGCGACGGATCGACCTCGACCTCTTCGACGTCGTGTTGGAGTCGCAAGACCTCGACGGGCCGGAGCACAGGTCGGATCCGATCGAGTGCAGGTTCGAGAGTGGCCGAGTCGAGCAGGATCCGACGCTCGGCCTCCCGGTCGGGATACCCGATGGTGAGACGCATGAGAAACCGGTCGAGCTGGCTCTCGGGCAGCGGGTAGGTGCCGTAGTGCTCGAGCGGATTTTGTGTTGCCAGGACCAGGAAGGGCCGAGGCAGGGAGAAGGTCTGATCGTCGATGGTGACCGTTCCCTCCTGCATCGCCTGCAGCAGGCCGCTCTGGGTACGGGGAGGTGCGCGGTTGATCTCGTCGGCCAGCAGTACCTGGGTGAAGACCGGACCCTCACGCACCTCGAAGGTGGCCGAACTCGGGTTGAAGATCGACACGCCCAGAACGTCGGAGGGGAGCAGGTCGGAGGTGAACTGGACTCGGCGAAAGGTGAGTCCCAGGGCGCGGGCGAGGGCGTGCGCCAGCGTCGTCTTGCCCACACCCGGCACGTCTTCGAAGAGAATATGGCCCCGCGCGAGGAGCGCGGCGATTGCGAGTTCGACCACCGCCCGGCGGCCATGGAAGACATGTTCCACCTCGTCGACCAGCTTTTCGAGCAGGATCAGCGGGGGGCGCGTCTCCAGAGTGGCGGGTTCCGGCATCGGCGGGGGTGTTGATCCTGGAACTGGGGGAGGGGAAAGGCTTCAGTATAACACCCGATCCAGTGAGATTGGTCCCAGTTCCGACCGATTTCGTTGACACCTACGGATGGTCCGTCTAGGTTGCTCGGGCTTTTGAAGGTCGTGCGGGAAGACGCTCCCGAGGGAGCGCTGCGGCGGCCGATTCCTATACTTCGTGGGCTACTGGTTCAGGGCGACTATGCAGAAGCAATGGATGATCGGAGCCGTCGTGGTCCTGGCCACCGCTGGGAGCCTCGCCTTCGTCTCGGCTCAGGACACGAGCGCCGACGCTGCTGGCTCGCAGGCGGCAGCCCCGGTCCAGACGGCCGCTACCGCCCAACCGATTCAGTTTCCGCATGATCTCCATGCGAAGACCTACCAGATGGATTGCCAGTACTGCCACTTCTCGGCCGAGCGCTCGGTCGATGCCGGGATTCCACCTGTGAGTACCTGCATGGGGTGCCATGCCCCAGGCCGCATACCGGGCGCCCAGTTGCCCGAAGAGGTGTCGAAGATCCAGGAGTTCGACGCCGCTGGTGAGAGCATTCCCTGGGTCCGGATCCACAAGGTGGCCGACCACGTACACTTTCCCCACATGCGCCACGTCGATGCCGGGCTTCAGTGCCAGGAATGCCATGGCGAGATCCAGGACAAGGGCGTACTCGTCGCCCCGGACCCCATCTGGGGCAAGGGAAAGATGGGGTGGTGCGTCAGCTGCCACGTGGAGCGCGACGCCAAACGCGACTGCACCGTCTGTCACTATTGATCGCCAGGATGCGAGACGCTCATGACTGAAGGCATTCAGCGGCGGGACTTTCTCAAGGTCCTGGGGGTTGGTGGTGTGTCGGCGGGTCTCGTCGGCTGCTCGACCCAGACGGCCGAGAAGCTCCTTCCGTACGTCGTCCCCCCCGAAGACATCACACCGGGTGTAGCCACCTGGTACACGACCGTGTGCGGCGAATGTGCGGCCGAATGCGGAATGTGGGTTCGCACCCGTGAGGGGCGAACGGTCAAGGTCGAGGGCAACCCGAACCATCCGGTCTCGGCGGGCGCGCTGTGCGCTCGAGGGCATTCGTCGATCCAGGGGCTCTACACCGCCGATCGCTTTCCCGGTGCGATGGTGCGTCGCAACGGCAGCCTCGAGCCCATCTCGTGGGACGAGGCCGAGGCGCTTCTCGCCGACCAGCTGCAAGGGGCAGGCGGGAACGTCCTCCTGATCTCCGGTACCGCCGGACCCACCCTCACCGACCTGATGGACGGTTTCATCTCGGCGGTGGGCGGCCGACGGGTCGAGCACGACGGGCTCTCCGAGGCTCCTCTCAGAGAGGCCACGCGGATCGCATTCGGGCGCGATGTGGTGCCCCACTACGACCTCGAGGGCGCCCGTTTCGTGGTGTCGTTCGGAGCCGACTTCCTGGAGACCTGGGTCTCTCCCGTCGCGTACACGCGTGCCTTTGCGCGCATGAGCGGCGAGGACCAGGGCCAGAAGGGGCGGTTCGTGTTCGTGGGCCCGCGGCTCTCGCTCACCGGGCAGAACGCCGACGAGTGGGTGCCCATCCGCTCGGGCGCCGAAGCTGCGGTGGCGCTGGGCATGGCCGCGGTCCTGGTCGAACGGGGTGCCGACGCCGGTCCCTACGCCAGCATCCTGCGGGCGTACGATCCGGCGACTGCCGCCCAGTCGTCGGGGGTCGAGGTCGAGACCATCCGCGACCTCGCCGATCGCTTCGTTGCCGATGGACCTTCGGTGGCGGTCGGACCCGGTGTTGCCGGGCACCACCGCGCCGCTACCGCCGCCAACCTCGCCGTCCACATTCTCAACGCGGTGGCTGGCAACATCGGTCGCACCGTACGCCTCGCGACCACGACGGCCAGTGCTGCCGCGCGACCCTACGGCGAGATGGAAGCGGCCATCGGATCGATGGCGGGGGGCAATGTGGGCGTGGTGCTGGTGCATGACGCCAACCCCGCCTTCACCCTCCCGCCGACATCGGGCTTCGTGGAGGCGTTCGGTAGCGTGCCGTTCAAGGTGTCGTTCGCATCGGAACCCGACGAGACCACGGCGCTTGCCGACCTGATCCTGCCCAACCGCCACTTCCTCGAGGCCTGGGGTGACTCCAGCCCCCGACCGGGGGTCTACGCGGTGCGGCAGCCCACCATGCAGCCGGTCCCCCACTTCGAGACCAAGCAGACGGGTGATGTGCTGTTGGCCGTGGCGGCCCGTATGGGGCGCCCCTTCGGCCCGGCCACCACCTACGACCACCTGCGCGCTCGGTGGCAGGACCTTCACGGTCTCGCGGGGGCGTCCGACGACTTCGAGGCGTGGTGGAAGGGGGTGCTGCGGGTGGGAACCGTGACGGTGGGTGCGCCGGGTACGGAAGCTCCGGTTCTGCTCCGTGAACCGGACGTCGCGCTGACCTTCGATGCCCCCGCACTCGATGGCGACGGAGAGTTCGCATTGGTGGTCTATCCATCGTCCCGATTCGGCGATGGGCGACAGTCCGGCCGTCCGTGGATGCTCGAGTTGCCCGATCCGGTGTCGAAGCTGACCTGGCATTCCTGGGTCGAGATCCATCCCGATGCGGCGGAGCGGCTCGGCGTGCGTGACGGCGACATCGTGCGGGTGACGTCACCCCACGGTGAACTCGAGATCCCGGTCTGGACCTATCCCGGGATTCGCGACGACACGGTGGCCATCGCCATGGGGGGTGGACGTCGCAACGCCGGGCGCTATGGTACGGCGCAGGGGGCGAATCCCCTCGTGTTGTTGCCGGCGGTGGCTGAACAACCTTCGGGTGCCCTGGTCTATCTTGCGACCCATGTGTCGATCGAGGCGACGGGCGCGCGCCACCGGTTGGCGACCATCGCGGGCGCCGACACCCAGCACGAGCGCAACATCGCACCAGCGGTGGCCCTGGCGGACCTCGGCCATGCCGAGGCAGGCGGCGAGGGCGACCACGGCCTATCCGAAATGCAGCTCATGGGTGGGGTCGTCCCCGTCGAGACCGACGGTGGTTCCACGGCCTACCCGCTGCCGGGCTCGCAGTACGGTGAGTACGGTCTACCCGACACGCCGCGTTGGGGCATGGCGATCGACCTCGACAAGTGCACGGGGTGCTCAGCCTGCGTCGTGGCGTGTCAATCCGAGAACAACGTGCCCTGGGTCGGCGAGGATCAGGTCACGATGGGACGCGACATCGCCTGGATCCGGGTGGAGCGGTATTACGAGACCGTCGACGCGCATCACGCCGGTCCGGTCGATATCCGGCACCTGCCGATGATGTGCCAGCATTGCGGAAACGCACCGTGTGAGCCCGTGTGCCCGGTCTTCGCCGCGTATCATACGCCCGAGGGGATGAACGGACAGATCTACAATCGGTGTGTCGGCACGCGGTATTGTGCGAACAACTGCCCCTACAAGGTGCGGGTGTTCAACTGGTACTCGTACAGCGACGTGCCCGAGCCGATGAACTGGGCCTTCAATCCAGATGTGACGGTGCGCGAGAACGGGGTCATGGAGAAGTGCTCACTCTGTGTCCAGCGGATCCGGGGTGCACAGAACCAGGCACGGTTGGAAGGCCGCACGGTACACGACGGAGAGATCGTGACGGCCTGCCAGCAGAGCTGTCCCGCAGAGGCCATCGTGTTCGGCAACCTCCGCGATCCGGAGTCAGCGGCTTCACAGAAGGTCGCGAACGAACGCACCTATCGGGTGCTGGACGAACTCCTCAACACGCAGCCCGGGGTGAACTACATGAAGAAGGTCACCTTCCACGAAGTGGCCTCGGCCGCACACTGAATCGACCATGGCGACGATCACGGAATCGCAGCGGCGGGGCGCCCTGACCCATCCCGACCTCACCAAGCACGATGAGGTGAACCGGGACATTCTCAGGGTTCTCTCGCGCCCCGGAAAGGGGTGGTGGGCACTCCTCGCGCTCTGTATTGCGGGGATCGGACTCTTCTTCGGCTCCTGGGGCTGGCAGATCTATCGAGGGATCGGCGTCAGCGGTCTCACGAGCCCGGTCGGCTGGGGCGGGTATATCACGACCTTCGTCTTCTGGGTCGGTATCGCCCACTCCGGCACGCTGATCTCGGCGATCCTCTTCCTGTTTCGAGCGCCGTGGCGGCAGTCCATCTATCGTGCGGCCGAGGCGATGACGGTCTTTGCCGTCATGACGGCCGGGCTCTTTCCGCTGATCCACGTCGGTCGGGTCTGGCACGCGTACTGGCTGATTCCCTATCCCAACCAACGCTTTCTCTGGCCCAACTTCCGCTCGCCGTTGGTCTGGGACGTCTTTGCCGTGACGACCTACTTCACGGTGTCGGCGGTGTTCTTCTACCTCGGTACGATTCCCGACGTGGCGGCCGCCCGCGACGCGGCGACGGGACTGCGCAAGAAGCTCTACTCCGTGATGGCCATGGGGTGGCGGGGCACCGATCGTGAATGGCACCACTTCGGCAAGGCCTACATCTTCCTGGCCGCACTCGCCACACCGCTGGTGCTGTCGGTCCACTCGGTGGTGTCGTGGGACTTCGCCATGGCGATCGTGCCCGGCTGGCACGCGACGATCTTCGCTCCCTACTTCGTGGCGGGAGCCATCTTCTCGGGTGTTGCGATGGTCATCACCCTCGCCGTGCCGCTCCGGAAGATCTTCGGCCTCGAGGCCTACCTCACGACCAAGCACTTCGACGCGTTGGCGAAGCTGATCCTGCTCACCTCGCTGATCGTGCTCTACGCCTACCTGACCGAGTTCTTCATGGCCTGGTACAGTGGCGAAGCGCCCGAACAGCAGGTGTTCTGGAATCGCCTGTTCGGATCGTACTGGTGGGCCACCTGGATCATGCTGGTCTGCAACGGCCTCGTGCCGATCATGCTCTGGTTCAAGCGAGTCCGCTCCTCGATTCCCGCTCTGTTCACCATCTCGATCTTCATCAACATCGGTATGTGGTTCGAGCGCTTCGTCATCATCGTCACCTCGCTGGCCCACGAGTACGAGCCCTTCGCCTGGGGGGTCTACCGTCCGTCGTGGGTCGAGATGGGGATCCTGATCGGGAGCTTCGCGTGGTTCGGCTTCTGGTTCCTGCTCTTCACGCGCGTGCTGCCACCCGTGGCCATCGCCGAGTTGAAAGAGGTGATTCCACCCATGGTCCGGAAGAAGTCCGCAAAGGTGGAGGATTGACATGAGCACCGAGACAGGCCTCCTGGCGTCATTCGATTATCTCGACGACGCGGTCGACGCGATCAAGGAGCTCCGCAAGGCCGGGTTTTCCGACCAGTTGACGGCCTATTCGTCGTACCCCGACCACCACATCGAGCACGCCCTGGGCTACGGGCAGAGCCCGGTGCGGGTCTTCACCCTGGTGGGTGGACTCACCGGCACGGCGGCCGGATTCGCCTTTCCCATCTTCACGTCGATGGATTGGCCCCTGATCACCGGGGGCAAGCCGGTCCTCTCGATGCCGGCATACGTGATTCCGGCTTTCGAGCTCATGGTACTCTTCGGTGCGCTCTTCACCGTGATCGGCCTCTTCATCCTGACCCGCCTGCCGAACACGGCGCCTCCCGTGGTCTACGACCCCGAGTTCAGTGCCGGGCGCTATGGGGTGTTCGTCAGGGCCGGCACGCGGGCCGGGGAAGCGCGCACGATCCTCGAGAAACACCAACCGATCGAACTCCGGGAGGGGTCGGATGCGTAAGGTGCTACGGGTCGTCGCCCTGATGGCGATCGTGGTGTCGATGGGCGCGTGCAACACCCTCGACGACGCGATGGTCGCCGTGTTCGGTCGCTCCATGCGGAGTTCCCCAGCCTTCGATCCCTACGAGAATCCGCGCCTGCCAGCCCCGGGAGCGGTCTCGTTTTCGTCGGGCAACTTTCCGGTCGATCGCAATACGGTGAATGTCGGAGAGGTCGGTGCCTTCACCTACGACGTGCCCGACTTCACGCAGGCAGAGACTTCGAACCCGGCCAACGAATTGCTGGCCAGCCTCGTCAATCCCGTGCCGGCCGACGCTCAGTCGCTCGCCCGGGGACAGGTCCTGTTCGATCGGTACTGCGCCGTCTGCCATGGGCCCGAAGGGCTCGGGGCTGGAGCGCTCATCCTGGAGAAGTGGCCCGTCCTGGCGGCCTACAACCTCGCGTTGGCGCCCGTGCAGGGATATCCGGACGGCTACATCTACGGAATCATCCGGGTCGGGCGGATCCAGATGCCCGCCTACGGCCATCAGATCACCCACTTCGATCGCTGGAACATCGTGAACTACGTGCGGCAACTTCAGGCGAATGCAGGAGCACCGGGTGCGGCGGCCGGCGCTGCCGGGGGAGAGGGCTGAGCGATGGCGCACATCCACGTTCCAGACCGGATTCCCGTACGGTTCCTCGAGCGGTCGTCGGCGGCCACGATGCTCTTCGGAGCCATGGCCATCGTCGGCGCCGTAGCGTTCTTCCTTTCGTGGCGGGGTGACGCCACCGCGGCCTGGGCGAGCTACGTCGCCAACTGGATGTTCTTTTCGAGCGTCGCCATCGGTGCGGTCATGTTCTCTGCGTCGACGACCATCGTGAAGGCACGTTGGAACTGGTCGGTGCGCCGGATCGGTGTCTCGTTCGCCGCCTTCCTCCCGGTGGCCTTCGTCTTGATGCTGCCCATGCTCGGATTGCGGGAGGAGTTCTTTCCCTGGATCGAGATGATGGCGTTCGATCCCATCGTCCAGAAGAAGGCGGCCTACCTGAACATCCCCTTTCTCGTGACCCGCACGGTCGTGGGAGTGTCGGTGCTGTTCGGCATGGGGATCTACTTCGCCTATCTGGCCGTGCGCCCCGACATGGGGTTGCTCGACGAGAAGGACCTCGATGCCTCGCGTGCCTCGTGGCGGACCCGCCTGATGGCCGGTTGGTCGGGGCAGGAACAGGAAGAGGTTCGCAGCTGGCATCGCATGAACCGGGTGGCACCCGCCCTGACCCTGGTCTTTGCGGTGGTGATGAGCTTCACCTCCTTCGACTTTGCCATGTCGCTCGCTCCCCACTGGTTCAGCACGCTCTTCGGGGCGTGGTACTTCATGGGAGCGTTCTGGGGTGGGATCGCGGTCATCGCCTTTTCTGCGATGATCCTGCGAGGCCGGGATGCCGAGATGTCGCGGGCCATCGGCATCCAGCAACGCCACGACCTGGGCAAACTCGCCTTCGCGTTCACGGTGTTCTGGGGCTACCTGTTCTTCTCGCAGTACATCGTCATCTGGTACGGCAAGCTACCCTGGGAACAGAGCTGGATGGTGACCCGGTCGGGTGAGGCGTGGGGCTCGTATTCGTTGACGGTGGTGGTGTTGTGCTTCCTGCTGCCCTTTGCGGGCTTGCTGGGCCGCAAGGCCAAGATCACTCCCATCCTGCTCCAACTGCTCACAGGGTTGATCCTGTTCGGTCTCTGGAGCGAGCGATACCTCCTGGTGGCACCGTCGCTTCTGCCGGCGTACGATTCGACCAACATGACGTATCATCTCCTGACCGGTGTCGGCTTCCTGGGGCTGTTCCTGCTTTCGATTCGCTGGTTCCTGAGCACCTTCCCGATGCTCCAGATCTGGCAGCCGCCTCTCGGCGCGGAGTTCGTCGAAGCCGAGGTATCTGCGGAGATGGTGGGCTGACGAGGTGACGAGCCGTGTGGGCGCTCTCGGTGCGTTCCTCACGCTCCTCTTGGGGGGTGGGTGTGGGCCGTCGACGCCCGCCCCGGGCCCGGTCGGAGCCTATCTCGAGAATGCCACCTGGTATCTGGTGAGCGTAGACGGCCGGCGCCCCGATTCGTCCGCTGAGGTGCCCTGGCTGCGGGTGGCCCCGGCCGACGGGGTGGTCCACGGCTTCGCTGGGTGCAACTCGTTCAACGGTCCGTATCGAGCGGGCGGTGCCACCCTCACCTTCGGTCCGCTCGCCACGACCCGGATGGCATGCGCGGACGCCCGGCGGTCCGAACTGGAACGGACGGTTCTCGAGGTGTTGACGGCGGCCGACGGCTACCGGGTACGCGACACGACCCTCGAGTTGCTGCAGGGGGATCGTGTGCGGATGACCCTGATTGCGGGTCCGGGTCGCTGAGGGAATTCACCGCGGCGCACCCACCGTGTTGTACGGAGTATCGGTGCGCCCTATACTGGAGGTCGGCCCCCCCGCCGCGCCGCGATTCCACGGTCGTTGTTCCCCCTACCTCCATCGCATGATCCCGGATCAGGCCAGTCCTGCCAAGGCCAGTCTGGCCGAACGGTATAGCGTGCTCCTCGACATCGGGAGGACCCTCACCGGTACCCTGACGCACGAGGAACTCTACCGGGCCATCTACGAAGAGACCCGCCGGGTGCTGGAGGCCGACGGATTCTACATCTCCCTCTATGAAGCTGCCCGCGACGAGGCCACCATCGTCTTCTTCGCCGATCGGTCCGACATCAAGCGGTCCAGGGTGGTCTATCGCGGGTCGGACAGTTCGGTGATCCGCACGGGAGAAGCGGCCCTGGTCGAGGACCATCTCGCCTCGAAGTCGCTGCTCCTGCTCGGAGACGACGAAACCCAGATCACACGTTCGGGCATCTCGGCGCCTCTGCGATGGAAGGGCAGGGTGCTCGGCGCCGTGAGCGTGCAGAGCTACCGACCCCACGCCTTCGGCCCGGTCGAACTCGAACTTCTGCAGGGCATCGCCGATCTTGCGGCCGTAGCGATCGAGAACGCCCACCAGGTGGCCGAGCTTCACCGAAAACGTCGCGAAGCTGAGCAGATCGAGCAGATCGGGCGCGCGCTGGCGTCGTCGCTCGATCCCCAGGAGGTACTGGTCAAGATCATCGATGCGGTGCTCGACCTGGTCGAGCACGCCCAGGGGGCGTCGGTCTGGCTTCTGGAGCCTGGGCTGGTGGCGCGTGTCGCGGCGTCGGGTGGATCTCCGTCGCTTCCCGTGGGGCTCGAGTGGACCCTCCGGGGCTCTCCCTTTGCCGACGTCGCCGACGACAATCGCAGCATCACACTCGACGATTTGCGGTCGGGGCCGGTGCTGCCTCCCGAGTTCAGGGAATACGTGTCCGGAGGATCGGGGGTGGCGGTACCTCTGACGGTGGCAGGCGAAGTCGCGGGGATCCTGTTTTGTGACAGTCCCGACGATCGGCCCATGGGCCCCGGCGAAGAGGGCATCCTTCAGCGTCTGGCCAGTCAGGCATCGGTGGCCCTCGGCAACGCGCGGCTCCATGCCTCGGTACAATCGCTTTCACTCACCGATCCGCTCACAGGTCTGGCGAATCGACGGCATCTGCGGCTTCATCTCGATCGGGAGGTGGCGGCTGCCCGGCGTGGGCGTTCGCTGCACTCGGTGATTTTCGACCTCGATGGGTTCAAGCAGTACAACGACATGCATGGCCACCTGGCGGGCGACAACGCCCTGAGGGCGTTCGCGCGGGTCCTGCTCGACGAGAACCGTGCGATGAACCTGGTCGCCCGGTACGGGGGTGACGAATTCATCAGCGTCCTGACCGATTCGTCGGACGAGGGAGCCGCCCAGTACGTCGAGCGGGTTCGTGGACGGGTTCGCACCGAACCGCTGTTGAGCGCGGGCAACGTCAAGATCACCTGGGGAATCGGGGCCTTCGACAGCGAGACCATGTCTGATTCCAACGATCTCATCGAGGCGGCCGACGCCGACTTCTACCGGCGCAAGGAAGTCGGAACCAACCAGGATGAGGGTAGGTGAGGGGGGACGGGGTCGACCGGGCCCTCGTGCTCGAGGTGTTGGAAACGGCCACTGCGTTCGCCCTCGAGGCTGGCGAGATCACACTCCAGTATTTCGGCGGACTCGTCGATCACGAAGCCAAGGGCGACGGCAGCCCGGTCACGCGTGCCGATCGCGAGGCCGAGCAACTTCTGCGTCGTCGCATCGAGGAGCGTTGGCCCGATCACGGGATTCTCGGTGAGGAATTCGGCGCCACGCGCGAAGACGCACCGATCCGCTGGATTCTCGATCCCATCGATGGCACACGTTCGTACATGCGGGGGGTGCCCCTCTATGGAGTGTTGATCGGCGTCGAGGGCCCCGAGGGCCCCTTCGTGGGGGTGGCCCACTTTCCCGCACTCGGCGAGACGGTGGCCGCTGGCGAGGGGCTGGGTTGCCACTGGAATGGCAACCCCTGTGCCGTCTCCGAGGTCGAGGAGTTCGAGTGGAGTCTGGTGCTCACGACCGACAGCGAACGCATTCTCTCGCGCCCCGAGGGACGTGGCTTTCGCGAGATGATGCGCAATTCGTCGTTTTCGCGGACCTGGGGAGACTGCTACGGCCACATTCTCGTGGCCACCGGTCGTGCCGAGGTGATGGTCGATCCCATCTTGTCATCGTGGGACGCCGGGCCTCTGCTCACGATCCTGACCGAGGCCGGGGGGAGTTTCACGGATCTGCGAGGACACCGCACGATCCATGGAGGGTCGGGCATCTCGTCGAATGGACGGATGCACGCCCAGGTGCTCGCAGCCCTGATGAAGGGTGAGGCCTGAGTCGGCGAGGAGTCCGACTCAGCTGCGCGGGCGGCCGACGGCCCTGCGGTCCATGTAGTTGCCGATCTCGAAGCCGATGGCTCGAATCAGACGGCACTCCCGTTCATCGAGGTCGGCGCGCCCAAGAATGGTGCGCAGGGTACGGATCACGCCCTCGGGAGGTCGCGTGCCCTTGAAGAACTCGATGCGTCCCAGCCCGGTCTCGAGGGCCTGGTACATGCTCTCCAGCTCGTCCTGGCTCGCCGCTCCGGTCGACCGGCGACCCTCGGGCAGCTCGACACCTCCCTCGGTTGCCGCATGGTGGATCTCGTAGGCGAGCACCAGGAAGGCCTGGGCGAGGTTGAGCGACGAGTACTCGGCGTCGGTGGGAATGACCACCACCCGGTGACAGAGATCCAGCCCTTCGTTGGTGAGACCACGGTCCTCACGACCGAAGACGAGCGCCACCGGTCCCTCGGCCGCGCGGGCCAGGAGTTCCGACGCCAGGGGTCGGGGTCGCACATAGTTGCGGTTTGCGGTGCGCGCGCGGGCCGTGGTGCCGACGACGAAGACGCAGTCCGCAACGGCGTCGGCCAGCGTTTCGACGATCTCGGTGGCTTCGATCAAGGGGCCGCTGCGGTGGGCGATACCCTCGATACGCCACGGATCGAAATCGTCGGGATTCACGAGCCGCAGGCGGGAGAGTCCCATGTTCATCATCGCGCGGATGACACCCGCGATGTTGACCACGTTCTGGGGGTGGTCGAGCACGACGACGATACGGCCGAGCAGTTCGGGGGGTGAGAGGTCGGTCATGACGAGTGCAGCGCACCGGAAGGATTCGAGACGGGCTGTACCAGGGTGAGGGCACCGACCGCTGCCAGACTCACAAGCAGGCCGCCCAGGGCGTAGGGCAGTCCCGTCGACACGTCGAGCGCGGCTCCGGCTGCGGCCGGTCCGACGATGCGACCCAGCGAACCCACGCTCTGTCCTACGCCCAGCACTCCTCCCTGGAGTGCTGCGGGCGAGACCCGACTCACCAGGCCCAGGACACTTGGAACGGTGCCCCCGTATCCGATGGCGAGCAAGGTGAGCCCGCCCAGCACCCAGGGCAGGGTGGGTGCCCAGGCGAGCAGCAGGAGGCCGCCAGCGAAGGGGAGCGCGGAGGCACGGATGACGCGTACCTCGCCGAACCTGGGCACCAGCCGCCGCACCAGTCCACCCTGGATCGCCGCCGAGATCAGACCCAGGAAGGCGAAGAGGTATCCAACCTCGCGGGTGCCGAAGCCGAGACGGGAGGTGCCGAACAACGACAGCGTCGGCTGAATCACCGCGAAGCCCGCGGTGAAAAGAAAGTACAATACCAGCGCGTGGCGGAGTCCGGGTGTGGCGAGCGCCGTGCGGAGGCCTTCGCTCGAAGACAGCCAGACCATGCGCCCACGGGGCCGGCGCATGGGTGCCGCAGGCGAGACGACCATGCTCTCGGGCAGGAACGCCGCTGCCAGCAGGGCGTTGGCCAGGCACAGGCTGGCTGCCAGGTACCCGGGCATGGCTGTCGAGATGCTTGCCGTCAGCCCGCCCAGAGCGGGGCCCACGGTGAACCCGAGCCCGAAGGCGGCACCGATGAGTCCCATGTTGCCCGCTCGACGTTCGGGTGGGGTGACGTCGGCGATGTAGGCTTCGGCTACCGGAATCGTCGAGCCGCCGATCCCAGCGAGGATACGTGAGACGAAGAGCGCCAGCACCGAGCCCGCCAGGGCGAAGACGAGATACGCCAACGCCGATCCCAGGAGGCCGAGAAGGAGGATCGGTCGCCGCCCGTAGCGATCGCTGGCGCGACCCCAGAGGGGAGCCATGAAGAACTGGGCCACCGAATAGACCGTGACCAGCAGGCCGATCGTCCAGCCCGATGCTCCGAAACCGTCGGCGTAGAGGGGCAGGAGCGGGAGCACGATCCCGAACCCGATCAGATCTACGAATACGGTGAGGAACAGCAGCGGAACGTGCCGGCCGTTCGTGGCCGGCGGGGCCTCACTCGGAGTGGTGATCACCACGTTCCGGTCCCGGATCGATACGGTCCGGATCGTTCTTGACCTCGCCCTTGAAGTTGCGGATGCCCTCTCCGAGCCCCCTGGCGATGAGGGGGATCTTGCGGGCGCCGAAGACCACTACGATCAGGCCCAGGATCAGGAGCAGTTCGGTGATTCCGAGTCCGAACACGGGTCACAGGGTAGGGGGAGCGAAGGCGAGCGGTTCACTTCAGGAGCATCTTGGCGATGGTCTGCTTCTGCATGTTCGAAGTGCCTTCGTAGATCGAGCCGATCTTGGCATCTCGGTAGTATTTCTCGATGGGATATTCGCGGGTGAAGCCGTAGCCGCCGTAGAGGTCGATGCAGAGTGAGGCAACCCGCTGCGCAACTTCGGACGAGAACAGTTTCGCCTGAGCCGCGGCCATCAGGAAGTCCTGTCCGGCGTCCTTGAGCCGGGCCGCATTGTAGACCAGAAGTCGGGCCGCCTCGATCTCGGTGGCCATTCCGGCGAGCTGGAACTGCACACCCTGGAACTGGCCGATGGCACGCCCGAACTGCTCTCGCTCCTGCACGTACTGGATCGTGTGATCGAGCGCGCCCTGCGCCAGACCGACCATCTGAGCGCCGATTCCAATCCGACCCTCGTTGAGGGTCTCGATGGCCACCTTGTACCCTACCCCGACCTTGCCGAGGACCGACTCGGGTCCTACCCGGACCCCGTCGAGTACCAGCTCGCAGGTCGAGGAGGCGCGGATCCCGAGCTTGTCTTCCTTCTTGCCGACGGTGAACCCCGGCGCGTCGGACTCGACCAGAAACGCGGTAATGCCGCGATACCCGGCCTCGGGATCGACCGTGGCGAAGATGATGAACAGACCCGCTTCCTGCGCGTTGGTGATCCAGAGCTTCTGGCCCTCGAGAATCCAGTCGTCACCGTCGGGGCTGGCCCGGCAGGTGAGTGCGAAGGCATCCGATCCGCTTCCTGCTTCGGACAGCGCGTAGGCGCCGACGGTGTCGGCGGCGAGGCGTGGAAACAACAGGTCCTTCTGCTCGGGGGTGCCCCAGCGGCTGATGGCGTTGATGACCAGGGTATTCTGGACGTCGACCAGCACGCCCACCGAGGGGTCGATGCGCGACAACTCCTCGACGACGAGTACCGAGGTGAAGAAGGTCAGCCCCGCGCCCCCGTGGCGCTCGGGGATCTCGATGCTCATCAGCCCCATCTCGAACAGAGAGCGGATGAGACCCGGGTCCATCTTCTGCGCGGCGTCCATCTGCGCGATGAGGGGCGTGACTTCGGCTCTGGCAAAGTCTCGTACGGCCTCCTGGAACATGCCTTCGTCTTCAGACAACATGGTCAGGGCCGGGCGGAGATCACTCGGGTCGGTGGGCATGGCGGCTCACAGTTCAGTCTGGCAGGATATCGTCGTGCAGGGGATTCGTGGAGGCGCCTCGGGGGCCGGATCCCACCGCGTGGTTGGTGCGTCGAGCAGCCCAGCGGGCGAGTTCGACCGGGAGTGGCAGATCAAGTCGTTCGGCGGCCAATCCCAGGGGGTCGAGGGGACCTTCGTCGGTGATCACCCAACGCACCCATTCGTATGGTAGCACCTCAAAGTAACGATTCCAGACGCGGACACCCCCCGGGGGTCGACAGACCTCGTCGGAGGGACGGTCATCGTCGATGGGCTGCGGGAACGAAGGCGGCAGGAACTTCGTGCGATCGGTGACCACCCAGACGGGTACGCCGGCGGCCCTGGCGCTGAGGGCCACAGCCACCGACCCCAGCTTGTTGACGATGCCGGCGTCTCCCACCGAGTCGGCCCCCAGAACCACCGCCCGGCATCCGGGCAGGAGAGCGGCGGCGGCGACATCGACGGCGATGGTCGTACGGATCCCGGCTTCGGCCAACACGCGGGCCAGCCGCACACCTTCTCCCAGCGGCCGACTCTCGAGGCAGACCACCGCCAGCTCTCCCAGCGCCGCCGCCCGCACGAGCCCGGCGCGAACGGTCGACGAGTCGGACAGCGTGAGCACCCGGTCCCCGGGCTGCAGGAGGGCGGCCAACTGTTTTCCGCTGCGGGCGGCCGAGCTGGCGAGGACCTCCCTGAACTCCTCGGCGACACGGGCGACGCGCCTGCGCGCCTCGTCCAGATCGGGGGTGTCGTCGAGGGACTCGAAGACGCGAGCCGCGAGGGTCACCACGGGGGCCATGGCGGGCTGCGCGTCGAGCACGCGGATCACGGCTTCTTCGAGGGTATGACGGAGCTCGGAGGTGGTCGACACGGGTGAGCGAACCGCCACCCGCCGGATCACCTCGGCCGCCGTTCGGCTCACGACCGCGGCGCCGCTCACGACGTCGGCCCTGAGCGGAGACACCAATGCGTCGAGGTTCAACATGGTCTTTCCGCCTCCGAGGTTCGCTGGATGTTCCGAGCCAGGGCAAGGTACGCTGGCGATCCGTGCGGGGAAATCGGCCGAGGCCATTTTCCGCAGCGGGTCGATGGCATATCTTGCCGGGACCATTGCCCCTCTTCGGGGTCCGGCTCCGGAGGCGGTGAATCCAGCAACCCGAACGGAGACGTGTGAGGCGCCATGTCCGAAATTCCCTCAGGACTGCACTACACGGCGGAGCATGAATACCTCCGCAGAATCGACGACGGCCTTTACTCCGTCGGGATCACGGACTACGCCCAGGGCGAACTGGGCGACGTGGTCTTCATCGAGCTACCCTCGGCGGGCTCGTCGTTCGAGCACCTGGAGACGTTCGGGACGATCGAAGCGGTGAAGGCCGTGAGCGATCTGTTCAGTCCGGTGAAGGCCGAAGTGGTCGAGGTCAACGAGAGCCTGGACGACGACCCGTCTCTCGTGAACAGCGACCCCTACGGCGCCGGATGGATGATCCGGATCCGGGTGGCCGACGAGTCCGACCTCGATGGGCTCATGGATGCGGACGGATATGCCGCTCACATCGGTGAATGAGTGATCGCGACATGTCTTTGAAGATCGACCGAACCGCGGGCTTCACCCGCCGTCATGTGGGTCCGTCGGACGACGAGATCCATCAGATGCTCGACACGCTGGGCCTGGAGTCGCTGGACGATCTCATCGACGAGACCGTGCCCGAGACGATCCGCCTTCGTCGGCTTCTCGACACCCCCGACGCCCTCGATGAGCGAGCCCTGCTCGTGCGTCTTCGTGAGATCGCTTCGAAGAACCGCGTCTTGCGGTCGTACATCGGCATGGGGTACCACGGCACCGAGGTGCCTGCCGTGATTCAGCGCAACATCCTCGAGAATCCGGGCTGGTACACACAATACACGCCCTACCAGGCCGAGATCGCGCAGGGCCGGCTCGAGGCGCTCCTCGTCTTTCAGACCATGCTGATCGACCTCACAGGACTCGAGGTTGCCAATGCGTCTCTGCTCGACGAGGGAACCGCGGCGGCCGAGGCGATGAGCATGTTCGCCGGTGAAACCAGCGAGGAGCGAAGCACCTTCTTCGTGTCCGACGAGTGCCACCCGCAGACCATCGCCGTGGTGCGCACGCGAGCCGAGCCCCTGGGCATTCAGGTCGAGGTCGGCGACTGGCGGGCATTCGAACCGGATGGGGATTGCTTCGGTGCCCTGATCTCGTATCCCGCTACCGACGGAGGGCTTCACGACTATCGGCCGTTCGTCGAACGCGTGCACGGGGTCGGTGGGTTCGTGGTGGCGGTGGCCGATCTGCTGGCCCTCACGCTGCTCTCGCCGCCCGGCGAATGGGGTGCCGATGTCGTGGTGGGCAACAGCCAGCGCTTCGGCGTGCCGATGGGTTACGGTGGGCCGCACGCCGGCTTCATGACCGCCCGGGATCGCTTCAAGCGCAAGATGCCCGGGCGGATCATCGGCGTGTCGATCGACTCGCAGGGCAAGCCGGCGCTGCGCATGGCCCTGCAGACTCGCGAACAGCATATCCGGCGCGAGAAGGCCACCTCGAACATCTGTACCGCGCAGGTGCTCCTCGCGGTGATGGCCGGCATGTACGCGGTCTATCACGGGCCCGAAGGTCTGACGGCCATTGCGACCCGAATTCGGAATCAAGCTCGTGTGCTGGCTGCCGGTCTCGAACGCCTCGGCCACGCCCGGGTCCACACCCGCGTCTTCGACACACTGCGAGTGATTCCGTCGGGGCCGACCGCCGGCGAGGTGATGGCGGCAGCGCTGGCACTCGGAATCAACCTGCGGGACTTCGGTGACGGATCGGTGGGCGTTGCCCTCGACGAGTCGGTGACGGCAGCCGACCTGGACGATCTGCTGACCGCCTTCAACGGGGGACGACGCCCCGAATTCGATGCGGCATCGCTGGCTGAATCGCTCGATCCGGCTCCGTTGCCCTCCGGACTCGCCCGCACCTCGGCCTTTCTCGAGCATCCCGTGTTCCATCGCCATCGATCCGAGACCGAGCTGCTGCGCTATATGCATCGGCTCGAGTCGAAGGACCTGTCGCTCACCACCAGCATGATCCCGCTCGGCTCGTGCACGATGAAGCTGAATGCGACGACCGAGATGGTGGGTATCACCTGGCCCGAGTTCGGTGCCCTGCACCCCTTCGCACCCCGTGACCAGACGCAGGGCTACGCCGAACTGTTCTCCGAGCTCGAAGCGTGGTTGGCCGAGATCTGCGGTTTTTCGGCCGTATCGTTGCAGCCGAATTCCGGGGCGCAAGGCGAATACACCGGCTTGCAGGTGATTCGGGCATACCATCGTGACCGCGGTGACCATGAGCGCACCGTGTGCCTGATTCCATCGTCGGCGCACGGCACCAACCCGGCCAGTGCGGTCATGGCGGGAATGAAGGTCGTGGTGGTTCGGGTCGACGATGCGGGCACGATGGACATGGACGATTTCAGGGCGAAAGCCGACCAGCATGCGGATCGGCTCGCGGCGGTCATGATCACCTACCCATCCACCCATGGGGTCTTCGAAGAGGAGATTCGCACGGCCTGTGAGATCGTCCACGACCGAGGCGGGCTCGTCTATCTCGACGGCGCCAACCTGAACGCCCAGGTGGGGCTCGCCCGCCCAGGGGACTACGGGGCCGACGTCTGCCACGTGAACCTGCACAAGACCTTCGCCATTCCCCATGGTGGCGGTGGCCCCGGTATGGGTCCGATTTGCGTGAATGACAAGCTGGCCCCCTTTCTGCCAGGACACCCGGTCGTCGGGGTGGGCGGTGAGAAGGCGATCGGTCCGGTGTCGGCGGCACCCTGGGGAAGCGCGAGCATTCTCGTGATTTCGTGGGCATACATGGCGCTGCTGGGACCTCGCGGCATGCGCCGGTCGAGTGAGGTCGCGATTCTCAACGCCAACTACATGGCTCAACGGCTGGAGAAGCACTACGACGTGCTGTTTCGTGGACGTCGGGGACGGGTGGCCCACGAATTCATTCTCGATCTCAGGCCGTTCAAACGCGATTCCCAGGTGACCGAGGTCGATGTCGTGAAGCGGTTGCAGGACTATGGTTTCCACGGTCCGACCATGTCCTGGCCGGTGGTGGGGACCATCATGGTCGAGCCGACCGAATCGGAGTCGAAATCCGAACTCGACCGCTTCTGCGACGCGCTCATCTCGATCCATGCCGAGATCGAGCAGATCGAACTCGGCCTGTCCGATGCCGACGACAATGTCTTGAAGAACGCGCCTCACACCACCGAGATGGTTACCGCCGACGAGTGGAGCCATGGGTATTCGCGGGTTCAGGCAGCATTTCCGGCCCCCTGGACCCGGGAGCACAAGTTCTGGCCATCGGTGGGCCGGGTCGACAATGCGTACGGTGACCGGAACCTCGTCTGCGCCTGTCCGCCCCTCGAGGAATACGAGGTAGAGCCTGCACGCTGATCTCTGGAAGGACTCTGACTGGAGAGCCCCATGGCATCGTTGACCTGGCACGGCCACTCGACCTGCAGCATCGAGACGGACGACGGGATCCATCTCGTCATTGATCCGTTCTTCACCGACAATCCGGCCACCGACATGCCGCTCGACCGGG
Organism: uncultured Gemmatimonadaceae bacterium; assembly: GCA_964521385.1. GTDB lineage: Bacteria > Gemmatimonadota > Gemmatimonadetes > Longimicrobiales > Gaopeijiaceae > Gaopeijia. The sequence continues at coordinate 150,963 of CAZFRU010000001.1, read as the reverse complement.
TCGAGGCCGACTATATCCTGGTGACCCACGGGCATTTCGATCACTTCGCCGACTGCATTCCCCTGGCGAAGCGCACCGGAGCCATGGTGATCTCGACCTTCGAGATCGTGGCTTTCTGTCAGAGCCAGGGAGTCGGGAACGGGCACGGGATGAACATCGGGGGGAGCTTCGACTTTCCGTTCGGCCGGGTGAAGATGACTCCGGCCATCCACTCGGGCTCGGTGGCGGGCGACGACGAGGGGACTCATGGATCGGTCTGTGGGGGCTTTCTGCTGACGCTGGGAGGGGTTCGTCTGTACCACGCCGGCGATACGGCCCTCACCATGGACCTGGGGTTGCTGAGGGGGCAGGTCGACCTCGCGCTCCTGCCCATCGGTGACAACTACACCATGGGCCCCGAGGATGCAGCGCGTGCGGTCGAGTTCATCGAACCCGAGATCGTGATCCCGATCCACTACGGCACCTGGCCCGTGATCGATCAGGATCCGAAGCGGTTCCGGGCACTCGTCGGTGACCGGGCCCGTGTCGAGATCCTGCTCCCGGGTGGGGTGCATTCGTTCTGAGCACGACCGCCGCCCCCGATCCGCCCGGGGCCGGCCTGGACTGGCGGGTGTGGGTCGACGGCGCCGAGGCTGCGGCCACCAATATGGCGCGCGACCACGGGTTGGCGGCGTCGCTCCCTCCTGGGCGGGGCGTCGTGCGGTTCTATCGCTGGCGACGGCCGACGGTCTCGTTGGGCCGGAACGAGACCTCCCGTGGCCGGTGGGATTCCGCTCGACTCGCCGAAGAGGGGGTTGAACTCGTACGACGCCCGACCGGCGGACGCACGGTCCTTCACGACCGCGAACTCACCTACGCCGTGGTTGCGCCCGCCGCGGGTCCGGGCAGCATGCGCCGGCTCTACCATGCGGTGAACCGGGCGCTGGTCGCGGGTCTGGTGAGTTTAGGTATTCCCGCCCGATCGGCGCCTCGGGTGCAGCGAACGCCCGGCCCGGACGCCGGTCCGTGCTTTGCGGCCCCGGCCGAGGGTGAGGTGGTGGTGGCCGGCCTCAAGCTCGTCGGCAGTGCGCAGGTGCGACTCGACGGTCGCTTGCTCCAACACGGATCGATCCTCATCGGGGACGACCAGCGCCGACTGACCGCGCTTCAGAGCGCCGGGTCGGTGGCTGCCCCGACCGACCTCTCGGGTGGCGTCACCAGCCTCGACGCCTGGCTGCAACCCGTGCCGACCACCCGCGATCTCGTTTCGGCACTGGTCCCGGCCTTCGAGAGGGTCTTCGGGGGACACTGGCACCCCGACGCCCCGCCCGTCACCTTGGATGAGGGGCTGGAAGCACGCCTCGAGGCCCACTATCGCTCGGCGGCCTGGACTCTGCGTCGCTGACCCGGGGGGCCGGAGGCCTCCCTGCCTTGCCTGTCGGTTCCATTTCGATCGGAGTGACCCATGCAGGAGATCCGCCCACTCCGCCTGCTCGTCGTCGGCCTCGCATGTGCACTCATCGCATGCGGGGGCGACGACGCGAGGCCTCAGCCGGGTCCGTTCACGCTTTCGGCCGATGACCCCTTCTGTCGGCCGGTGGTCGAGCGTGTCACGGCCTACTACCAGGCGCAGTCGCTGGCCCACCCGCTACCGGCCGATCCCCGCTACGGTGGGACGGTGGTGGTGGCGGGGGGGGGTGATCTGAGAGGGGGTCTCAACGGGCTCAGTACCTCGGATCTGAGCACGCAGGAGACCGAGGCGTTTCTGTTCCACGTCACCCTGGTCCGCTTCGGAGCCGACCTGAAGCCCGAGCCCTACCTGGCTCGGGAATGGACTCTCGATCAGGGAGGGCGCGGGGTCACCTTCGTGTTGCGCGACGATGTGGTTTTTCACGACGGTGAGCCGGTGACCGCTCGCGATGTCGCCTTCACCCTGCGCCGAGCGATGGATCCAGCGGTGGGGTATCCCAACGGGGGTTGGTTCGCACTATACGATCCCGACGGCATCGAAGTCATCGACGACCATACGATCCACCTTGGTTTCGAGCCCCACGCCGAAGCCCTCGATCCCTGGGCGTCGCTGGCCATCATGCCGGAGCATCTCCTGGGCGACGTCGCTCCGGCAGACCTTGCCGATCATCCCTTCGGTACGCAGTGCCCGGTGGGCGCGGGTCCCTATCTGTTCGAAGCCTATCGGCCCGGCGACCAGTGGGTGTTGCGTGCCAACCCCGCCTTTCCGGAGTCGCTGGGCGGGCGGCCCTTCATCGAGCGCTTCGTCTATCGGGTGATCACCGACACCCCGACGCGTCTGGCCGAGCTGCTCGCGGGAGGGGCCGACGTCGCGCTGCAACTCGAACCGGCACAGGGAGAGGCGCTGTCCAGTCGCGACGATGTGGAACTCCGGGTACTCGACCAGCGGGGGTACTCGTTCATCGGGTGGAACACCCGCCTGCCGGGTCTCGACGACCCCAGGGTGAGACGAGCCATCACCATGGCGCTGGACCGGCAGGGACTCGTGCGCACCCTTCGTGGGGAGTATGGCCAGGTGACCGAGACCGCGGTGCCCGAGTTCCATTGGGCCTTCGATGATGCCCTCGCCGGACCCGACTACGATCCGTCCGCAGCCATCACCCTTCTCGAAGACGCCGGGTGGACCGATCGCGATGGCGACGGCGTGCGCGAGAACACGGCGGGAGACGAACTCCGGTTCGAGGTGGTCACCAATCCCAACCCCGAACGAGAGGGTACCGTTCAGGTCCTGATGGAGCAGTTGGCCACGGTCGGCATCGCGATCGTGCCCGAGATCCTGGACTTCGGGCCGTTGCAGGATCGCGTGATGAATCCCGGACAGCGCGATTTCGGTGGCTTCATCATGACCTGGTCGAACGACTTCAACATCAACGAATACGACCTCTTCCACTCCTCGGCTGCTGCGGCGAGCCCGTACGGTTGGTCGGGTCTGAGCGACGCGAAGTTGGACCGACTCCTCGAGGCGTTGCCGCGGACGCTGGATCGCACGGAGGCCCGGCCCCTGTGGCGGGAGTATCAGCAACGGATCATCGAGCTCCAGCCGTTCACCTATCTCTACGTCAGTCAGCGGCTGAACGGAATCGACGCTCGCCTGGGTGGGGTGGTGATGGATTTGCGGGGTGAGCTGTTGAGTGCGCCCACCTGGTACTGGACGCCGGACGCTCGCTGAGCGGGGCGGCATGTTGAGATACGTCACCGGTCGTCTGGCGAGCGCGCTCCTGTTGGCGCTGGGCGTGGCGACGCTCGCCTTTGCGCTCGTCCATCTCGCCCCCGGCGACAGTGGTGCTCTCGACCTGCTGAGTGGAAGCGACGCCGCAGCCGGTGCCGGCGACGATGAGGCGGGTCTCGTCGAGCAGTACGGGGCCTGGCTCTCCCAGCTGGTGCGCGGCGACCTGGGCATCTCGGCCGTAGACCATGTACCCGTGGCGCGCATTCTGGGGGCGGCGCTGCCCCATACCCTGGCCCTGTCGGCGGCTGGGCTGCTGTTGGCCGTCCTCTTCGGCGTGTCGACCGGGGTGGTCCAGGCGGCTCGCGCAGGCTCTCTCCTCGATCGGGCCTTGTCACTCGTCACGGTGACCCTCTATTCGGCACCTTCGTTCTGGGTGGGGATCGTCGTGGCCGCCCTCTTCGTGCGCGTGCCACGAGCCCTGTTCGGCGGGGCCTGGTTTCCACTGACGGGGGCCGAACCTCCTGGAATGGACGGTACCCTGCTCGACTTCGCCCATTATCTCGTGCTCCCCGCCGTGACGCTGGGGCTGGTGGTCGGCTCGGGACTCGCGCGCTTCACTCGGGTGAGCATGCTCGAGGTCCTGAGTCAGGACTACATCCGGACCGCCCGGGCGAAGGGGCTCGGCGAGTGGGAGGTGCTTTTGCGCCATGGCCTTCGCAACGCCCTGCTCCCGGTGATCTCCCTCCTGGGTGTCTCGGTACCGGTGCTCTTCACGGGCACCGTCTTCATCGAGGCGGTCTTTGCGCGCCAGGGGGTGGGCCTCGTGATGCTCCGTGCCATTCAGGCCCAGGACATGGGAGTGGTGGTGGCCGGGGCGCTTCTGTTCGGCATCGTCGTCGTCTGTGCCAACCTCGTGGTCGACCTGTTGTATGGCTGGGCCGATCCCCGCCTCGAAGATCACGGTGTTGGCTGAGCGAGCTCGGGGAGGGGTCGCCCTCTCGGTCGTACTTCCCGGGCTGCCACAGCTGCTGGCGGGCCGTCTGGCAGCAGGTGTCGCAGCTCTGGGGCTCTGGCTCGGTGCCATCGTGATCCTGACCACGCGAGTCGAGCGGGTCTCGGCGGCTCTGGGGTCGGCGGGAGTCGAGGGGTTTGCGCCCGTGGCGCTGTTGGGATCGGCCGGACTGGCGTGGGCCTGGTCGTTGTGGGACGTGAGCCGCGAGTCCGCCTGGTCACCCGTGGGCGTGGTGAGGCTGATCCTGGACGATCGCTGGGCCACGACCGCTCTGGTGGTCTTGCTCTTCACCGTGTGGGCTGCGGCAACCGCGAGCCTGCTCACCCCCCTCACCGCCAACCCGTCTCTGGCCTTCCCGCCGCGTACGCCACCCTCCTGGACGCATCCGATGGGGATCGACGGACTCGGGCGCGACGTGTTCTTCAGATACCTCCTCGGGATCCGGATCAGTCTCGCGGTGGGAGTGGGGGCCGGCGTGCTGGGGGTGGGCGCGGGAGTCGTCGTCGGCGCGGTCGCGGGCTATGCCGGCGGTTGGGTCGACCGGGTCGCCATGCGCACCGTCGACTTCTTCATCGCCTTTCCGAAGCTGGTGCTTCTCATCGCGGTGGTGAGTGTGATGAGACCTTCGTTCCTGCTCCTGGCGGGCTTCATTGCGTTTACGCAGTGGCCGGGAATGGCACGGATCGTCCGAGGTGAGGTGGCCGCCCTCAAACAGCGGGAGTTCGTCCATGCGGTGAAGTCCCTCGGCTTTTCGAGGCGGCGCATCGTCGTGCGCCACCTGCTGCCCAATGTCCAGGGCCCGATCCTCGTCGGGCTGGCTCTCGGTGTCGCCAACGCGATGCTCATCGAAGCTGGGCTCGCGTATCTCGGCCTCGCCTTCGGGCTCGAGGGGGGTGCGTCGTCCTGGGGCGTGTTGATTCGAGATGGAGCCGATCTGCTGGGCAACTGGTGGATCGGGGGTTTTGCGGGGGTCTCGCTGGTCGTCATCGTCGTGGCGCTCAACCTCGTGGCGGACGCCGTGCGGGATGCGCTCGACCCCCGACTGCGTGTCCAGATATGAGATCGCCGATCCTGACCGTGCGTGACCTCCGGATCAGCGTTCCGGCAGCGGGTGGGCGGGCCGAGGCGGTGAGCGGGATCAGCTTTGCGGTGGACGAGGGGGAGAGGGTGGGTCTCGTGGGTGAGTCGGGTGCGGGAAAGTCGCTGACGGCGTTGGCCCTTCCGGGTCTGCTCGACCCCGGTGTGCGGATCGAGCCGGGGAGTTCGATCCAGCTGGCCGGTGACGAACTCGTCGGCGCCTCGAAAGCGCGACTCCGAGCGGTGCGTGGCGGGCAGATGGCGATGGTCTTCCAGGACCCCGCCAACGCCCTCAATCCCGCCTTGTCGGTCGGGGTTCAGATCGAAGAGGTCCTGCGGTTGCACCGCGGGATCGTCGGGGCCGCCGCGCGGCGGGAGGTCGTACGCCTCCTGGATGAGACCGGGCTGATCGATCCGGAGCGGACCGCCGCCGACCTCCCCCATCGACTGTCGGGGGGAATGCGTCAGCGGGCCTGTATCGCCATGGCGCTCGCCGGCGAGCCCCGACTGCTGGTGGCCGACGAGCCCACGACGGCGCTCGACGTGACCGTCCAGGCGCGGATCCTGACGCTTCTGAAGCAACTCACCGAAGAACGGGAGCTTGCTCTGCTCCTCATCAGCCACGACCTGGCCGTAGTGGCGGCCGCCTGCCACCGCGTCGTGGTGTTGTATGCCGGACAGGTGGTCGAGGAGGGTGGGGTGGAGCGGGTCCTCGGTGCGCCCCGTCATCCGTACACCCGCGCTCTGCTGGCCGCGCGCCCCCGATTGTCTGGCCCGCGTCTGATCCCCCCGCCCATTCCGGGTGTCGTACCCACACCCACCGCGTGGCCTTCCGGTTGCCGATTCCATCCGCGGTGCGCCGAAGTGCTGCCGCGCTGTTCCGTCGACGCGCCGCCCGAACGAACAGACTCCCGGGGACGGGTGAGATGCTGGCTCGCCGACGAATCGGAAGGGGTCGGATGAACACTCCCACGCCCGCACTCGAGATCCGGGATCTCACGGTGCGGTATCCGGAGCGAGGGGCGGGGCACACCCACGATCGAGCCGTGGTCCAGGGCGTCGACCTTCGCCTGGGCACAGGTGAGGTGATGGGGCTGGTCGGTGAGTCGGGCAGCGGCAAATCGACCATCGCCCGGGCCATCCTGGGTCTCGCTCGACCGACCACCGGGGTGATCCGCGCGGGCGGTGCCGATCTCACCGATGTGCGGGCCCGGGATCCCCTGGCTGCCGCACGGCGTGTACAGATGGTGTTTCAGGACGTGCTCGGGGCCCTCGACCCCCGCCAACGCATCGGGTCGGCGCTGGCCGAGGTGCTGCGCGTGCACGGCCTCGTCGCGGCCGGCACCGACGAAGCCGGACGACGGGTCGAGGAACTGCTCGCACGGGTCGGGCTCACCGCCGAGCACAGCCACCGGTTTCCGCATCAGTTGAGTGGCGGTCAGCGGCAACGGGTGGGTATCGCCCGAGCTCTTGCGGTCGAGCCCGACGTGCTCGTGCTGGACGAGCCGGTCTCCGCCCTCGATGTCTCCGTGCAATCCCAGATCCTGGCGCTGATCGACCACCTGACTTCACACCTCGGTTTGACGGTTCTACTCATTGCCCACGATCTCTCGGTGGTCCGCAACCTGTGCACTCGGGTCGCCGTGCTCCATCGCGGTCGGATCGTCGAAATCGCACCTACCGACATGCTGTTCGACACCCCTCGCCATCCGTGCACCCGCGAGCTTCTGGACGCGGTGCCCCGCCTCGGTCGGGAACTGCGGCCGGCGACCGTACGCGCCTCCGAGGCACCTGCGTTTCGGCACGACGGGCTCGAGAGAGGCTGCCCCTTCTTCCCTGGTTGCGGGCACCCGGATCGAGATGAGGACTGCACGGGCAGCATCCCCGGTCTGGTCGAGGTGGGGCCGGCACACTTCGTGGCCTGTGTCAAGGAGGGCACGCAGGGATTCCCAGGGGTTGACACGTGAAGACGACGACGCCCATAATGGCGTCCTGCCGTCATCCGAGGGACACGTAGCGGACGACCGCGGCTCGACCCGCCGCCGGCACGATCAGACACTCTTCTGGAGGTTCACTTGGTCGGAGTAATGCGAGTTTACGGAGCGCTGCTCCAGATTCCGGGGCTCGAAGTCCCGGACGAGACGCTCACGGAAGCTGCGACGAGGCTCTGGGGAGACACGGGATTCATGCGTTGGCCCCTCGCCTTCTGCCTGATTCTCGGTCTCATCGTCATCGCCTGGAAGTTCATCGACCTCTCCGGCAAGGCCTCCAAGACGCGGAAGATTTTGCGCGATGTCGACGAGGTTCTGAACCAGGGTCGCATCCGCGAGGCCATCGAGATCACCCGGGACTCGAACGCGCCTGCCGCGAAGATCCTGTATGCCGGTCTCGAGCGGCACGACGAGGGGACCGAGCGGGTCATGAAGGCCATCGAGAACCAGGGTCTCATCGAGTTGTCGAAACTCGAGAGCGGCCTGGTGGTTCTGGCCACTCTCACCAATGTGGCCCCGCTGCTCGGCTTTCTCGGCACCGTGATCGGGATGATCCAGGCCTTCCAATCGATCGAGCTCGCAGGCGAGGTCGAGGCGACGCTGGTGGCCAGCGGGATCAAGGTGGCCCTGCTCACCACCGCGGCAGGGCTCATGATCGCCATTCCGGTCAGCGTCGGGCACAACTACTTCGTGGCCCGGATCGACAGTCTGGTGATCGACATGGAAGAGTCCGCCCAGCGTATGATCGACGCGCTGCACGCGATGAAGTCCTGACCGATCACCGATCGGCCATGACTCGGAAGGGCCCTCCGGTTCGCCGGAGGGCCCTTCCCGTCTGTGGGGCATGCCCATCGGAGCGCGGTCCGCTTCGGTGCACGGACGGTTTCGGAGCACCGGCGTCTTCCCGCAAACATGTGTTTGCACCGAAGGGCGGGTTCGGGGTATCATGACGGGCATTCGATTCTGCGCCCCTCACCTCGGCCTCCATGTTCGTCCGCATTTCACTCCTCATCCTGCTTTCCGTGGCCCCCTTTGCGGGGTCCCGACAGAGCCCTGTCGCCGTCGCCCATATCGGTGGCGATCCGGGAGTCGTCGACTCGGCCCGAAGTGAATTCGAGGCAGGTCGGACCTGGCATGCGTCGAAGCTTCTCGAGCCCCTCTACGCGGCCGGGTCGCTGGCTCCCGACGAGGTGCTGCTCCTGGCTCGCGCCCAGGCCGGGTATCGGGATTGGCCGGGTGTCGTCCGCACGCTCGGGGCAGTGGACTGGCTCGACGGTGTCGATGACGGTGCGGGTTGGTTCGTCCTGGGGCGAGCGCGTGAGGCTCTTGGTGATCCGGCGGCGGCCGCGTCGGCCTATGAGCACCTTCTCGCTCGAGGAGAGTCCGTCGAAGTGCCGCCCGAGGTGGTCGGCGTTCGGCTGACACGGGTGTTGTGGGCAAAGGGTGACACTGCTGCGAGTCTCGAGGCGCTCGCCGGCATCTCGGAGCCGGTCCTGGGTTCGTGGGCCGCTCTCACCCTTCTGGAGCAGGCGGTCGCAGCGGGCCGTACAGCCCGGGTCGAGCAGCTCCTGACCTACGTCGTCGAATCGGCGGTTCGGGACCGAGCGTGGGATGCGCTGCCGAGGTCACTGCTGGCGGCTGGGGACACGGGCGCCGCGGCGATCGGGTACGCCGAGGCGCGGACGGATGCGACGACGCCCGTCCGGCGGGCGCGAGCTGCCCGCACGATCGGCGACGCGGCCCGCCGCGACGGCGACACCGCCGCTGCGCTGCACGCCTATCGTACGGTGCTCTCCGAGGCGTCCGTGGGCTCGGCCGACGGCGCCGCCGCCGCTCGTTGGTTGGTCGAACTGGATCCCGACCTCGATGCGGCCACCGCCTTGTCGTGTGCCCGGCATCTGGATCGGGCTGGTGACGGGGCGCGGGCCCTTCGCGCATACGATCGCCATGTCGCACGAGCCGCCCGTGAGGACCTCGACCTCTCGCCCGGGACTCGAGTCGAGCGGGCGCGCATCATGGCGACGGTGCCGGACCGACAGGAAGAGGCGATTCGTGAGTGGCGCGAGCTCTCGACCCACCCGGACCCGGAGATCGGTGCCCGGGCCCTGACACTGTGGGCCGGGCTCCGTCGCCGGCAGGGACGCGAGAGCGACTACGCAACCTTGCGTCGGTGGTTGGTCGAGCGTTATCCGAGCACCGCCGAGGCCGCAAGCGTGGTCTTCTTCCGGGCCGATGCGGCCCACGACCAGGAGCGATGGGACGATGCCCTCGCCGGATACATCGAGGTGGCGCGGATGGCGCCCGAGGTCGACCACGCAGGATTGTCCCGCATGCGCGCGGGACAGATCCACCTGTATCGGGGAGACGTCGACGCCGCGAGGGCCGCCTTCGAGGGCTACCTCGACGACTTTCCAACGGGACGGCGCTGGGAGGAAGCGGCCTACTGGGCGGCACGGACCCGCCTCCTCGCCGGTGATTCGGTGGCCGGCCGTGCGCTGCTGAATCGCCTGCGGGGCGAGGAGCCCTTCTCGTACTATGCGGTCCTGACCGCCGACCTTCTGGGTGAGACCTACGAGGTCGACCTTCCGGCGGGACCCGAGGCGGCGGTGCCGACCTGGATTCTGCCGGCCCTGGCGCAGCTCGACCTGCTCGACGCAGCGGGGCTCCACGAGGGCGCAGGCGTCTTTGCCGGTCACCTGATGGACAGGGCGGGGGCCGAGAGCACAGAGGCGTTGCTGGGCCTTGCCGAGGGGTTGAACGTCCGCGGTCGAGGACTCGACGGGATCAACCTCGGGTGGGCCGCGCGGCGGCAGGGTGTGCCCTGGTCGCAGCGTCTGGTGCGCATCGTCTATCCGTTTCCCTATCAGGAGATGGTGCTGCGCGAGGCCCGTGAGGTGGGAGTCGACCCCCTGCTCCTGGCCGCCCTGATTCGCCAGGAGAGCGCATTCGTTCCCGACATCGTGTCGTCGGCCGGCGCCGTGGGCCTCATGCAGGTCATGCCCGCCACCGGTCGTGATCTGGCGCGAAGCCTGGGCGTCGAGAACTTCACCGCAGAGACGCTCGAGAGCCCTGAGGTGAACCTCCATCTCGGAGCTCGCTTCCTGGCAGACCTCCTGGAACGGTATGGACCCGAGTTGCCGCTCGCTCTTTCCGCCTACAACGCCGGACCCGCTCGAGCCAACCGTTGGAAGGGGTTTCCCGAAGCCACCGACCTGGTGCGCTTCACCGAACGGATCCCGTTCACGGAGACCCGCGGATACGTGAAGAACGTCACGCGAAACCAGCGTCTCTACGGAGCGTTGTACGGCGCCGAGTTGTCGCGCACCGGACGGTAGCACCGGGTGATCCGGCCGCAAACAAACGTTTGCGTTGCACGGGGGTGTCGGGGACGTGTACTCTCGTCGGATCTGTGCTCTGCTGGGGGGGCGATTCCGCCTCGCGGATGCTTGCCGCGATCCACGCACCGAAGGAGGCTGCGCATGTATCAGGGGACCGTGAAGTGGTTCAACGACTCGAAGGGATACGGGTTCATCCAGCGACCCGGGGGCGAAGATCTCTTCGTGCACTTCTCCGCCATACAGTGCGAGGGCTTTCGCACCCTCGCCGAGGGCGAACGGGTCGAGTTCGAGGTTGCGGAGACCCGACGGGGAGCCGAGGCGACCAACGTGCTGCGGCATTGACCGTACCGCGGCCATCGTCGCACTGACGCCCCGATGACCGAGCGAGTCCGGTCACGGGGCGTTTCTCGTACCCGACGCCCGGCCTATCTTGGGCTGACCCGCGCACCCTCCGCTCCCGAACCGACGGACCCCGTGGAGATTCCCTCCAAGACCCGACCCCGCCTCTTCCTGATCGACGCCTACGCGCTCATCTACCGGGCGTACTTCGCCTTCATCAACCGACCGCTGATCAACCCCCGCGGGGAAAACACCTCGGCTCCCTTCGGCTTCACGAATTTTCTGGAGCAGCTGAAGGCCGACTTCCAACCAGAATACCTCGCGGTGGTGTTCGACGCCGGCGACTCGTTTCGTGAGGAGGTCTATCCCGAGTACAAGGCGACTCGTGAAAAGATGCCCGACGAACTGGCGGCATCGATTCCGCGCGTCCGCGCCATCGTGGAGGCCTATCGTGATCCCGTGATCGAACTCGACGGATACGAAGCCGACGATGTGATCGGGACGCTTGCCCGCAAGGCGGAGGCGGCGGGGCTCGAGGCCGTGATCGTCTCGGGCGACAAGGACTTCTACCAGCTCATCGGGCCCCACGTTCATCTACTGAACCCCGGGCGGGGTGGGCCGAACGGCGTCGCCGCCGAGTGGGTCGATCTGTCCAACGCCGATGCGAAGTTCGGCATTCCTCCGTCGCAGGTGGTCGACTACCTGGCCCTCATCGGGGATTCATCCGACAACGTGCCGGGCGCTCCGGGTATCGGCCCGAAGACGGCCGTGGCCCTCCTGGCACAATACGGATCGCTCGATGCGCTTCTCGCCGCCGGCCCGGAGCTCAGCGGCAAGCGCGCTCGCGAGGCACTGACCGATCACGCGGCCATGGTGCGTATGTCCCGTGAACTCGTGACCATCAAGTGCGATCTCGACGTGGAGCTCGATCTGGACCGGCTCAGAGTCGGAGAGCCCGATCACGCCGCGCTCCGCGACCTCTTTCTCGATCTCGATTTTCGTCGCCTTGCCGAGACCTACACGAAACAGGCGTTGGATTCGGCAGCCCTCGAGAGCCCCACGGCCGCAGAGGCCACCTACACCCTGCTGACGGAGCCTGCAGAGGTGGAGCGCTGGCTCGAACTGGCCCGCGCGGAGGGCGCGGTGGCGGTCGATACCGAGACCACCCACATCGATCCGATGCGGGCACGGCTGCTGGGCCTTTCCCTCGCCGTGTCGGACGGTCGAGCCGCCTATCTTCCCTTCGGGCATCGAAGTGGTTCGGAGTTGACGCTGGGGTTGGATGATAAGCCTCCTGACGATGTGCCGAACCTGCCTCCGCTCAACTCTCCGCAGATGGCGGAGTTGCGCGCATTCCTGAGCGACCCCGAGGTGGAGAAGATCTGCCATAACTTGAAGTACGACTTATTGGTACTGCGTCGGGCCGGAGTCGAGCTGGCCGGAGCGTTCCGTGACACCATGGTCGCGTCGTACGTGCTGGATCCCAGTCGTCGGTCGCATGGGCTCGATCAGTTGAGCCTGGAGATCCTGGCCCACAAGACCACCTCGTATGCAGAGGTGGTGGGCAAGGGACGAAGCCAGATTCCCTTTGCCGAAGTCGCCCTCGAGGTGGCCCGGGATTACTCGTGCGAAGATGCGGATTGCGCGTGGCGCCTCTGGGAGCGCTTCCGTCCTGAACTCGTCGAGCACTCGCTCATGACCCTCTTCGAAGAGCTCGAGATGCCCCTGGTGCGCGTGCTGGCGTCCATGGAAGAGGCTGGGATCCGGGTCGATACCGAGGTGCTGCGGGAGATGTCGGGTCGCTTCCACGGCGAACTTCAGCGGCTCGAGAGCGAGATCTACGAGATTGTCGGATACGAGTTCAATCTGAACTCCACACCCCAGCTTCGGGATGTGCTCTTCACCCGCCTCGAGCTACCCGTCCTGAAGAAGACCAAGACGGGGCCGTCGACCGATGCGTCCGTGTTGGAGGAGCTCGCCGCCGAGGGCCACGAGGTTCCCCGGCTGATGCTGGAGTACCGGGAGCTCGAAAAGCTCCGGAACACCTACGTCGATGCCCTTCCCCGACTCGTGCACCCCGAAACGGGCCGTATCCACACGAGCTTCAACCAGGCCGTCGCTGCCACCGGCCGCCTGTCGTCGAGCGACCCCAACCTCCAGAACATTCCGATCCGTACCCCTCTTGGACGTGAGGTGCGCAAGGCCTTCGTGGCCGACGTGGATCATCTACTGCTCGGCGTCGACTATTCACAGGTCGAGCTACGGGTGTTGGCCCATTTCTCGGGTGACGAGCCCCTGGTCGAGGCCTTCCGCGCGGGGGTCGACGTCCATCGGCAGACGGCCGCGGTCATCTTCGACGTGGCGATCGACGAGGTGAGCGCCGATCAACGGGCGCAGGCCAAGACCATCAACTTCGCCACGCTCTACGGCCAGGGTGCCTTCTCGCTGGGTCGGCAACTCGGGCTCCCGCGGGAGCAGGCCCAGGCGTTCATCGATCAGTACTTCGAACGGTTCAGTGGAGTGCGTGCCTTTCTCGACGCCCAGGTCGAAAAGGCCCGGACCCAGGGGTATGTCGAGACCTTGCTCGGGCGTCGGCGGTACGTCCCCGAGCTTCACTCACGCAACCGCAACGTTCGCCAGTTCGGTGAGCGGATTGCGCAGAACACGCCCATCCAGGGCACCGCTGCCGACCTGATCAAGAAGGCCATGCTCGATGTGGCGCACGCGCTCGACCAGGGCTCGACGGGGGCCCGCATGCTGCTGCAGGTGCACGACGAACTCCTGTTCGAAGTGCCCGAGAGCGCGGTGGATGAGGTCCGCGATCTGGTCGTCGAGCGGATGGAGGGAGCCATTCGCCTCACGGTACCGCTGGTCGCCGAATGGGGCGTCGGGAGCAGCTGGTACGCCGCGAAAGCGTAACTGCTGCAATCAGGCTCACCCCGCCATCCCACCGCCCGCCACTTGCAGGGATCGTGTGTCACGGTCCCGGACGGTCGGTTCGGTGACCCCACACCAGAAACGGGAGGCGGGCATGAGCCGGTCGGTGAACAAGATCATCCTCGTGGGCAACGTGGGTCGGGATCCGGACATCCACGAGACCAAGGCAGGTACCAAGGTTGCGCATCTCTCACTCGCCACCAATCGGCGGGTGGGGCGCGAGGGCGAAGAGGTCGAGCGCACGGATTGGCATCGTCTCACGATGTGGAACCGGCTCGCCCAGTTCGCCGAAGACCACATTCGCATGGGAGCCCGACTCTACATCGAAGGACGGCTCGAATACGACAGCTACGATCGCGAAGGGGTCACGATCCCGACGGCCGAGATCCACGCGCGCGAAGTGGTGCTGCTCTCGCCTCGTGAGGTGGCCGTCGAGGTCGCATAGCGCGAGCCCCGGGAGGGGTCTGGTCAGAGCCAGGGATGGAAGCGCGGGTTGACCCCGACCATCAGGGTCCATTCGCCTCCGGGGCCGATGCCGCGCGCGAGGTCGATGCTGACGACCTCCCAGAGCAGGTCGAAGCCGATGCCGGCGCTCGCTCGCACCCCCGCGTCGGGATCGCCACCCCAGCCAGGTGGAAGCACATCGGGTCCGTCGATGAACGCCTGGCCGATAGCCGCCGAGAGGTGAGCCCCGAGCCAGGGGGCCGCCAGGGTGTGCCCGATACGGGTGCGGGCGAGCCAGTACCGGTCTCCGACCTGCGTGCGGTGCGCATGGCCGGGCAAGGTGCCTCGTCCCCCCAGGAGAAAGAGGGCCTGGGGGGGCGGGTCGTTGCCTGCAAAGCCGATGCTGAGGCTGCCTGCCAGGGCGAGGTCGTGCCAGCTTGCCACGTGTTCGAAGCCGGCGTCGAGCTCTGCCGAGACCCAGGCCTCGCCATGCAGGCGCGACACGGCAGCGCTGGCTCGACCGTGAAATCCGTCGGCCCGGTTGGGAGCCACGATGGATAGCCCCAGGCTACGCACGATGCCGTCGTCGATGGGCCGTACCGCGCGAAAGGCGTCGGTGCCCGACACCAGTCGGGCAGATCGCTGGTCTTCCCAGGAGAGCGAGCCAACCAGATGGAGTCTGTCGGGGGCTCCGATACGGTGCTCGACCCGGACGCCGCTGACGAAGTAGGGATCGGTCCAGTCCTCTCCGGCCAGTGAGGCCAGCGTGTTGAAGAGGCCACTCGACCCGGCCACCGGTCGGATGTCGCGGAGAGCTCGCCATTCGGCCACGAGACGCGTCGACGGTGCTCGTCTGGCACCGGTCCACTCCACCCGTGCGGCGAGGTCGTCGCGGCCGAAGCTCCACCCGGTATGAAGGCGCATCAGCAGCCCTCTCGGAAGACGAACCGAAGCTCCAGCGCCGGCGTAGAGCCCTTCGGCGCGATTGTAGCGGATGCCGTCGGACACCGAAGCCCAGTAGAACCGTCTCGGCCCCAGCCCCGAGAGAACCCGGTCTTGAACGATCGACCGGACCTGGGCCGTCAGATCCTCCATGGAGGGCGAAGGGGTGAGCCCCTCGCTCTCGAGGTCGGCGAAGATGGGTTCGTCGAAGGCAAACGCCCTCCGCTGCGCCTCGGGTACCGCCAACACGGTATGCCCGGCGAAGATCACGTCGGGAATCGTGTCGTTGAATGCGTAGTCCCCGATCTCGAAACGGCCCCGAATCACACTGCCGGCGAGGAAGTCGAGTTGGGGCAATTCCCGGCGCAGTTCGGCTTCCTGCCGGTACGGTAGCCAGTAGCGGCCCATCCACAGCCCGTTGTCGAGCGAAATGCGGATGTAGTCGAGGTAGGGGTCGACGTACGATGTCGGCGTGAAGGTGAAGTTCATCCGCACGATCGCGGCCGTCGCACGATCGAGAAAGACCGAGCCGACGAACCCGGGCCGATCGAGAGCGCGGGGTCGCACCTCGAGCTTGTATACCCGGACCGATTCGCGTGCGCCGGCGAAGTCCAGGGTCAGGGAGTCGGCAAGCCTGAAGTCGTAGAGGCTCTCCGATCCCACGGCCACCGGGTGGACCACCGCTGCCACCTCGTCTCCGTCGCCCAGACGAATGAGGTCGCCGAACTCGTCCTGGACCACCGTCAGGTGATCGAGATGGTATTGGATGTTGGTGGGCAGTGACTTCTGGTCGCGCAGCCCCACGATCCGCTGGCGCGTGTCGCCCGGCGCTCGCCAGAACAGCTCCAGAGCCACCTGGTCGGTCTTGACGAGGGTGCGCTCGTCAGAGTCGTTGCGATCGAGAAAGAAGTAGACGAATCCCCGGGCCGCTGCCCGGTAGCTTCGCAGCGCCGAGTCGGCCACGACGCTGCGGCGGGCTTCCCTGCCCCGACGCACGAGCTCGAGCGCCCCCGGTGAATTCCATTCGCCCGTCTCGACCTGTGCGGCCAGTCGGCCACCGGGGACGACAGCCAGGAGCACGAGGCCGAGCAGGGCCGGGCGGCTGGAGAGAAGGCGGATCGGACTCACCCTTCTGGTACATCACACCCCGGGCGCGGTTCCGGGCGTCGTCAGCTTCTAGTTGGCGGCCCAGAATCCCGACAGAGACTCGCCGTGGGGACTCTCACGTAGCTTCTCGAACGCCCGGTTGCGGATCTGCCGGATCCGCTCGCGGGTCACACCCAGGAGCGATCCGATCTCTTCGAGCGTGCGCTCCTCCCCGTCGTCGAGCCCGTAGTAGAGGTAGAGGATCTTCCGTTCGCGCTCGGTCAGGTAGGCCTCGAACATCGACTCGAGGAAGTCGCGCCGCGCTACGGCCTCGACGTCTTCTTCGATCTCGGATGCCTCTGCACCGGCGAACCGTTCGCCGAAGGACGCACTATCGCGATCTCCGCGATCGATGGGTGCGTCGAGGCTGAGCTCGCTGGCGGCGACCCGGCGCAACGCCCGCACGGTATCGACCGGTTCCTCCATCTGCTCGGCGATCTCCTGATCGGTGGGAGACCGTCCCAGCGACTGGGTCAGCGCCGTCTCGGTGCGGGCGAGCTTGGCCAGATTGGAATTCTGATTGAGCGGGATCCTCACCGAACGCGTCTGTTCGGCAAGCGCCTGCAGGACGGTTTGCCGGATCCACCAGACGGCGTACGAGATGAACTTCACGCCCTTCTCCGGATCGAACTTCTTCACGGCCTTGAGGAGGCCTTCGTTGCCGATACAGACCAACTCGGCGAGGCCAAGTCCGCGCCCCTGGTACTTCTTCACGTACGAGATCACGAACCGGAGGTTGGCTGTGACCAGGCGTTCGGCTGCCTCCTTGTCACCCGTGCGGGCGCGGCGGGCCAGCGCGCGCTCCTCTTCCGGGTTTTGGATCAGGGGATATTTTTCGACATCCTGCAGATACTGGTCGAAGGAATCCAGGCCACGAGAAGCGGAAAACATTCGTGCACGTTACCTCGATCAGACGTGGACCTCGACGGCGAACGGACGCTGTCTGGCGAACTCTCCACCGACCGCCGGCGCTGAACACCTCCATGTCGGGAGGCACGAACGCGAATGCGGGTCATCTAAGGTAAAAACGCGCGTTGCGCGCGTCAAAGGGTTCGTAAACAACTGTATGAAGTGTCCGTGGCACGGGGAGCAAGCGCTGAGCAGGTGACTTAACTTCTGGTCGGACTACGAGTTGAATGATACCGGCCTGACTCGTCGGGGTCTGTCAGCGGATGAAACGCTCCGGGCTGAACCGGTCGGGACCGACCGTGGTCCGGCGACTTCGGGCCATGTCGGGGTCTTCGAGACCCGCCGTGAACCCCAGCAGATCGCGGAAGCTGACCCGTAGCACCACGTCGCCGAGACCGATCCCGCCTCCGAAGGGGACGGCAGCGTCGATACGCACCACGCCACGGGTGTTGGCGGGAAATCCGATCCGGAGTCCTGCTCCCACCGTGCCCCGCCACCCGGAGTCGCTGCCCAGACCGAGGTCGTCGGCCCAGACCCGGCCCGCATCTGCGAACAGTGTGCCCCCGAGATCGACGAGGTCCGGGAACGGCCAGCCGAAATAGATGCGATCTTCGACGGTGAGCACGACCCTCCTCGCCCCGGGGTAATCCTCGTCGTGAAACCCCCGCACCGCTGCGGCCCCCCCCAGGGTCAACTGAAATGGCTGATCGACGTTCCAGCCCCCGGCGCCCGCGAGGCGCGCGAAGAAGGTGTGACGGTCGGCTTCGGGTGGCTGCCAGTAGGCCAGGAGGTCGATCTCGGCGAGCACGTCGCGCCACCCGTCTCGGCCACGGCCACCGGAAAAGATCTGGCGGGCCTCGATGGCTGCATTGCCGATGAGCACGAACGGCCCAGGAGCTTTTGCGGCATAGAGCCGGAAGCGCGTGAAGAGATCGTCGGGTTCGTCTCGGCTGGACGTGGCGCCCAGCGACCGTGCCAGCGTCATGGCGAGTTCCGTGCCGAGCTCGAGATCGTGCTGACCCTGAAGTGCATCGAGCCCTACGGCCTTCGCGAAGCGGATGTTGCGTTGGCCCAGCAGAATGTTGATGCGCGTTCCGGCTCGATAGGTGGTCTGTGGCGCGAGGCGTGCCGCGAGCTCGGGCGAGGCAGGTTCAGGGTCGCCAAATCGGTTGTCCAGCACCTGCTCGGCCTCGGTGAGATCGGCGAAATGGAGCTTGTCACGTGAGATTCCGAGTCCGAACACGGTGAGGTTGCCCGGCACCCCGATGCGTGCGGCGAGGGTGAACTCGACGTTCTCCGACTCGACGGGGAGGAGGAGGTGGGCAGGAGCATTCGGTGTGCCGAACGACCAGGTGAAATAGTCCGTCTCGCGAAGGTACCGCTGTCGTGCCGCGAAGCGCCCGACCTCACCCACGAAGGGGTAGAAGAGCTCTTCTTCGACGTACGATCCCACGCGGGTCTGGCCGCCGCGGAGTCCGGCATCGACCCGCGTATTGAACAGACGTGGGGTCCTGAGTTGCCCCCCCAGGCGGCGGCGTGCGTCGTCTTCGGTATAGAGAAATCCCGCCACCATTCCACGCCCGAGGAAGTTTTCCTCCTTGAGTTGGACCTTGTCGATGCGGAACGAGCCCTCGACCTTCGCCCCGACCTCGACCACCGTGGTCCACTCGTCCTGGGTATCGACGATCAGATGCCAGTCGCCGTCGGGCTGTTGGATTCCGAATACGTCGCTGCGGGCGATGAACCCGAGTCGGCGCAGCAGGCGAGCCGAGTCCTCGGCGAGGAAGGGGTCCCAGCAATCGCCCACCGCGAGGAGGATCTCGCGCCGAATGAACGAGGGGCGCGTGGCATAGTGCAGCCCATTGGCGAGCCGGTACGCCCACTGGAAAGGGGCGTCGCCGACGGCGTCGACGTCGAAGATGGAATGGTTGTCCACGAAAATGCGGGACACTCGTCCGTCGGGGCACGCCTCCTGGGCACCCCCTGCGGACGGGGCAATAAGGAGTACGGCGGCGAGTGCGAGCGTACGGCGCATGCCCAGGGGATTTCGGATGGACGGGGAGGAGCGGTAATCTAGAAGGCTGGAACCTACTACACGAGAATCGGAGCCACAGATGGAGGACCACCGTCAAGAGGCGTTGGACTATCACCAGGAAGGACGTCCGGGCAAGATCGAAGTCGTTCCCACCAAGCCCGTTGCGACCCAGCGCGATCTTTCGCTCGCCTATTCCCCGGGAGTGGCCGAACCCTGCCGGGAAATCCAGGCCAATCCCCAGGATGTCTTCAAGTACACGGCGCGGGGAAATCTGGTGGCGGTGGTGTCGAACGGAACGGCGGTCCTGGGACTCGGTGACATCGGGCCGCTGGCGTCGAAGCCTGTGATGGAAGGAAAGGGTGTGCTCTTCAAGCGGTTCGCCGGGATCGACGTCTTCGACATCGAGATCGACGCGCCCACCGCCGAAGATGTGATCCGCTTTTGCGAGATGCTCGAGCCCACGGTGGGCGGGATCAATCTCGAAGACATCAAGGCACCCGACTGTTTCGTGGTCGAGAAGACGCTGAAGGAGCGTCTCGACATTCCGGTGTTCCACGACGATCAGCACGGCACGGCCATCATCGGCGGAGCCGCCCTGATCAACGCCGTCGAAGTGACGGGCAAGGAGCTGTCCGAGATCAAGGTGGTGTTCAGCGGAGCGGGAGCCTCGGCGCTTTCGACGGCCGATCACATCATGCGCCTCGGGGTGAGCCCCTCGAACATCCTCATCTGTGACTCCAAGGGGGTGATCTTCGAGGGCCGTACGGCGTCGATGAACCAGTACAAGGAGCCCTTCGCCGTGCCGACCGAGGCACGCACCCTGGCCGACGCCATGAAGGGTGCCGACGTGTTCATCGGACTCTCGGTTGCCGGCGTGGTCACCACCGAGATGGTGGCCTCCATGGCCGACAACCCGATCATCTTTGCGCTGGCCAACCCCGATCCGGAGATCACTCCCGAGGAGGTGGCCAGTGTGCGAGACGATGCCATCATGGCCACGGGCCGATCGGACTATCCGAACCAGGTCAACAACGTGCTCGGCTTTCCGTTCATCTTTCGCGGGGCCCTCGACGTTCGCGCCACCGTGGTCAACGAAGAGATGATGATGGCGGCCACCTACGCACTCGCCGAACTCGCACGTACCGGTGTGCCGGAGTCGGTGCGGTCCGCCTACGACGATGAGGCGATTTCGTTCGGCCGCAAATACCTGATTCCGAAGCCGGTCGACGATCGTGTGCTCTTTCATGTAGCTCCCGCAGTGGCCAGGGCGGCCATGGACACGGGGGTGGCGAGAGTCGAGATCGACCTCGACGAGTATCGGGATCGACTGCGGGCCTCTCTGGGGCCGGGGCGCGAGGTCATGAGGTGGATGACCACCCGCGCGCGCGGGAGACCCACTCGGGTCGTCCTTCCCGAAGGGCACAACGAGACCATCATCCGGGCCGCTGTCCAGATGGTGCAAGAGGGTGTCTGCCAGCCGATTCTACTCGGGCGCTCCGAGCGGGTGCATGAGAAGGCCGGACGCATGGGTCTCAACCTCGCCGGAGTCGAGATCGTCTACGCCGCCGATAGCGACGAGCAGCGCCACCGTTACGCCGATGATCTGTTTCGGCAACGGGGTCGTAGAGGTCTGACCCTGGCCGAGGCTCGCTGGAACATGCACAAGCCGATCTACTTCGCGGCTTCGATGGTGGCGGCAGGCGACGCCGATGCGGTGGTGGCCGGGATCGAGGCCAACTACCCTGAAGTGCTCCGGCCATGCCTGCACATCATCGGCGTCGAAGACGGGTTGCACCGTGTGGCTGGCCTCTACATGGTGGCCTTTCCCAACCGTGACCTGCTGTTCTTCGCCGATACCACCGTCAACATCGACCCCGATGCCGAAGCGCTGGCCGAGATTGCGCTTCTTTCCGCGCGATTCGTGGAATGGCTCGGGCTCGAGCCCCGCATCGCCATGCTCTCGTTCAGCAACTTCGGTTCGGCGCGTCACCCCGAGTCCGACAAGGTGGCCGAGGCCGTGCGCCTGGTGCAGGAACGGGATCCCAGCCTGGTGATCGACGGGGAGATGCAGGCGGATACGGCGGTCGATCCCCGCAAGCTCGCGCACATCTACCCGTTCTCACACCTGAAGGAGGCCGCCAACGTGCTCGTGTTCCCCAACCTGAGCGCCGCCAACTCGGCCTACAAACTGCTCGATCGACTCGGGCGGGCCGAGGTGATCGGACCGGTGCTTCTGGGCATGGCCCGTCCGGTCCACATTCTCCAGCGGGGGAGCACGCAACAGGAAGTTCTGAACCTGGCGACCATTGCGTCGGTGGACGCACACGCCCGCTAAGGCCATTCTTAGGGACTGTCGAAGATCGATCCGGGGGAGCGACTGGCCCCCTGAACCATGGAAGGCATGATGACCACCCAGACTGCGACTGCGGGCCTCGACATGCACGGCCTCGCGCCGACGCGGACCGTTCACTGGAATCTCTCTCCAGCCGAACTCTACGAAGCATCGATCATCGCGGGGACCGCGCGGCTCGCCCACATGGGCGGGCTGGCGGTGGTGACGGCACCGCATACCGGCCGCTCCCCGAACGACAAGTTCACGGTGCGTGATGCCTCGTCGGAGACCGAAGTGAATTGGGGGGCCGTCAACCAGCCTATGGAGCCGGCCCATTTTGCGGCTCTCAAGGCCGATATCGTCGCCTACCTCGACGACCACGAGTTGTATGTGTGCGATGCCCGCGCCGGTGCGGACGACAGCTACGGCATCGGGGTGCGCGTGGTCTCGCCCAGCGCCTGGCACACCCTGTTCGCGTACAACATGTTTCTGCGACCGTCGGCCGCAGAACTCGCAGCGGCGGGCAAGCCCGACTTCACGGTATTGCATGCGCCCGAGCTGAAGGCCGATCCCGCGCGCCACGGCACCCAGTCCGAGACGGCCATCGCGGTGAGTTTCACCGACCGCACGGTGTTGATCTGCGGTACGCGGTATGCCGGTGAGATCAAGAAGTCGGTCTTCTCGGTGCTCAACCACCTGCTGCCCGCGTCGGGTGTGTTGCCCATGCACTGCTCGGCCAACGTGGGTGAGAAGGGCGATGTGGCGCTCTTCTTCGGGCTTTCCGGCACCGGCAAGACCACCTTGTCGGCTGATCCGGAACGGGGGCTGATCGGGGACGACGAGCACGGTTGGAGCGACGTCGGCGTCTTCAATTTCGAGGGTGGCTGCTACGCCAAGACGATCCACCTGTCCCCCGAGGGTGAGCCCGAGATCTACGCGGCGACCCGGATGTTCGGCACCATCCTCGAGAACGTCGTGCTCGACGAGCACACGCGGGAGATCGACTTCGAAGACAGCTCGATCACCGAAAACACCCGGGCATCGTACCCCATCGAGTACATTCCCAATGCCGTGCACCCGAGCCGGGCCGGACATCCGGAGACGGTCGTGTTTCTCACTGCCGACGCATACGGGGTGTTGCCCCCGATTTCGCTCCTCACCCCGGAACAGGCCATGTACCAGTTCCTCTCGGGGTACACGGCAAAGGTGGCAGGCACGGAGCGGGGCATCACCGAGCCCAAGGCAACCTTCAGCGCCTGCTTCGGCGCGCCGTTCCTGCCGCGTCATCCAGGCGTCTATGCAACGATGCTGGGCGAGAAGCTGCACCGACATGGTGCCCGCGTGTTTCTCGTGAACACCGGATGGACCGGCGGCCCCTACGGCATCGGGTCACGGATGAAGCTGTCACACACCCGCGCCATGGTACGGGCGGCGTTGGGGGGGCAGCTCGATGGGGTGGACACCGTGACGGATCCGGTCTTCGGGTTCGAGGTCCCCACTGTGGTGCCGGGCGTACCGTCCGACGTGCTCCGGCCCCGGAACACCTGGGCCGACCAGGATGCCTACGACGCCCAGGCCGCCAAGCTCGCCGGCATGTTCCGGGACAACTTCGCCAAGTACGCCGACGGCGTGAGTGACGAGGTGCGCAAGGCCGGTCCGAAGAGCTGAGCCGAGAGGGTCCCGCGACTCAGGCCACCGCCCGTCGGTCCATGGCTCGGATTCCGCTCGCCAACCCCAGGGTGAGGGCGGCGAGGAGACCGATCCATCCCCACCCGCCGACCGACGGGCCGGTCCTGGCATACCCGAAGCGCTCACGCCCCAGCTCCATCATGGTGGTCTCGAGGTCGACCCCGAACGCCGCTTCGAAGGCGCTGACGACATCGGCGTCGGAACTCCAGAACGCCTGCATCCGCTCGGGTCCGAATTCGGCCTCGAGATCGTAGAGGAAGGAGGCGGGAAGAAAGCTCCCCGAGGTGACCCGTGCCATCGCCAGGGGCACCGTCTCGCGGATCGCCCGCTCTTGCGTACCAAATCCCAGCTCCCTCGGTGCGAGGAAGAGGGCGCGGCACGCCTCCCGCTCCCCCTGGATACAACGATCGGCGCCCGCGGCGTCGGCGAGCTGGAGGGTTTGCCGGGCTCCGACCGCCACCAGCAACGCCGCACCACCGTCCCGGCGAAGGTCCTGCAGAAAATCCGACGTGGGGCTCCCCGCGACCGCGGCGCCGGTCCGGGCCATCCACCCGGCCACATGGGCGCCGGGGATTCCGTAGCGGACGTAGGGCCAACACTCGCCGAAGGTGCCCGGCCCCGTGGGGCTGCCGTCCGCTCCTTCGAGGTAGGACAGGAGACGGGCGTTGAGGCGAGCGCCGCCCGCGACCCGAATGCAGTATGCCGAGCCGTCGGCGAGGCGACCCGCGGCCGCGATCCTGTTGAGCCGGGTGGGCGGACGAGTCATCGACTCGAGGTGTGGGGGCCATCCCTCGGTCCGCTCCGGTCCATACACGCCCAGAGCGACCCGGGGCTCGGCAAGGCTCCAGCGCGCGAGTTGCTGACGGGCTCGCTCGGTCACGGCAGGAATCACCTCGAGGCGAAACCCCTCGTCCATCGCTTCGTCCGGACCGAAATGGATCGGGGTTCCCGAGGCCTGCGCCGCCACCGCCTCGGTGGCGAACCGCTCGATCAGGTGAGCGCCCTGCAGGCCGAAGGCCAGTGACAGCGCCGACGCCCGCGCCGCGTCGTAGCGAGCCACGGCCGGGGAGTAGGGCTCGGGGACCTTCGCCAGATCCAGCTGCCGCAGTGATCCGTCCCAGAACAACGCCTGGGCCAGGGCCAGGGAACCGATCAGGGCCAGCAGCCACCAACGCACATTCATGATCCCAGCCTCCAGCGGGTGTTGGTCATGGCCAGTGCGGCGAAGAGGCCGACCCAGCCGAACGTCGTCCTGGTCGGTGGTGCGGGCTGATTCGAACGGCCTGCCTCGTCGAGGCGCGCACGCCATTCATCGCCCAGTTGCTCCAGGGGCATGTCCGATACCTGTTCCAGCGCATCCCGCAGTGGCGTCTCGAAGGGCAGCGCCAGCAACCGAGCCAGCGCATCGGGGCCGCCTCGTTCCAACGCCAGGGCGAGCAGCGAAGCTCGGGTCGAGCCCGTGGCAGGCGCGCCCGAATAGTCGAGGAATGGGCCTTCGGGAGCGACCCTCCGGGGCGCCTCCGGGTCCAGCGCAGGTAGCAGGAGTTCCGTATCCCGGGTGCGCACGAAAAAGAGTGCTGGATCGGTCCCGGCGGCGCGGAGTTGATTGCGCTTGCCCAGCAACGCCCGGTACTGGTCGTCGCTGTACCACTCCCGCGCCACCTGGGCAAGCGACGTCCCATCGGGTTGCAGACCGAGCGTGATCAGACAGGCGCGGGTGCTGCCCGCCAGGCACGAAGCTGCGCTGCGGGAGTCCACGGACGCGAGTTGTCGAAGTGCCTCGATGCCGGCGAAGGTGGGGGTGAAGTGGCCCCCGGAGGCCCCGTCGAGCCACAACTGGACGAACCAGGGCGACAGCGCGAGGAAGGCGCGCCCAAACACCCGTTCGGCCTGTTCCTCCCGGCTGTCGACGCTGTTGGTGACCTGCACCAGGAAGTTCGTAGTGGTTTCGCCCTCGCTGATTCGGGGATTCCACCCACCCCGGTGGTCGTAGTAGCTGAATCGTATCGTGCTGAAGGCGGGGGGTGGATCGTCCCCCAGATCGTCGGCGAATCGCTCCTGCCACACTCGGCGAAACAGCTCGGTTGCCGCCTCGACGTCGCGGGGCAGCGCCCAGATCCGGAGTCCCGCCACTCGCGTCTCGATGGGCCCGTCGAGGCCGGCGCGCAGGGAGGCGTCGTAGGCTTCGCGTTCCCGCTCGGCTCGTCGGGCCAGGGCGGGCAGCGCGTGATCGATCTCCCGCAACCGTGCCTCGAGGGCCTTCGACTCCTGGGCCTGGGCGCTGCCCGCGGGGAGCACCCCGGACAGCAGGAGGGCCAGGACACTCCGCCTCCACCCCCTACACATCGAACAACATCCAGTTGCCGGTGAATACCCGGAGTGGGCTGTGCGGCTCGAGGGCCACCGATACCACGATGTCCGAGAGGGAGAGATTCTGCAGCGCGGGGACGAAGGCCGAGGCGAACCCGATGACGGTGTCGCCGAGCACCAGCGCTCCCACCACCAACGAGATCACGACCGTGGCGGTACGGATCGTGCCTGACGCCAGGGCGAACATCAGGGCGTAGGCGGTCAGGGTGGCCAGGAAGAACCGCAGCGCCAGCATGCCGGGATACGCCTGCAGGGCGGGGGGCAGGTCGACCAGGGCGGTGGCGAGGGCGCCACCGAGCGCCAGCGTCAGTGCGGGAATCGCCGCCAGCGCCGCCCCGGCCATGAACTTGGTCGACGCGTACTGCCAGCGCGCGACCGGAAGCGACAGGGCGTAGACGTGGCCCTGGCGATGGTCCCAGCTCCAGGCCGTCAGTGCGAGGGTGACCCCCACCGCCATGGCGAGCATCGGAAACACCGGGCTCACGACCGCCATCTGCTCCCAGAACCGGGCACTGCCGGCATTCGGATCGAGTCGGCCTGCGATGAAGAAGGGCAGTCCGAAGGCGGCGATCACCAGGGGCAGGAGTCCCCAGCGGACGGCCTTCCAGTGAAGAGCCAGCAGGTGGCGAGTCATGATTCGTCCTCTGTGGAAGAAAGCGGGGCCGGTCGGGTTCGTTGGGAACGGAGCAGTTCCACGAAACCTTCTTCGAGGTCGAGGTCGACCACGTCGTGCAGTTGTGCGGGAACTCCGCTGAACCAATGGCGGTGGTCGTCCATCCACCCGCGCACCACCCAGGTCTCGTAGGGCGAGACGCCGTTGGGGGCTTTGCGGTCGAGCACCACGAAGGGCGAGTCGATGTCCGTGCGCCGTGCGAGTGCCGTCTCGACCCGTAGGTGCTTGATGCCGTTCTTGAAGTCGTTCATGGGAAGCTCCGCCACGAGCGCGCCCCGGTCGAGCACCCCGACCCAGTCACAGATCCGCTCGAGCTCGTGCACCAGGTGCGACGAAATGAAGACGGTCGCCCCCGACTCGGACACGTAGTCCAGGACGGTGGTGATCACGTCGCGACGCACCACCGGATCGAGCCCGTCGGTGGGCTCGTCGAGCACCAGCAACTCGGGGCGTTGGGCCAGCGCCAGCGACACCAGCAGCTTGCCCACCTCGCCCTTCGACATGCGTGCGATCTTGCGATCCGGATCGAGGTGCAGGCGCTCGACCAGCTCCTCGGCCCAATGGGGATCCCAGAGCCGATGGAAGGCGGCGTGCAGACGCATGGCTTCGCCCACGGTCAACTGCGGGTACACATGCGGCCGTTCCGGCACGTACCCGACGCGAGCGAGGATGTGGGCCATGTCGCGGGGCACCCGCCCGTCGAGCACTCGAATCCCACCGGCGTGGGGTTTGACCATGCCCATGAAGAGACGAATCGTCGTCGTCTTGCCCGACCCGTTGGGCCCCAGGAACCCGTAGATCGATCCTCGAGGGACCCGCAGGGTGAGCTCGTCGAGGCGAAAGGCCTTGCCGGGACTCCAGGTGACCCGGTCCAGTTCGATGGCGTACTTCATCAGGACTCCGAGATCGGGGCGGGGGCGCCGTCGTCCACCAGCGCTCGAAGGGCGTCGATGACCTCTTCGGCCGGGATGCCGAGGCGGGCGGCGTCGACGAGTGCTCGGCGGGCCAGCTCGGTGGCGCGACGAGCGCGCTCGTCGTTCCGGATCGGTTCGGGTACGGCACGCACGAAGGTGCCGGCGCCGTGACGGGTTTCGACGAATCCGTCGGCTTCGAGCTCGCGGTAGGCCTGAACCACGGTGGCGGGGTTTACCCGGAGGGTGCGGGCCAGTTGACGCACCGATGGCAGCGAGTCGCCCACGTCGAGTTCACCCGAAGCCACCGCCACACGCACGCGCGATGCGATCTGCGCATAGAGTGGCGTGGGGCTGCGGGGATCGAGGTCGTGGAACATCAGCGGCCACACACCATCGAGCCGCCCATCCATCCCGGAGGGGTGGTGGCGCCATAGGCGAGACCGCACAGGCGATCGAGGTCTCCATGGCCCATGACCAGCGTCCAGCCTCGGTCGTTCGCTTCGACGATGTCGAAGAACAGACCCTCGCCCAGCTCGACGTCGAGGGCCGAGGCGTCGCTCGTGTAGCTCATGGCCTGCGAGTAATGGATCTCCTGGGCCACCGCCATGGCCCTGATACTGCCCCGGATCTCGGCCACCGCCTCCGCCTCGGCCTCAGGGCTGGGACCAGGGCGACGTGCGTTGTCGCCCGCCTCGCCGAGCCAGGTGGGTGTCTGTACCCGTCCCGGCACCTCGACCAGGTCGTAGCGTCGCAGGTAGTTCACGTCGCCGACCCCGAGCCAGCGACCGTCGACGACGTCGGCCGTGGCCCGAAGCGGGGTGAAGCCAGCGGGCAGATCGAGCGCAAACCGCGGCGCCCCCGACGGATCGATCACGATCCAGCGGGAGGGCGCCGCACTTCCGGCCCACAGTTCACGCACCCAGAGGTCGCCGTCGGCGGCCATACGGACGTAGCGGTAGGGGGTCTCACCCCCCGGTCGGGGCAGGTGATCGAGTGTGGTGCGGATGGCGTCTCGCTCCGACGGCGACAGCCCCCCGTCGATCCAGAAGCGCCCATGGAGCCAGACGTCCATGGTGAAGGTCGAGTCGCCGCTCAGGGTCACGGCGTCGGCCCCGCCCAGGTAGGTGCCGGCGGTGTCGAAGGTCGACACCCGCATGCCTCGAGCGTCGAGAGCCAGGATCCGGTCGTCACCCGACACGTACGCTCGCGAGAGGCTCCGGAACTCGTTCGGACCGTCGCCCCGGCGTCCCCAGTCGCGTACGAAACGGCCGTCGGGATCGAAGATGGCGATGCGTTGTGCACCCGCGTCGGCGAGGACGAGTCGGCCG
Source organism: uncultured Gemmatimonadaceae bacterium (assembly GCA_964521385.1). Taxonomy (GTDB): domain Bacteria; phylum Gemmatimonadota; class Gemmatimonadetes; order Longimicrobiales; family Gaopeijiaceae; genus Gaopeijia. The sequence continues at coordinate 122,309 of CAZFRU010000001.1, read as the reverse complement.
TCGGGCAAGGAGGCGACGCTGGTGATGAGCTCGAACGAGGCATCCGTGTCGCCCTCGAAGGCCCCGATCTCGACGGTGGGTACGTCGGCGAGCGCACGGAGAGGGATCGTGGCAGGGTCGGCCGGTGGCTCCGCGTCAGCGGCGCAGGCTGCGGCCGTGATGGCGAGCAGAATCGTCGGTAGCCGTCGCCGTGCGGGGGTGGAGCGGGGTGTGTGCGGCAGGGACATGATCTCGAACCCGGGAATGCGGTGGTGCGGAGCAGAGTGCCAAGTGTATCGGTGCACTAATACACCATTACACGCCTGACGGGTACGACGCAAGAGAAACCGCTATTCTTCATCTCCATGCCCTCACCTCGCCCTCCGAAGAAGAAGCTCCGAGCCCCTCGTCCGGTGATCGGCTGGCGGGAGTGGGTTCGGCTCCCCGATCTGGGCGTCGACGCCGTCAAGGCCAAGGTCGACACGGGCGCGCGCACCTCGTCCCTCCATGCCTTCTCCCTGAAGGAATTCGACCGGGACGGGGCGCCCTGGGTGCGGTTCGTGATCCACCCGGAGCAGAAGCGGTCGCAACCGGCCATTCCGGTCGAGCTTCCACTCGTGGAGCGGCGCCTCGTGCGCAACTCCGGGGGTCGGGAGGAGCTGCGGCCGGTGGTCCTGACCACCATCGAGATCGGCGACGCGCGGTGGCCCATCGAGATCACCTTGACTCGACGCGACAGCATGGGATTTCGGATGTTGCTCGGACGCCAGGCCATCCGCGGCCGCTTCACCGTCGATCCCGGTGCGTCGTACCGCGCCGGTCGCCGCCCTCCGCGTGCGACCCCGCCCCCCCCTGAAGAGAGGTCCCGATGAAGCTGGCGATCCTGTCGCGAGCCCCGACCGCCTACAGCACTCGCCGCCTGGTGGAAGCCGCGCGTTTACGCGGACACGAGGCCAAAGTACTCGACACGCTGAAGTTCTCGATCGAGGTGGAGAGCGGAGCGCCCGACCTCTGGTACGCGGGCAAGCGTCTTGGTGCGTACGATGCGATCCTGCCTCGGATCGGTGCTTCGATCACTCACTACGGAACGGCGGTGGTGCGACAGTTCGAGCAACTCGACGTCTACACACCGAGTTCGTCGCACGGAATCGCCAATTCCCGCGACAAACTGCGGGCGCTCCAGATCCTGAGCCGTCACGATATCGGACTGCCCCACACCGCGTTCGTGCGTCGCAAGCAAGACGTGCTCCCGGCCATCGCGCGGGTGGGTGGGGCACCGGTGATCATCAAGCTGCTCGAAGGCACGCAGGGTGTGGGGGTGATCCTCGCCGACTCCGTGAAGGTGGCCGAAGCCATCATCGAGACGCTCCAGAAGGCTGAAAAGAATGTCTTGATCCAGAAGTTCGTCGGCGAAAGTTCGGGCCGCGACATTCGCGCCTTCGTGGTAGGCGATCGGGTGGTGGCCGCGATGCGGCGCACCGCCCAGGGCGGTGACTTTCGAAGCAACGTGCATCGGGGTGGGTCGGCCGAGGCAGTGGAACTCGACGAGAGCTACCGTGACACCGCCGTGCGCTCTGCTCAGATCATGGGACTCAAGGTGGCGGGTGTCGACATGCTCGAGGGCAACGACGGACCGCAGGTGATGGAGGTGAACTCGTCGCCGGGGCTCGAGGGGATCGAGACCTCGACGCGGCTCGACGTGGCCGGTGCGGTGATCGACTTCATCGAGCGGCAGGTGAGTTTTCCCGAACTCGACGTGCGCCAGCGTCTCTCGGTGAGTGCCAGCTACGGGGTGACCGAGCTGTACCTCGGGGAGCAATCGAAACTGGTGGGTCGGACCATCGGCGATTCGGGCCTGCGGGCCCAGGACATCGTGGTGCTGACGCTACATCGCGGCACTACGGTGATCCCGAACCCGCGCGAATCCCGTGTACTGGAGGAGGGCGACCGCCTGCTGTGCTTCGGCAAACTCGAGTCGATGCGTGACCTCGTGCCCGCCCGACGCCGGCGATCCCGGGCGCCGATCCGGCCTCTGGAGACCGCTATCGACCTCTCGGAGGCGCCGTGAGCAACCATGGCAAGTGGCAGGCCGCGGGCGTCTGGAACGGAACCGAGGTCGCTCCGGGTGAGCAGGCGGGGCTCACCCTGACGGTCAGCACCAGCTACAGCGGCGCTCCCATCGGCGTCCCGGTCCACGTGTGGCGTGGCAAGAAGCCCGGGCCGACGGTCTTCGTGACCGGTGCCGTCCACGGCGACGAGATCAACGGTACCGGCACCATCCGGCACCTGATTCAGGAGCGGCCCTTCGACCTGCGCGCCGGGACCCTGGTACTGGTGCCCGTGGTGAACATCCCCGCCTTCGAGCAACTGTCACGCTACTCGCCCGACCGGCGTGACCTGAATCGTTCGTTTCCCGGTTCGCCCGAGGGTAGTCTCTCGAGTCGCCTGGCCTACGTGACCTTTCAGAGTATCGTGTCCCGCTGTGACTACGGCATCGACCTGCATACCGCGGCGGTGCGACGCACGAACTACCCCAATGCCCGTGCCGACATGGAGCAGGAGGCCACGGCTCGGCTGGCCACCCTGTTCGGCGCCGAGCTTCTTCTCGACTCGAAGGGACCCGAGGGCAGCCTGCGGCGTGCCGCCATCGCCGCCGGATGCGCCACCATGACCCTGGAGGCCGGCGAAGTCTGGAAGGTGGAGCCTGCCGTGGTCGAGTACGCGCTGCGAGGGATTCGCAACGTGCTGGTGGGGCTCAAGATGATCGAAGGCGAGGTAGTCAAGCCGCGCTTTCGTCTCGTGGCGCGAGACACGAAATGGATCCGGGCCAATGCGGGTGGGTTCCTGCAATTCCACGTCCACGTCGGCGACGTGGTCGAGGCGGGACAGCCATTGGCCACCAACACGAGCCTGACCGGCGAAAGCCTCAACACCATCGTCGCCCCTCGCGACGCCATCGTGCTCGCCATGACCACGCTTCCCGCCGTGGCTCCGGGTGACCCCGTGGCGCACCTGGCGTATCCGAGCGAACGCGCGCTGGCGAAGATGGAGGCGGCCCTCGACAAGCTTCCCGAAGACAGCTTGCTGGCTCGGCTGCACGACGATCTGGCCAGCAATGTGATGGTGTCGGATCTGGACGACCCCTACGGGGAATAGGTGGCTCTCGCCAAGAACTAAAGACCTAGTTGACAGGCGCGAGGGCGCGTGCCATCTTGCAACTAAGTCCTTAGGAGATCGGAGGGATCACCATGAATGTGCGCTTCACCGAGCGTGAGCTCGACATCATGCAGGTGTTGTGGCAGCGGGGCGAGTCGACGGTGAGTGACGTCCAGGACGAGCTGGCCGACAGCCTTGCCTACAACACCGTCCTCACCATGCTGCGGGTGCTCGAAGAGAAGGGCCACGTGACCCGTTCGACCGAGGGGCGTGCGCACCGCTACCGCGCGAAGGTGGACCGAGACGAGGCGGGCCGCAGCGCGCTCGGTCGGGTGACCAGGAAGCTGTTCCAGGGCTCGCCCGAGGCGCTCCTCCTGAATCTCGTCCGCCAGCCCGGGGTCACTCGTGACGAGCTTCGGCGCATGCGGGATCTGCTCGATCAACACCTCGACGAGGGAGGCGAGCCATGATCCACTGGTGGATGGGCTACATGGTGCTGGCGGGCGTTCCCGTCGCGGTGGCCACCGAGCTCGTGGCCCATGCGTTCCGCAAGCGCAATCGGGACGAACGGGGCGTGTGGTTGGGTGGTCTGGTGCTTGCGATCGTCTTGCCCGCCGGTCTGCTCGCCTGGCATCTCTGGGGGCCCGTCTCCGAAACCGGCGCGCCTCCCGCCCTCTTCGTGATGGAGCTGCCGGGGATTGCAACCGGGCCGCTCTCGGATGCGGGGAGCGGTGGGTGGTCGCCGACCCTGGTCGTGGGACTGATCTGGGCGAGCCTGTCGCTGCTTCTCGCGATCTCACTGGCGCTGTCCATGAACACGCTGCGCCGTCTGCGACAGGCCGCTCGGCCCCAGGCGATCCGCGGGCGTATGGTACGGCTCTCGACCGAGGTGGGCCCGGCGGTCCTGGGGTTCTTGCGTCCGGAGATTCTGCTGCCCGAGTGGATCCTGGGACTGCGCGAAGACGAGGCCGAATGGATCCTGCTTCACGAAGAACAACATGTACGAGCGCGCGATCCGCTCCTGCTCCTGTTGGCTCATATTGCGCGAGTCGTCCTTCCCTGGCATCCACTCGTCTGGTATGGAACCCGAGGTCTGGTCCTCGCCATCGAGATCGATTGCGATCGGCGTGTCTTGCAGGCCCGTCCTCTACCCGGTGCGTATGGCCGCACGCTGGTCCAGGCACTCAGCCGGTCTCCGCGTCCCCTTCGCGCCGCCGCCGCCTTTTCCCTGCGCCGACACGAACTCGAAGAAAGGATCACTACCATGACTCGTCCTCGCCGCTCACTCGGCCCGCTGGGGCTGCTTTCGGTCCTGGCCGGTACGGCGCTCGTAGTCGGTGCCTGCGTCATCCCGGTACCCACCGATGCCAGCACGGACGATGCGGAGGTGCCGGCCTCCAGTGAGGTCGCCCCCGAGGAGATCGATCTGGGGGCGACCCGGGCGGTTTCTGACTCCGGGCCACGATTCACTCCCTACACGATCGGCCCCGAGTTGATCAATCGTGCCGAAATCGGTGCGCTGCTCTCGAGGCTGTATCCCGTCCAACTGCGGGACGCCGGCATCGGCGGTTCGCCCCGCGTCTGGATCTACATCGCCGACGACGGACGGGTGCTCGACCGTCGACTCGACACCAGTTCCGGGTATGCGGAGCTCGATGAGGCGGCCATGGAGGTGGCGGACGCGATGCGGTTCACGGCTGCCTTGAACCGCGATCAACCCACCGCGGTGTGGGTCGTTCTTCCCGTCACCTTCGGGACCGCCGCAGCGTCGCCGAGAGGGGGCACCTCGGCGGACGGAGCGCGACCCCTGGCGGCGCCCACCCGGGAGCCCACCACCGGACCGTCGTTCACCCCCTTTACCCACCGGCCGGAACTCACCAATCCGGATGATGTGGGCAAGTCACTGCTAGCAGAGTACCCACCACTGCTACGGAACGCGGGGATCGGCGGCGTTTCACAGGTATGGTTTCATATCGGTGCCGATGGCACGACCCGCGAGGTGCGTCTCCGCGAGACGTCCGGCCATGCGCAGCTCGACGGGGCGGCTCTTCGCGTCGCGGCGAGCATGCGCTTCACGCCGGCTCGCAACCGCGAGAAGCCGGTCGACGCCTGGGTCTCCCTGCCGATCACCTTCCAGGTGAGGTAGCGACGCAGGGGGTGGGCCGATCCGCGGGACGGAGGGAGTGGTCACGGGGCGGTGGTCTGGGGACGGTGGTCTGCTGGCGACTGCGCACGTCCCACGTGATCGGCGAGCAATGGAGCACGGATAGCCGTGGCTTCCCTTCGTGGATCGCACCGGAGTCGAGGGCTGGCTGAGAGACCTCGGAGCTCTGGGGCGACGCCGAGCATGGCTATCGTCAGACCCGGACGAACGATGGGTCGGGATGAGCCAGGACAGGGAGCGGCTCGGGAAGGACGAGAGTTGTCCGCAGGCGGCCGGTCCACGTCCCTTACGCCCACCAGGTGCCCGTGGCCGGGCCGCTCGTCCACCACGCGATCCGACTCTCGGGAAACCAGTCGGTGGCCAGAGCGAGGACCGACACCCACGGGCCGTCCGGGCGTACGTCCGAGCGGGACTCGACGGGGGCGAAGTACGGACTCCACTCCACCACCGGAACGTCGGCGCGGACCGACCAGCGCAGTTCGGCCCCCACCTCGACTCGTCGTGAGGGGGAGAGAACCGCTCGGGTCACGGATCGGTCGCGGGGAACGGGGGGGTCGTGGAGGAGGCCGTGGAGGGCAGCGCGATCCCGGTCCAGGAGCCAGTACATGCGACCCGCGAGCACCTCGGATCGCCGGCCGGTGTCGGGATAGGCGCGAATGTAGATCGGCTCCGGGCCGGGATTCGTCACCACCAGCTCGAGGTCCAGGCGCCCCGGCGCGGTCGAGACACCGGCCAGGAGGGCGGGCGTCGTCATCCCGGGTGCCCGAGAAGGTCGGGTCCCGGCACGAACCGACCCGTGGTCGATCCCCCCGACGGCTGCCTTGCGGCACCGGCGTCCTTGCCGAGCCCTTCGAGGTCCTTGTGGCCGAACCGCATGGGGAGCCCGGATTGACTCCGGTGGGGGTTCTCGTACTTCGAGATGACCCGCTGTTCGTCGCGGTTGGTCCAGCGGTCGTCCAACGCCAGATCGTCCTGGGGGATCTCGGCTCGCTGGGCTGCCGTCATGAGTCCTCGAGCTTCAGCTTCCCTCGCGCGAGCAGGTCCTCGACGAGTTCTTTCGCGGCCACCCAGTTCCGGATCGCGGCGAAGGCGTCTCGTCCGCTGATGTGCAAGAGCCGTTCTTCATAGCTGGCGCGGGTGGGTCGTGGGAGGGCACTCCCCCACCTCCAGCCCGCTGAGCTCCGGCGCCCAGGACCTCGACGGCCTCGATGGCCTCGTCGGCCGCCCGCAACGCCCGGGCCTTCTTCACGGCCGTGGAGACACAGCCGAACAGCCCCTGGATGGCCACACCCATGGCCATGTCGAGCAACGACGGCATGGGCACGCCCCCGATCAGGACGTTGGGGCTCGACGTGATGGTCATCCCGACCATGGGTCCCAGCGGCGGGTCGCTGGGTTTCGGCGAAATGAAGAGGCAGCGCCGGGTGATGTCCACAAGAAGGCGTCCCGCACGCTGCCCCTCGATCCAGACGGAACTCGGGCCCAGGAAGACCTCGTACATGGGAAAATACCCCCCGCACCAGATCCCAAGGCCCATGTCGCCGCATCGGGCCGCCGGCATTCCGTTGATGAGGGTCGTGGTGGCCCCCGAGAGGAATGGAATCGGGATGATGGGCCCCGTGCTCGGGAACGGCACCGGGGGTGCCGGGGGGCTATTCGGCGGGTGGGTGTGGGCGTGGGGCAAGCCAACGTCCATGTCGGCCACCCGGATCGCCGGAAGGGCAGGAAAGGGCAGCACCGAAAGCGGGGCCGAGATCATCTGCTCGAGACTGGCGAGGATCCCGAAGACGGCTCCGACCCCGGCCACGGTTCCGACCCCGGCCACGGTTCCGGTGGGGTCGGCTTCGCCCTCGGTCGCTTCAACCTGTCCCGTCAGGAGTTGGAAATCCCTCCACGCCCCCGCCGGCCTGGGAGCGTACCGACTCCACCATGGCTTCGCCCTGTTCGCTGGCCCACGCTCCGCCCACCCCCTCGGCCAACGCCGCATCCGTGGCCTCCGGATCCTCCGCTGCACGCCGGTCGAAGGCGGTCGCCGTGTGCGTCCAGACGTCGAATCCGCCCCCACCGGTCGCCCCTGGGTCACGGGCGCGTGCCTGCTGTCGCGAGTGCTCCAGGTTGGCGGCAGAACGTCCCGCGTCCTGAACGAGGTCGGCGACCGCAGAGGCCGGTACAGCCATCAGTTCGCCTCCGGTACCGGAGCCGCGAGGTGCTGCACCCGTCCGTCGATCTCGGCCGGGGACACAGCGAAGTCCAGACCTACGACCCGGTCGGCGACCCCACCGTCCTCGGGTACGAGGGGACCCGGACCGTCGTGGATCGCCACGATCTTCACTCGCGTCGATCGTCGATACCAGGCCAGCGCCCCCACCGACCACCGGGGAGCCTCGGAGTCGGTGAAGAGGACCACCGCCAGGCCCGGGATCCGCGACGGGAGGACTTCGGCGACCCGATGGAGATAGTCGGCCGTGGTGCGCGCCCATTCCGTGGCCCCGTCGTCCGATCCCTCGGGCAGTTCGGGCACCGGGGGGGGACGACGCCCCATTCGGCCAGGTCGGCCGCGGCTCGACCCATATCGCCGGCCACAGCGTCGACCATGTCCTGGAAGAAAGTCCGGTACCCGGTGAAACCCATCGGCAGCCACACCCAGGCCCGAGCGTTCTCGGGCGCATCGGCCATTCGTGCCAGGAGTTTCCGCAGCAGGATCTCCAGGTCCGGTGGACGCCGGATCTCCAGAATGGCGAACGGCGAGAGGTCGAAGAACGCCTCGATGGTGGCGATCCGGATCCGGAACGGACGAGCCAGGGGCACGATGGCCTCAGTTGATCTTCACGAGGGTGCCGGAGATCGTAACCCCCGAAGCGTCGATCTTCACGAAATTGGCGCCCACGCCGAGGGTGATCTCGGTCGTTCCCGTGAGCTTGATCGCAGTGCCGTCGACGCTGACCTCCAGGTCGGCGGCGGTCTTCACGTTCCTGCCCGAGACGGTGACGTCGGCGGGTGAGGAGAGCTGCACCCCTGACGTGCCGTCGACGCTGACCTTCCCGCTCTCGGTCTCGAGCACGAAGTCCCCCGCGGTGACGTTCACCGTGGCGTCGTCCTGGACCGTGTGGGCCGAGGCGCCGTCGACCCGCACGCCTCGGTCGCCCTTCACGTACTCGTCGCTGCGCCCGGTGGCCACCGTCTGGGTACGGTCGCCCTCGGTGACGGTGAGCACGGTGTTTCCGACGACGGTCTCGCTTCGGGTACCCGCGACCCGGAGGGTGCGGTCGTTGGACACCACGATGGTCTCGTCATGTCCTACCGACGTGGTGCGGTCGTTCTCGACCCGAGTCGACATGTCCTTCTGAGCGTGGATGGTGACCTGCTCCGAGCCCTTCCGGTCATCGATGCTGATCTCGTTGTAGCCCCCCCCGCCCTGCGAACTCCGGGACTTGATACCGCTCCGGGTCTGATCGCCCGGGAGAGACCACGGGGGAGAGTGGTCCCCGTTGTAGACTGAACCCGTGACCAGGGGGCAGTCGGGGTCGCCGTCCAGGAAGTCGACCACCACCTCCTGACCGATGCGGGGCAGGTGGATCTCCCCCCAACCCTTTCCCGCCCATCGGCTGGCCACCCGCACCCAACACGAGCTGTGCTCGTTCCACTCCCCATAGCGGTCCCAATGGAACTGGATCTTGATCCGCCCGTGGCTGTCGGTCCAGATCTCCTCCCCCTCCTTTCCCACCACCTCGGCGGTCTGGGCACCATGGATCCGGGGGCGGGGCGTGATGGCCTCGGGCCGGAACGGGACGTCGGCCGGGATCGCCACAAAGCTGACGTCGTGGTCCAGGAAGGCATCGTCCCAGGTTGCGTAGCTTCCGGCCCGTACCGAATGGCGCACCTCGGTGAGGAGGTAGCTCCGGTTGAGGTCGTTGCGGTAGTGGCGCACGAGATCGAAGGTGAACCCGGCCTGAAAATGCCGACACGATCCCCGGCCGTAGACCCGATGCCGTCGGGCTTCGCTCCGCTCCAGCATCACGCGGGCATAGTGCTCCCCGTGGTCTTGTTCCGTGTAACGTCGGGGCCGGTACTCGAACACCTCGCCCCGGCCGGTGCCCGTAAGCGCGGCGTCGAGACTTCGCGGCGGCTGGCTGTAGTCGTAGTCGGTGACCGCCACCGCTCCGGAGTGCAGGGTGTGTTCTCGCTCGAGCTCGGTGACATGGTCCTCGTCCGGCACCGGGCGGGGGCGCATGGGAACCTCGCCCGGTCCGGGGCAGGGATCGAGCACCCCGTTGGAGTCGGCCAGCACCAGGACGTGTCCGTCTTCGGTGTGTTCGAAGTACCAGAAGATCCCCTCTTCTTCGAGCAGCCTCGAGACGAATGCGAAATGGGTCTCATGGTACTGTACGCAATATTCCCGCGTGCGATACGATCGCGCACATCGGACCCGGTAGTCGCTCCAACCGAGCTCCGCGAACACCTCTGCGACGATCTCCAGGACCGTCTTCTCCTGAAACACCCGGCAATCCTGGGAGAGGGTCAGGAACCAGAACCAGGGTACGAGCTCGGCGCGGTACGAAGTCAACTCCTCGTGGCGGCCCAGCTGGGCGAAGGAGCGGACGAGGCCGTGGATGATCCGCTCGGACCCGTCGAACCGGGCGACACGCACCACCATCGGGGTCATGAGCAGGTCGTCCGGGACCAACGCCCGGTCTTCCGAGAAGAGCTCGAGTCGAAACGCGAACGGCTTCGACACCGATTCCGTGCCGGTGAATCCTACGATAAGGAGGCCGTCAGGGCCCAGTGCGGTGTCGACGCGGACCGGGCGGTCGACCTGGCTGAAGCGAGGCATTGGAGGGACGAGGAGAGGAGCGGCAGGAACGGCGTCAACCCTCACAACGTAGGGTGGACCCCTGAGCCGCCACGGCCGTGCCGCCTCGGGTCAACAGCCGGGGAGCCGGATATCTCGCCGCGGAGGGGGCCGGTCTCGGCCGAACAGGCCCCCGATGCGGCTCCGGGCCTGGTCCTTGAGCCGTTGGCGGGCGTCATCCTCGGCTTTGCTGCGGACGAGGCCGAGCAGGGTTCCGACGACGTACGATCCCGGGGCGGCCTTCTGCACGTCGATCAGCTCTTCGGCAGCGCGCTCGTACGCTCCGCCGTCCAGGTAGCAGAGGGCTCGGGAGAGGCTCAGGGCGGTCTCGATGTCGCCGATCTGGTTGGCCTCCTGGCGCTCCCGCAGCCGGGCGCGGTCATCGTCGGTGAGGACCAGGCCCAGACCGTCGATGAATACCTCGGCCAGCTCCTGTTGCAGCTCGAGAAGGTGGTCGGAGGGACCGGCGACGTCGGCGGCCTTCACGATCTCGGCCGTTTCGACGTCGGCAATGCGGGTATCGAGGAGCACCGCGTCGGCGATGCTGCCGATCGCGCCGGTCACCACGAAGGCGGCCCCCACCATGAGCCCCGTCGTCTGGGCGGTGGCCGGGTCGGCGTGGGCCGACTGCTGGAAGGCCAGCTCGGCCTGGAGTTCTTCGATCCGCTCCCGTTCCACCAGCCGGATCTCGTCCAGGACCGAGAGGTCCGAGATCATCATCGCGGCAAGGCCTCGGCCCAGATTGTCGTACCTGGCCTGGCCGGTATGGTTCTCGAACCGGAGTACCGCCACCGCCGGAGGCTCCTGCCCGAGGCCCTCGCTCGGCGCGACGAGGCCGGGTGCCAGGAGTGTGAGGACGAGGGCCGACCTGCGAGCAGCGCATACGGCCCACGCACCCCACGCGGCGTAGGTGGTGTGGGAGAGTGGGTGTCGGGACACACGGAGCGGGTAGTGGGTGGCCATGGTGGGTCTCCAGCGGCGACGCGGTTGCGTGGGGCTCCCCAAGGGTAACGCGATCGAGTGCTTTCCTCCGCCACGTCTCCCGCTTCATCGCACCCCGACCCACCCCCGTACCGATTCGAAGAGCCTGACGGAATCGTAGCCCACGCCATCCTTGAAGACCAGCGACATGTGGCGGAACGCCTCCGGATCGCGGGTGGGATCGCCGTCGATCAACACGAGATCGGCGCGCATTCCGACCGCGATCGTACCGATCTCGTCGGCCCGCCCCAGATAGAGAGCGCCGTTGCGAGTCGCCACTTCGACCGCCTCTTCGGCCGACAGTCCCATCTCCATCAGGAGCTGGAGCGCCCGTTGATTGGCGTACCCGGGCACCACGTCGCCCGCACCCGTGGGATCGGTGCCGACCACCAGGAGTCTACCGGCGTCGCGGAACGCCTTCTCGAGCGCCATCATCTTGTGGAGATACGCCAGCGATTCGGGGGTGGCCGAGCGCTGCCGCGCCTCGTACCGCTGCATGACCTGATCCCGCAGTTCGGGTAGCATTGCGGCCTGGGCTCCCGGCGGCGGCGGCGGCCGATTGGCGGCCGAGCGTTCGAAGACGGTCAAGGTCGAGGTGAGTGCCACCCCCGCCTGCACCAGGGTCGCCACCAGTTCGGCAAAGGCGGGATCGGCCGGATCGAGGTCGCGCAGCGATCGGTTGGCACCCGCCGGGCAGCGGTCGACCTCTTTGTCCGCTACGAAGTCGGTTGCGGCGTAGAAGCCATGTTCGAGGTTGTCGATTCCCATCTCGGCCGCCTCACGATAGGTGATGGAGCAGAGATGACCGGTGACCTTGAGGCCACGAGCGTGAGCCGCCTCGATACCGGCCTTCAACGTCGCCCGATCGATGAGGTTGTAGGCCTTGAACGAGGTGACGCCGCGGTCCGCCCAGAAGTTGACGTGGTCTCGGGCCTCCTGGGGTGCGTTCAGCGCCGGCAGGCCCCAGGCGAAGCCGCCTTCGCCTTCGAGGTAGGGCCCGGTCACCTCCATGTGGGGCCCCACCGTACGCCCCGCCTCGATCTCACGCGCGACGCGCAAATCGGTGTAGGTCTCCATGCTGCCGCCGGTGCGCATGGTGGTGACACCGCCGGCGAGATAGAGCGGTGGAAACGAACTCTGGTTGGTGTTGTAGCGGCCCTGTCCCGAGGGGTAGAAGAGATGCTCGTGGAGCATGACCAGCCCGGGCAGGAGCGTCTGCCCCGCTCCATCGAGGACGCGGGCGTCGTCGGGAATGGTCAGGGAGTCAGCCCCACCCACGGCGGTGATCCGGCCGTCGGCGAGCAGCACGGTCATGTTCTCGCGCGCCGGCGCGCCGGTGCCGTCGATGAGGCGAACTCCCACCAGCGCCACCTGGACTTCGGGCACCGCGACGAAGGTGCGCACAGGCGGCGTGAGCGCCTCGAAGGTCTGGGCGGGCGCAGGGATCGAACTCACCACCAGCGCGAGGAGAACCGTGGAGAGGAGCAGCGTGGGGCGGATCGAGCGGGGGACGCGGGTCATGCATGGCTCCATCGGGGGTTGATCGGGGGCGGGCGGTCGGGCCGAGTCGCCGCGACGGGTCGCTCAAGGCGGGTCGAGTGCCTCGAGAGGCAGTTCCAGGTACGCCACCGAGGCGACGTCGAGGTCGTCGCGTTGCACGCCCCAGATGCGCCCCTGGCGAAAGCGAAGGGGATCGAACCGCTCGGGCAGGGTAACCTGTCGCGTGTAACCATCGGGGAGCAGCGCAAGCCAGGTGCGACTTCCCTTCAGGCCTCCCAGGTCGGGGTCGAGAGGCTGGATCCAGAGGGTGCCGTCGTCGCCACAGCGCAGGTCCACGTAGCGAGGAAGGTATGTGGCCAACTGCTGGGGACTGCCCTTGGCTTCCTGGATCATGGACTGCATGAGGCGCGTGCTATCGGCTTCACTCAGTACACCACCCACTCCGCCGGTGACTTCGGCGGCTCGCAGCTCGAACACGGCCATGGCGAGCTGAGTGGGTGTGACCTCGGTGAGACTCACCGGGGGCAGCGACACCGTCGCCACCTCGTGCCCTTCGTGTGTGAAGCCGCGGACCTCGTTTCGCACCCGATCATAGACCCGGATCGTGTCCTTCCCACAGGTCGACCAGAGCCGGAACCACAGCGGAAAGCCGCCCTCGGTCGGCTCGAAGGTCGGCTCCGGATCGTCGAGGGTCCGGGCCAGGGAGACCACGACGTCGACCGAGTCGGTCCGGGGGTCGAAGGCCACGAGGTCTGCACCCAGGATCGCCAGGCGCAGAGCTGTGAGCCCGGTGCCTCGGGGCGCTCCGGTGCGTGGCAGAATCACCTCGGGCCCGAATGCGCTCGTCCGGACCGTTGGGTTGGTCAAGCTGAAGCCGCCAACGAGACTTCCACGTGGAATGAGATCAGCGGGCAGAGGCTCCTCGCTCCGAGGGCCACCAGGGTTGGAGACCTCGATCAGAGCGTGGCGACGAGTGTCGAGTACCCACGCCTGATCGGTCGCACGGTCCGATACGAACCCTGCCACCTGGCCGAATTCCTCCGGACCTCCGCCACGAGTCCCATGCACTGCGAGCAGCGATCCCATCGGATCGAAGCCGAGGAACAGCGGTTCGTCTGAATTCAACACCCACACGGAACCGTCGGCCAACACCTCCAGGTCACGCACGGTGGCCAGGCGATCGGAGGTGGCCCATACGTGTACATCGGCCCCTGTGAAGACCAGCGACTGCGAGGAGGCGCCCGTTGGTGGGCCCGGGTCTACGCATGAGCAGACCGTGAGGACCGCGACGACCAGTGGGGGGAGGCCCGGGCTGTTGCGAAGGGATCGTGGCATCGAGCTGAGGTGGATTGCGTGGGAGTCGGGGCTCCGCGGGCTGTGGTGGCCCCGTCTCGCGCCAACATTCTCCGCCCTGGAGGGTGAGGGCAACCAGGCCCGAGGCCGAGGATCGTCTGCTTCCTGCTTCAGAACGCGCTGAAGGTCACGACTCCCCATCCTCAGCCGACCCCAGCGCCGATCGCGCCCTGCGGGCGAGGTGGGCCACGCGGGTGATCGCTTCCTGCAGGTTCACGGTCAACTCCCTCTTCGCCAGCATCATGTTCTCGACGCGACGAGACGTCAGCGCCGATGCGGGAAATCTCTCCGACGTGTCTTGAAACACCTCACGGTCGTCCTGCTGGTAGCTCAGCATCGAGCGCAGGGGGGCATTGTCGAGCAGCCACGGATCCAGATTGCGGATCTGGTACTGAAAGACATCGTCGTCGGTCCCGATCAGCCTGGCCATCGCCTGGTCGAGCTGGGTCATGGCGATCCGTGCGTCTGCAGACAGAAGCTCGAGTCGCCCCGAGCCCTTGAGATCTTCGTAGGCCGGAAGGCGGGGGTCGGTGCCTGCAATCTCCCAGAGGGCCCAGGTGATGCGACGGTTGAAGACGCTGTCGGGCAACTGGGAGTACGACGGCGCGTACAGGAGCAGCCACCGAATGTCGGCGAGGATCGAGTCGGAGCGCGCCGTCCTCTCTTCGAGATGGACGAGCAGCGCGTCGAGGTCGGCGGTGACCCCTTGCTGCACCCGCGTCCGCTCGTCGTCGAGTTGACGCTGCTCCCACCAGGACTGAGCCCCGAGGGCGATGAGCACGCCGGCGACGATGATGGCCAACTCGACGAACGCGCGGGCGACGGTCGACGGAAGTGGGACGGTGGGCTTCCTCATTCGCGGTCGTTGCCGTGAGGGTCGGTCATGGGTCGGCCTACCCCCGCAGCTTCTCGTTGAAGAAGGCGATCGTGCGCTCCTGCGCCAGCATGGCCGCCTCGTCGTCGTACCTCGGCGTCGTGTCGTTGTGGAAGCCGTGATTGACGCCCTCGTAGACGTAGACCGTGAACTCCTTGCCGGCGGCCGCCATGGCGGCCTCGTACTCCGGGTAGCCCGCGTTGACCCGCTCGTCGAGACCCCCGAGCTGCGCCATGAGGGGCGCTTGAATGAGGGGGACGTCGGTGAGGTCGGGGGCCGAGCCGTAGAAGGGCACCCCCGCGCCCAGCTCCGGCAGGCGCACGGCGAGCTGATTGACCACGCTCCCTCCGTAACAGAACCCCACCGCACCGGTACGGCCGGTGGTGGTGTCGTGATCTCGCAGGAACCCGAAGGCCGCCACCCAATCCTCCATCATCACGTCGCGATCGAGTTTCTGCTGCATCGCACGGCCGTCATCGTCGTTGCCGGGATACCCTCCCAGGGGGGTCAGCGCGTCGGGGCCGAGGGCCACGAAGTTCGCTGCGGCGAACCGACGGACGACGTCTTCGATGTAGGGGTTGAGTCCGCGGTTTTCGTGGATCACGAGGACGCCGGGGAGCGGCTCGGTGGCACCCGCCGGAACGGCCATGTAGCCCCGCATCCCGCCCGAACCGTCAGGCGACGGATAGGTTACGTATTCCTGCCGGATCCGGGCGTCGTCGACCGGCACCTGTTCGGCCCACGCATACTCCGGCGACAGGGCGTCGAGGGCACCCAGGGCGGCAGCTCCCCCGCCCAGCACCTTCGCGGCGCCCTCCAGGAAGTCGCGTCGGCTGGTGAAGCCGTGCACGTAGCCGTCGAACAGCTTGAGGATCGCCTGGGGAAAGTCCTTTGCGCTTCGCCGCTCTTTCATGCCTGCCTCCGGACCAAGGGGGGTGGGTCGGGGGCGGACACAATAGGTGGCGCCGGCCTGGGGCGCGATACACGGAGGCTGGCGGATCGGCATGGGCCCACCGCGGCACCCTGTCACGCCACTGGAGTAGTGGCAGGACCGATCCCAAGCGTACATCCACCCTGCATCACCCTATGGCAACCCAGTATTGGCTCATGAAGAGCGAGGCCGACGTCTACTCGATCGACGACCTGGAGCGTGATGGGCGCACGCTCTGGGACGGCGTCCGGAATTATCAGGCCCGCAACAACATGCAAGCGATGAGCAAGGGTGACGTGGTGCTCTACTACCACTCACGCCAGACGCCGCCGGCGGTGACGGGTCTCGCCCGGGTCGTCCGGGAGGCGTATCCCGACCCCACCCAGTTCGACCCGAAGCACAGCTATTTCGACCCGAAATCGAGTGAAGACGACCCACGCTGGTGGCTGGTCGACATCGAATTCGTGCGCAAGTTCGACACGCAAGTTGGGCTGCCCGAGGTCAAGGCGCGCAAGGGGCTGGCCGACATGGTGCTGGTCCGCAACTCGCGGCTCTCGGTGCAGCCGGTGACGCGCAAGGAGTTCGAGACGGTGTTGAAGATGGCGGGTGAGACCATGCCCTGAAGGGGCGGGCGAATCGGGGTCTTGCGGCCGAGCGGTTTTCCTAGGCGGGCCGCCTGGTCGCCAGCCACTCCTCGGGTGTCCGCGTGCGCTGCAACTCGGCGGGCCGCAGCCGAAACCACTGAGTCACCAGCAGCACCTCGGCGGCCTGATGGGCGTCGAGACCCGCCGGCCCCGGATCGAATGCCGAAAAAACCGCGTCGATGCGCGCCGCCACTGCACTGCGTCCCCGGCGCGTCTTGGGGTGCTCGAGCGACTCCCGCACGCACCCGTTGCGCACCAGATGCACCCGATCATCGCCCCGGTAGCCGGGCACGCGGTAGACGAACGACAACTCGGCCACCTCCCCTCGAAAGGCCGTCAACTCTTCCTGGAAGCGGCGTAGACGCTCGAGACGATCGCGTACCAGGGCGGCATACTCGAAGTCGTGACGCGCCGCGGCTTCGGCCATCCGGTTCCGGAGTATCTCGAGGGGGCGGCGGCCGCGTCCTTCGAGAAAGCGGCGGGCGTCCTGCACCCGTTCCGCGTAGGTGCGAGCGGTCGGGCGTCCGCAACAGGGTGCGAGACAGGTGCCCAGGTCGGCCCGGAGACAACCCGGTGTGCGGTCCAGCGCCCGGGTGCCGGCGAAGACGTCGAGTTGGTCGTCGAACACCACCGGAGTCGACGAGGGGCAATCCCGCAGTCCCAGGACATGGGCGATGTCCCGGATCGTGAGCGCCACGCGGCCGACCCTGGGGAACGGGCCGTAGTAGGTGGCGCCATCGTCGACCACGCGGGCCGTGGGGATCACCCGCGGAGCCGCCTCACGGGTCAGTTTGACGAAGGCGAACGCACGTTTGCGTTTGTGCTGCACGTTGTACTTCGGCCGATGGCGTTGAATCAGGCGCATCTCCCGTACCAGCGCCCCGAACTCGTCGGGCACGTAGTCCCACTCGATGCGCTGTGCCTCGCGGATCAACTCGCCGGGCTTCTCCCCCCTCGGAGCGCGGAAGTACGACAGTACCCGGTTGCGGACCCGGATCGACTTGCCGACGTAAAGCAGTTCGTCGGCCGCTCCGAACATGCGATAGACCCCCGGTCGGTTCTCGAGATGTTCCCGCACATAGGCACGGAGCTCGGGATTCGGATGCGGCTCGGGCACGAGGGCGGGCGGCTCGAAGGCGGGCGGAGGCTGGTGGGTGGCGTAAAGCCCGAAGATGTCCCGAAGCCACCCGTCCATGCAAGAGACGCCGCGCCAGGCGTCCCATAGCACCATTGAGGAAGGGAGTGCCCGGCGATAAGCTCGAACGATGAATGCCTCTCCCAGGATCGTGCGCGACCCTCTCTGGAACACCATTCGGCTCGATGCCACCGCCATGCGCATCGTCGATACCCCCGCCTTCCAGCGGCTGCGGTACATTCGGCAGTTGGGGTTCGCGCACCTGGTCTACCCGGGCGCGACCCACACACGGTTCGATCACGCGCTGGGGGTCTACCACCTCGCGAGCACCGCGCTGCGGCTGCTGCGCGAACGGGAGGGGGTGCCCGACTCGGTCTGGGCCGACGCCGACCTGATCCCCTACGCCGCCCTCTTGCACGACATCGGGCACTACGCGTACTCGCACGCTCTCGAAGAGCTCGAGTCGGACCAGGTGCCGGCCGATCACGAAGAGGTGAGTGGGCTCTTCTTCGAGACGCCCGATCTGCACGACGCCCTGGTCCCCCTGGGGCCTGACGCGCCGGCACGGATCCACGCGCTGATCCGGGGGCAGAGCGAGGTTGCGCTCCGTGGTCTCGTGAGTGGCTCCCTCGACCTCGACAAGCAGGAGTATCTGCTGCGCGACGCCCGCTTCTGTGGGGTGCCGTACGGAGAGGTCGATGTCGATCGGCTGCTCCAGGGTATGGCGCTCCTGCAGGATCCAGTGACGGGTCTCTGGGAAGTCGGCGTCCACGAGAAGGCGGTGGCGGCGCTCGAGTCGTTGCTCTTCGCGAAGTATCAGATGTTCAGGAACGTGTACTGGCACCATGGCGTACGCGCTGCGACCGTGCTCTACAAGAGGATCGTCGAGGAAGCGGTGAGGAGCGGGCTCATCGACTCGCAGGAACTCGTGGGGCCCACCGACGAAGAGTTGCTCTACGAGATTGGCCGACGGGCGTTCGAGGCCGACGACGAGATCTCCGAGCGCCTGGCCACCCGCTGGTTGCCTGCCCTGCGTCAGCGGCGTCTACCCAAACGCGCGCTGGAGCTCACGGCGTCGGATCTCCGGGGGCGCCGGGTGGAGGATTGGGCCGTGGGCGACTCACCCTGGAAGCGCGCGGTTGAAGACGAACTCGCGTCGGAGCTGGACCTCGAGCCGGGCGAGGTGATGATCGATTTTCCGGCGAAGAGAGCGATGTTCCAGCTCGATCTCCTGGTTCAGCGGCGCGACGGCACGATCGAGCGGATGGGACCGGGGGGGGTGCCAGGACTGCTCGACCTGCCTCGTGTGGCCGGCGAGCTCTATCACACGGCGCGTGCGTTGCGGGTGTTCACTCTCGAGCGCCGAAGCGTACCGCCCGAGCAGTTGTTGGCTCGCATCACGCGGCCGGACTGATCGGCGTCTCTTCCGACTCCGTCGCGTCGGCCGAGCGCCGGACCTGCACCACCGCCACCGTCACATTGTCGGGGCCGCCGTTGGCGAGGGCTGCCGCGATGAGGCGGCGCGGCGCATCGTCGAGGCGTCCGTGGGCCAGTGCCGAGAGCAGAGTCGCTCGGATCGCATCGTCGGGGACGGGCCCCGTCAGGCCGTCGCTGCACAACAACAGCAGATCGCCGGCTTCCAGGGCGTGGGCTTCGATGTCGGGGGCAGGGGCGTACTCGATGCCGACGGCCTGCGTGATGACGTGCGCCATCGGATGGTCTGCGGCGGCACGGGTCGACAAGATTCCCTGCTCGATGGCTTCGGCCACCCAGGTGTGATCTCGAGTCAAGCGGGTGAGGTTGCCCGCGCGCAGCCGGTAGCCCCGCGAATCGCCCACATGGGCCACGATCAGTCGGCCGTCCGGCGTCAGTGCCGCAGCGGTGAGGGTGGTACCCATGCCCTCGAGGGCCGGATCGGCCTGCACCGCCTTGCGTACTCCGGCGTGCGCCGCGGCGACGCTTCGGGCCATGGTCTCGCCCCAGGCGAGCGAAGAGTGTATAACATCCTCCCGGAGGAACTCGTCGACGAAGAGGCGCACCGCGAGCGCGCTCGCATCGGCGCCTCCGGGATGTCCCCCCATCCCGTCGGCTATGACCGCGAGACCGGCGTCGGGGTCGAGCAGCAGGGTGTCTTCGTTTCGCGTGCGAACGTGGCCCGTGTGCGAGAGGCCGTACATGTCGAATTCGAATGCCATACAGAGGAGAATCGAACAGTTGGTTTGCGGCGTCCAGTCCGTGGGGGTGTCGGGTTGCCCCCTGCCGGGGAACCACCCTTTCGCACCGGGTTACGATCAGCCCGGACGCGGGGCCGGGATGCGTGTGGTCGGCGGTGGGGAACACCGATGCGCCACGGGGTAGAACGTCCGCAGAAGTTGACACGTCTGCTTGAGCCCTCCAATTTGAAGGGCTCCGGACCATTGAGAGTACGTTCTGCCGCGAGCGGCCGCCCGTGGCGGTGTTCGATCGGAAGCACAAGCCTTTCCGATCCAAGGAGATAGATGCATGGCCGCGACTGTCGCGAAGGGCCGCAAGAAGAGAAAGGGCCGCAATCCGTTGGCCAGTTTCGACGCCAGCGTCGAAGAGCAGACCGCCCTCGATCAGTACCTTCGGGACGTCAGCCGGCATGAGCTGATCACCCCCGACCGTGAGAAGGAGTTGGGCGCGCGCGCGCAGTTGGGTGACGAAGAGGCGGTCCAGGAGCTCGCACGGGCCAACCTGCGGTTCGTGATCAGCGTGGCCAAGAAGTATCAGAACCGAGGCGTCTCCCTCACGGATCTGATCCAGGAGGGCAACGTCGGCCTGGTGACCGCGGCCCGGAAGTTCGATCCCGAGCAGGGTGTGAAGTTCATCTCGTACGCGGTGTGGTGGATCCGGCAGGCGATCCTCGCGGCGCTGGCGAACCACGGGCGTTCGGTTCGCGTGCCCCTCAACCGGGCCAGCGACCTCGCGCGCATCTTCCGTGAGAAGGAGCGCCTCAAGCAGGAGCTGGGACGCGAACCGAGTCCGGAAGAGCTCAGCCTCGCCACCGACCTCACCCCCGAGTTGGTCGAGTCGCTTCAGACCCTCAACGCGGCCGAGATCCGGCTGGACGCCCCCATCGGCGACAGCGAGGATTCGCAGCTGGTGGAGCGGTTCATCACCGAAGAGGCGGCCGAGCCCGAGATCGAGGTCGAGAGTCGGTTGCTCACCGAGGCCGTGACCGAGGCGCTGGCGACGCTCGATGCGCGCGATGCCAAGGTGCTGCGGCTCTATTTCGGGCTCGAGGGCGAGCGTGAGCACACCCTCGAGGAGATCGGCAACATGCTCGGCGTGACCCGCGAGCGGATTCGCCAGTTGCGCGATCGGGCGCTGCGCCGGTTGCGTGAGGGTGGCAAGGGCGCCGCTCTGGAGTCGTTCGCCGCGTGATTCTGCCTGTCGTGCTGCGGCACGGCTCGGCAGGTGCGCCCCCCGGTCGGCAGTCCGTCGGCCGGGGGGCGTTGTAATGGGAGGGGGCGGCGACGTCTGGGGCGTCGTCCATGAGACCATCGGGGGGGTGTACCGAATCCTGCTCGATGCGGGCGACCGCATCGAAGCTTCCCTGCGGGGTCGGGTCAAGCGTGAGGTCCTGGCCGGGGATCGGGTGGTGGTGGGTGACCGGGTGAGGGTCGTTGCCGACCATGCCGGCGATGCCGACGCCTGGACCATCGAGGAGGTCGCACCGCGCCGCACCCAAATCGTGCGGCGCTCCGGGCCCGGCCGGAAGCCCAAGGCCGTGGCGGCCAACGTCGACCGGCTCGTGGTGGTGATGTCGCTGCGCGCCCCCGACCTGCGCCTCGAAGTCCTCGACCGGTTTCTGGTACTGGCCGAGGTCGACCAGGTGTCGGCGCTGCTCGTGCTCAACAAGGTCGATCTGGACGGGGCAGCCCACGACGCCGACGTTCTCGAACGGCTCTATCGCGAGGTGGGATACGCGGTGCTTCGCACGAGTGCCGAGACCGGGGTCGGGCTCGACGCGCTGGGAGATGTTCTCGCCACCGGCGTATCGGCGTTGGTGGGACCGTCCGGAGCCGGAAAGTCGTCGTTGCTCAACGCCATACAACCGGGCCTCACGCTGCGCACCGGGCCCGTCTCCAAGAAGCTCGGACGTGGGCGCCACACCACCGTCTCGTCGCGGCTGATTCCGCTGCCCGGTGGCGGGCTGGTGGCCGACACCCCAGGGTTCGGCGAGGTGGGGCTCTGGGGGATTGGCGAGGCCGAGGTCGAGCGGTGTTTTCCCGAGATCGCGCGGGCCGCCGCAGAGTGCCGGTTTCGAGGGTGTCGTCATGAAGACGAGCCCGACTGTGCGGTCAAGCTCCTGGTGTCGGACGGTGGCATCGCGGCCAGCCGCCTGGCGTCGTTTCAGGCCCTCAGGCTCGAGGCTCGCGAGGACGCTCGCCAGGGGCGCCGCCCCGGGGAATGACCCGCGGCTTGCCGGTGACCTCGTCGGTGCGCACCACCACCGGCCACCGGTAGACCTGTTCGAGTATCCCAGCGGTAATCACCTCGTCGGGTCGCCCTTCTGCGACGCGACGCCCGCTGTCCATCAACATGATCCGGTCGGCGAAACGAGCCGCGAGATCGAGGTGATGGGTGATGAGCACGACGGTCGTGCCCCCGTCGGCAGCGTCGCGCAGGAGCTCGAGAATCGCCATCTCGTGTCGAATGTCGAGGCTCGAAGTCGGCTCGTCGAGCACGAGCGCGCGGGGGTTCTGCGCCAGCGCCCGGGCGATACGTACCCGTTGGAGCTCTCCACCCGAAAGTGTCTGGGCGTTGCGTCGCACGAGGTGGGTCACATCGCACCGCTCCAGCGCCTCTGCGACCGCCGCCCGATCAGTGGGGCCTTCGGACCGAAGCGGTCCGAGGTGGGGGTAGCGTCCCATCGCCACCAGCTCCCGCACGCTCACCGGAAAGGGGATCGATTCGGCCTGAGGCACCGCGCCCACGGCCCGAGCGAGCTCGCGCCGGTCCCATTCCTGCACGGCCCGTCCATCGATCCGAGCCTCTCCGCGTTCGGCACGAACCACGCCGAGCAACGCCCGCATGAGCGTCGATTTGCCTGAGCCGTTGGGCCCCAGGATGGCATACAACAGCCCCGCGGGCACATCCAGTTCGACGCCGTCCAGCGCGGGAGCCCGGCCCCCGGCGTAGCGTACCACGAGGTCTGTGACCCCGAATCTCATGTGAGGCTCCGGCGCAGGAGCACGAGAAAGACCGGAACGCCCACGAATGCCGTCACGACTCCGATGGGGATCTCCGTCGTGCCGAGCAGTGTGCGAGCGCCGAGATCGGCGAGGGTGAGGAATGCCGCTCCCACGAGAAACGAGAGGGGGAGCAGGACACGATGGTCGGTGCCCACCACCAGGCGGAGTGCGTGCGGGATCACCAGGCCGACGAAGCCGATCACTCCGGCCACCGCCACCCCGGCGGCGGTGATCAGCGAGGCGACCACATAGGCGGTGCGCTTGACCCTCTCGACATCGCTGCCGAGATAGGCCGCCGACTCTTCGCCGACCGACAGGAGATTGAGGGGTCGCGCCAGGGCCAGGAGCACCAGGCTGGCAGGCACCGTGTATGCTGCGGCCACCGCGACGTCATGCCATGATGCGCCGGCCACGCTGCCCATCATCCAGAGCACTGCATTGCGCACCGTGCCGGCATCGGACAGCGAGAGCGTCAGGGCGATGGCGGCGGAGAAGAAGGCTCCCACCACCACACCTGCGAGCAGCAAAACCCGTACGTCGAGGCGGCGGTCGGCCGCGGCCGCTACCCGGAACACCAGGACGATGGCCAGGAGGGCGCCCGCGAAGGCCGCGACCGGGAGTGCCCACGAGCCGAGGGTGGTCAGCCCCAACGCGAGCACGAGCACCGCTCCGGTGGCTGCACCGCCCGAGATCCCGAGAATGTAGGGTTCGGCCAGCGGGTTGCGCAGCAACGCTTGAAAGGTGGCGCCGGCCAGCGCCAGACCACCCCCCACCAGCGCCGCCAGACACACCCGCGGGGCGCGCAGGGCGACGATGGTGCGAGCCTGATCCGAACCCCTCCCGACGAGGGCCGCGAGGAGCTCCGAGGCCGGCACGTCGACCGATCCCACCAGGATCGCCAGGAGCATGGCGAGCAGAGGCGCGAGTGCGAGCGATGTCAGTCGTGCGCTACGGCTCATGGGGCGCCGCCGGCGATCGCGGCGGCCACTTCGCGGGCGGCGTCGACCAATTCGGGCCCGGGTAGCTGGACCTGCGACGACACCGTGCGTACGCGGCGCCCCGCGAGCAGACGCGGATCGATCTGTGCGCCCTCGGCCAGGAGCACGACGTCGATCTCTCGCGTGGCCACGACTTCGGGACTCACGGCGCCGTAGAGCCCCTCCAGGTCGCTGAACACATTGATGCCGCCGGCGAGTTCGATGAGCTCACCGATGTAGGTGCCCGCTCCCGCGGTCCATGGCGGGGAGCCGCCCATCAGATAGGCTACGCGGGTTGGAGAAAGGGTAGTGGCTTGCCTGCCGACCTCGGCGAGCCCGGCCTGGAGCGAGTCCCGTAGCCGTTCGCCTTCTCGTGAGAGGTCGAGCAGGGTGCCGATGTCGTCCAGGATCTGCCAGACATCGGCGATCCGGTCGGGCTTTACCGCGAAGTTCGGCACACCCAGGGCGTCGAGTCGATCGGGGGTGTTGCGATCGGACGCCCCGGCGAAGCGGATCACCAGATCGGGGTCGAGGGTGGCCAGCACCTCGAGATTGGGTCCCAGTCCCCCCCCGACGGAGGGCAGATGCACCAGGGCGGCGGCCGTGTCGAAGTCCGTGCGGGCGACGAGCCGATAGGTGGCTCCCAGCGCGACGATGGTCCGGGTCACCGAGGGCACGAGCGAGACGATGCGGCGGGCCGGCGCCTCCAACTCGACCGACCGCCCCTCGGCATCGGAGACACGGAGGTAGCCGGATCCGGCGGCCTGTGAAGACTGAGGTGCCCGCGACTCGCACCCGGTGGCCACGACGATCGCCAGGAGCAGGCGGGCCAGGTGGATGGGTGCCCGGGTCCGCATCCGCTCACGCACCGTCAACCGCCCGCTTCGCCCGCTCCCGGATCGCAGGCCGCTTCGTAGGAAATCGTCCACTCGTCGCCGTCCTGCTCGAGAACGGCGGGCCAGCGGGCGGTCGTGCCCATCACCTCGAGCAGAATCTCGGGGGATCCGTCTCCATCCCAGTCGAATTGCTGGAAGAACCGGGGAGCGCCCTTGCCGTCGTCTCCCACGCGCCGATACCAGGTGTAGTCGAGAAAGAAACGGTTGTCACGCCGCTCGCCGAGCACGAAAAGACTGTACGCCACAGGGGTCGCCGGGTCTTCGACGGCCAGCCGGTCGCGAAACATGAAGGTCGCCATCAGTGCGGGGTCGGCACCCGGTGCGAGGGGGCTCACCGCGAGGTCGGCACGGGCCTGGCCGAGGTCGTCGGGCCAGAGTGCGCTCTCGCTCATGATGGCGCGTTGGGCGAGGAGCAGACTCCCAGCCCGGTACGCGTCGGTGGCGGCGGGGAACGCTCCGTCTGCGTGGGGAGTCCGTGGCGCCCGATCGCGCGCCAAAGCCAGGAACCGAGTGGCCCCGGCCGCTGCGGGAATCAACTCGGGCGTGCCCGATACCGTGGGGCGCTGGTCACACCAACCCGGTGACGCCGCGGTCGACTCGGCGACCAGGGTGCCCACGCGCACGCCGTCGGCAAAGAGGGTGAACTCGGTTCCGGGAGCGAGCATGACCCGCTCGAGATGCGTATTGAACCCGGGCGCATCGGCTTCGGCCGTAAGGGGTGAGATCGTGTCGCCACGAAGCTCGAAGAGCGGAAGCAGGGTGAGGGTCGCGCCCGATCGGGTGCCGGCAAACAAGACGGCTCCCTCGGGAAGCGGCGGCAGCGGTACCTCGACCGAGTCCGGACCCACCAGAAGTGAATCCGCTGGCTCCGCGCCCACCCGGGCCGGTGGGGGCGGTTCCAGACTGAACTCGGTCCCACCCCATTCCACGTTGTCGCAGGCCGCGGTCAGGGCTAGAATCACGAGGGACGCAAGTGAGCGATGTGCAAGTCCCGCCACGTGTTCCGCTTCGAGTCGGCGGGTGCGCCGGACCTTCGGGCCCACCCTGGATGCTCCGGTAATGAGGACTGTAGAAGCTAGCCGCGCGCCCGTGTGGGTGCCAGCGGCCGACACCTGTGGGCTCCGCGAGCCCACCAACCTGCGCCGACCGTTCCAGCCATGCCCGATCCACTATTGGACTCCACCCTCTTCCGCCACGTCGTGGGCCACTTCGGCAGCGGGGTGACCGTGGTGACGAGCCGTGACGCCGTCGGTGCTCCGGTGGGCTTTACCGCCAGCTCGGTGACGTCGCTCTCCCTGGACCCCCTGCTGGTGGCCGTGGGCGTTGCAACCGAGGGCGAGACCCTCGCCGCGATCCGTGCGTCGGGAGCCTTCGGCATCAACGTGCTCGCCCGCACGCAAGAGCATCTCGCGCTCCGCTTTGCCGGCGTCGACCGTGCCGATCGCTTTCGTGATCTGTCCGTGACGATGGGCGCGACCGGATGCCCCCGCTTCGATGCCTGTCTCGCGTGGATGGACTGCGCCCTCCACGCCGAGTATCCTGCCGGCGATCACGCCCTGATCGTCGGGCGCGTCGAGGCCTGTGACGCCGGAGCGGGCGAGCCTCTGCTGTACTACCGAGGACGCTTCGGAGGGTGGACCCAATGAGGAAGGCCGTGCCGCCCGCAGTGGTGGGTGTGGTGGCGCTGGGCGCTGCGGAGCTGTCGCTCTCGCTGCTGCTCTATGCCAGGCCGGGGTTTCTGCGGGCCCTCACGGTGCTGCTCGCGGTGCAACTGGCTTCGCTGGCCGTGGGGCTCGCCACCGCCCCGGCACGCAACCAGGACGGCGAATGGACGACCGATGCCGCGTTGGCACTGCGGTGGCGGTGGCTGCTCGCGGTGGTGGCCCTCGGGGTGTCGTCGGTGGCCGCGGGAGGCTGGTCGCTACTCGGGGGCCTCGAGGGATCGAGCGCCCAGAGGGGGGTCGCCGTTGCGGCGCTGGCCTCGCTACCCCTGCTCACCCTGGGGGGGGTGCTGGGTGGGCTGTCGGCGCGGAGTCCCCAGGTGCGGGTGGGGGCCTGGGCCGCTGCCGGGGGAGCGGTCGGTGCGACCGCCCTCGGTGCCGGACTGCTCACTCGGCTGCTGCCCGCTTCGATGTTGCTGGGCTCGACGATCTTGATCTCGGTGGCCGCGCTGATCGATGGCGGGATCGATCGCGCCTGGTTCGATGGCACCGAGGGGAAGCTCGAACTCGATGACATTCCGTGGATCGAGTCGCTGGCCCCCGATGACGTCGTGCCCATCGAGGCCCTGGCTCCGGACGGTGAGGCGCCTGCGTGATCCTGGCCCACCTTTCGGACCTCCACCTTGGCCACCGCGCATTCGACCGCTGGGAGCAGGGTGTCAACCTCCGGGAGCGGGACCTCTCTCTGGCCGTTCAGCGCGGCTTCCGTGCGGTGGTCGAACAACGGCCCGATGTGGTGGTGATCTCGGGCGACGTCTTCGATCGGCCGGATCCACCTCCCGGGGCCCTCGTCACCCTGGCCCGGGGCCTCGAGGGGCTGCACGCCTCTCTACCTGGTGTGCCGGTGGTGATGGTAGCCGGTGCGAGAGACACGCCGCGACGCTCGGGCGACAACGGTGCCCTCGCCGCGCTCGATGCCTTTCCCAACGTCGAGGCGGCCACGACGATCCCGCGCAGCATCTACTACGAAGACCGATCGCTGCACGTGCAGTTGATTCCGCATGGCGCTGTCCTGCGGGGTCCACAGCCGCTGATCGAACCCGATCCCCGGGCTCGTTTCAACGTGCTGGTCACCTGCGGGCGGGTGGCACGGGGTGGGGGTCCAGGACTGCAGGTCGATCCCTCGGGATGGGACTACATCGCGCTGGGCTCGCGCCACACCCACGAGATCGTGGCACCCCGCATCGCCTATGCGGGATCGCTCGAACGCGTGGGCTCGTCGCCGTGGGCTGAAGCGGGCGAAGAGAAGGGGTTTCTCACCGTCGACCTGGCGTCGGGTGCGATCCGCTTCCACCCGGTGGTTGGACGGCCCATCGTCGCCCTGGCCCCGACCCGGGCACCGGCGGGAGACCCCGAGCGGCTGCGCGCACGGTTTGCCGAAGTCGTCCGTGAGGTGCCCGGGGGCATCGATCGCAAGATCGTGCGGATCCGCCTGCGGGGCCCCGCCCCCTCCGATCTGGTGGCACTGCAGGGGCTGGTGGCCGAGGTCGATCGTCGGGCGGTGCATCTGTCGGTCGAGGTCGAAGACCCGGGGGGCGCCCCGCGCCCGGGTGTCGATCTGAGGGAGCGCGTACTCAGCGCGCTGCCACCCTCGGCACCGGCTGGGGCTGCGGCGTTTCTCGAGCGGCTGCTCAGCGACGATGCTGTGGGGGGCGCATGAGGATCGTCAGCCTGCATGCGCCGAGTGTGCCCGGCATGGGCAGCGTCGAGGCCGACTACCTTCCGGCCGGATTCGTGGCGATCCTCGCTCCCGATGGTCGCATGAGGCGGGGGCTGCACGCGGCGCTCGCCGGTGAAGCCGGCATGGACGCATCTCTGGTGACCTCACCGCGTACGCCGGATGCGGTGCTGGCCCGTCTACCGGATCGGCTGGCGGATCGCTTGAGGACCGGGCTCGGGCTGAGCGATCTCCATGACGTGGTCGCGGCGGGGACCCGAGCGTTGGCGTGGCTTGCTGGTGGCGATCGTATCGACGCGGCGCGGATCCGGCTCGACCGGCTCCGGGGTGAGCCGGCAGGCGCAGGCCCACCGACCGAGGCGCTACACGCCCGCATCCGTGAACTCGAGGGGGCGGGCAGCGAGTTGGCCGCCCTCGAAGAGGAGCTGCGGAGGCACCGTGAGAACGATGTCGAGGTGGGTGGCGACCTCGAGTTCGCGACCATGGAATGGCTCCGCGAGCGACAGGATGCCGAGACCCGACTGCAAGCCTATCGTGACCGTGCTCGGGAGCTGAAGGCGCGGCTGCATCAAATGCAGGAGGGTGAGGCCGCGACGCCGTGTCCGACCTGTGGGCGCCCGCTCCAGGATCACTTCGCAGCGGTCCTCGAGACCCTGCGCGACGAGTGGGAGGGCGTGGTTCAGGACGGCAGTTGGTGGCGCCGCCGCCGCGAGCAGCTCGACCTCAAGTCCGAACCGTTGCAAGCCATCGAGAGCCGCGCGCTCCAGGTGCGCGCGGCGGCCCAGCAGCTGTCGGAACGAGTGCGGTTGGCCCGCTCGCGGGTCGACGAACTCGACGAGCTGCGGGCCCGGGTCGCGGCCGGTGCGGCCCTCGACTCGACGGGCGGGTCGGCAGTGCCCGAGCCGCTGGCCCTGGCCGCGGATCACGCCCTGGCCGAGGCGGGCCGCGAACTCGTGGCTGAGGCGCGGCTACGGCTCCTGGATCGTACTGCGGCCCATCTGCTCAGACTCACCGCCGGCCGGCTGCTCGGGGTACGGTGGACGGCGGCCGATCGGGCGGTGTTGGTCGGACCCGAGGTCGATCTGCCGGCGCCTCCCGACGAAGATGCGGCAGTCGCCCAGCTCGCCGCGCGGATCGCGGCCGTCGAGCTCGTGTGGGCTACGGCCGGTCTCAAGGATGCGGCGTTGCTCGTGGGCGACCCCTTCGATCGGCTGGACGAGGCGGTGAAGATCCGGGCGGCCGACCTGTTGTCGGAACGCGCGGGTCACGACTTCGGGCAGGTGATCCTGGTCACGCGGGGTGAGGTGGTCGATCGGGTACCCGAGGCCTTCGACGGCGTGCTCGAACTCCGCATGGAGGGTGGTGGGGTGGTGCTGCGCCCCATCGCGGCCGGGACCGGGGTGATCCGCCTGCGCGACTGAAGCCGCTACTCGCTCGCATCCACCGCCGCGACCGCGGTCACCTCGAGTACGGCCCCGCGCTTCAACGGTCCACAGGGAATCACGGCTCGAGCGGGGCGGTGGTCACCCAGGATCGCGGCGTAGACCCGGTTCACCTCAGGCCAGAGACCGGGATCGGTGACGAAGATGGTGACCTGGACCAACCGGTCGAGTCCCGAACCGGCCGCGTGCAGCACAGCCTCCACGTTGGCGAAGGTGCGCCGCACCTGACGCTCGACATCGCCCAGGGGGGCCGCCGGGTCGGCGGGGTCGAAGGGTAGCTGCCCAGCGACCCAGACCGAGTCGCCATGGACGACTCCCTGGCTGTAGTGCCCCGCCGGGTTGGGAGCGTGGGGAGTGTGAATGAGTCGCATGGGCGGACGGACTCCCTATCTTGTCGTCGTCGGGGTGGAAGGGACAGTCCGAGTCTGCCTGAGGAGAAGACGTCGTGCAACTTCGCGTGATGAACGAGTCCGAGCTGCGCAGCCTCGTCGACATGCCGGCGGCCATCGCGGCGGTGCGGGCCGGTTTTGTCGCCCTGGCACGGGGTGAAGCCGAGGTGCCCACTCGTACCGCTCTCGAGGGCCCTCGGGGGAGCACACTCTTCATGCCCGTGCAGGCTCCGTCCCAGGGTGCGCTGGGTCTGAAGGTCGTTTCGGTTCGCCCCACCAATGCGGAGCGGGGCCTGCCCACCATCCACGCCATCGTGGTGTTGATGGACCTCGACACGGGGGTGCCCGAAGCCGTGCTCGATGGCCGGTGGCTGACGGCCCTGCGCACCGGGGCGGCGACGGGGGTAGCCACCGACTGCCTGGCCCGCCCGGACGCGTCGGTGTTGGCCGTCGTCGGTGCCGGAGCACAGGCCCGTGCGCAGATCGAGGCGGTGGCCGTGGTGCGTCGTCTCGACGAGGTGCGCATCGTGTCGAAGACGGGGGTGAGCGCGAGTCGGTTGGCCGAGGCCCTCGAGGCCGACGGCATGGCGCCTCGGGTGAGGGCCGTACGCTCGAGTCGAGAGGCGGTGGCCGACGCCGACATCGTGGTCACCGTGACCGACAGCGTCACCCCGGTGCTGGCCACGGCCGACGTCGCCGCCGGCGCGCATATCAACGCGGTGGGCGGCTACCGGCGGGACATGCAGGAGTTGCCCGTCGAGTTGATGGGGCGAGCCAGGGTGACCGTCGATCAGGTCGAGGCTGCGCTCGCCGAGGCCGGCGACGTGACGCAGGCCATTGCGGCGGGCACCCTCGAGCGTGCCGCACTGGTCGAGTTGGGCGACGTCGCCTCGGGCCAGGCTCGGGGCCGAACGAGCCCTGACCAGGTCACCGTCTTCAAGTCGGTGGGCAACGCCGTCCAGGATCTCGCCGTGGCGCGGTTGGCGTTGGAGCGGGCACAGCGGTAGAGATGCAGCCTCGGCCGCCGGCGGTGCTCACGACCCCAGATTCGACCAGCGCTCGGCGAGGTCGCGCAACTCCTCCATGCGGGTGGTGTCGCCCCGCTCGGTCAACACGGCCTGGGCCAGGGCGTAGTAGACCCAGGAGTAGTAGTTGGGAATGCCCAGCGTCGCGACGTCGGGCCAGTGGTCCCAGTCGGGGAGGTTGCTGCGGTGCATGAACACCGAGTCGGTCAACAGTTCGGTCCGTGGCAGATCGACCCAGGGACCCGTGATCGGGGTCAGCGGCGAGGTGGGCGGCATTTGCACGATACCCATGGTGGTCGAATCGGGCAGCACTCCCTCGTGCAGCTTGAACGCCAATCCCTGACGCACGAGGTATTGGTCGAGTCCCAGTGATTCGGCGGCGTTGCCGCTGCTGGCGAAGTAGATGGGGCGATCGCCCAGCGATGTGCTCAGGATGGCCAAGGCGTACTGGTGCCAGGGGTAGAGCACAGCGCCCTCGGGCAGCACGGTACGTACGGATCCGAAGGCGAACTGCCGGGCGCGATCGAGCTGGATGTAGCTGCCGCCGATCTGCTCGAGGGTGGCGTCGTCGAGGTCGAAGGCGCCGCGGACGGGGGCCTGGAGACGGTCCATGGGGATCGCGAGCTTGCCCGCCGAGCGCACCGCCTCGGGATCGTCGGTATAGACCGCCTCGGTGTGGTCTCCGGTATACGAGCGCTGGCAGATGATCCGCGTGGGATCGTCGCGCCAATCGAGGTCGCCGACGCAGGGGCGGGTCAGATCGCGGATCTGTTTGGCGTACCAGGCCGTGTTCAGATACGAGGTGACGATCACCGTCACGTCACGGCGAATGCCCTCGACTTCCTGGAGATACCACAGCGGAAAGGTGTCGTTGTCGCCATTGGTGAAGAGCACTCCGTACGGCTCGACCGACATGAGCAGGTTGTAGGCCCAGTCTCGAGCGGAGTAGTCATAGGAACGGGTGGCCCAGGATCCGTTCAAGACGAGGGGCAGGAAACCGATCGCCAACACGGGCGCTCCCCGGACGAGACTGCCGAAACGCTCGGACAACACCTGCCAGATCGCCGCGAGGCCCAGCCCCGCCCAGAGTCCCCAGACCGAGAACGAGACGATGAAGAAGTAGTCCCGCTCACGCACCTCGTGCAGCGTGTAGTCGTTGACGGGGTCGGGAACGGTGTACCCGTACTTGAAGTTCAGGTAGTAGACGAGGCCCACCGACAGCGTGCCGAACAAGACGGCGACGTACCAGAAGCTGGTGCGATCGCGTCGATGATGCTCCATGGCGCCCCACACCCCGAGGCCGGTGAACAACATCGTGAACAGCACGCGCAGTGGCGGAAAGAGCGACTCCCTGCCGTCGACCGACCGGGCCCACTGCCAGTCAAAGTACTGCAGATAGTTCAGTGCCTGCGAATGGAGCGGGGCCTGACGAGGCCCGGTGAGGCCCGGTCCTGGCGCCCCCTCGGCGGCGTACTGATCGCGCTTGAGCGACGCGCTGAGAGGCTCACAGCCCGCATTGCCGTAGGTGGCGATCGAGGTCAGGGCGCTGCCCAGCGTTTCACACTCGGGGGCCGCCTCGTTGATGACCGGATCGAGGTTGGCCCGGAGCGGCAGGAAGAGGTGGATCGACAGCCCCAGCAGGGCGGCCACCACCACCGGCGGGTAGAGCTTCCAGTTCAGCAAGGCGCGGGGATGCACCCGCAGCACGAAGACCGCAATGGCCGGTGCCGCGAGGAACGCCATGAGGTGGTTGCCCACGCTCAGCGCCAGGATGAAGGCCAGCAACACCAGCAGATGGTCGTCTTTGCCCTTGCCGAGGTTCTCCTGCCAGCGCACCACGAGCCAACTCAGAAGTGCGATGGTGAGCAGCGAGACGGTGTAGACCTTCTCGTTGACGTTCGACTGATTCCACACCGTGAATGCCGTGGCACTCACCAGCACGGCCGTCGCGGCTCCCACCAGGCGAAAGACGCGGTCGGTCGAGAAGGTGCGCAGCACGTGGTGCACGACCAGAAACCAGAGCGCGTGGGCCGAGGCCCCCATGAAGGCGCTGAACAGGTTGATCCGCACGGCCACCGACAGCCCGGTGGGCTCGAGCAGGATCGACCAGGTGCGTGCGAGCACCACGAACAGAGGGTTTCCCGGCGGGTGCGGGATTCCGAGAATGTGTCCGGTCGCGATGTACTCGCTCGTGTCCCAGAATGCTGTCGTGGGCGCCAGGGTGAGCGCATAGAGAATGAACACCCCGAGGCCGGCGAGCGCCGCCCACAGGTAGGGTGGGCGTGGGCTCGCACCGGGCTCGGTGCCGGGCACGGCCCTGGGGTCGGTATACGTCTTCGTTCGTTCAGTCATAGATCGACAAAGATAGTCGCGGCTACCCGGCCGTGTCAGTGGCGCCGTCGGCCACCAGGTGGAGCACACTCCAGCGATCGACCTCGAGACGCCACTTCGGGGGCACCCAGGTGGTGGCCGAGTAGTCGAGCACCAGCGCGGGTCCGGCGAGGTGATGCCCTGGCTGGAGGTGCTTGCGCCAGACGGCGCGGGCGTCGAGGCGGTGACCCCCGAACACCACCGGCACCACATGCGACGGAGGCGGCCCCTCGGCAGGTGCTCGCTCGGGGAGCTCGATGGCAGGGCCCGGAGCCGTGGCCTGCGCGCGCACCGTGACCACTTCGACGGCCGCTTCGTCGCGCCGGTAGCCGTAGCGTAGGGCGTGGGCCGCATGAAATGCCTCGATCCAGTCGTCCGGCCAGGTGTCGTCGTGGCGATCGTTGCCGCGGACACGGCTGTTGCCCACCTGGCTGTCACCCGCACCGTCGTCGGCCACGACCCGGAGTTCGAAGCTTTGCCCGCGATAGCGGGCGTCCACGAAGCTGGTGACGGTGACGGCGCTCGCAGCGACGCCGTCGTCGACCAGCCCGGCGAGGGCGGCTCGGCGCACCTCGGCCACCCCCTCGGCTACGCGCTGGAGCGTCGTCGGATCGTGGCTCGACAGCAGCAGCGTACGAGAGCTCTCGCGAGAGAGGGGGGCCGTGAGAATGCCGTAGGCCGACAGCAGACCCGGATCCGGAGGCACCAGGGCGCGGGTGCATCCGAGGCGACCGGCAAGTTCGGCGGCGTGGAGTGCGCCGGCCCCGCCGAAGCCCACCAGGGCGAACCCCGCGGGGTCGTAGCCTCGTTCGACCGAGATGACCCGGAGCGCGCGTTCCATGGCGGCGTCGGCCACCGCGATCACCCCCTCGGCGGCGGCGTCGGGGGTCGCTCCCAGGGCGTCTGCCAGGGCGGTCATGGGGCCCGCCACGGCCGCGCGATCGAGCACGCTCTCGCCGCCCAGAAAGGCGTCGGAGGGAATCCGGCCCAGCCAGACGTGGGCGTCGGTGACGGTGACCTCTCGTCCGCCCCGTCCGTAGCAGATCGGCCCCGGCACGGCGCCGGCGCTCTCGGGACCCACCCGCAGCGCGCCGCCGGGGTCGACCCGCGCCAGCGATCCCCCTCCGGCGCCCACCGTGTGGATGTCCAGCACCGGCAGCGCCACCGGGCGCCCGTCGATCTCGAACTCCCGCGTGTGCAAGGGGTGTCCGGGGCAGAGCGACACGTCGGTCGAGGTGCCTCCCATGTCGAAGGTGATGACGTTGGGGTGCCCGCATCGTCGACCCCAGGCCAGGGCGCCCACCACCCCCCCCGCCGGTCCCGACAACACGGTCTGTGCCGGTTCGCGGAGCGCGCGGGCCACCGCCAGGGTCCCGCCATTGGATCCCATCACCGCGACCTCCAAGGCGCCCGATTCGCGGGCCAGGCGCCCGAGATAGCGACCCATGACCGGGGCGACATAGGCGTTGATCACGGTGGTCGAGGTGCGCTCGAACTCGCGGTACTCGGGCAGGAGCTGCGAGGAGACCGAGATCGGCAGCCCCAGCGAGGTGAGGGCCGTGGCCACCGCGCGCTCGTGGGCCGGGTCGGCGTAGCCGTGCAGGAGGCAGATCGCCACGGCCGCGGCTCCCGTGGCGCGGATCCGGCCGGGCAGCGCCTCGAGTTCGGCCGGGTCGAGGGGCTCGATCACCTCCCCCTGGGGACCCAGGCGCCCGGCGATGCCCAGACGGGCTTCGGCCGGAACCAGCGGCGGAGAGCGATGCCCCACCAGCGCGTAGAGCTGCGGGCGAGCCTGCCTGCCGATCTCGAGCACGTCTTCGAATCCGCGGTTGGTGACGAGCGCCACGGGGGCGCCCTTTCGCTCCAGGATGGCATTGGTCGCGACCGTCGAGCCATGCAGAAGCACCACCTCGTCGTCGTCCTGGACCAGGAGGGCGAGCGCGGCGAGGATGGCCCGCGACGGGTCGTCGGGAGTCGAAGGCACCTTGAGCGTGCTCAGGACCCCGGCGCGCCAGACCAGGACGTCGGTGAAGGTGCCCCCCGTGTCGACGGCCACATGGGTCACGCTGCTGGTTGACCGGAGTCGTGGGGTCGGGGACATTCCCTGACTCACGTGGCCTGGAGAATCATGCGGTTCCATCCATCTGTCGACGAATTCATCGAGTTGGCGGCGTCATTCGGCGCCGAGCCGGGGCTGGTGCCGGTGTGGCGCGAGTTCTTGTTCGACGTCGATACCGCCGTCACGGCCTACCACAAGCTCGCGCGCCCACCCTTCGGGTTCCTGCTCGAGTCGGTAGTGGGTGGTGAACAATGGGCCCGGTACTCCTTCGTGGGTACCCGTCCCTCGGGTGCGTGGCGTCTGCTCGACGGGCAGGTTTCGTGGTGGACCCCGGCCGAGGGCTGGGTGGCGGTCGATTGTGAAGACCCTCTCAGTGACCTGGACCAGCGCCTGCAGGCGCGGCGCCCGGCCGAGGTGGAGGGGTTGCCCCGCTTCTGGGGTGGCGCGGTAGGGTACTTCGCCTATGACGTCGTGCGCCAGATCGAACATCTGCCCCATGCGCCGCCCGACGACCTCGGCGTGCCCGATGGCATGTTCGTCTTCACCGACGTGGTGCTGGCCATCGACAACCTGCGGGGGCGGGCGATGGCCATCGCCGCGGTGCCCGTCGATGCGGGCGACGATGTCGATGGGCTGCGCCAGCGCTACGCCGAGGCGCAGACTCGCATCGACGAAGTAGTGAGCAGGCTGGCCGAGGCGGCCCCACCCCCGCCTCTCGAACTGCGGGCCGAGGCCGACGCCGATCCGCCCTTCACCAGCGCGATGCCACGTGCCGACTTCGAGTCCGGAGTCGAGACGATCCGCGAGTACATCCGGGCCGGTGACGCCTTTCAGGTGGTGCTCAGCCAGAGACTCGGCATGGAGCTGACCGCCTCGCCCTTCGATCTGTATCGCGCGGTGCGCACCCTCAACCCCTCCCCCTATCTCTATTTCGTCGAGATGGACGGCGTGACGCTGGTGGGAAGCTCGCCCGAGGTGCTGGTGCGGCTGGAAGACGAGGTGGTCACGGTGCGCCCCATCGCCGGCACGCGTCCGCGGGGGCGTACACCCGACGCCGATCGTGCGCTGGCCGCCGAACTCGCGGCCGACGACAAGGAGCTTGCCGAGCACCGCATGCTGGTCGACCTCGGCCGCAACGACGTGGGGCGCGTGGCCCGCTACGGGTCCATCGTCGTGCCCGATCTCATGGTGGTCGAACGGTATTCGCACGTCATGCACCTGGTCAGTCAGGTCGAGGGCCGCCTCCGGGAGGGGCTCTCGGCCATCGACGTGTTCCGGGCGTGTTTCCCCGCCGGAACCGTGTCGGGCGCACCCAAGATCCGGGCCATGGAGATCATCGACGAGCTCGAGCCGACCCGACGCGGCGCCTACGCCGGAGCTGTCGGCTATTTCGGCTTTGGCGGCGCCAGCATGGACACGGCCATCACGATCCGCACCGTGCTCGTCACCGGTGGACGTGCGTACGTCCAGGCCGGAGCCGGGATCGTGGCGGATTCAGTGGCGGGTCTCGAGTACGAAGAGACGCTCAACAAGGCCCGGGCATTGCTGCGCGCAGCGGCGATGGTAGGATGAACGGCGTCGCTTGCCAGTTGCGGGTGGGCCATCTACACTAGCGCGATATACAATATTCAACCCCGTTGGAGACCCGCCCATGACGACGCTCGGCCTGCCGACATCGATGTTTCTCGTCTTCGTGGCGACCGTGCTCGCGGGCAGCCTCGGGGCGATCCACTACGTGATCGTGCACATCATCATGGGGCGCCCCTTCGCCGAGGTGCCGCCCCCGGTGGTGGTCGAGTCGTGGCACGCAAAACCGGGTGATGGGCCCGGCACGTCGACGTCGCCCAGGGGGACGACGACCGATGTCTGAGGTCAATCCGTACTACCTCGGCGCCTTCATCGTCTATCTCGTCGTCGTACTGGGGATCGGGGTCTGGGCGTACACGCGCACGAAGAACGTCATGGACTTCTGGGTCTTCGGGCAGGACATGGGCCCGGTGCTGGCCACCTGGTCGCTCATCGCGAACTTCGTCAGCGCCGTGAGCGTGATCGGCTTCATCGGAGCCGTCTACTTCGAGGGCTATACCCTCATGGCCCACACCATCCTGGGGCTGATGCTGGGGTTGGCGGCGCTCTACTTCGTGGTGGGCTACGTGCGCCCGCTCAACGTGCTGACCTTTTCCGACCTGGTGGCTCGGGTCACGGGATATCAGGTGTCGCGGCCCCTCGCCGGGTCGATCCTTCTGCTGAGCGGGTGGCTGTACCTGGTCATGCAGCTCGTGGGCGCCGGCCTGTTGATCACGGCCATCACCGGAGTCCCCTACCAGTACATGGTCTGGGTGATCGGGGCCGTGTTCATCATCTACACGGTGATGGGTGGGCTGGTGAGCGTCGCCTGGACCGACCTGCTGCAGGGGATTCTCATGGTCGGCGCGGTCATCGTCGCCCTGGTGTTCATGAGTGGAGATCTCGGGGGGATCACCTCGATCAACGAGCAGTTCGCAGCGCTCGACCCAGCGCGGGTGAGTCCCACGCACGGTGGCTCCCGTACGCTGATCGCCATCGCGGGCACCTTCCTGGCCTTTTTCGGCACCATCCTCACCGAGCAGGACATGCTGATCCGGATCGCGGCCACCCGGGACGTGCGCACGGCGAAGATCCACGTGGCCGCTGCCGGGGTCGTGCTGTCGATCTTCTACTCGCTGCTGGTCATCCTCGGCGGAGCGACCACGGTGGCGTTGCTGGGTTCGGGATTGGGGGTCGACAACCCCGATGCGGCCTTTCCGACCCTGATCACAGAGTACGTCCCCACCGGCATCGGGGTGGTGATCATCCTGGCCGTGATGAGCGCGATCTTGTCGACCACCGACACCCGGCTGCACGCTGCCGGCATGACCGTGGCGCGCGACATCTACAGCTACTTCCGTCCCGCGGCCGACGATCATCAGCTCATGCGGGTGTCGCGCATCGCGACGGTGGTTCTGGGGATCA
This sequence comes from uncultured Gemmatimonadaceae bacterium, assembly GCA_964521385.1. Classification (GTDB taxonomy): domain Bacteria; phylum Gemmatimonadota; class Gemmatimonadetes; order Longimicrobiales; family Gaopeijiaceae; genus Gaopeijia. Next base: position 83,976 of record CAZFRU010000001.1, on the reverse strand, counting down.
GCGCCACTGCGGCGGCGGTCAATCCGCCGGGCACCATCATCGTGCTCTACGGGTTCCGGGCGGTGTTGCTCACCAGCGCCTTCTTCGTGCCGGTCTATGTGGCGGTCTTCTGGACGAGTCTCGACGGGCGAGCCGTGCTCACGGCCATCGCCCTCGGGGGCCTCGTGGGGCTCACCACGCACATCATGGGTGGGGGTATCGGCGCGATTCCGTCGACCTTCCTCGGCGTCGGCACGGCCACTCTGGTGTTGTTGCTGGCGCACGCCCTCTTCTCGCGATTCCGCCCTTCGGCGCCGGCGCGGCCATGATGATCCCGGTGGAGACCCGCCCATGACGACGAGAGACCGAATCCTGGCCTCGGTCGACGACCTTGCCGACGAGGTGGTGGCCTTCACGCAGGAACTCGTGCGGATTCCCACGGTGAATCCTCCGGGAGACCTCTACGAGGAGTGCGCGCGGGCCATCGGTGCCTGCCTGGAGCGGTGTGGGTTCGGGGTCGAATACGTGGTGGCCGAGGGCCGTCCCGAGCACACGGCGGCACACCCGCGGGTCAATGTGATCGGTACCCTGCCCGGCGCGCGCTCCAACCCGCTCGTTCATCTGAACGGCCACTTCGACGTGGTGCCCGTGGGCGACGGCTGGACGGTCGACCCGTTCGGGGGTGAGGTGAAGGACGGCCGCATCTACGGCCGCGGCGTGGCCGACATGAAGGCGGGTATCGCCGCGGCCGTCTTTGCGGTCGAAGCCATTCGCCGCGCCGGCGTGCGCCTCACCGGCACCGTCGAGGTGTCGGGTACGGTCGACGAAGAGAGCGGCGGGTACGCCGGCATGGCCTACCTCGCCCACCAGGGGCGCCTCGCCCGCGGACGCACCGATGCTGTGATCATTCCCGAGCCGCTCAACGTCGATCGCATCTGCATCGGCCATCGCGGCGTGTATTGGTACGAGGTGACCACGCATGGGCACATTGCGCATGGCAGCATGCCTTTCCTGGGCGTCAGCGCCATCGAGCACATGGGTGCGGTGCTGGACACGGTACGCCGCGACCTGCTACCCCGGCTCAAGGACCGCCGCACCGAGATGCCCGTCGTGCCCGAGGCCGCTCGCCACGGCACCCTCAACGTCAATGCCGTCCATGGAGGCCAGCCGGCAGGCGAGATCCAGAGCCCTTGCGTGGCCGACCGCTGCACCGCGGTCTTCGATCGGCGGTTTCTGATCGAAGAGGGATTCGACACGGCTCGTGGTGAGATCGTGGGATTGCTCGAGGGATTGCGGGGCGAGCTGCCGGACTTTCGCTACGATCTGCGTGACCTCATGGTGGTCGAGCCGACCCGGACGCCCGATGATGCCTCGGTGGTGCAGGCGCTGGGTGGAGCGATCTCGGGAGTGCTGGGGCGTGAAGCCACCCTGGTGGCCAGCCCCGGCACCTATGACCACAAGCACGTCGCCCGCATCGCCGGGGTCGAGAACTGCGTGGCCTACGGGCCGGGGATCCTCGAGCTGGCGCACCAGCCCGACGAATGGTGTTCGGTGGCCGACCTTATCGATGCCACCCGGGTGCTGGCGCTGGCGATCGTGGAGCTGGCGGGGGTGGAGGGGGGGTAGGGGCCCTCCGCCCGATCCCTGGCGCGAGCGCACGGCCTGGTCCTAGGGTTACGGCGTCATCCATGACCGACTCCCGAGGGCGTTGCCATGCCGATCCAGATTCCAGCCGACATCACCGTCGTCACCTTGCGCTTCCGGGGTCGCGAGCTCGAGCAGCGCTGGACCGAGGCCCATGCGGGAGCCGTCTTCCGCAATGCCGCGACGCTCCTGAAGGACCGCCTCGACATCGAGTTCCGCCAGGGCGCCGTTGAGGTCGTGGTCGAGGAAATGCCCGGCGGCGTCACCCCGATCGCCGTCGACACTGCGGGATATCACTACCTGGCGGCGGCGCACCGAGCGGGAACCGGCGTACGGATCATTTTCGTCGACCGCCTGGCCCAGCGGGATCTGGGGGGGCGTGCTCGCCATGAGACCCGGGTGTGCATCGTGGCCTATTCCGCCGACGTGGCCGAAACCGGTCGCAGATTGGCACATGAACTCGCCCATCTCCTGGAAGTGCCCCACGTCGACGAGCGACGCCGCACGGGTCCGGGGCAGGAACGCCTTCAGGCGGCCTGGGCCCACAACCTCATGTACTCCGGGGTCCTGAACCCCCTGGCCGAAATCACCCCGGACCAGCGGCGGCAGGCACGCTCCTCGGCGTTGGCGCGCCGCTTCAGCCAGCGGTAGACAGCGACCGCGCGAGCGTAGCGCCCTCGAGCCTCTAGACCCTGAGGGAGCAGCGGAATCCTCGGCCGGCGTAGTAGGACTCTGCCCCGTTGTGATAGATGAAGACCCGGCCAAAACGGTGGTCGCCGAAGATGGCACCACCCAGCTCTCGCACATCGGGGGGAGTCAGAAGCCAGCTCGACGTCTTCGTGTCGAAGTCGCCCAGATCCTGCAGCCCTCGATACTGTTCTTCGGAAAGGAGCTGAGCCCGCATGGCGGTGGCCATGGCAATGGCGCTGTCTCGTGGCTTGTGCTTCTTCCTCGCCTCCAGCGCGGCGGGGTCGTAGCACAGGCTTCTGCGGCCGCTGGGGCTCTCGGCCGAGCAATCGTAGAACACATACTCACCGGTCTTCTCGTCTCTTCCGACAACGTCCGGTTCGCCGCCGGTCCTCTCCATTTCGCTGAGTGACCAGAGTCGGTCGGGTGCGGCTTCCAGCCTGGCTTGCACCTCCGCCCACGAAAGGCCCTCGTGGCGTCCAGGATGTGCCTCAAACCGATCTCTCACAATCGCGAGCAGCTCTGCGCGCTGCTCTGGTGCGAGAACCTTGCTGGCGCCTTCGTCACCCATCGGCTAATGTGCCCTGTTGTCATTGGATAAGGACCCGCGTTCACGTTCGCACTGTGCAATGCGAAGATGGGTCGCTGCACTTGGGGCGGGCAAGCCGGTAGTGAGGGGGGGTGCGCCCCGTGATCGGGTTCAGGGCGCAGTCCAGCGTCTGGGTCGAGTCCCTTCTCGAGCCCGAGGCTCTGACCCGTCCGTCCCCGTCCGCGGGGACCTGCCCTGGAGGCCCCCATGGCCACAGTCCCGATCCCGCACCTTCGCCACCGCTCGCTTACGCTCTTCCTGGCGGTGTCCACCGTGGCCGGCGCTGGATGTGGCGGCGACAGCGGCACGGCACCCCCGGCCGTCACCGTCAGTGTATCGCCGACGACCCTGGCACTGGAGGTGGGCGAGACCGCACCGCTGAGCGCGACGATCTCGGGAGCATCGGGGGCCACGGTCTCGTGGTCGTCGTCGAGCACGGCGGTAGCCAGAGTCGACGATGGCGGTACGGTGACCGGAGTCACCGCGGGCACCGCGACCATCACGGCGTCGGTGGTCGGGCAGGCCGGTGTGTCGGCCTCGGCCGCGGTGACGGTAAGCGACCTGCCGCTGGCCGTGCGGATCATCGGCTTCTTCAAGGACGGACAGCCGATCGACCCCGGCGCACTGAGTGGGCGCATGGAGGCGCGGGTCGAGCTCGAGGCCCCGGTCACTTTCGTGGGCAGCATCGAGATTGTCGCGGGCTCGACCGTGCTCGGCGCCAAGGACATCGCCCCGGCAAGCGGAAGCGTCGGTGCGAGTCCCGGGCCTCCGCTCACCCCTCCCGCGCTCACGATAGGCGAGTCCACCCACGACGTGCCGATCGCGATCAGCGTCTTCGATCGCGAAACACTCGAGGCGTCCGTCCCGAACAACCGCGACGTGTCCGCCATTGCCAGGCTGATACCCGGCCTGGGAGGGCCGCCGGTGCAGGGCCCAGGCATCACGATACGCGGCAACCAGCCGCCGGTGCTACTCGTCGACGAATACAGATTCTCTGGAGGCACCCTCACGGGAACGAACGAGGCCATCTGGGGCAACGGCGACCTGGTTGCGCGAGTGCGTCTGCAACAATGGGGAGCGGGGTCGCCTCTCGCCGACCTCGGGCGCATCGAGGTGCTGAAGGGTCCTCAGGGCACGCTCTTTGGAGGAGGCGCGAACGCTGGCGTCGTGACCCTGACCATCCCCGCCGATCAGACTTTCGCCAATGGTGGATTCCAGAACGAGGAGGGAGAATTCCGCTGGGGTCAGGACGCCGACGTCACGCTCGCAGACGGTACCGGACTCACGGTCATGGTCGGCAATGGCATTGATCTTTTTCCGGATTTCAGTGGCTCGTTCTTCGTCGATAATCGCGGCCCCACCGTGACGGGCGGGTTGGCCTTTCCGTCTCAGTTCTGGTTGAGTTCCGATCTCCAGGCCCGGCTCTCTCTCGACCAGGGGCTTCGGTGGGTCGACGACGCGAACGGATCCGCCACCGTTGTGGACCTGGGCGTTGGCGGCGTCCATGCTTCCATAGTCGGCGGTTTCAGCCTTGCCTACGAGTTGGGCGAATACTTCGACGGATCGAGTCTGGCCGAGACCCCGCCCGCGTTATACGTCAAGGCCGACTTCACCGACGACTTCAACAACCTGATGGTGTACCCGTTCCTCGATGGCGGGGGCAATCACGCGCTTGCTGGAATCGACCGCACGCCGCCGGCGGCTCCCGGGTTCCGGATTGGCTCGACCTGGACGTACGACGGGGCGATCAACCCGGGAACGCCCAACTTCGGGTGGGATGCATTCGACCTACCGGGGGCCGGAGGTGTCATGTCGGGGATCTCGGACCAGTTCAGAGTCAAGGTCTCCTGGGAGCGAGCCGACGAGTTCGGCTGCATCGTTGGAACCCTCGATAACAGTGCCTGTCTTCCTGAGATCATCGGAGGTGGGATCCAGAACGGGTTCGCGCCAGATTTGAGCGGGGTGGTCGGGCCCGCCGAGTTCACGCTCGACGCCGGTGCCTTCGACAAGGCGCTGAACCCTGGGCCGTTCTCGGCCATCCGTTGGCTGAGGGATACCCAGGCGCCCGTCCTGACCGGGCTGCCCGAACTGCCGGCCATTCTGTCGGGGACGATTTCCGTCACGGGCCCATTTGTCGAGGACGATCTCGAACTCGGAGGGATTCTCTACTTCTCGCAGTTCCAGGCCGTCGGACTCGAGCCGCTCACTCTCTTCTCGGCCGCCGTGGGCCTGGGCCAACCCTTCGATGGCACCTTCGTCCAGTCTGCCACCCCCACGGGGACATTCCCCTGGATCCCGAGTGTCGAGACGGTCCAGCCGGGTTTTCCGTCCCGCCCGACCGGCTCGATCTACACCGCCGGGTTCGTGACCGCGTCGGTGACCGACAACGCCTTCAATCAGGCGTTTGCCACCCGTCCCGTCACGACCAACCAGCCCCGCACGACGTCGTTCTTCGATGCCGGCATGGATCACTTGGGATTCCGGGCCGGCCCCATGACGGTCTGCGGTCCGTATTCCGCCGCGGCCAACGCCTGTGGAGGCGTGCCGACCCAGATCGACCTGGACCTCGAAGCCTTTACCTCCGGGCAGTTCGAGATCAATGGGGGTCAGCTCTGGGGCGTCGTTCCGTCCACCCCCGGGCAGATCTCCCTGGCCGCGCTCTCCGAGGTGACTCCCCTCACGGTGCTCGACCAGGGTAGCTACCGCGAAGCCCGAGCCACCTTCACCCTCGATGCCCTCATGGAGCACCTGCCGCCGGGGTTCCTGGACGTGGTGATCCTCGGTACGGATCCAACCGGGGCGGCCGTGATGAGCAATCCGCTGCGCGTCGTGGTCCGCTAGGAGTCCAGGAAGAAGGCACAGGGGGGGCGTCGACGTTAGAATGTGCACCGACGTGATGGTCGGCCCCCTCCCGTTCGCGACGAGACCTATCCATGACTGCTGCCGAGAGCGCGCCCCGCGGCTACGGCTTCGGAACCGCGCCCGTCTTCCTGGCCAGTATCAGCACGATCCTGGGTGCGGTCATGTTCCTGCGGTTCGGCTACGCCGTGGGCAACGTCGGCATGCTCGGGACCGTGCTCATCGTCGCGGTGGGCCACATGGTGACGATCCCCACCGCTCTGGCCATTGCCGAGATCGCCACCAACCGCCGGGTGGAGGGGGGTGGAGAATACTTCATCATCTCGCGGTCGTTCGGCACCACCATCGGGGGAGCCATCGGGCTCTCGCTGTACCTGTCCCAGGCCATCTCGGTGGCCTTCTACATGATCGCCTTCGGTGAGGCCTTCTCGCCGTTGGCGGGGCGGTTCGAGGAGTGGCTGGGGATGGGCCTCGACCTGCGCTTCATCGCCTTTCCGGCCACCCTCGCCCTCATCGGTCTCGTCCTTCTGCGGGGCGCAGATCTGGGGGTACGCGCGCTGTACGTCGTGGCGGCGATTCTTTTCGCATCGCTGGCCTTCTTCTTCGCCGGCGGAGCGATCGACGGCTACGCCGGTGACGCGGTGCCCTATCTCGGCGGGATCGCCGAGGCCGATCCGTTCATGCTGGTCTTCGCCATCTGTTTCCCGGCGTTCACTGGGATGACGGCGGGCGTGGGGCTGTCGGGCGATCTGGCCAACCCGCGCCGGTCCATTCCTCTGGGAATCCTGTCGGCCACCCTCGCGGGGATGCTGATCTACTTCCTCGTCGTGGTGAAGCTCGGATTGTCGGCTCCGGCGACCGAGCTGGCCGCCGATCAGCTGATCATGAGTCGCATTGCGGTCTGGGGGCCCATCATTCCCATCGGGCTCGCCATGGCGACCCTGTCGTCTGCCATCGGCTCGATCGTCGTGGCACCCCGTACGCTGCAGGCGTTGGCCGCCGACCGGGTGGTGCCGGCTGCGGGGCTGAACCGTATGCTGTCGGCCGGGATCGGGCTGGCCAACGAGCCGCGCAACGCCACCCTCGTCACCGGGGTGCTGGCGCTCGCCTTCGTCATGGTGGGGTCCGTCGATCTCGTCGCGCGCATCGTGTCGATGTTCTTCATGGTGACCTACGGTGCGTTGTGCGCCATCAGCTTTCTCGAGCACTTCGCGGCCCGTCCGTCGTACCGACCGAGCTTTCGGTCGAAGTGGTGGATCAGCCTCTTCGGGGCTGTCGCCAGCGGCGTGTTGATGCTTCAGATGGATCTGGTCTTCGCGGTGCTGGCGATGGGGTTCATGGTCCTGCTGTACCTGGTGATCCGCCGGAGTCGTGCGGGTGAAGCCACCGACGACCTGGCCGAGATCTTCCACGGCGTCATGACCCAGGCCACACGTTGGATGCAGATCAAGTTGCAGAAGACCCCAGGCAAGGATTGGCGCCCCAGCGTGATCTTGATCACCCCGCGTACCTTCGACCGTCACGCCCCCATGGAGTTCATGGAATGGCTGTGCCATCGCTACGGGTTCGGTACCTACCTGCACCACATCCGGGGGCTGCTCGACACCAAGACGTTCGAGGAGTCGCGTACCGTACAGGCACGACTCGTCGCTGCGGCGAAGGAGCGCGAGGGAGCGATCTTCGTCGACACGATGATCAGTCCGTCCATGGAGTCGGCGCTGGCGCAGAGTCTTCAGATGCCGGGAATCAGCGGGATGGACAACAATACGTTGTTGTTCGAGTTCTCGGTCCACGACGATGCCGATGTCGTCGACCAGGTGGTGGCGAGTACGCGTCTCGCTGCCGTCGCGCAGATGAATCGGCTCGTGCTTCGGCACACGGACCACTTTTTCGGCAATCGGCGATCGATCCATGTCTGGTTGACCTGGCACGACTACCGCAACGCCAACCTCATGATCCTCCTGGCCTACATCCTCCTCGGCCACCCCGAGTGGCGTCGGGGCGAGATCAAGCTGTTCGCGGCGTACCCGAAGGGCGAAGTCAAGGAGCGCACCGAGCAGTTGAAGGCCATGATCAGTGAGGGCCGTCTGCTCATGACCGACAAGAACCTGCAGGTCTTCGCGACCGACGATCGTACCGACTTCTCACGTCTGGTCGAGGTGAACAGTGGACACGCAGACCTGGTGATCCGCGGCTTCACCGACGATGGCATCGCCAAGAGGGGGGCCGACTTCTTTCGCAAGCACACCGGTCTGCGCGACGTGCTCTTCGTCTCGGCCGAAGAAAAGATCTTCATCGAGTAGCTCGGGCCCGTTTCGGCCTCGACCAACGCTTCGAGGGCGCGGAGTCCCTCATGGATGTGACTGATCGAATCCGCCTTCTCGACGACACCCCCGACCAGATCCTGGCCCAGGCGGTGATGAACGGCCATGAGCCGGCGTTTCGGCAGTTGTACCGTCGACACACGCCCGCCGTGTTTCGGGTCGTGGTGCGGATGCTCGGCAACGCCGGACCGGACGCCGAGGACGTGATGCAGGACAGCTGGGTAAAGGCCGTCCGTGCGCTGCCGGGCTTTCGGTGGGAGTCGTCGCTCCGCACCTGGCTGTCGGGGATCGCCATCAATCGCACCCGCGAGCACCTGCGCACAGTGGGCCGCCGGTTGGACGATCAGCCACTGCCGCTGCTCGGGGCACCGGGTCGCTCCGAGCCCACCGATGCCCGCATGGATCTGGAGGCGGCGTTGACGACCCTTCCCGACGGGTACCGCACGGTGTTGCTGCTCCACGACTGGGAGGGTTTTACCCACCCCGAGATCGCCGCTCACCTCGAGATCGCCGTGGGTACGTCCAGGAGTCAGTTGTTTCACGCCCGGAGGGCCTTGCGCATCGCCCTCGGCGAATCCGATGGAGCCGAAGTACATGACTGAGCTACCTCCAGGTCTCGAAGATCGCACCGTCCACCGCCTCCGAACCGAGGGCCTGCTTCAGCCGCCCATGCCGCGGCGGGGCCGACCCCGAGGGGGGGTGGGATGGGCGGCCGCAGCGGCGGCCGCTGGTATCGCCCTGTTCACGACTGGCTTCACGATGGGCGAACAGCGCGGCGGGAGGCGTAGCATCGAGATCGTGGAGGTGCTTGCCGAGGCCGACGCAGCTCGTACGGCCGCGCTCATCCAGCGGACCGGGAGCGAGTACGTCGCCTCGCTGTCCGCCCTGGCCTCGATCGATCCCGCTGATTCCCAGGACGGGCGCGAAATCGGGCGAGCGGTGCTCCGGTCAGCGGCTGCCGAGCTCGCCCGACTCGACCCAGATGACGCCGACCTCTGGCGGATCCTGGAGGTCCTGAGGCCGCGCCTGGCCATCCCGTCGGACTCGTCGGGCGCTACCGCTCCCTACCGCACCGTCGTCTGGTTCTGACCTCGCAATCACACAGGACACCCCATGACCCATAAACAGCGCTTCGGAGCCGTGATGCTCCTCGCCTTCGCTCTGCCGGCCATGACCCGCGCCCAGTCGACAACGAGCCAATCGTGCGAGAGGGTGCCATCGCTCGGGATCACCGGAATCAGCTGCGAGAACTGCTCGGTCTCCTTCGCGACGAACCGCCGTTTCGCCTCGTTCGGCACCGAGCCCCGTATCCTCGGGGTAGCGCCGGAGGGCCCCTCCACCGGACTCCTCCGTGCGGGGGATGTTCTGGTTGCGGTGGACGGCCGACTGATCACGACGCAAGACGGAGGAGAGGCGTTTTCCAGCTATGGCGTCGGCGACACCGTCCGACTCACCGTGCGCCGCGACGGGCGGGAGCGCGAGGTCGCAGTAGAGGCGTACGAGGCCTGCCTGCCCGAGCCGCCCGCTCCTCCCGCGCCCCTGCGGGCGCCTGCGCCCACCCGCGCTCCCCCTCCCACGAGAGCGCCCTCTCCAACCAGCGCCCCGACGCCGGTCCGTGCGCCGGCTCCGGTGCGCGCTCCGGCCCCGGTCAGCGCCCCGTCCCCGCCCACCCATCCCGAGCCCCTCAGTGTACGTGCCGGGAGCCTGATGTCGCTTTCGGAGGGGCATGCGCCCCTCGGTCTGTCGCTCGCCTGCACCAATTGTTCCCTCGAGTTCAGGGAGGGTGCTCCGGCCTGGAGCTTCTCCGAGGCGCCGACGATCCGCGCCGTGGAGCCGGGCGGCCCCGCAGACCTGGCCGGCTTGCGGGCCGGTGACCGGGTGGTCCGAGTCGACGGGTTTGCCGTCACCAGCGAGCGTGGGGGCGAACGGCTCGCGCGGCTCGAGCCCGGTCGGGAACTCGCCCTCGGCCTCGATCGCGGAGGGCACCCTGTCGAAGTGACCCTCGCGCTGCCCGAGCCGACACCTCCCACTCGACCATTGCCGCCCCGCCCGCCCGTCGAGGCTGCGGTTCCCCCTGCTCCGCGTGCTCCGGCCCCCGCAGGCCCATTGCGGCAGGTCTCGCGCCTGGGCGACGTTGACATCGAGGTGCGGGGTGACGCAGCGGTCTATATCGAAGAGGGAGACGTCATCATCATTCGATCCCAGGGACTCGAGGTGAGGTTGCGCCGACGCGGAGGCGGTTGATCGGTGGATCCCGACCCCAACCCCCCCCTGCACCTCCCATCGGTGGTCGTGGTGGGGGTCTCTGCGGCGATCCTCCTGGCGGTGGCATTTCTCAACGGGTGGCCGCTCTTCTACTCCGACTCGATCGGATACCTCGCAGAGGGATCGCATGTCCTGCGTGTGCTGCGAGGGGGAGATGCCTCCGTAGGGGAGTGGTTCCATCGCTCGCTCCTCTACTCGCTGGTGATCTGGCCGTTTCACCTCGACCACTCCCCGTGGGGGGTCGTCGTGTTCAACGCCGTCATCGTCTCGTCTCTCATCCACCTCCTGTTGGCAAGCACGGTGCGTCGGGTGGCTCCGTGGATGGAATGGGCCGTGGTAGCCCTGCTCACGGTCGTCACGGGGCTGAGCTGGCATGTGTCGTTCGTGATGCCCGACATCCTGGCTGCGGTCCTGATCCTCGCACTGATCCTGCTCGGCCTCGAGAGCGGGCTCACCCACCGCGGGCGGCTCGCCGCGGGTGCGGCCCTGTGGCTTGCCATCGTCTCGCATACCTCCCACCTGGCGCTGGGACTCGTGCTGGTAGCCGTATTCGTCCTCGGTCGCATGCTCGTTGTCGGAGGGGGCCTGGCCCGTGCGCTGGACCAGTCTCGTATCCCCATCGGAGCGCTGGCCCTGTCGATCTCGTCCCTCATCGTCGTGAACGGGCTCTACGATGGGAGCCCTTCGATCGTGGGTCGGCACCCCCCCCACCTCCTGGCCCGTCTGATCGAAGACGGGACGGCAACCCGCTATCTCCGCGACCAGTGTCCCCAACTCGATTCCCCTCTGTGCGATCACCTCGATCAGTTCCCGCAATCACACTGGGTCTTTCTGTTCGACGACGATGGAGTCCTGGCGCGGTTGAGTGAGGCCGACCGGGACCAGGTGAGCCGCGACGAATGGCGCATCGTCCGGGCCACCGTTCGGGCGATGCCGCTCGCGCAGCTACGGGCCTCGTGGGGCGGCTTCGCGAGCTCGTTGCGGGTCACGGGCGTCCGTGACTTCGTCACCTATCCCCATACCGAGGCCGAGATCGACCGGGTCGCGCACGATGGCGCCCGTCGGTACCAGGCCACCCGACAATTCCAGGGCACGCTTCCCCTGACTCAGGCCGAGGTGCTTCAGCGCGTCACTCGCCGGATCGCCCTCGTCGTCCTCGTGGTCTTTGGTTGGCTGCTCCGCCGCCGGACCGATGTTCGGTGGATCGTTCTGCTCGTCGGCGTGGGGCTCGTCGCCAACGCCGCGATCACCGGGATTCTCTCGTCCGTCCAACCCCGATACACTACCCGCGTCGATTGGCTCCTGCCCCTGGCGGCCCTGATCTTCGTCGCGATCTGGGCGCAAACACGACAGGAGCTCGATTCAGGGGGCGGCGTGATCTCGCTCGGCGGCGACTTGCCGGCGGCGACGGAACTCGATCCACAATCCCCGCAGACCCCCGAAGGCCGGACGGAGTTCGGGTAGCACGGCAAGGCTGTCTTCCGACCGCAACTCGTCGACTTGCATCAGCATGCGCTTGAGGTGCGGCAGGTAGGTCGTCAGGTCTTCAGCGAACATGTAGTCGCTCTGGGCGCCGATGGATGCCACGATTCCGCTGTCAGGCAACGAGTCCTTCGTTCGGACTGTGAGGCCCTCGAGGTAGCGCTCCAGACTTCTCTTCGCCGATCGCTTGAGCGATGCCGGCAGCACCTGCGTGCGGTAGTAGATCGGCTCCTGGACGGGATGGAGAACGAAGCGGTCGGGTGTGGCGCCGCATTCCTCCTCGAGGGCTTCGAGAAGGTCGCCCAACGTCAGGATGTTCAGGACCGAAACCGTGATCCCGAACCAGATGGTCGCGTGAGGGCAGACTCTCCTCAGTTCGTCCACGTTGGCCACGAAGCGATCCCACTGAAATCCCGTCCGCACCAGCCCACCTCGCTCCCCGGCGGCATCGACGCTCACGTGCACGTCGAGGCTCGGAAAGTGGTTCCAGAGCTCGAAGATCGAGTGACCCTTGAAGGCGGTGACCGACATGTTCGTGTTGTACGAAAGCTCGATATCGGTCCGGCCGCGTTCGATGAGCAGTTCGAGGAGGCTGAAATGCTCGGGAATGATGAGCGGCTCGCCCCCTGCGAAATAGAGTCGTTCGATGGAGTCGAGCCCGACCTCCATCTGCTCGATGGCGTCGTCCAGGCTGTTGAAGCTGCGGATGATGGCCTTGTCACTGGCGGTAACGCCGAGTGCTTTGCCATCCTTGAACCACCTCGAACTCGCTCCGTGCCAGCAAGAGCGGCAGGCGAAGTTGCACAGGTTGGAGAATCGAATGTCGTAGGCGACCGGATGATCCGAGACGCTCTCTGCGAGATCTTCGGAGGCCGCGAGTCTCGAGATCCATTGGGGTGCCTCTTTGTTCTTGTCGGTCCTCAGACTGGGGCCCCCGGCCCTCTCGCGGTCAAAGCACTTCCAGCAGCCCGGCACCTCTTCGCCTGCGGCGAAGGCTTTCCGGATCTCACCGAGCTCGCTGCTGTTCCATGCCTCCGAGAGCGTCCGCGAAGCGACGTTGCCGAGGTCGCCATCGAACTCACAACAAGGCGCAATCGCTCCGTCGGTGGCTACCGCCAGATTGAACCAGGGCATGACGCATAGACCCTGGGGCAAGCCCTGCGGGAGTGTCGGGAGGGAGACCTTCGGTTCTCGCACGATCAAACCGCCCAGAGGGAGTGAAGACTTGTCAGTGGAGCCGAGTCCGACGTGTACCATACTCCTTGCGCGGGCGACTGGCCACGCCCCGTGAGGGGTGCACGATCGGAGAGCGGCCTTGCGGTGCGGCGTCGCACCGACACAAGTTCCGAACTGTCTCGCGGCGCGGTCCCTTGAGGCGGCACGGCACCTTCGACCGTTCGGCACCCCACCGGCGAGCCCCCCCCAAGCCCGGTCCCATGACGATGATCGATCCCGGAGCGCCCCCCAAGCGGGACCGCTCCGCCCCGAGCCAGTCTCGACCTGGGGGCGACGCATGCGGCGGCGACGTGTGGCTCGACTTCCACGGTGTGCGGTCGCATGTCCGGACCGACTCGAACGAGGTGCTCGAGCGGGTCGCGATGGACTTTGCGTATTTCCTGTCGCCCGCTCCGGGTGATGGGGACGACGGCGCGCAGTACTCCGTCGAGGCTCGCTACGGCGAACCGGATTGGGACGCACTGCCCGAACTTACCGCACAGGTACACACGCCCCGGAACCACTGCTACACGCTGGGCGATCTGACCTACCTCGACTATCACGGATCGGCGCTCGGAACCTACGACCGGGGCAGGAATCACCTCGACGTCGTCTCGACCAACGTGCATCGACTGCACGAGATCGTGTACCTCTCGATCCTCTCCAGGGTGGGCGAGTTGCTCGAGCGGAAGGGCCTTCATCGGATCCACGCTCTGGGCGTGAGCGATGGTACGGAATCCTCCCTGTTCATGATGGATTCCGGAGGGGGCAAGAGCACCCTCGGGCTCGGGTTCCTGGAAAAGGGCACGGAATTCACGCTCGTGTCCGAAGACAGCCCCCTGATCGATCGGAGGGGAAACGTCCATGCGTTTCCGCTCCGGATCGGAGTCCTCCCGCCCATCCCCGAGGGCGTCGCGGACGAGCACGTCTATCGCATCGAGCGGATGGAGTTCGAGCCCAAGTATCTCATCGCGACGACGGCGTTCGGCGATCGGGTCGGCGGCGGCGTGACTCGTCCTCGGAACCTGTTCATCGGCAAGCGTCGTCTGGGGCGCGATTGCGTCATACGCCCCGTTGGCCGGTTGGTCGGCTTCAAGGCGCTGCTCCGCCACATGGTGGTGGGTGTGGGCCTCTATCAGGGGCTCGAGTTCCTCTTGCGGTCGTCCCCGTTGGAGCTGGTGCGGGGGAGCATGATCTTCCTGGGGCGCCTCGTCGCCGCTGTGCGCCTGCTGTTCCGGTCCAGGGTGTACGTGCTGGAACTCGGAAGAGACCGTGAACGAAACGTGGATCAGGTGCTTTCATTTCTCAGGGCCCTGGGCCCCGGGAAGCCGCGTTGAGGTTTAGACGCCTGGTCGCAAAGCTGCACCCGAGACGCCTCATCCAGGGGGTGGTGGTGGCCGCCAACGTCCGGCCCTTCGGGCCCGTACTGGCGAGCCTGTATCGACTCGGGCTACGGCGGCTGCTCGGATCGCTCGCACATCACCCGGAGCTTCAGGCCGTATATGGCACTGGATCGGTCTTCCAGGGGCAACCCGTCTACGGGCACTCCGACATCGATTTGATCCTGGTCTTCAAGGCCCCGCTCGAGCGCGCCGAAGGTGAGCATTTCAGGGTGAGGGCGACCTACAATCGCTGGCGTCTGCTCTTTCCCTTTCTCGGGCAGTGGAGTGAGAAGTCGTCCAACCTGATCTTCATGTCCGAAGTCGAGGCTGGCTTTCCGATCCCCGCCTCGTTTCGTGTGCGACTGAAACGCGGCCAGGCGGTGCTGCTGTTGGGCGATCCGGTAGAGCCGGGTCCCGGTGTCCCGACTCCGACGGCAGTCGAACTCCTCGACGAGCTCGACACGCTGGTACGGGTCGCGATCCTCACCAGCGAGCGCTGGTCGGGGCGCCAGATCTTCTGGCGAGGGTTGTTCGAGAAGCTGGCGGCCGTGGCCGACGAATTGGGCTGCGGAGAACTGGTGGGGGACCGGTCGGCAAATCCCGGATTGGCGCTTCTCGACCTCGAGCGCCGCACGTCGTACTTCCGGTCGGCCGATGTGGGAACCCTCTTCGAGTGCCTTCTCGACCTCGTCGCGGAAATACACCAGACGATCCTGGCCCGGGAGTCACATGTTTCGGTTGCACTGACCCCGGGACCGGCGGGTGTCCCACGCCGTCAGGTGGCACCCCCACCGCACTACCTCGATCGCAATCGTGTACGGGCGAGCTGGACAGCCCCGTCCGTGCCGCTCGGCTTGCTCCCCAAGCTCTTCTACATCTCGGTCGACGAGACCACGCACATCGTGGCGTTGGCGTCGACCGGTGTGTACGAGCAGCTGCGGACGCTGTCGAAGGAACTGAAGAAGCGTGGTAAGGCGCGGGACACCGTCATCGTCGAGGTCGGATCGCATCTCTTGTTGTTTACCTGGCAGGGCAGCTTCGTCGACGTGATTCCGTTGGATCCGATTGTCCACGCCCCCGCGCACGCCCTCCTGCGCGGTGCGTCCGAGTACTCGCTTCCCGCCCCGGTATACCAGGAACTCCTGGTCGAGGCGGAGCATTTTTTCCGCGCTCTCCAGGGCGCGTATGAAAAGCATACCGGCTGGCTTCCCAGCAGAAAATATCCCGAGGTATTCGTCGAAGACGACGACGACACGATTCGAGATGCCCTCGACATCATCCGCGCCCTGCTCGCGCACCCTCAACAGCGCCGCATGCTGCTCCTGTCGTCGTCCGAGGTGTTCGACGCACTGCGCGTGAGGTACCCGGAGGCAAGTGCCTTTCTGGACCTCGTCGAGGAGTACTACGCGACGCTGTTGTCGGGGGAGCGGGGTGAGGCGCCCGCCAGCAACCTGTATCGGTGCCTCCATCAGTTCGTGGCGCAGGTTTTGTCGGGCGCGACCGTCGTCGAGCTGGACGACGCCCATCGTCGCCTGGGCCTCACGGTGGGGATCACGACGCGCAACCGGGCGGGCGACCTCGTCAACGCACTCCAGTCCCTGGCGCTGCAACGGCGACGCCCAGACCAGGTGGTGGTGGTCGACAACGGATCCACCGACGACACGCGCGCGGTGGTGGAGTCGTTCATGGATCGGTTGCCCCTCGTCTACGACTACCTCGCAGAGGCGAGCATCCCGAAGGCTCGCAACCGGGTGTTGGAGTTGGCGACCCAGGAGGTGGTGGCCTTCACCGACGACGACTGCGGGATCCCGGAGGGTTGGCTGGGGAGTGTGGAGCGAGCCTTCCTGCGCGCTGACAATGTGGGCCTGGTCGGTGGGTGGGTGGCTCATTGGCCGGCTGAAGAGGAGTCCGCGGTCGACACCTACTACGAGATCTTCCACGGACACAAGACATGACGATCCGAATCCGATCGGCCATCGAGGCCCGTCCATGATCATCGAGCTACCCGTCCTTCCGGGAGCGTCCGGGACTCGCAGGTTCCGACTGGGCTTCTTTCATTTTTCGAACAACAACCTCGCCATCCGCCGACAGTGTGCCGCCGACATCGGCGGGTACGACCCGCGAATGCGGACGTCCGAAGACGTCGACGTCTGCTTCCGGGTCGCGCTCCACGACCGGTGGGTCGCGTGCCGGGAGCCCGGGGTCGTCGTGCGGCACCGCAACCGGCGTACCTTTCCGGCCATGGTCAAGCAGCTGTGGGGGTGGGGAATCAACGTCGGCAAGGCCTACGAGAAGACGAAGATCAAGGGGCTCTACCTCTACTGGGTGAGTCAGGCCCAGCGCACCATCACCCGTGACGTTGAGATCGAACGTTTCCCGATGCTGGTGGCGGGCTTCTTCACGGTCTTCCACCTGGCCCACCTGCTGCTCGCCGGAGCGGCCCTCGCGGCACTCCTGGGTGCGTATCCGGTCGCCGCGGCTCTCGGGCTCGCCGGTGTGGTCGGTCTCGTGCCCATGGCGAGCACGGTGACCGGTCGGGGATTGGGCTTCTGGAAGACGCTCGAGCTCGCCGGGGTCACCTATGCGGCCAATGCCACCTTCATGACGGCGGCGTTTCTCGGTGGGCTCCGGGCCGGTGTGATCTTCATTCCGGCTCCGATGTTACCGACCCGGAAGCCCGAGGGACAGGATCGGGTGCTCGAGGAACTGACGTCGTGAAACGCTCCGTCCTGGCCCATCAGCTCTACCAGACGACACGCTGCGAGCTTCTCGTCCACGAGAAGAACTCCGCCCTTGGCATGCTGTGGCATCTGCTGAGTCCCCTCGGGCTGACGCTCGTCTTGTTCGTGGTGTTTTCCGAGGTCGCGGGGTTTGCGAGCGTACCCTACTACCCCCTCTTCATCCTGACGGGCATCATCCAGTTCCAGTTCTTTCAGAATGCAACGACTCGCGCGGCCAACGGCATGCTCGGCAGTCGGGATCTGGTGCTCAACTCGACGATGTCGCTCGAGGTGGTCGTCCTCCGCTCGGTGCTCGTCGAGGGGCTCACCTACGCCATCGAGATCGCGCTCGTCGCCCTTGCGGTGCTCGCCTTCGGTCCCCGTGGCCTCACGCTGAACGCCCTGTACTTCATTCCCGTCGTGGTGTCGCTGTTCGCGCTGACGATCGGGGTGGCCCTCGCCCTCAGTGCGATGGTCGTCTTCCTGAGCGATCTGACGTATGTGTGGAGCCTTTTCATGCGGATGCTCTTCTTTCTCACTCCGATCTTCTACTCGGTCGACATCATCGATCACCCCAGGGCGCGACAGGCAGTCGGTTTGAATCCACTCACCTTGATCACCGATGCGGGTCGCGAAGCGCTGCTGTACGGACGGGCCCCGAGCGGAATCCCCCTGATGCTGGGTGGCTCCCTGGTCGTGCTGCTGCTGGGGTGGCTGGTGTTTCGGCGCCTGCGGCCCGCCATCGCGGATTTCATATGAGCGTCGCGCTCGAGCTTCACGGGGTCCGCAAGCGGTTCATGATCAACGGACGCCAGCGCCAGCCGTTGTATCGGGAGCTGCTCCGGCTCGGACGGCTCGGAACCACCGCCGACACGGTGGCCGCGCTCGACGGGGTCGACCTCACGCTGGAGAAGGGCGCTCGTGTGGGGATCGTCGGGCGCAACGGTGCGGGCAAGACCACACTCCTGCGAGTGATCGCGGGCATCCACCAGGCCGAAGAAGGCACCGTTCGCGTGAACGGGACGGTCGGCTGCCTCTTCGGTCCGAAGGCCGGCGTCATGCCGACGTTGTCGGTGCTCGACAATCTCTTCCTGAATGCGGCTGCCCTGGGGCTGTCCCTTCAGGAGGCCCGAAGCGGCGTAGACGAGGTGCTGTCGTTCGCCCAGATCGAAGACAAGCGACGCACGAGGCTCGAGCAACTGTCGTACGGGACCGCGCAACGATTGTTCTACGGTGTCACGCTCTATGCGATGAAGCTGCGTAAGGCCGAGGTCTACGTGTTCGACGAATGGCTGTCGGGCGTCGACCACCGCTTTCGCGAGAAAGGAGAGCAGGCGCTCCTGGACGCGCTGGCGCCCGACGAAACCATCTTGATCGCCTCGCACGATGTCGAGAGCCTCGGCCGCTTGTGCACGCACACCGTCGAGATGGAGGGCGGAAAGGTGGTCCAGTTCGGGCCCACGCAGGATGTGCTCGAGCGGTATCTTTCAGACGGGTGAGCGCGAGCGCCCATCCGGCGGGGGAGAGTGCCTCGTTGTCGTACATGCGGCAGCTCGACGGCGTGCGTGCGTTGGCCGTCGGCTTCGTCATGTGGGGCCACTGGGTCACTGTGGGGAAGCTGCCCCGAGTGATCACCCTCGAGAGGGCGGGTGTCTTTCTCTTCTTCGTCTTGAGTGGATTCCTGATATCCGGAATCCTGTTGAAATGCCGTGATCGCATCGATCGAACCGGCGAGTCACGGGGCAGGGTGCTGCGCCGATTCTATGCGCGACGATTCCTGAGGATCTTTCCGATCTACTACGGCAGCATCTTCATGCTGTGGATCGTGTCGCGGACCGAGACCCGCGTGGCGGAGTCGGCGGCCGAGATGGTCGCCCCGATGCTCCCACTGCTCACCTACACGTTCAACTGGTTCTTTGCGTTCACGTCGCAGGATGCCGGGGGGATGACCGTCGTCTGGACGCTGGCCGTCGAGGAGCAGTTCTACCTGCTCTGGCCCCTCGTTCTGCTGTTCGTGCCACGACGATTCTTGCTCCGCTCCATTCTGGCCGCCGTGGCTCTGGGTCCGCTCTACCGATTCTTGACTGTTGGTCTGAGTCAGGAGATGCGGCTGTTTGCGACCCCGGCGTGCATCGATGCCCTGGCTCTGGGCGGGCTCCTGGCGTACACCCGCATGACTGGGGAGCACGGGCCCGCCCAGGCCCGCCGACTGGCCCGGTGGGCGGGTGTCGTGGGCCTCGGCTTGATGATCATCAAGGGCGTCTGGCCCAACGAGTACTTTTCGGCGATCGAAGATACGGGGCTTGGGCTGCTGGGCGTCTGGCTGGTGGCTGGAGCCTCGACCGGTTTCGGGGGATGGTTCGGCCGTGTCCTGTCCTGGGGGCCTGCCGTCGGCATCGGCAAGATCTCGTATGGGCTGTATCTCTATCACGGAGTGTCGACCGCCTTCCTGTGGCTGCCGCTCAACTGGTTCGGTCTGGAGATGGGTGACATCTGGCCCTTGCGGGCCGTCTACTACTTCGCCGCCACGCTGCTCGTGTCTCTGCTGTCATGGACCCTCGTCGAGCAGCCGATCAACGGGCTCAAAAAGCGGTTTCCGTACTTCGACGCCGTAGCACCTCGGTCAGCATCCCCGTGAGGCCCGCGACCTGAGCGGCGACGATGAGGGCGGCGAGGGTCGCCCCCCGCCTGATCCCCCGTTCACGCATCGGGTAGGTGAACATCCGCCAATAGAACGAGAGGGGCTCGGGCACCGGAGATCCCTCGCCACGAAGCCGACGCTGGCGAGCCAGGTGCACCGCACCGCGGCCATACATGTGATGCTGCTTGAAGAAGCCGCGGGCGTCGAGAGCGTGATGGTGCTCGACATGGGCGTCCGGCACGAAGAGGAGCGTGCCCCGCTGCGACCACCGCTCACTCAGATCGCGATCCTCGGCGGCGCTGTGTCGAAAGCTCTCGTCGAATCCACCCAGGTCCATGAAGACCTCACGGCGCCCCGCCAGGTTGTTCGATGTGAAGAACGGGCGCAGGGCCCGGCAGGAACCGAATGAGCCGTAGAGGAAGCTCACCAGCGTCTGGCTCGCTTCGGCCCAGCGATTGGCAATGAGGCCGTTGCGGGTGTCCCCCCCCAGGAGGGCGTCCGGGTGCTCATCGAGAGCGTCGACCAGCGCTCGTAGCCAGCTCGGGTGGGGTCGACAGTCGTCATCGGTGAAGGCCAGGACATCGCCGGTGGCCGCGGCGGCCGCCCGGTTCCTGGCCACGGCGGGGCCCTGGTTCACCTGGCGGATCAGGTGTACGCGAGGCCGCGCCGGTCCGGGCGGAATCTGCACCGGAATGGGGCTCCCGTCGTCGACGACCAGGATCTCGAAGCGATCCGACGGATAGTCCATCTGTCGTAGCGCCACGACGCATGCGGCGAGGGCGTCGGGCCGACCAAAGGTCGGGACGATCACCGAGACGGTGGGTTGCGCCTCAGTCATGTGCGGCGCCCGTCAGCGCCCATGTCGTCACCGCACGCCCTCGGCGAGGTCGTCGATGAGCGCGCGGATCCATGGCTCGGACGGGGGCACGCCGGCCAGACGATCTCGGATATCGAACTCGTGCCGGTCGAAGTCGGCCGGCATGGCCCACTGCGGGTCGAGATACCCCATCGCTTCGCCCGCGGCCGACACTCCGGCCAGGAAGATGAGCAGTGGGGTCACCCAACCGATCCTGTCGTCGAGATCCGACGCGGCTCGCGCCCTCTGCATCAGCTGCATGAACCGTACGGCCGCGACCGCCGGCGCGGCCGCGAAGTAGAGTCCCCGTCGCGCTCGCGACCAATCGCGCGCGCGTTGGGCACCAAAGCGTCGTGCCACCACGAAGGGATCCCCCACGACGCGGGACCAGCGCGATTCGTTGATGTGCCAGGTGAGGGCGCCGGGTCGTTGCCGCAGGTCGTAGCCCGCTGCCCGCAGGGCGTCGTGAAGGCGCGATTCCTCGGCCATCATCGCATCGAGTTCGGGCCCCAGCCCCTTCAGGAGGTCGGTGCGATAGACGGCGTTGTGGTAGGGAAGTGAATCTCTGGGTCCGCCATGATTCGGCGCCACCATCTCGCCGTAGAACACGAGCAGCGACGCGAGACTCCGCAGCAGGTCCCGGTTGGCCGAGGTGATCACCGGGGCAATGGCCGCGTCGCGCTCACTCCATCCCTGGATCAGCGATTCGAAGGTGGTGGGTCCGGGAAAGGCATGGTTCTCGACCAGCGCCACCAACGGCGCCGAAGCCGCTCGCACCCCGGCCGCAGCCGAGCGGCCGCGGCTGTCTACGCGATCGACCTCGACGAGCCGCGCCCGCGAGAATCCGAAGGCACTCAGGTCGTCGGGCGTCACCGCCCCGCGCGGCGCCACCAGCAACACCTCCATCGCGTCGAGCAGCGTCTGCCGAAGCAGCTGTCGCAACACGGGCGTGGACTCGGCGATCCCCGTACGGCTGACCAGTACCACCGAGAGGCGGGGTGGCCCGCTCACCGGTCGAGTCCGGCCACGAGCCCGGCGATCCGCGGATCTTCGAGGGGGACTCCACCCAGGCGTTCCCGGATCAGGAACTCCTCGTCTTCCATGAAGGGAAACTCCGTCTTCTGCCCCAGCACATAGGCGGCCCCTTCGCCGATGGCATGGGAGAGGGCGAACGGCAGCAGCGTGAGGGCCACGCGCAGCCCCGGCCTGCCCCGCCGTTCGGCTGGTGCCAATTGACGCCAGACGTTGCGAAACACCGGGAGTGCGATGAGTGGTGCCGCTACGGCGTAGACAAGTCTACGGTGTGCGGGCCAGTCCCGGGACCGCACTCCTCCGTAGCGCCGCCCGCCGCACCAGGCCAGACCCAGCACCAGCTCCCACGTCGCTTCGTTGATGTGGCCCTTGCGAATCGCAGGATCGAACCAGAGCACGCCCCCGGCCCCACGCAGGGTCTGCCATAGGTGCCGTTCATCACCCAGGAGGTCTTCGAGACGGTCGAGGTGCGGGGTGACCGCAGCGCGCAGGAACGAGCTGTTGTGCAGCGCGAGTTCCTCACGGGCGCCTGCCGGATGATCGGTCGTGTACATGCCATACCCGGCCGCGTGGGCAATCCGGCTGAGCGCCTTTTCGGGGTTGGCGTTGAAGACCGCGGGCCCCACTCCCACCCTTCCTGCGACCTCGTGGGCCGCGAGCACCCGTTCTCCCCAGTCGGGCTCCGGGAAGCAGTGGTTTTCACTGAGTGCGATGATGGGCCCGCGCGCGACCCGGACTCCCGCGGCTGCCGCTCGGCCCCGATTGACGATGGGACCGACCCCGACGGTGGTCGTGGTTGCGAAGGGCGCAATCAGCCCGGGCGCGGGGGTGCCCGAGTCTTTGTCGGGTGCCACGATCACCACCTCGAGGCGGTCTGCCACGGGCAAGGCACCGAATGCGGCGAGGATCGGCTGGAGCGTGCGGGAATCATCACGGGTGACGACGACCACGCTCAATGCGGGCTGGACTTCGCTCAAGAGAGGGGACTCCCCATGATGGACGTGTAGTGGTCGATGAGCTCGGGGACGAGCGCTTCTTCGGTGTAGCAGGTCTCGGCCCGGCGGCGTCCGGCATCTCCCAGCGCAGCGAGGTCGTCTTCGCCCCGTAACAGCCGCCGCAGAGGGGCTGCGAGAGCCTCTGGGTCGTCGGGGGCGACCAGAAAGCCGGTCTCCGTATCCACGATCAACTCGGGCAGCGCGCCGACGGCGCTGGCAATCACCGGCGTTCCGCGCCGTTGGGCCTCGACGGCGACCAACCCGAAAGGCTCGTTCCAGACCGACGGCACACATTGGACCCAGGCTCGGGCGAGCCTGCGCTCGACCCCGGCGCGCGTCAACGCCCCCAGGAAGGCGGTCCGGTCCCCGATACCCAACTGCGTCGCGAGCGCCTGCAAGCGGGGCTCTTCCGGTCCCTCTCCAGCGATCCACAGGCGGGCCTCCGGCAGGTCTACGGTCGCCCTGGCGAAGGCGCGCAACAAGACGTCGATTCCTTTCGTCGGGTGGAGCCGACCGGCAAACGCCGCGACCGGTGCCGAGTCCAGATCCCGAATTGCGGTCGGTGCGGGCACCCAGTGCGGCAGGGTCGCGTCCACGCGGCACCCGCGGTCGACGAACTCGTTGGTCATGGCCTGACTTGGAGTGAGGATGCGGTCGATGGCCGACGCCCAGCGGCGGAGCAGCGACAATTGCAGCGCTCGGGGCAGGAATCCCCGCACGCTCATGCACCCTTCGCGGACACACACGGGGCCGGCGTCATGGGTGCAGAGGGTCCGGTCCGGGAGCAGTCGGGTGCCGGTCGGGCAGATCGACCGGTACTCGTTGGCCCACCATAGCGTCGCCCGCCCACGCAGGAGCGGGAGGATGGCCGGAGAGGCCTGCGTGAGGAACATGGAGAGGTGCACCACCTCGGGATCGAAGGCGCGCAACGCCCGCCGCAACGCGACCACCGCACCGGGGTTGACGACTTCGGGAAGCGCCCGCGCCAAGCCGAGGGTGCCGGGAAAGGGAAAGTCGGCGGCTTCGTCGAATCGCGAAGATCGAGCCGTACTCGCCATCAAGCGCGCATCGATGCCCCGAGAGCGCAGGGCGCGACGCAAGTCCTGCACGACGATCTCCGCGCCGCCGTCCGCCCCCTGGTAGTCGTGGATGATGAGGACGCGGCGAGGTCCCGTCATCGGACCTCGACGAGGATCGGCGCCCCGTTCGAGAGGGCCGACCGGCGGGCCGCCTCGACGACGGCTACGGCTTCGAGGCCCGTGGCGGGAGTCGACTCCACGGCGGTGCCCTCCAGGACGGCCTCGAAGAAGACGTCGAGCGAGGCGGCGAACGAGGGCTCATGACCTGGAGAGCGTAGAAGCCGCGCCGGGTGGAGACCGGCCAGGGCACGCCTTGCCCGCACGATTCGCGCCCCCCTTCCCGGGGGTCGCATCACCGGAGAGGGTCGGGCGTCGGTAAGGTCCAGCGCGAGATGGCCGTCGGTGCCGAAGAGATCGATACGGTTGGCGGCCGTGTCCACCGCGAACGAGACGAACATCTGCACCTCGACGTCGCTGGCGAGTGTGAGGTGAAGGAGAGCCGAGTCCTCGGGCGTGCGACGGGAGCCCGTGGTACAGCGCACGGTGACGACCGGGCTGGCCGCCAGGTGCGTGACGAGGTCGATGTGATGCGACGCGAGATCGAGCAGACACCCCCCGCCCCGTGTGGGGTCGGCCCGCCAGCCCGTGATCGTCTCTGCCGCCCAGAGAAAGCGGGATTGGACCGCGACGAGCGCACCGAGCTCGCCCGAGGCCAGCGTCCGGGCCGCCGCGCGTGCGATCGGGCCGTGCCGGAAGTTGTAGCCCACCGCACCCACCGTGCCGGCCGCCTGCCAGGCGTCCACCACGCCTCGGCCTTCGAGCGTGGTCGCCGCCAACGGTTTCTCGATGTAGACGTGTTTTCCGGCCCGGAACGCGTCGCGGGCCACCGACCCGTGCGCCGGCGTCGGCACCGCGACGATCACGGCTGGAACGGCCGCGTCGGCGAGGAGCTCTTCCAGCGTCGGGAAGGCCAGGCCAGGGCGATCTCGGACCAGTACGGCACGCCGTTCCGGGTCGGGTTCGACGACGGCGGTGAGGCGCGCTCGCGGCGAGGCATCGAGGGCCGGCAGGTGGGCGATTTCGGCGATCCAGCCGCACCCGATCAGACCGACGGGTACCGCGGCCGCGGCGCGCGTAGGGTTGGGATGAGTCACACCCCGACGGTACGGTGCAGACGGTCGCGGGGCCAGCCGCAGTGGCCTACATTCCGCCGGTCGTCGTCGCGGACCCCCACAATCGGAGTCACCATGCCCGGGGGCGCCCCGCACAACCCACGCGCCGCGGACGGTCGCGGCCATCTCCTCGACGGTGCCGTCTGGGGCATGATCGGCGAGGGCCTCGCCTTCCCGACCGGCCTGGCCACGGTGGTGTTGCTGACGCGGTCGTTCGGTGCGACGGACTACGGCCTCTATACCCTCACCGTGGGCTTCGTCCTGTTGCTCCAGGCGGGCATCAGCTCGCTCCTCGGCCGGGCCACGGTCAAGTTCGCGAGCGAGGCCCTCGACCCGGATCCGGTGGGGGTCACGGTGCTACGACTGCACATCGCTCTCGGCGGCGTCCTTGCCGTCGCGGTGGCGCTGACAGCCCCCCTCGTCGCTTCGGTACTCGCCGAGCCCGCGCTCGTCGGGTATCTGCGGATCTTCGCGGTCAGTCTTCCCCTCGAGGCCGCAGCCGACGCGCATGTGTGGCTCCTCGTCGGGCGGGGGCGATACCGTCGACGGGCCCTCGCCCGGGGCGCGTATTGGGTGGCCCGGCCAGTGCTGATCGTGGGACCCGTGTTGGCGGGCTACGGCATTGCCGGTGCGCTGGTGGGAGCCGTCATGGCGCCGCTGGCAGCGCTGGTCGTGGCGCGCCGGGTCGTGCGGCCCCGACTCCTGGGTCGGGGTATCGCCCCGGCGCCGCTACTCGCCTTTGCGACGCCCCTCTTCCTTTCCGGAGTGGCGGGACTCCTGGCCCGTCGTCTCGATCTGTTCGCTCTCAAGGCGTTCGGTGCCAGCGCGGCCGACGCCGGGCTCTACGCATCGGCCCAGAACCTCGCCTGGCTGCCGGCGATGCTCGCGACCGCGTTTTCGCCGTTGCTGCTTTCGAGCATGAATCGCTCCCTGGCCGAGGGTCGGCCCGAGCGTGCGCGGAGTCTCGCGGCGGATTTCCTACGGGGTCCGTTGTGGTTGCTGCCGTTGGCCGCGGCGACTGCGGGTGCCGCCAGCCAGATCACGCGCTTCGCCTACGGGGCCGAATTCACCGAGGCGGGCACGGTGCTGGCGTGGCTGATCTTCGCCGGCACGGCGGTCACCCTGGCCTCGACGGCGAGCGTGGTCTTCATCGTACTCGATCGGCTGGGCACGATGGTGGCCGCATCCACCCTCCCGCTCGTGGTCGCGGTGATCGGGTATCCGCTGTTGATTCCACCGTTCGGCGGGGAGGGCGCGGCCGCGGCCACCCTGCTCGGTACCACCGCGGGTATGTGCTTTGGCCTCGCGATGGTATACCGCCGGTGGCGGGTCGCTCCTCCGTGGCGAACGGCGGTACGGGCCGTGGCGCTCTCGCCCCTGGCCTGGCTCGCCGCGGGGATGGGCCCCACCACCGGGCTGGGGCTGGTGGTGAAGCTCAGCGTGATCGCGCTGGGCGTCGGGGTGTCGTTCGCCGCCCTGGGCGAGTTCAGTGCCGACGAGGTCAGGGGACTGGCTCGTGCGTTGAAACGAACGGAGAGGTGACGGTCATCGGATCGATCTACTGGCGATCAGGAGGTGCACGCCGCATAGTGACGGCCTGCACGATTCCACGGTCAGGAGCCCACCGATGAAGTCCCGTTTCGCCGTTCTCCTCGTCACACTTCTTGGTATCGTGGCTGCGCCCGCGGCCGCACAGCTCCCGGCTTCCCGGGGAGGCACTCAGGGCTTCTACCGCTTTCCGGCCCTTCACAACGATCTGTTGGTCTTCGCGGCCGAGGGCGACTTGTGGCGCGTTTCCACGAGTGGGGGGATGGCCATCCGACTCACCACGCATGCGGCCGAGGAGCGGTATCCGTCCATCTCCCCCGACGGGGCGACCCTGGCGTTCGCCGCCCAGTACGAGGGCGTGACCGAGCTGTACACCATGCCGACGGCCGGCGGGGCTCCCACGCGGTGGACCTACGAAGCACAGACGACGCTCCCGTCGACATGGACGGCCGATGGCAAGCTGGTCTACCAGAGCACGAACTATTCGACGCTCCCACACCCCCAACTCGTCTCGCTCGATCTTGACACCAATACCCGCGAGCGCATTCCGCTGTCGACCGCGACGAGCGGGAGCTACGACGAGGCGGGAAATCTTTATTTCGTGCGGCCGGCCTACCACAACAACGTGACGAAACGGTACGTGGGCGGGACGGCTCGAGACGTGTGGAAGTTCGGCCCCGGGATGGACGAGGCGATCGAGCTCACGGGCGATTACAACGGCGAAAGCCATTCCCCGATGGCATGGCAGGGCCGCGTCTACTTCGTGTCCGACCGTGACGGCACCATGAACATCTGGTCCATGGACCCGAACGGTGGAGACCTTCGCCAGCACACCCGGCACTCGGGCTGGGACGTGCGCGATCCCAACCTGCAGAACGGACGGATCGCCTACGAGCTTGGCGCCGACATCCGCATACTCGACATCGCCTCCGGGGTGTCCACCGAGGTGCCGATCACGCTGGCCTCCGACTTCGATCAACTCCGGGAGAAGTGGGTCGACGACCCGGCGCAGTACCTGACCTCTGCGCATCTGCATCCTGACGGAAAGAGCGTGGTTCTGACGGCCCGCGGGCGTGTGTTCGTCGCGCCCACGAACGGCGGTCGTCTGGTGCAGGCCTCGAATGCCCAGGGTGTACGCTACCGCGACGTGATGTTCATGCCGGACGGTGAGACGCTGATCGGATTGTCGGACGAGTCGGGCGAGATGGAATGGGAGACGATTCCAGCCACGGGGGTCGGCGCTCGTCGCCAGGTCACGAGTGGTGCCGAGGCGCAGCACTTCGCCGGCAGCCTGTCGCCCGATGGCCGCTGGATCGCCTTCGACGACACCGAGGCGGACCTGTGGGCCGTCGAGGTCGCGACCGGGGAACGCACGCTGGTTTCCGAGGGCAAGGTCGGCGTCGGAGGTGTTTCCTGGTCGCCGGACAGCCGTTGGCTGGCCTTCGAGGAGGCTGCACCCAACACCTTCGTGCAGCTCAAGCTGTTCAACGTCGAGTCGGGCGTGCGTACAGAGGTCACGAGTGATCGCGTGAACAGCCGGGCGGCCGCGTGGGATCCGGACGGCGACTTTCTCTACTTCCTCTCGGATCGCCGCATGGTGTCGCTCGTCGGCGGACCGTGGGGTCCACGGCAGCCGGAGCCCTTCTTCGACAGACAGTGGGAAGTCTATCACGTGTCGTTGAGGCCCGGGCTCAGATCTCCCTTTACCCCCGATGACGAACTGTTCACCGCGAGCGAAGACACCGCGGCCGCGGCGGCCGCGGGTGCGCCGATCTCGATCGAGCTGGACGGACTGGCTCGCAGGGTGAAGCGGGTTCCCGTACCCGCCGGCAACTACGCCGGGCTCATGACCAATGGCAAGGCGCTCTTCTTCGCCAATCGTGATGCCGATGGTGAAGGCGGAAACCGCCTGGAGGCGGTGGCGATCTCGAACGACGATCCTGAAGTCGCCACGGTCGCGTCTGGCATCTCGTATGCCGAACTGTCGGCCAACGGCCAGAAGCTGCTGATCCGCCAGGGCAGCAACCTCTCCGTGATCGACGCCAGGGCCACCCCCGCTGGGTCGGCGCTCGCAGACCATCGCGTCGACCTGTCGAACTGGGCGTTCGTCATGGACGTCCGTGAAGACTGGCGTCAGATCTATACCGACCTGTGGCGGCAGGAGCGCGACCGGTTCTACGACCCCGGCATGCACGGCAACGACTGGCAGGCGATGCACGACAAGTACCTGCCCCTCGTCGATCGTGTGACCACCCGGGACGAGCTCTCAGACGTAATCGGGCGCTTCGTCGGCGAGCTGTCCGCGCTGCATACGGCAGTCCGCGGTGGCGACCTGCGTACGGGCGAAGACCGGGTCTCGGTGCCGAGCCTCGGAGCGCGTCTGGTGCGGACCGCTGCGGGAGATCGCATCGACTACATCTATCAGTCGGACCCGGACTATCCGGAGGAGATGTCTCCCCTCGCGGATCCCGACCTGGGAATCGCGGAGGGAGACGTGATCGTTGCGGTGAACGGCACGAGCGTGCTGACCGAGGTCGATATCGGGGCGCTGCTTCGCAACCAGGGCGGGCGCCCCGTGCGTGTCGGCGTACGCAGCGGGGCGGATGGGACCGAGCGGGAGGTCATGGTCGAGCTGACCACGAACGAGCCCAACCTGCGCTACAACGACTGGGAGTACACCCGCCGTCTGGCGGTGGAGGAGGCCAGTCAGGGGTCCATGGGCTACGTGCACATGAGGGCCATGGGGGGCAACAACCTCACCGAATGGTACCAGCAGTTCTACCCGGTTTTCGACCGTCAGGGGCTGATTCTGGACATGCGTCAGAACCGGGGTGGCAACATCGACAGCATCATCCTGGAGAAGTTGATGCGGCAGGCGTGGATGTACTTCCAGAGCCGACAGGGCGTGACCAGCTGGAACATGCAGTACGCCTTCAGGGGCCACATGGTGGTGCTCGTCGATCAAGAAACCGCGTCGGACGGCGAGGTCTTCGCGGACGGCTTTCGTCGGCTCGGTCTGGGCGAGGTCATCGGCGCGCGTACCTGGGGCGGCGAGATCTGGCTGTCGAACAACACGACGGCGAGTGACAACGGACTTGCGCGCACCCCGCAGACCGGCGTCTTCGGTCCTGAAGGCGAGTGGCTGATCGAGCAGATCGGGGTGATTCCCGACATCGAGGTCGACAACCTCCCGCATGCCACCTTCAACGGTCGGGATGCCCAACTCGAAGCCGCGATCCGATACCTGGAGCAGAAGATCGCCGAGGATCCGCGTCCCGTGCCGATGGCGCCACCGTACCCGGTGCGGGCGTTCCCGTACCCGGTCGCGCGGGATGGTGGTGGGGCGGGTGGGCGCTAGACTATCCACCCATCCAGCGCTCGTGGGTGAAGTCCTCCGAGTAGAGGAGCCCGAGTTCGTGGACTTCGGCGTAGGCCCACATGTGGGCGTCCCAGAGCGACAGGCCGTAGGCGGCCATACCGTGCAGTCGCCCGCTTCCCGGGAAAACGGCGATCAAAGCGATAGACCAGGGTGTTCGTGTCAACGAGTGCGGCCACGACCGTACAGCTCATCGCGAGTCCAGCCACGATCGGTCGTTGCGGGCGTGGGGGCTCCCTCGGAGGCGTCGCGGCGGTTCCGGCGCTCCGTGGCGCGATCGAACAGTTCGATCCGGGCGTCGGGCCCGAGCCGACTGCGGCGAATCGCACTGCGAGGCACGACCCGGATCTCGTCGCCGGTTGGAATCCACCGAATCTCGTCGCCCGGCTCGATGCCATAGCGGACCGCCACAGCCTTGGGAATCGTAACCTGACGCTTGCTCGTGACCTTGCTCATGTCCTTACCTTGGTAAGGAGCACGTCCTTGATCAACACATGTCGATGCATGTGGCGCCTGGGGCCCGATGATGATGACGACAGTCCGGGGCATGGGCGCTACTCCGATCGCAGGGCGTCCGCTGGGGCGACGGCCAGGGCCCGCCGCGTCGGGGAGACACAGGCCAACAGGCAGACGCCGGCCATGACCACGATGTAGGTCGTGAAGACGGCCACCTCCGTGGCTGTGGTCCGGGCGTCGAGCAGTCCCATGAGGAACGCGGTGAGGGTCGCGCCCGACAGGAGTCCCATCCCCACCTGGAACAGCGGACGGCGGAAGATGGCCAGTACGATGCGGTGTCTCGGGGCGCCGAGCGCGACGCGGACGCCGATCTCGCGGGTGCGGCGGGCGACGGTGAACGACATGACCGAGAAGATCCCGCCGAGCGACAGGGCGACAGCCAGGGCGCTCACCATCGTCAGCGAATAGACCCAGAATCGATAGAACTCCACCGTGTCGTCGACCACCCGGTCGAGGCGCGTGGGTTCGGCGACCCGGAGAGTGGGGTCCACATCGAAGGCGATCGCCCGTAGACGCGGTACGAAGGACTCCGCGTCCCCGCGCAGGTGGATGAGGGCTGTGGCGGGGTGAAGGGTGCCGGGCGCCACCGGGTGATAGACCACGGCGCTGCTGTATCCCGACATCGAGCCGAGGTCCTGGACCACACCCACGATCTCGAACCAGGGGCCGGGCTCGGGGGCTTCGCCCCTGGTCGTCTCGGGCGCCGCGCCCTCGCGGGCCACGTAGCGAAGGTGTACACCTACGGCGTTGCGCCCGCCGAGGACGTAGTCGACGAAGGCCTCGTTGACGACCACCACGCCCGGTTCACCGACGACGTCGGCCGAGCCGAAGTCGCGGCCGGCACGCGGCGGCACCCCCAGGGTGCGGAAGAAGTCTGGTTCGACCTCGACCGAGCCGAGCCGGTGGCCGCGTTCGTCCTGGGCCGGAGCGGTGGGAGCGTCGACCTCGATCTGGTGCCAGCCGGTGTATTCCCGCGGCGCGTGTTCAGCGAAGGTCACACCGGCGACGCGGGGGTCGGCCAGGAGCCGCTGTTCGAGGTCGGCGAAGGTGGTGCGGACGGTACCGGCGAACCGGGCCCTCGCCGCGGCTTCGGCGTCCGCACGAGCTCCCGTGCCAGGGGCCGGGAGTGGGAGGGCGTCCGGGGGCTCGAGGGCGATGCGGGCCGTGAGGTATTCCTCGGCCGGGATTCCCAGGTCGAAGGACTGGATTTCGCGCCCCTCGAGCCCGACGGAAAAGGTCACCGCGGGAAAGCCGATGGTCACTGCGAGCTGGGCCACGATGACGAAGGTCCACACGCCACCGAAGCGGAGTCCCCCGGCACCCGCCGAGCTTTCACGGAGTCGTGAGCCGATCCCGCGCGTCGCTTTCAGGGCCGGCAGCACGCCTGCGATTCCCGCGCCGAGCAGGGTGAGGGCGACCACATAGACGACGGTGGAACGGGAGAGCTCGGGTCGGAACCAGAAGGGGAGCGAGCCGCCCCAGAATCCCAGTTCCGTCTCGACGACGTGGTACCCCCAGCGCAAGCCATGTCGAGCCCCGGCGAGCCCCACCGCCGCGCCGAGCGTGGCCAGGACGAGGGCCTCGGCGAAGAGCTGTCCCACGATCCGACGCCGACCGGCACCCAGGGCCGCGCGCACCACGAGTTCGCTCTCGCGAGCTGCGGCACGGGCGAACATCAGCAGCGCCACGTTGCCGCACACGAGGGCGAGGAAGAGGACCAGCGGCAGATTCCAGGCGGCGGCCACCGCCGAGACGAGTCCCGTGGAGAAGCGGGCGGGCAGCCCCAGCATCGCAATGGCGTAGGGCTTCACGGAGGCGCGCACGTGCTCGTGCGTCGTGGGGAAGGCGATCGAGAGCCGAGAGGCCACACGATCCAGTTCGAGCTGGGCGTCACCCAGCGATGCACCGGGAGCCAGCCGTCCGAAGACCCACACGCCGGGACCGGTGCCCGGTTCGA
The DNA here is from genome assembly GCA_964521385.1 of uncultured Gemmatimonadaceae bacterium. Lineage (GTDB taxonomy): Bacteria > Gemmatimonadota > Gemmatimonadetes > Longimicrobiales > Gaopeijiaceae > Gaopeijia. The sequence continues at coordinate 51,658 of CAZFRU010000001.1, read as the reverse complement.
CCGCGCTCGGATCGACGCGCAGGGGCAGCCAGAACTCATGGGCGACGGGGAAGGCGAATCCCTCGGGCATGACGCCCACGACGGTGGCGGCCTCGGTCCCCATCGTCACGACGCGCCCTACCACCTGGGGGTCGTTCGCGAAGACCGTGCGCCACACGTCGAAGGCGATCACCACGACGAGGTCGGCACCGGGACGTGCGTCGTCGTCGGCGAGGGTGCGGCCCAGCAGGGGTTCGACCCCCGTCAGGCGGAAGCCCACCGGGTCCATGGCGGCGCCCCGCACGAGGTGGGCGCGCTCGCCGCTCACGACGAGGTTTTCGACCACATTCGTGAAGGCGCCCAGCTCTTCGACGGTGCTCAGGGCGTCGCGCCAGACGCCCAGGTCGAAGAGCGCCTGGCGTTGGTCAGCGGCGGCGCGGGTGTCCCACAACTGAAGCGCGACCAGGCGGTCGCCCTCGGCGAAGGGAAGGGTGGGATGGGCCACCTGCCGGAGGAACTCGAAGGTGCCCGCTCCGGCGAAGATCGCGAAGGCGATGGCGAGCCCGCCCAGCGTGGTGAGGCCCGGATACCGCACGAGCATACGCAGACCCAGCTTGAAGTCGAGCCACGACATGCCCCCCCACGAGCCCCGTTGCCGGAGCAGGGCGAGCGTCATGTCGAGGGTGTCGAAGGTCGTCAGCACCGTAGCCGCCACACGGCCGCGTCGACGTAGTCGGCGTTCGTGTGCCTCTTCGAGGTCGCCCAGGATCTCGGACTCACGTCCGCGCGGAGCCAAACGCCGGAGGAGCGCGCGGCTCCAGCGGGGCGCGCTCACGGCGTGTCTCGCAGCGCCGCACCGAGACCTCCGATCATGGCCTGGATCGCGTCGGTGGTGGTCCGAAGTGCCGCGAGTCCCTCGGGGAGAACCGTGATGAGACGGGGGGGGCGCCCGCCGCGTTCTGGTCGGGGCTCGCCCAGGGCCCCTGACACCAGCCCTTTGGCCTCAAGACGCTGCAGCGTCGTGTAGACGTTGGCGCGGCGCACGAAACGTCCGGTACGCTCGCGGATGTCGTCGGCGATGGAGACGGTGTAGGCCTCGTCGGGGCCGAGGCGGAGCGCGGCCAGCATGACGAGGAGCTCGAACTCGGCGAGCGAATCGGGCGGCATGGCGGGTCCCCGTTAAGTCACGATGTGACTATATTGGGTCCGAGGGGAAAGGTCAAGGATGCCTGCAGCGCGCTCCGGGTTCCGATCCTTGACATTACGTGTTGTCACACCTTTATTCCACCCATGAACATGGGACTACGGGCCGACATCAAGCAGACCAAGCCGTTCGCCGTCCGCGAAGAGGAGGCGTTCTTGAACCTCGTGCGGACGGCGGCGGTGATCGAGCACGCCCTTGCAGAATCGCTCAAGCCGTTCGGTGTGACCGCGACCCAGTACAACGTGCTGAGAATCCTGCGGGGCGCAGGCTCCAAGGGGCTCTGCCGTAACGAAGTGCGGGACCGAATGGTCACTCCGGTACCTGATGCGACCCGTCTACTGGATCGGCTCGAAGAAGCCGGGTATGTACAGCGTACCCGGGAAGGCACCGATCGACGGTTCGTGATGGCCCGCATCACGGATGCGGGCAGGGACTTGTTGAGCCGCATGGAGGAGCCGGTTGCCGACTTCCACGCCCGACAGCTGGGACACCTGTCTGAAAGCGAACTCGCGCAGTTCAGCGTCTTGCTTCACAAGGCCCGAACGCCACCGTGAGTGGCTTCGCGCCTCCCGTCAGACTCACGGGCGTCCATGGACCGTGACCTCCTTCGGGCGCGCGCGTCGTGCCGAGACGATGAGCAAGGCCTCTTCCCGATAGGCGACGACTGCGGTCCAGAAGTGGCCCTTGATCGCCGCCACGATCAGCCAGCGCGACTCAGCTTCGCTCGGTCGGCGGCCTGAGTGAGGGGTGCCGCCTGCTTTTCGACTGGGCCGTCCGTCCTTGCTCCATCGCCTGCCGACTCTGGATTGCAAAGGTTCTGTTCGAGATCACCCGTCCTACTGCCACCCCATGCCGAGCTCCTGCGCCAGTTCGCCCAGGCGCGTGTCGAAGGTCGCGAGACGGACGCCGCGCCCGGTCCACTCCCTGAGCAGCATCGCAGTACAGGCGTGGATCGCATCGGGAGCACGGCACCGTGCAAAACGCGGATCCGAGCGCACGCGTAGCCCGACGTCGGTCAGGGAGTCGACGAGCGCGATGTCTTCGGCATCGGCGTCGAAACGCTCGAGGCATGCGGCGAGGACTTCTCGTTGCTTTGCCCCGCTCAGGGCTCGCCGCAGGACGATCGGCACCTCCACCATCAGGAGCCACGAGGTCACCTTGGTCTCGGGCTCGTCGAGCAGGGCACGTGCCTCGTGGGCGCGCGAGCCACCCAAATACAGCTCGAGCACGACGCTGGAGTCGAGGTAGATCACGGGCTTCGCCCCTCCGAACGGACCTCGTCCAGGAGAGCCCCAACGTCGAGGCCGTCAGGGACTCCCGGAACCGGCCCCCTGCCCGGGCTCGGCACCTTGCTCCGGGGGAGGCGCACTTTGCCGGCCGCCGCGAGGCGAGCGAGCGCCTGGTCTTCAGAGAGCGCCGGCGGGCCGTAGGCCGGAGGTGGGGCGAGCTGCGCCACGACCCTTCCGTGGTCGGTGACCAGCACCGTCTCGCCCTCGGCTACGAGGCGCAGGTACTTGCTCAGCTTGTTCTTGACCTCTCGGATGCCAGCGGCTCTCATGAATTCAATGTAGCCACGGTTGCTACAAAATGAAAAGCACGAGGTCGCTGCGGCGTGGCCTCGATATGCTCCATGACCCGCCGCCGGGGCGGTCTCCGTATCGGATCACCACCCGCAACCTCGGTCGGGCGCGGATCCGTCTCGACAGCATCGCCGAGGCGCTGGCGGTGGCCGAAGGGGAGGGCTGAAGAAACGGCCTCTGGCCTCCGTAGCGCCTGAAAGGGTGGCGTGGAGCCGCCGGGCGGGGGCACCTTGGGCCGTCGCGGAAATCTCACCCAGGCCGAGTACGCACCATCAGCGAAGACGCGCAGGGCTACAGCGATCAGGAGTTCGCCCTCATTCTGATCAAGGCCGCCGAGCTGGCACGATCTCCGAGCGCCCGAGAGCGGCCCGCCGGAGGAATGTCGCTCGCCGAAATGAAGGCGATCGCGGCCGAAGTGGGGCTCGATCCCGCGCTCGTCGAGCGCGCGGCGCGGTTGACCCCGGCCGGCACGGAGATGTCCAGGTTCGAGAGTGTCCTGGGCGGACCCTTGAAGTTCCGCTTCCGCGGCCATTCCGAGACCCGACTGACCGACGAGAATGCGGCCCACCTGCTTCATCTGATCCGAGCCGCCGCAGAGCAGAAGGGCGACGGTGAGGCAAACGCAGCCGGGCTCTCCTGGCACTCGGTCGGCGAAGGCAGTCAGATCATCGTCGCGGCGCATCCTAAGGGGACGGGCACTCGTTTCAGTGTGGTTGTGGATCGCCGGACGGCGCTGGCTCTCACCGGGATGTTCACGGGACTCGGTTCGCTTGCGGTGGGTGTCGCGGTGCTGGCGGTGGGCGAGGCCGCGGGTCTGCAGTCGATCCCCATTGGGCTGACCATCATGGGTACCGGCGTCGCGGGGGTCGTCGCGCTGGGCCGAACCGTGTGGGCAGCCACGTCACGCAGAGTACGGGAACGCGCGGCGGCTTTGATGGAGACCCTGAGTACCTCCCTCGACGAGTTCGACGCCGAGGGGGACACGAACCCGGACGCCGGAGAGGGTGCGTGACTTCCCTCGACCGAGCGGTTGCCGGGTATGCGAGGCCGAGCGGAACGTCCGCTCACCCCACCTTCGCGAACAGCACCACCCGGTTCTTCCCGACATGCTTCGCACACGTCGGGCAGGTCGCGTAGTAGAATTACATCTTCTCGACGGTGTGCCCACTGGCGCGCACGTAGTCCCCCATCTCCTTCACCCACCTGCCGACGTGGCGATACGGCCCCTCGAACACCTTCGTCAGGAAGGTGCCCGAGAGTCGATCCGTCGTCGCACCGGGGACCTCGCGGTCGACGGCGAGATAGACGTCGCTTCCCCACGGAGACACCTCGTCGGTAATCCAGAGGGGATGGGCGGGATAGGCCTCGGCACTCTCGATCGCTTCGTTGTCGCGGGTGATGACCGACCCGAAATTGAGCGGGATGTGGAGGAATCGTGGATGTGGTCAAAACCCGGTTCCGTACCTCGAGATCGGTGAAATCGGCACGCCATCGCGTCGGGAATCTCCTGATTGGGTCGTAGTGGGACTGCGGCGGGTAGCCTGGCTCGACTGGACCCCCAGAACGGGTATTTGTGACTTCGTGGTGGGTGGGTGAGCCCACTGGCGAGCGCGGGGGCAGAGCGCGTCGATGCGTGCGGATGGAACCCGAAGGTATCGAGCCGTTGCGGGAATCACGGCGAGCGAGACAGCGCCTGCGGAACGACCTCGAAGCTGAGACCCTGGACGGTGCCACATGAGCGCGGCGCTTTCGGGCCGCGTTCGCCTCGCGGCGCACGCGCGAGATCGCGATCCGGAGCGCGATGGGCGCCCAGCAGGGGCAGATCGTGGGCACCGTCTTCGGAAGGGCCGCGATCCCGCCCCTGGTCGGAGTGGTGCTGGGGAGTCTGATCGCCACGGGGCTCGCGTCGTGCCTGGCCCCGGTACGACGGACGCTCGCCGTCGAGCCGGTGTTGGCGATGAAGTCGGAGTGATCCCCGCCAAGATTCCCTTGCTCCGCCCAGCTGCAGGACACTACGGTGGTCCATGACCACTTTGATGCTGGCGGTCGCTACGGGTCTCGGGCTCCAAACCGGACAGGCGAGACTCGAGGGGGTGATCCGGGTTGCCGAATCGGGAGCCGCCATCGCCGGGGCGGTAGTGCGATTGGTCGACCAGGGCCTCTCAGTCCGGTCCGACGGCGACGGCCGATATGAATTGGTGGGTGTGCCTGCGGGCCCGCAACACGTCACCGTCGAGGCGTTCGGCTACGCACCGCGAACGCTGCACGTGCTCGCGCCCAGGCGAGGCACGCTGCGACTGCACGTCGCACTCGAGTCCCGCGCGATCCCCCTCGCGGGCATCCGCGTTCGCCCGGGTCCGGCCATGCGAGGGTCCGAGCCCGGGATCGATCCCCTGTCTCCGGACCGAGCCCTTGCGATCGGCGCGGTGCGGGACCACCCCTTGTTGCCCGAGCCCGACGTCTTCGAGGCGCTCGTGGGCGGAGAGGTCTTCGTGGAGCCCGAGGTCCCCAACGGCATCCACGTACGGGGCGGCGCGTCCGACCACACGGCGTACCTGCTCGATGAGATTCCCGTGTTCAGCCCCTACCACGCCATCGGCCTGTTCAGCGCCTGGAACCCCGACGCGGTTGAGCGGATCGGGCTCGACGCCACTGCGCCCGCGCCGGGACGGCCCCACGCCCTCTCGGGGGTGATCGCTGCCTGGACACGGGTGCCCGGGGCCGCAGTCCGTGGGCAGGGCAGCCTCGGGACGCAGCAGGTTCGGGCCACCTTCGACGGCCCGCTCCCCTGGCGCGACGGCGGGTTCCTGCTCAGCCTCCGTTCGGGGTTTCCCGGCTTCTTTGCCCCCCGGGGTGAGGGCTCCTACCTCCAGGGCGAAACCGGCGACGGGGTGGCCAAGGTCAGCGTACCGCTGGCCGGCGGCACCCTGCGGTTGCTCGGGTATCAGAGCGAGAACGAAGTCGATGCGGCGAGCGATGTGTCCCCCACGGACGGGGCCCCGGTGCCGTTCCGGAACCGCTTTGCCTGGTCCAGCCGATCGCTGGGGATCGCCTGGGATCGCTCCCGTGGCAGAGCCACGATCCGAGCGCGCGCCTGGCGCGCGAGCTCGGAAGCCCAGGCGGCCTGGCCCGCGCTGGGCCGCGAGCCGCTGGGGTTGACCTCGGGCCGGCTTGATTTCGGATTTCTGGTGGAGGCGGAGAGGAGCGGGGGTTTCGGGAAGCTGGTACTCGGTGCACGGCTGGAGCGAAGCGCCAGCGACTACGACGCGGGGTCGCTTCGCCGCGCGACGGCCATGATGCTGGTGACTCCCTTTGTCTCAGTGGAGCGAACCTTCGACACCAGACTCGAGGTCGGAGGCGGCCTCGGTCTCGCCGTGGCCCTCGGGGCTCTGCATCCGACCCCGCGCTTCCACGTCGGCTGGAGCCCGCGCCCGGGTCTGGGGTTCACGGCGGCCTACGCGCGGTCGCACCAGTTCGCGCAGTCCCTGAGCAACACCGAGTCGTTGGTCCGGGTTCTCTTCCCTGCCGACCTCTTCGTCGGTGCCGACGACCGATCGGGGGTGCCGGTGGCCCACGCCGACCAGGTGGTGCTGTCGGGCTCGATTCGCCCTGTGCCGGGAATGCGGATCGGGCTACAGGCCTTTCGACGGTGGATGGACGGCCTCGTGCTCGTGGCACCCGCGAGCGAGGATCCGTTCGGTACCTCGACGTTCCGGACCGGTCAGGGCGGGGCGCAGGGGGTCGCCCTCGAAGCGGCCTATGGCGCGTCGCAGCTCGGGCTCACGATGAGCTACGGCTGGCAGAACGTCCGCTTCGACTACGGCGACGCCGGCTTCGTGCCTGGGCACGGTCCCTCGCACCGCTTCGAGGCAGGGGCGATCGCCTTCCCGACCGTAACCACTTCGGTCCGGGCCGGCGTGGTGGCGGCCTTCGGGCGACGGGGCCCGAGCTCGGTCGGCCGCGTAGAGTGGGAATCGTGCAATCTTCTCGACCTCGGATGCGAGTTCGGAGGCAGTCCGCGCCTCGATCCCGAGACACTGGGTGCCACCGATCTGCCCCCCTACGTGCGCCTCGACTTCAGCCTGCAGAAGCACTGGCATCTGTCGCTGCGGGGGCACGACGCCCGTCTCGGGATCTTCGCCGCCGTCACGAACGTCCTGGGACGCGGCAACGTGCTGGCCTACCTGCGAGATCCTGAGACCGGACGAGTCACGCCGCTCGCGATGCGGCCCTTCGCCCCTCTCGTCGTGGGTCTGGACTGGAGGTTCTGAGCCCAATCATGTCACAGATCTCGCCTTCCGCGGGTTCCTCCATCATGACCAGCGAGGTGACCCGATGACGGACGTTGTGTGGGACCGAAGGCCGCCCCGGCCGCGGGTGTGCGAGGAGGCCTCTGTGCCGAAGGAGTTTGCGAGGCTGGGCGTCACCGGAACGTTTCAAACGACGTTCGAGCAGACCTACGCCCGCCAGTTTCCCCACCTCTTCAGGTTTCTGGACCGCTTGTCGGGCGACCGGGAGCTGGCGGCGGACCTCGCGCAGGAAGCCTTCGTCCGGCTCTACCGCCGAGGAACGCTCCCCGATGCGCCCGACGCCTGGCTGGCGACGGTGGCGCTCAACCTCTTTCGCAACCTGAAGGCGCGGGGAGATCGACGTCTGCGCATCCTCCACACGGTGGCACACGATCGGGTGGCGCCACAGCCTGCCGCGTCACCCGAAGAGGGCGTGGCTCGTACGGAACTCCAGGCGCGCGTCCAGGCGTCTCTGGCCACCCTCCCCGACCGCGAGCGCAGCCTGCTCCTGCTCCGAGCCGAGGGGTACAGCTACGCCGACATGGCGCTCGCCCTGGACCTCAATCCTGCCAGTGTGGGCACGCTGCTCGCCCGGGCCAAGCGGGCATTCCGCTCGGCCATCGAGGAGGCCGACGATGCATCCTGATGCCGATCGCATCCAGCGCCTCGTCGACGGCGAACTCTCGCCTCATGAGGCCGTCGCCACTGAAGCGCATCTCGACGGCTGCGCCACCTGCCGCCGACGAGTCGATGAGGTCCGTGCCGCCGATGCCCACCTGTTCGGTCTGCTGGAGACACTCGATCATCCACCCCCTCGGGTAGCAGTGGCCAGGGTCGTCCAGCGGGCGACCCGGCGCCGGCTCAGGTGGGGATCCTGGAGCCGACGGGTGGCGGGGGTCGTCCTGGCGCTCACCGTGGGCACCGCAGCCATGGCGGCACCCCGATCGCCCGTGCGTCGATGGATCACCGCGATCCGGGCGGCCGTGGCGCCGGCGACCGCCGCGCCCGAGTCGGCCCGTGACGCTTCCCTGTCACCCAGTGCTCAGCCCGAGCCGGATTACGAGGGCGTCGGGGTCTCGCCGGGTGCTCTGCTCACGATCCAGTTCGAGGGTTCCATCGACGGCGGAGCGGTACGGGTCCGCTGGACCGATGCCGCGGAGGTGGTCGTCCGGGCTCCAACCGGAGCCGCGACCTTCACGGCCGACGCGGATCGTCTGGTCGTGGTCGCTGCGCGCGCCACCGAATTCGACCTCGTGATCCCGCGGTCCGCGCTCCGGGTCGAGGTCCGCTCCGGCGACCGTCTGCTCTTCTCGACACGGCGTTCCGAGGTGACCGTCGACGGCCTGCTCGTCCCCGCCGGTCGTGGGGACACGCCGTGGCGGATCGAGCTTTCCCGTCACGAATCCGGTCGGTCGCGGGCTCCCTGAAACGAAGCGGGTGCCCGTACCCTCGATGGAGGATCCCATGACCGACTCCTACCGCCCGACGCCCCTGGAGTTCGCCGCGATGATGCTGCCCCTGGCGGGGGTCGTGCTCCTCGCCTGCGGCAGCAACCCGGCCACCGAACCCGAGTACGATCCCGATATCCCCGTGGCCTGGGCATCCTCCGTCACCAACCCCTGGTTCCCGCTGGTTCCCGGCACGGTCCTCCGTTATGAGAGCGCGACAGAGGACGGTCGGGAGGAGATCGTGTTCGAGGTGCTCGCCGAGACGCGCACCATCATGGGGGTGAGCGCACGCGTGGTCCGGGACCGCGTGTATCTCGAGGGCGAACTCATTGAAGACACCGACGACTGGTACGCGCAGGATCTGGCCGGCAACGTCTGGTATCTGGGCGAAGAGACCGAGGCCTTCGACGACGGAGAAGTCGATACCTCGGGCTCGTTCGAATGGGGCGTCGACGGCGCGCTCCCGGGCATCATCATGTGGGCCGATCCCGCCGCCCACCTCGGCGAGGAGTACCGTCAGGAATACTACGAGGACGAGGCCGAAGACTGGGGCAAGGTGCTGCGCGTGGGTGAGAGCGTCTCGACGGCCGTGGGCGATTTCACGAGCTGCATCGTCACCGAGGACTGGAACGCCCTCGATCCAGGTACGCGCGAACACAAGACCTATTGTCCCGACATCGGGTTCGTGCTCGAGATCAAGGTCGGAAGCAACGAGCGTATCGATCTGGTCGCGCGGGTGGAGGGCTGACCGCAGCCTCGCGGGCATCGCACTCTTCCGACGAGATCGAGGATGTGTGCCGAGAGCCGGCGGCTCGTCTGGAGGACGGTCCGGTGACGTGATAGACTGGTCATGATTCCCTCATCCCCGGATCCGTTGCCCCGTGCTCCTGCGCGCCCTGATTCTGACGGCTTCGGCCCTGGCCCAGCAGGCGTTTGCGAGCCAGGATCCCCGTCAGATCGTTCGCCAGGCTGGCGCGGCGGTGGCGGCCGACAGCGTCCCGGCTCTGCAGCGTGCCTGGGCGTCGGCCGCCCGAGGTCCGGATGGGGACCGGCGCGCCGTGCTGGGTCTGGGAACACTCGCCCAGCTCGCCTTCGACCTGGACAGGGCGGACAGCCTCCTGGCCGTCCTCCTTCCGGCACCGGGAGATGCTCCGGACGGCGTGTCCATTCGCGCCAGGATCGGCCTCGCGCAGATCGCCCGGTCCCGAGGGACGCTTCGGCAGGCCGACGATCTGCTCGTCGCCGCCCGAGAGGATGCCCGCCGCCTGGGTGACGACGCGGCCGAGATCGAGGCGATCCTGCTCCTTGCCGTGACCCGAGCCCGCACTGTCGGTCCGGCGGGGGCGGAGACCCTCTTCGCCGAGGCGCTTCCCCGCATCCGGGGTGACCCCCAACTTGGGGCCCTCTACCACTGCGGCATGGCGGAAGTCCTGGTGCTGTCCAGCCGACCCGTGGAAGATGAGGCCGATACGGGCGCTCGCCTGGCCCAGGCGGCCGGTGATCGTCGTTTGCAGAGCAGTTGCCTCGCGTCGCGTGCAGCGGACCGGGCTCGGCGGGGAGATCTCGACGGAGCGCTGGCCGACATGCAGGAGGTTGCCCAGATGCGACGGAGGCTCCGGGATCTCGGGGGACTCGCAGTGGCGCTCCAGTGGAGAGGGTTCTGGCTGCGGTCCATCGGCTGGCTCGAGGAGGCTCGCTCCGAGTTGACGGAGGCCGTGACCCTGGCTCGGATCGCCGGTACCGATGCCCCCGCGGCCTGGGCCTATGCGAACCTGGCGTATATCGACCTGGCCATGGGCGACGCGCCTGCGGGCGCCGAGCACGCCGACAGCGCCGCACGGCTCTTCGGTGCCCAGGGCGATCGCTACGGCGAAGGCACGCTGGCCGGCGTCAGGGCAGAGATCGCACTGGCGGGCGGCGACCCCGAGGCCGCTCGGTCGGCCTACGACCTGGCCCTCTCGGTGCACGAGCCTCTCGGCTTCGCATCCGGAATCGTGACGACGCGCATCGGCCTCGCCCACGTGGCCATATCCGAAGGAGCATTGGATGAGGCGGCGCGACACCTCGCCCTCGCTCAGGTGGCCGCCCAGCGGGCCGGCATGACGGGGCGACTCCATGGCCTGGCCTACCACCGCGGCGTTCTGGCGATGAAAGGGGGGCGATGGGTCGAAGCCGAAGCCGACTTCGAGAGCGCCCTGCGACGGGTGGAAACCGCCTGGAGAGAAGACCCCGCGTCCGCCCAGCCCGATTGGGCCTACTACTACCGCATGCGGTTGGCCGAGATTCGCGCCGTCCACGGCGATCTCGTAGAGGCTGGCAGAGGTGCACGTGAGGCGTTGGATGCCCTCGAGGCCTGGCGGGCCACGCTGTCCCGCCCCGAGCTGAGACTCCAGGCGTTTCAGGTCTCCGAGGACCGGTCGGACCCGGACCTCGGATTCGCCTCGATCGTCGCCTCCCTCGCGGCGGGCGGCCGAGTGGAGGAGGCATTCTACCTTGCCGAGCGTCTCCGCGCCCGGAATCTGCAAGACCAACTGGTGCGGATCGAGGCGCTGGGTGGGCGGGCGACGCTGGGGACCGAGGAGGGGTCGGAAGTGTCCATGCGACCGGTCACCGCATCCGAGGCGATCAACGCGCTACCCGACGGAGAGACGGTCCTCCTGTCGTGGGTTACCGGACGAGGGGGCGAACCCACCACGCTGTTCACGTTGGGGACGTTCGGAGCCCGCGCCCGGCTCGTGGCATCGGCCGACTCCGTCGAGCCGCTGGTACGACGCCTTGACGCCCTCCTCGGTGCCGGGGAGTGGCCCGAGACGCTCGCTCGATCCGTCGCCGAGGCCGTGCTGGGCGACGCTCTTGCAGACCTCCCGCCGTCCACGCGCAAGCTGGTGATGGTTCCCGACGGACCGATCCACATGGTCCCGTTCGACGCGCTCCCGATCGGCGAAGACGCATTGCTCGGCGATCGTTTCGCGCACAGCCTGCAGCCCGCGGCCGCGATCGCGGCAGAGCAATGGCGTGGCGGACGGGGTGAGGTACACCCATCCGTGGTCGCCTTTGGGGACCCCGTTTTCGATTCCGCGCTGCCCTCGCTCGCCGGTGCGGCTCGTGAAGCACGACGGGCTGCCATGTTCGGGGTGGGCAGCGTGGCGTTTCTCGGTAGATCCGCGAGTGAGGCGCGCCTGAAAACGCTCCCCCCCGGCCGGTATGGAGTGCTCCATTTCGCGACGCACGCGCAGGTCGATGAGGCGACCCTGGCGGGAGCGAAGCTTCTGCTGACGGGCGGGGACGGTGAGGACGGCGTCGTGGGTGCGGGCGAACTCGCGCGGCTCGAACTCGATGCCGGCCTCGCGGTGCTGTCGGCGTGCGCCACGGGTTCGGGGCGAGTGGTGAGGGGCGAGGGCACCGTGGGTCTCGCCTCGGCACTGCGTCAGGCCGGCGTGCGCACGGTGGTCCTGACCCGGTGGCCCCTCGACGACCGCACGGCACCTCGCCTCCTCGACACCTTCTACCGCGGACTGGCCAGCGGCCTCGCGGTGGGAGAGGCAGTCCGTTCAGCCAAGCTGGAGGCTCGGGCCTCGGGTCTACCGCCCTCCGTCTGGGCCACGCTGGGTGTGGTCGGCGACGCCGACCTCACCATCGCATTGCAACCTGCGGGGACCGGTAGCCGAGGCCGGTCGGTGCTGCTGATTCTGGTCCTGGCCCTGGTCGCGGCGGTCGGAGTGGTGTGGGTCACGAGGCCCCTCTCTCGAGGCGCCCACTGATCCGACCTCACCCCAGGCTGGCGGTCACTCCGGCACGACCACGAAGGCCACCAGAGCGCTCGGGGCCCGCTCCCCATCCGCCTGCACGGCGGTGACGCGCCAGCGGTACTCGCCGACCGTGGTGATCGGGGGTGAGACGAGCGCCACCGTATCGCGGACTGTGTCGGAGAAGATCACCTCACCCTCCGTGGTCAGGATCTCGACCTCGAAGCGCGTGGCGCCCGGCACCCCCCGCCAGACCAGGCTTCCCACCGTGCCACGCGTGACGGTCCCAGCAGGCGAAACGGTGATCACGGTCGTCTCGCGCTCCCCCCGCAGAACCGACGTCTCCCGCAACCCGAACGACCGGAGCCCCACCAGGGCGAGCACGGCCGTGGCCGCAGCGGCCATCCACGGCCTTGCCCGATACCACCGGGACCGTGGCCTCGTGGCGACGACCTGCGTCAGGAGAGCGAGGTCGCGCTGACAGGGCAGGCACCTCGATACGTGATCCATCACCGACAGGCGTTCCCCTTCATCGGCGCCGTCCTCAGCCACCGCCCGGAGTCGCTCGAGCGGAGGACAATGAGCCTCCGGTCGTCCTGCGGTGGGCTCCAGGGTGCGCCGATACAGCATCGCGAGATCTTCGTCGTTCATCGACTCTCCCCAGGGTTCAGTCCGAGCTCTCCGAGACGCTCCCTCAGTTCCCCGAGTCCCCGATAGATCAGATTCCGGGTCCTCGCCTCGCTCCATCCGAGCAGGCTCTCGATCTCCTCTCGCGGATAGCCCGCGAGGTGCATCCGTACGGCGACCTGTCGGTCCCGGGGGAGCGACCCGAGCGCCATCTCCAGCAGGCGCCCCTTCTCTTCGGTCCCAGCTGCTTCCCACGCTTCGGACCCGGGAATGTCCGTCCGGGGGAGCGCGGTCTCGTCGGAGAGCGGGGCGGCGCGGCGTTGGTGCCGGCGCTGACGAAGGAGGTCGACGGCGGCCGTCATGGCAGTTCTGTACATGTACGAGGGCGATACCGACGCGATCCTCTCGTCGGTCTCGAGTGCGCGCCAGAGGCGGAGGCGGACCTCCTGGGTGAGCTCATCGAGGTCAGCCGGCTCGAGCCCGTGTCTCCGGCGAGCGAACCGGAGCAGATCCGCGAACTTCCGGACCTGCGCAGCGAGCGCTGCAGACACGTCGTCCGGGGGATAGGAGTCGTCGGCCATGCGATGAGCAAGATACGGCCGTCGACTCCCTGCGGAAGGGGGACGAAGTCATCGACCGGCCGTCCTGCTCGAGCGGGGCAACGCCACCAGGCCGGCGGCCACCTGCCGGAGGCCCCGCCACCGATGCAGCCCGTCACCTTTCCGGACGAGGAGTTGACCTGAGAGCCCACCGTCGAGGAGCACTGCCCGTGTGCATCCCAGTGCCCCCATCAGAGCCGCCATCTCGGGTGTGGTCGGTCCGAAAGGCGCGACTTCGAGTAGGCCACCGAGGCCCTCGAGCCGGGTGAGCGCCAACAGGATCCTGCCATCGCGGAGCAACCCGAAGGCGAGGCGGCCGTCGCGGTGGACGAGGTCCACCCCCTGCCCGGGCCACCGGAGTTCGGGCGGGGTCTCGCCATCTCCCTCCAACAGCGCCGGATAGGACTGAAACCCCTCCCGGACATTCGTGAGAAACTCCAGACTGTCCTGCGGAGCAATGCTCACGCGGCCTGTCCCATCCACGGCGATGCCCGGCGCCAGTCGCCCACTGCCGGCCCGCTGCAGCAGCCTTCCCTCCTGGACCAGCCAGCCCCACGGCCCGCTGGTGAAGTGGCCGGCATTGAGGGCGACCAGGGCGTCGGATGGCGCCTCTCCCACCTCCCATCGGCCCGCGTAGCCGTTCTCCCGACGCGGCGGGATCACCAGCCGCAGGTCGACCTCGGTGGGGTCGATCCGCACGAGGACGACCCGGATCCGCCACGGCTCGCCACTCCGTCGCACGGTGATCTCCCCCCACTCGACCCCGGAGTGGGTGGAACCCCATTCGGCGGCGGCGTCCACGGCCTCGATGGCCGCGGTCCATCGCTCCGTATGCTCCCCGGGAGGGCGCAACTCGACCCAATCCTCTCCAACCCGTGCCGTAAGGCGGGGCACGGCTCCGGCAGCCACCGGCAGTTCCTGTGATCCGGCCGATTCGGAGAGGACGCCAAGCGCCGGGCCCCAGGCTGCGAAGGCGAGAAGCACACGGGCGCGAGACCGTTTCGTCACAGCGGGACCTTCGCCTGGCTCATGCGCTTGACCAACCCCTCGAGCTCGGCCTGTACCGCCCCGAGTGCGCTCATCTCGCCTGCGGAAAAGCCCATCCCCGACGGACGGCCGCCTTCCGCGGACCAGTAGAGCACACGCTCGCGCATGATCGCGTATTGGTCCGCCCTCATCCCCGCCTTCCTGGAGCCGACTTCCGCCAGGACGCTCTCCGGGCCCGTAAGCTCCGACCGGGGCTGAGCAGGTGACACCGGTTCCTTGCCGCACGCCTCCACCAGGCGAGGGTTCTCGGTGGCCTGACGGCGGGATTCCGCAATCTGACCCGACACCACGATCGTCATGCGGCGATTCTGCTCGACCAGCATCGCCGCGATTTCTCGCTGAAACGCTTCGTGTCGCTGCCTCATCGCGGGGTCCATCCTGCCGGAGTTGGCCTCCACCTCGAGGGCGATCTTCTCTCCGCGCTCGGCGAGGTCCTCCATGTAGGCATCGAACTCGTCGTCACTCATCTCCTCGAGCACCTTGCCCACCCTTGCTTCGTTCTCGGCGCTGGTCTCTGCTTCCTTCGCCAGGAACTCGTCCCGGCACATCGAATAGGCTTCGTTCGTCTTCTGGTAGGCTGCGAGGGCCTGGTCGTAGTCTGCCAGAGCACGCTCGTGGGCTGCGGCTCGGTCCTCGTACTCCTCGCCGGCCTTTGCCGCATACGAGATCTCGGCATCGAACGCCTCCAGCATTCTGGCGGCAAGTGCGGGGGTGATCTCGAGCAGCCGATCGTTGAATTCCGGAGCCGGAAGGGGTGTGAAGGGCAGTGCGTCCTCGGCTTTGTCCTCGAGCGCCTGGCGGGCCCTGCGGGCGAGGCCACCCAGTTGAGCCTCGGCAGAAACGGGAAACAGGCAGGCAGCCGCCAGGGTCGAAAGGACAACCGCCGCCGCACGATTCAGGCGGATCATTGCAATCGCCTCCAGAACGGGGAATTCGGCAACCTGCCGAACGGACGAGAGCCCTCCGTGGAGCCTTCGCAACTGGTATGACGACGTCAGCCCCGCTGGATTCTCACCGCTGCGACGAGAGGCCCCCCCCTGGGACCTTCGTCTCAACGCCCCAGGATGAGAAAGGTGAGGAGTACTCCCGCGCTGAGGCCCAGCTTCCACCAGGAGGTCTTGCGCTTCTCGTCGCCTCGCACGGCAGGCCGTGTCCAGATGAGAATCACGGCGCACGCGCCCCCGGAGGCATATTGCACGGGAATGGCAGCGGTGGAATACACTTCCATCCCCTCGATGTCGACCGGAAGTGCCGCCAGGTCGACGGAGACGTCCTCGTGTATGGCGATTCCATCCACGAAGATCTGGGGACGGCACGTTCCGCGTACGAAGAGCGTCGCCGTTCCCTGCCAGCCGTATCGCACCCGGACGCCCCCGAGGGATTGGAGGATCTCCGAGGTACGACCTCCCTGGCGGCGCTCGATCTGATCGCGGGTGATGAAGATGCCGTTTCCCAGGGCACGTCGGCGCTCGAAGTCGCGCATGTAGAACGCGGTCGTACGCGAGGCAGTCACCACCAGCGACTCGAGGTCGATGGCCACGCCTACCATGTAGATGGTGAGGGCCTCGTCCTCACCCTCGACCAGTGTGAGACTGTCTCGCACCGTGCGGTACCCGGGAGCTTCCACGCTCAGTCCGTAGACGCCCGGCAGGGCCGGCGGAAGAGTGAAGCCCCCGAGGGTGTCCGAAACGGTCGCGACGATGGGCACCCCCGTGACGCGATCCAACAGGGCGATGCGAGCCGTCGCGATGGGTTCACCCGAGGGGCGGTCCAGGATGGTCCCGCTGACCTGGGGGGCGGACGAATCGGCCGCACGCGTGTCCTGCCCTGCGGCCGCCGCTGAGTGGGTCGGACCCAGCAGGAGACCCGTTGCTGCCGCGATCAGTCGGAGTCGTCGTCCGCCGTTCCCCACGTCAGTAGCGCCAGCTCCTCGTGTCGGCTCCGGCGGGAGCGGTGGCGAGCATGCGCTCGGCCGCGGGTCCCGCGAACATCTGGATGTAGCGGAGTCGGCTCACCGCGTTGGGCTGGTTCTGGTCGCCATTCCAGCAGTGCTCCGCCCGATCTCCATAGTCCACCTCGCCCGCGTAGTAGGGGCTGGTGGTGGACTCGAGAAAGTCCTCGGCCAGGTAGACGGCATTGTTGAGGTAGTAGTTGTCCATGTCGCCCACATAGATGTGGAGCTTGCCTTCGAGCTTCGGCCCGAGCGTGGCCCAGTCCCGCCGGAGGATGTGCACGAGATCGAAATTCTCCCGCCAGTATTCGGCTACCTCGGGGTCGATGTCACCGGTGACCTTGTCCCAGATCCTGCGGGGGTAGCCGTCGTCGTCCACCGGCGAATACACAGCCTCCCAGATGTCCCACTGCTGGCCCGAACGCCCTCGAGTGCCCAGCACCAGCTCCAGATGGTTGGACTCCTCGATGGTGCGGTCCACCCGGCCGAGCCAGTCGCGGTGACCGGGACGCGGGGTACGCTTGAACGGGGCATCCAGGAAGTAGGCGTTGCTGTCCTCGTAGAGGTTCATGACGGTGTTGGCGCGAAAGTCGATCGGGTCGGGGCACGCCGCGAACGCGGCGTTGAATTCGTCCGGATAGAACACCTGGACCGCCATGGCCTCCCAGCCGCCCGTACTGCCGCCGTAGGTGAAGCGCGCCCACCCCTCACCGATGCCCCGGAAGCGTCGCTCGATCTCGGGAATGAGCTCTGTCATGATGGCGTCGCCATACGGTCCGTTGTTTTCGGAGTTCACCGCGTACGAGTCGTCGTAATACGGGGTGGGGTGTTGAATCTCCACCACCAGATGGCGAAGAAAGTCCGGCCCGGTCCAGAGCTGGTAGAGTTCATGCTGATAGCGCTGTTGCACCCGGTTGTAGCAGTCCAGATCAAAACGCGCGGAGTAGACGCACTCTGCGGTGGTGTCGGGCGGTTCGACCCGCATGTGGGTGAAGCTCGCAGGAAAGTGCCCGTGGAAGACCGCCAGCGGGTAGCGGGCGTCGGGGTGCTCGTCGAACCCCAGCGGCAGGAGCACCCAGGCTCCCAGATACATGTCGGTGCCCCAGAAGTCGGACAGGAGGTCGGACCGGATGCCGACGTATTTCACCCAATCGGTCTCCTGGGTCGCCGGGTCCGGCAGCGGATCGATGGCGTGGTCCAGGCTCAGCTCCAGGCGGCTCATCCCGCCCCCTGCCACCGTGAACTCGACGACGTCGGAGTAGAGGTTGCCGGGCTTCGACGCCCACTGTTGGCCCTCTCCCCGGTCCGGTGGCACCTTGACCGTGTGGCCGTCCGAGCGAATGAAGGTCTGGTAGCGGTTGAGGAGCGCCTGGGCGCGGTAGGTGCCCGCGGGTAGCTCACCGAGGTGGGCCACCGGAAAGCCGAACACGGTATCGGTGAACAGGGCGGGCTGCCCGGGCGCCCAGTCGTCGACGTTCACCCCGAACACGGGCTGTGCGCTCGGATCGTCCGACACGTGGCGGATGGGGTCACCGTCGGGCCGCTGCGAGAGAACCAGGATCAGCCGACCGTCCAGGGCGTCTGCGGACTGGATCTCGGGAAAGGTCACCGAAACCTCGACCCGGGGGTTGGTGCTTCTGGCCTGCTCGTTCCCGGCTCCGCCGTCTGGGCCGGCACAGCCCGCCAGTGCCAGCGCTCCGACGACTCCGAGCACCGGGAGTCGGAGGAAGGCGCCCGCGGTCGGGATGAAACGAGGGGTGGGGTGTGGTGCGGTCATCCGAGCATCTCCCGGTCGGGCGGCAAGGGTGAGAATCCCTGATACGGACAACGTGATCGTCCGCGGCCGTCGGCGCCACAGGGGGGCGCGGTCGCGAGAAGTCATGGCGTGGTCACGCGATTGTGAGCGTGGGCCCCGGCGGCCCGAGTGGGCGTGCGATCAAGAGCGGCCCGGCAAGCCAGGGTAGCCATGAGGGCCCACGCGTGGCATGTTTGGCGCTATGCCTACCCCTCTCTGGGACCGTCTGCGCCAAACGCGGGTGGTTCAGGTTCTGGTGGTCTACCTGGGTGCGTCCTGGGTGGTGCTCCAGATTGCCGACGTCATCGTCGACGCCCTCTCGATGCCCGAGTGGGTCATGCCGGCGGCCCTCCTCCTCCTGCTGATCGGGTTGTTCATCACCCTGGCCACCGCCTGGGTGCAGTCGTTGCCCTCGACCACCGCGGCCGAAGAAGCGGGCGAGGTGCCCGACGACTGGGAGATCGCGCCCCGCCAGGCGTTTGCGAGCCTGAGGGCCGGGAAGATCCCCCACCTGACCTGGGGCCGCAGCGTCCTGGGCGGCGTCCTCATGCTGTCGTTCTTGTTCGGCGGTACCGGGCTGTATGTCACGCTGACCGGCGGACAGGGAGTACTGGGGCCGCAGGAGGCAGGTGCCAGCGAGCTCGCCGACGGCATCGCGATCGTGCCCTTCGAAGTGCGGGGTGGAGATCTGGAGGTGTGGCGGGAAGGCATGATGGATCTGCTCTCGAACAACCTCGACGGCGTCGCAGGCTATCGCACCATCGATCCGCGTACGGTGCTGGCGCGCTGGAGTGAAGAGGTGGGAGACCTCGATGCCCGGGTCGATCTCGACCAGGCGTTGCGGGTGGCGGGGGCGACGGGTGCACGCTACGCCCTGGCGGGGAGCATCGTGGGCACGGGCGACCAGGTACGGCTCGCCACCAGCGTCTACGATCTCGATTCGGGTGAAGAGGTCGCCCAGGGTCGGGCCGACGGCCCACTCGGCGACATCTTGTCGCTCGCCGACAACCTGGCGGTGGGCACGGTGCGCTCGCTCCTCGAGTCCACGGGACGGGAGGGGGCGGGAGACCTCGCGCCCGGAAGCCTGACCACCGAGTCGCTGGGGGCGCTCCGCCACTTCCTGGACGGCGAGCGGCATTTCCGCCGCGCGCGCTTCGCCGAGGCCGTCTCGAGCTTTGAGGCGGCGCTTGCCGAGGATTCCACCTTCGTGCTGGCCATGGCGCGCCTGTCCGACAGCTATGGTTGGGTGGAAGACGTCAGCTCGGAATCGGGCGTGGACTGGAACGACCGGGCGCTGGCGCACGTCGATGAACTGCCTCCCCGGCACCAGCTCTATCTGCGCGCCAGCGACGCCCTGGTGAAAGGGTCGGCCGAATTGATGCCCGACCTCCGCAACGCGGTGCAGCGGTATCCCGACGATCCTGACCTCTGGTTTCTTCTGGTCGAGACGATCATCCACGTGCCCGGGGGGTCGATGGCGACCCCTACCGAAGCTGCGCGGGCAGCCGACGAGGCGGTGGCCCTCGATCCAGCCTTCGCTCCCTACATGGTGCACGTGGCCGAGCTGGCCGTCATGCTGGATGATCGCGAAAAGGCGGAAGCCACGCTGAAGCGCTACGACGAGATCAGCGGTGCGGACGATCAATCGGTTGCCCATGTCGAGTTGGCCCTGCCCCTGCTCCTCGGCGATTCGGCCGAGTATGCACAAGCGCTGGTGGCGGCCAGGGCGGCCACCCCCAGGACCCTCTCCCTGGTACGGGGCACCTTCGAAACGGCAACCGACCACTTCGACCGGATGGAGCCGGTGGCAGCCATCCTCGGTGAGATGGTCGGCACGAATTTCGACGCGCCGGTGCTCTGGAGTAAGGGCAGTCGCGGCGCCTTCGCCGAGGCCGAAGTGCTCGCGGGGGGTGGAGTGGTCCTGGCAGTGGATCGAGCCGTCTATCTGGGTCACATCGCCGACCTCTGGGGAGCGACCAGTACGTCGGAGGCGCTGCGGCCCCTGCTCAACGCCGAGACCTGTGCCGACAATCACACCTGCGAGTTGTTTCTCACCGTGGCGCTCGCCCAGGAGGGTCAGTGGAGCGACGTCGATCGGCTCGTGAAGTTGCTTCGGACCGCCGCCACGCGGATCTGGAATGAGGAGGGGGATTCCGTGGGGTTTGCGTATGCCGATGTCGCCGAAGGGCGAGCACTCCTGATGCGGGGTGACACGATCGCGGCGCGCGCGCGTCTCGAGCTCTGGAAGACCCACGCGGGCACACCCGGCCCGCTCGCGAGGCATGCGCTCGGCGACCTCGCGCTGGCCGAGGGGCGGATCAATGAAGCGTCGCGTCTCTACGCCGGACTCCTGATGGGCTTCAGTCGCCCCGCCGGGCTCTACGGACTCGCGCGGGTGGCCGAGCGACGGGGCGATACGGACGAGGCCCGCGACCGCTGGCGCAGCTTCGTGACTCTCACCGCCGGTGGCGACCCAGAGAGAGCGCCTCGGATTCGCGAGGGTCGGGAGGCGCTGGAGCGTCTGGGCGGGTAGGGGGCCAACTCACCGGATTCCACATGGACCGTCGATCCTTTCTCCGCGCCGCAGCCGTCTCCACCGCCGCCGCGAGTCTGAGCCCCGATCCCCTGCGGGGCGCTTCTGCGCTCACGTCCAGTCCCGATCCCGCGGCCCTGTTCATGGACGCCATGGGTGAACTCCGGCCCGTGTATGAGCCATCGCTCGTGCGCGCGATGCTCGCCAGCGGGCTGGATGCGATCACCGTCACCCTGTGTGACCCGAAGCCCGTCGGTGCGGAAGGACTCGAGGCCGCCATCGATGGGTTGATGGAGTACGATCGCTATCTGGCCGCCCACCCGGAGTTGTTTGTGAAGGCCGCGTCCGTGGCCGAGGTCGATCAGGCGCGGAATACGGGACGGATGGCCGTATTCTACCTCTTCCAGAACTCGATCCAGTTCGGCCAGGATCTGGACCGAGTCGCGATGTTCCGACGGCTGGGAGTGACAAGTTCCCAGATTACCTACAACGAGCGCAACTTTGCGGGTGTCGGCTGTCGCGCCGTGGGGGACGAGGGCGGGCTGACCGATTTCGGTCGGGCCCTGGTCGAGCGCATGAACGACGTGGGAATGTTGATCGATCTGGCCCACGCGAACGAGCGCACCATGGCCGACACCATCGCCCACTCGCGCCTACCGGTGATCGATTCACATACCGGGTGCGACGCCGTCCATCCCCACGAGCGCAACATCTCCGATGTCAACATGCGGGCCGTCGCCGACCGTGGCGGTGTGATCGGCATCTGTCAGCTGCGCCCGTTTCTCACCGACAAGAAGCGGGACAACCTGCACGCCTACTTCGATCACATCTCCCACGCCGTGGACATCTGCGGTATCGAGCACGTCTGCATCGGGTCCGACCGAGATCACCGGGTGATCGAGATGACGCCTGAATACGAGGCGGAACTTCGTGCGGAAGAAGGCTCGCAAGTCACGAGCAGCGAACTGCCGTACTACATCGACGAGTTGAACGGACCCCGACGGATGGAGGTGGTCTGGGATGGGCTCGTGGCCCGGGGGTTCTCGCCGTCGGAGGTGGAGCGGATCATGGGACTCAACCAGTACCGGCTCTACCGCGAGGTCATCGGCTGAGACGACGCTGCCGTCCTCTCAGCGGACCCAGAGATACAGCACGAAACGGATCTGGGGTCGTCAGACCGGGCCGGAGGCGAAACGACGACGCGTCGAGCGCAGGCGATACTGGCGCCGGCATCGGCCGACGCCAACCTTGCAGTGCCGTCCAGGCCCTTCGCAACTCGGAGAAGCAGAGGCACCACCATGGAAACCCGACACTCCCTCTTCGGCGCGATGGCGATCGTCACCGGGCTCAGCTGTGCGCTCCCGGCAGTCGTCGTCGCCCAGAGCGATGGTCTTCGCACCGTCGCTCTCGAGATGTACCTCGACCTCGAAAGTGTCTCCAACCCCCAGATCTCTCCTGATGGGCGTGAGATCGTCTACACCCGCGGGTGGGTCGACAAGGTCCATGATCGGCGGGAGTCATCGATCTGGATCATGGGCGCCGACGGATCCAGGAACCGCTTCCTGGTGGACGGGTCGGGTCCGGTCTGGTCTCCCGACGGGACTCGGATCACCTACACTGCGCAGGGTGAGCCGGAAGGCACGCAGATCTTCGTGCGCTGGATGGACGCCGAAGGCGCCATCAGCCAGGTGACCCGGCTCGAGGCGGCGCCCAGTGGGCTGCGATGGTCACCCGACGGCACGCAGATCGCCTTTTCGATGAACGTCGACGCAGAGCCGGCCTTCACCGTGAACCCCCCCGGACGACCCGACGGTGCCGACTGGACGGCGGCGCCCAGGGTCGTGACCCGGGCCGACTATCGCGCCGATCGACAGGGGTTCACCGACGGCGCATGGCGTCACATCTTCGTCGTTCCCGCCGAAGGAGGGACACCACGTCAGCTCACCGACGGGGAATGGAACCACTCGGACGGCGAATGGACGCCCGACGGGCGGGAGCTGGTCTTCTCGTCCCTGCGGACCGAGGACGCCGAGCTGAGCTGGCGCGAGTCGGAGATCTACGCCGTCGAGGTGGCCAGCGGCCGCATCCGGCAACTCACCACCCGCCGCGGTCAGGATTCGTCGCCGCTGCCGTCGCCCGACGGCGAGCTCATCGCCTACCGGGGCGCCGACTTCCATACGGACACGTACCGGAATTCAGGCGTGTACGTCATGAATCGGGACGGTTCCAATCCTCGCCTGATTTCGGGGGACTTCGATCGGCAGATCACCGGCATGGACTGGGCGAAGGACGGCAGTGGGCTGTACCTGACCGTGAACTGGCACGGTGCTCGCAACCTCTACTTCCTGCCCCTGGGCGGCGCCGTGCGCGAGGTGTCGAGGGGTGATCATATGCTGACACTGGCGTCGTTCACCGCCGACGGACGCGCGGTCGGCACCTTCACCAGTCCGCACGTACCTGCCGACATCGTGGCCTTCGACCTGGCCGATCCGTCGCGGCGTACCCAGCTCACCCACGTGAACGACGACGTACTCCACGGGGTCACCCTGGGCGATGTCGAAGAGATCTGGTACGAGTCGGTCGACGGCTTCCAGATCCAGGGATGGATCATCACCCCGCCCGGATTCGACCCGGAGCGCGAATACCCACTCATGCTCTCCATCCACGGCGGACCGCACGGCATGTACGACGTGGGCTTCAACTTTGCATGGCAGGAGCATGCCGCCAACGGCTATGTGATTCTGTACACCAATCCCCGGGGCAGCACCGGATACGGCAGCGCCTTCGGCAATGCGATCAAGAACGCCTATCCTGGAAAAGACTTCGACGACCTCATGAATGGCGTCGACTACGTCATCGATCAGGGATACGTGGACGAGCAGAACATGTTCGTGTACGGCTGCTCCGGCGGGGGCGTGTTGACCTCGTGGACAGTGGGCCACACGGACCGCTTTGCTGCAGCCTCGGCGAACTGCCCGGTGACCAACTGGCTCTCATTCGTCGGGACGACCGACGGGATCGGCTGGTACCAGAACTTCGAGAAGTTTCCCTGGGAGGATCCAAGCGAACACCTGCGTCGCTCTCCCCTGATGTACGTGGGGAACGTGACCACCCCGACCATGCTCATGACGGGTGTGAACGATCTCCGCACCCCCATGCCGCAGACGGAGGAATACTATGCGGCGCTGAAGATGAACGGCGTCGAGACCGCCATGGTCCGGTTCAACAACGAATGGCACGGCACGTCGAGCACGCCGTCGAACTTTCTTCGCACCCAGCTGTTCCTGCGCAAGTGGTTCGACATGCATGCGCGGGGACGCCCGATCACCCAGAACCCGTGATCTCGATACGTTCGATCAGAGGAGGGAATGGCATGCGCGGACTGATTCCAGGACTCGGCTTTCTCGTTCTCATGAGCGCCGCGGCCCAGGGCCAGGAGGGAACGCGGATGCTCCATGAACCCGACATCAGCGCCGAAGCCATCGTCTTCGTCTACGCGGGCGATCTCTGGACGGCCCCTGCTCCGGGGGGCGAGGCCCGGCGTCTTACCGCGCATGTCGGCACGGAGTCGTCACCCAGGTTTTCTCCCGACGGTCGCTGGATCGCGTTTTCTGGTCAGTATGACGGGAACACCGATGTCTACGTCATCCCTGCCGAGGGCGGAAACCCCAGGCGCCTGACCTTTCACCCGGGTAGTGACGCGGTCCAGGGCTGGACTCCGGACGGCACGAAGGTGCTCTTCACGTCGAACCGGTTCGACCCGAACCGCCAGGCCCAGCTCTTCACGATCGGTACCGATGGCGGGTACCCGGAACGACTTCCCATTCCCAGGGCCTTTCTGGCCTCGTATTCACCCGACGGCGCGTCGCTGGCCTACACCCCGCTGGGGAATGCCTTCGGGACCTGGAAACGCTATCGCGGTGGCCGGACCACCCCGACGTGGATCATCGATCTGAGTGATTGGACCCACGTCGAAATCCCCCATGTGAATGCCAGTGACACCTACCCGGTGTGGATCGGAGAGACGGTCTATTTCCTCTCCGACCGGAATCTGGACATGAATCTCTTCGCCTACGACACGAGGACCGGTGAGGTGCAGGAGGTCGAGGGGAAGGAGGCCTATGACATCAAGTACCTTTCCGCCGGAGCCGGCAAGCTCATCTTCGCCCGGGAAGGATACCTGTACACCCATGATCCGATCTCCGGCGCCACCCGGCAGGTCGTGGTCGACGTGAGAAGTGACAACGTCCATGTCCGTCCCCAGTTCAAGAACGTCAGCGCCGAGATCCGGAACTTCCACATCTCGCCTACCGGGATGCGGGCGGTGTTCGAGGCCCATGGTGAGATCGTCACCGTCCCCGCCGACAAGGGAGACATCCGAAACCTGACGGGGACTCCCGGCGTGATGGAGCGGAGCCCGGCCTGGTCACCCGACGGAGAGCATGTGGCGTACTTCTCCGATGAAAGCGGTGAATACGCCGTCCACATCCGAGATCAACTCGGCAGGGACGCCCCGATCGAGATCACCGTCGACGACCCGACCTTCTTCTACGCTCCTTCCTGGTCCCCGGATGGCGAGAGGATCGTCTTCACGGACAAGAAGGGAGACGTCTGGATGGTGGAGGTGGCCACCAGGAGCCTGACTCTGGTGGACGATATGGCAGAAAGCCCTGCGTGGTCTCCGGACGGCAAGTGGATCACCTATGAGAAGCGGCGGGTGAATCGATTCGGCGTCATCTGGGTGTATTCGATCGAGGACGGATCGAGACACCAGATCACGGATGGCATGAGCGACGCCGCCGAACCGGTCTTCGACGCCGAGGGGAAATACCTCTTCTTCCGGGCCAGCACCAACTCGGGTATGACCAAGAGTGGCCTGGATATGTCGTCCAATGATCATCCGGTGACCTACGACATCTATCTCGCGGTGCTGAGAAGTGACCTCCCTTCTCCTTTCCAGCCGGAAAGCGATGACGAGGCGATCGGGAACGATGTGGCACAGAAGGAGGAGGGTGGGGAGCGCGAGGCGGCCGCAGGACCCGTCAGGATCGACTTCGAGAATATCGGCCAGCGGATCCTGGCCCTTCCGGTGGGGGACGGATCCTACAGCCTTCTGAGCTCGGTGAAGGGCGGCACGCTCTTCTACCGGTCCGGTTCGTCGGTTATGAAGTACGACTTCGCCGAACGGAAGGGTGACACCTTCCTGTCGGGCGTTGCCGCATTCAGCATCTCGGCCGATGGCAAGAACATGCTCTACAGAGCCGGGAGGAACTGGGGGATCGTGAAGACCACCGGAAGCCCGAAGGCGGGTGACGGCCAGCTGGATCTGGATGATCTCCGGATCCAGATCGATCCCCTGCAGGAATGGGCCCAGATGTTCAAGGAGGCGTGGCGGCTGAACCGGGACTACTTCTACGCCCCCAACATGCATGGTGTCGACTGGGAGGCGAACTACCGGAAATGGGCCGGATACCTGCCCGATCTCGCCGATAGAAGCGACCTCAACTATCTGCTGAGTGAGATGCTCGGCGAGTTGAGCGTGGGACACTCCTACGTGCGGGGTGGGGCGTTCCCGGAGGTGGAGAGCGTCCCCGGAGGGCTCCTGGGCGCCGACTATGTGATCGAGAATGGCCGGTACCGGTTCGCGAAGATCTTCAGCGGGCTGAACTGGAATCCCGATCTCAGGGCGCCCCTGACCGAACCGGGCGTCGAAGTGGGTGAAGGAGACTACATCCTGGCGGTCGACGGCCGGGAGCTGGGGCCCGACGACAACATCTTCGAGTTCTTCCAGAACACCTCGGGCAAGCAGGTCACCCTGACCGTCAATGCCCAGCCCGACAGGGCCGGTTCTCGTGAGGTCACGGTCGTGCCCATCGGTAGCGAGGCCGGTCTACGGAATCGGGATTGGGTGGAAGCCAACAGGGCGAAGGTCGCCGAGATGACCGATGGCAAGATCGGTTATGTGTATCTGCCGAATACGGGGAGCGGAGGCTACTCCTACTTCAACCGCTACTTCTTCTCCCAGCAGGACAAGGAAGGGTTCGTCATCGACGAGCGCTTCAACGGTGGTGGGCAGGTTGCGAACTACATCGTCGACTACCTCGGCAAGGAGCTGCTCAACTACTGGGCGCCTCGGACCGGCCCCGACTACACCTCACCCTTTGCCGCCAACTTCGGCCCCAAGGTGATGATCATCAATGAGAATGCGGGCTCTGGCGGCGATTGGATGCCCTACTACTTCCGGGAGACCGGCGTGGGACCCCTCATCGGGAAACGCACCTGGGGTGGGCTGGTGGGAATCGGTGGCACGCCCGGACTGATGGACGGAGGATCGGTGACCGCCCCGAATTTCGGGATCTTCAGCAAGGACGGGGAGTGGATCATCGAGAACGAAGGGGTTGCCCCGGACTTCGAGGTCGAAATGACGCCGAGAGACGTCATCGAAGGCCGGGATCCCCAGCTCGAGAAGGCCATCGCGGTGGTCCTGGAGCGGCTGCAGACGGAGGGCTATGTCAAGACGCCTCGTCCGCAGTTCCCGAATCGAAGCAGGGGTGGGGGGCGGTAGCCTACAGCCGCGCTCGGATCGCCCTGGCCATCTCGCCCGTCCCGGCCTCGCCGCCCAGGTCCCGGGTCGTCACTCGCCCCTCGGCCAGCACTCCTTCGATGGCGCGCACCAGCCGCTGGTGCGCGTTGGCGAGCCCCAGATGGTCGAGCATGAGCGCACCGGCCCAGATGGCGCCCACCGGGTTGGCGATCCCCTGCCCCGCGATGTCGGGTGCAGACCCGTGGATCGGCTCGAACATCGAGGGATGGGTGCGCGTGGGGTCGAGGTTGGCGCCGGGGGCCAGTCCCAGGCTGCCGGTGAGCGCCGCACCGAGGTCGGTCAGGATGTCTCCAAAGAGGTTCGACGCCAGGATCACGTCGAGTGAGCCCGGGTCGGTCACCATGCGGGCGGCCAGCGCGTCGACGTGGTACGACCGCCAGGTCACGCTCGGGTGATCGCGGGCCACCTCGGCCACGACTTCGTCCCAGAGCACCATGGCGTACTGCCATGCATTCGACTTGGTGGCGCTCGCCAGGAGCCGGCGCGGGCGCCGCTCGGCGAGGGCGAAGGCATAGCGGGCCACGCGTTCGATACCGGCACGGGTGAAGTGGCCGATCTGCTCGGCGCGCTCTGCGGGCGTGCCCACGTCGTATCGGCCTCCGAGCCCGGCGTACTCGCCCTCGCTGTTCTCGCGCACGCACACCATGTCGAGTTCGCCGGGGCCCCGGCCGGCCAACGGTCCCGTCACTCCGGACAGCAGTCGCATCGGACGCAGGTTGATGTACTGACCGAAGTGTTGTCGGATGGGGAGGATCAGTTCCCAGACCGACACATGATCGGGCACGTCGGGACGTCCGACGGCTCCCAGATAGATCGCATCGAGGGGGGTGAGCTGCTCGAGGGCGTCGGTGGGCATCATGCGCCCGGTTTGGTGGTAGAAATCGCACCCCCACGGAAAGCGCACCCACTCCACCGTGGCCCCGTCGGCCACGGCAGCCTGCTCGACGAGCGGAATGGCCGCCTCGATCACTTCGGGGCCGATGCCGTCACCGGCGATGACCCCGATCCTCAAGCGGCGTGGCATCACCCCATGCCCGGTGGCTGGAACCGCCCGTCGATGGCCGTCCATCCTCCGTCGACGAACAGAGCGGTGCCGGTGATGTAGCTTGCGGCATCCGAAAGCAGGAAGGCGGTCGGTCCCGCCATCTCCTCGGGGCGAGCCCAGCGACCCAGCGCGTTGCGCGACGCATAGGCTTCGTACCAGGCGGTCTGGGACTTGATGGGAGCGGTCAGGGGTGTCTCGACGACACCGGGCGCAACGGCATTCACCCGCACCCCCGACGGTCCCAACTCGGCGGCGGCAGTGCGAGCGAGTTGCACGATACCGGCCTTGGTCGCCGCGTAGACGCTCTGGCCCGGCTCGACCACCTGGGCGCGGATCGACGCGAACAATACGATGCTGCCGCGCCCCCGCGGCTTCATCACCCGCGCCGCGGCCTGCAGCACATTGAAGCTGCCTTCGAGATTGACGTCGACCACCCTGCGAAAATCGGCCGACGTGTACTCGAGGATCGGCTTTCGCACATTGACCCCCGGCGTGCAGACCACTCCATCGAGGCGCCCGAGGCGTTCGGAGAGGTCATCGATCACGCGCGCGACGCCACCGTGATCGGTGATGTCGACGAGCCCCGCCTCTGCGGTGCCCTCGGCGCCGGCGGTCAGTGCGGCGGCAACTCGGGCGGCTGCCTCGTGGTCCCGGTCGAGACACACCACGTGCGCTCCCTGCCGAGCACAGGCGTGGGCCACCGCTTCGCCGATGCCACTGCCGGCGCCGATGACGGCGATCACCCGGTTCGTGAGGTCGTACATGCGTCTGATCCGTTGAGGGTGGATTTCAGCGAGCAGGCCCAGCCAGGATGCCGGGCCGGAGCACGCCATCGGGTGCCGTGAAGTCGAGGCGGAGAAGGGCGGCAATCACCGGGGCCACGTCGACCAGGTGCATGAGCGGCACGACTCGCCCCTGCGCGACTCCCGCCCCCCATGCCACGAAACCGGTGTGTACGTCGTCGAGTTCCGGAAAGTACCCATGACCGCCGCCCGAGCCCGGTTGCAGGGCTTCGCCGCCGGTGTCGGCAATGAGCGAGACCCCGGGTGCTGCGGCCAGCGCGAGCGGGCTGTCGGGATCAGCACCGCGCGCATCGAGTTCATCGCGCCCGACCACCCTGAACAGCGACCGAATGCCCGGCGGGAGATCGTTCAGCAGCTGTCGGACCCGGGCGACGGCGTCCCGATCGCCTGGATCGCGCAGTCGCAGAAAGGCGCTTCCACCGGCTGCATGAAAGGCCGCGCGCCAGTTGCCCCGGTCCGGGCGGTCTTCGTGGAGTCCGGCCTCGACGAGCCAGACGTTGGGGGCCACCCGCGTGTCGACGTTCACGAACCCGTGGTCGCCCGTCACGATGAAGGCGGTCCGGTCACTGATCCCGGCCCGTTCGGTCGCCTCGACCATCCGGGCGATGGCCCGATCCACTGCACCGAGAGCCACCCTCACATCGGGGTGCTCGCGACCGTTGGCATGCTGGTAGTAGTCCATCTGGTTGAGGTGCACCACGAGCAGGTTGGGGCGGTACCGCTCGATCAGATGGCCGGCCATGGCGCCCACCACGTCCTCGCGCGAGCGGTTCTGCCCCCAGTAGAAGTTCGGAAACGGCCCGATCGACTCGCGCTCGATCTCCTCGAGCAGCCCCTGGGGAGTGACCCGCGCGCGGAGGGCGGCTGTGCTGGCGGCCGGCCCGGTCAAGTCACCCTCGCGCCCGGACACCGACCAGAACTCGGGAATGTTGTAGTCGATGACCGCACCGGCGCTCACGGGCCAGGAGATTCCCGCCGAGGTGTTTCCGACTTCATGCACGGCGTCCCACAGTGCGGGTACCCGGATGCTGTCGCTCTCCATGAACCATAGGCCCGTCGCTCCCCCGGGCTCGAAGGGACGATTGTTGGTGATGCCGTGTCGCGCCGGCAGGGCACCCGTGACCAGCGTCGTGTGCGAGGGGTAGGTGACGGTCGGTGTCACGCCCCGCACCTTGACCGCATGGGCACCATCGTGCGCCATGCGCTGCATCATGGGTGCGGGCCAGTCGCGGTCGAGATAGAACTCGGGGCGAAGTCCATCGACCGAGATGAGGATCACATGGTCGGCGAGGCGGGGGGATTGGGCGTAGAGGGGCGTCGCCGCGAGCACGAAGGCCGAGAGCAGTGCGGTGAACACGGCCCGGAGCAGGACCACGGACACCCCGATCCCTCCGCGATCCCCGGGGGGCGGGGTGAGCGCGATGGCGTGGGTGTGGCGGCGAGCGGTACACAGAGCACAGCGGGGAGCCATGGCGTGGATCCGAGGGTTGTAGACGATGGGGAAACGGCTGACGGGTCAGCCGTGGTGGAGGGCCACGGTCTTGATGCGGGTGAAGCTCTTGAGTCCTTCCATTCCCTTTTCGCGTCCGTAGCCGGAGCGTTTCACACCCCCGAAGGGCAACTCGACGCCACCTCCGGCTCCGTAGCAGTTCACGAACACCTGCCCCACATCCAACGCGCGCGACACACGTAGTTGCCGACCGCCGTGGGCCGTCCAGAGGCCCGCCACCAGTCCGTATTCCGTGGCGTTGGCCAGGCGAACCGCTTCGGCCTCGTCCTTGAACGGTGTGGCCACGAGTACCGGTCCGAAGACCTCCTGACGCGACAGTGCGTGGTCGGGAGCTACCGGCGCGAAGAACTGCGGAGCCACGTAGAAGCCGCCGCTCTCGGCTGCGACCGCGTCGGCACGACCTGCGACGGGAAGGTCGGAGGCCTCGGCCTGACCCACGAAGGCGCGCACGCGTTCGGCCTGTGCAGCCGAAATGAGCGGTCCGCAGTCCGGGTCGTCTTCGGCCGGCCCGACCCGGGTAGCGCGAAACCTCTCGCCCAGGGCGGCGACGACCTCGTCGAAGCAGCTCGCTTCGATCAGAATGCGACTCCCTGCCGAACAGGTCTGACCCGCGTTCTGCACCAGCGCCCCGTACAGCGATGGCAACGCTGCGTCGAGGTCCGCGTCGGCGAAGACGATCTGAGGGGACTTGCCTCCCAGCTCCATGGTGGCTGGACGGTTGTGCACCGCCGCCGCCTGCTGCACCAGCGTGCCGGTGGCGGGCGAGCCGGTAAACGAGATGTGGTCGACGCCCGGGTGCCCGGCGAGGGCCGCGCCCGCTTCATGACCCAGTCCCGTGACCACATTCAACACGCCCGGGGGCAGGCCGGCTTCGTTGCTGAGATCGACGATGGCCAGGATGCTCAAGCAGGCGTCTTCACCCGGCTTGATCACCACCGTGTTGCCGGCCGCCAGCGACGCGATCACACTCCGACCGAACATCTGGGCCGGGTAGTTCCATGGAATGATATGGCCGGTCACGCCGAACGGTTCGCGCAACGCCATGACCGTGTATCCGGCCTCGTATGGCAGCGTCTCGCCGTGCAGTTTGTCTGCCGCACCCCCGTAGAACTCGCAATACCGGGCACAGGCGGTGATGTCTCGCCGCGCCTGACTGATGGGCTTGCCCACATCCCGACACTCGGCCAGGGCGATGGACTCGTGGTGACGTTCGATGAGCCCGCCGAGGCGGGTCAGGATCCGGCCCCGTTCCACCGGCGACATGCGCGACCAGGGGCCGTCGAAGGCCCTGCGCGCGGCCGCGAGTGCGGCACCGATGTCGGCGGCTCCACCCCGCGCCAGCGTCGAAAACGCCTCTCCGGTGCTGGGGTTCACTACCGGAAGGGTTTGCTCGCCGATCGCCGATCGCCAGGCACCGTCGATGAAGATCGTCCGTCCGTTCACGCCACACCTCATTTTGTTGCGGTCGTCCACTGTGCAGTATACATCATTCAACTCGCGCGGGCGACGCCGGAAAGCTCCGGTTGGCCGCCCCTCGTCACCCCCTCTCAGCAGGCACCTGACATGTCGTCGCATTCCCTCAGTCGGCGGAACTTCCTGGGCGTTTCAGCCGCGGCGGGATTGAGCCTCGCCCGAGGTGAGGGCGGGCTCTGGCTGCCCTCGCACGGAGCGCCCGGCATCGTGCCCTCCGCGCAGCTTCGTCCCGAGCTTCTGAACGGGGTCCAGTCGGGCGATCCGACCCACGATCGGGCCGTGGTCTGGAGTCGCTCCGACCGGCCGGCGCGGTTGTGGGTCGAGTGGGCCACCAACGACCGGTTCACCGACGCGATCACCGTGCGGGGTCCCGCGGCCCTCGAGGGGAGCGCCTTCACGGCCAGCGTCGACCTTCACGGTCTCCCGGCCGGCGAGCAGATCGTCTATCGCCTTCGGTTCGAGAGCCTGGCCCACCCGGGCACCTGGAGTGAGCCCGGGATCGGGCGGTTCCGCACGGCCCCCCCGCCGGACGACCACAGGGGTCGGCACGTGCGGGTGGCCTGGGCAGGCGATGTGGTGGGGCAGGGGTGGGGGATCGACCCGGATCGCGGGGGCCTGCGCATGTTCGACACGCTTCGGCGCGCCGAGCCCGATGTCTTCATCCACTCGGGTGACATCATCTACGCCGACCAGCCGCTCGAGGCCGAGGTGACCCTGGACGACGGCACGCTCTGGCGAAACGTGGTCACCGAGGCCAAGTCGAAGGTGGCCGAAACCCTCGACGAGTTCCGGGGCAACTACGCCTACAACCTGATGGACGAACAGGTCCGCCGGTTCGGTGCTGCGGTGCCGATGATCGCGCAGTGGGACGACCATGAGGTCCTCAACAACTGGTATCACGGACAGATGCTGGATCGCGACGACCGCTACACCGAAAAGAGCGTGTCGCTCCTGGCCGCACGAGCCCGACAGGCGTTTTCGGAGTTCGTGCCCATGCGAAGAAACCCCGACGAAGCCGAGCGAATCTACCGGAGCTACTCGTACGGCCCGCTCCTCGACGTATTCATGCTCGACCTGCGCAGCTATCGCGGTCCCAACACCTCCAATCGCCAGACCGAAGCCGACGGGTCCACATCGATGATGGGTGCTGCCCAGAGGGCGTGGCTCAAGGAGGGATTGCGCACCAGTCGCGCCGTGTGGAAGGTGATTGCCAGTGGGATGCCCCTGGGGCTGGTGGTGCCGGATTATCCCAGAGATGGCCAGCCCCGCTTCGAAGCCACGGCCAACGCAGTCGACGGCCCTCCGGCGGGGCGTGAGCTCGAGGTAGCCGACCTGCTGAGCTTCATGAAACGAGAGGGGGTGCGGAACACCGTGTGGGTCACGGCCGATGTACACTATGCGGCGGCCCACCACTACTCTCCGGAGCGCGCGGCCTTCACCGATTTCGATCCGTTCTGGGAGTTCGTCGCGGGCCCCATGCACGCCGGCACCTTCGGACCCAACGCACTGGACGGCACCTTCGGCCCCGAAGTACGCTTTTCGGCCGTGGGCGACGGGGTCAAACCCAATCGTCCGCCCAGCGACGACCTGCAGTTCTACGGCCTGCTCGACGTCGATCCCACGACCCGGGTGATGAGGGCTGCGATCCACGATGTGACGGGGCGGCAGTTGTGGTCGACGGAGATCGTGCCCGCCGACGAGTAGTGGATGACCCACGCAACGAGGGGCCCCCGCAGCGCGGGAGCCCCTCGTGGCTGCGAGAAGTCGTGCCGATCAGTGGAAGGGCAGCACGGCCGTCGACGACCGGTTGTCCACGATGATCCGGTTCATGTCGAACTTGATGATGGCGAGCGTGTCACCATCGTCGTAGTCGAATCCATCGAGACCGTAGTTCAGCGGAATGAACGACGGCAGCTGTGCCTGGAGTGCAGGTGCACCCTGATCGATGTTGGGATTGGTCAGGGCCTCGTCCAGTGCGACCGGCAGGCGGATGCCCAGATCGGTCATGCGACGCCCTTCGACCACGAAGATCTCCTGCCGCATCAGATAGATCAGATACAGCATGTCGTCGGCGGTAGCGGCGGCGGTGATCATGGCTTCGGTCACCGATGTCCCCGAAACCGTCGGCACCTCGACCAGCCCCGTGCTCCGCGTCAAGACCAGTCCAGTGCGCGCGGGGGCGGTGGGGCTCGCGGCGACCGCGATGTTGGCAGCGTTGGGGTAGATCCAGGTACCGCCGCGTCGGCCCCGCTCCTGACCTCGATCGTCGATCATGGCCGTAGGACGGCTCGCCACGAGGGTGAGCAGGTCGACGAGCTCGGTCCGGGCACCGGAAAGGTCTCCCTGTGCCACGGCGGCTTCGGCCAGGATCAGGTATGCCTCTTCGATCTTGAGAAGTGCCACCGGGCTCTGATCACCCGCGGTCTCGCTGTAGTACTTGGGGAACAGGAAGTCCAGCCGGGGTAGCGGCTGGAATTCGTCCTGGCCGGAATCGAAGATGGCGAACTGCATCGTGTTGCCCGGCCCATCGACGTTGTCGTACTGGAGCCAACGAATGAGGCTCGGCGCTGCGCTCCTGGCCTGTTGGGCCGCCGCGACCGCCTCGGCGCGATTGCCTGCATCGTACTGCGCCCGCGCGATACCGAGCAGGGCGGCCCCATCGAGGGTCGCGTCGGTAGAGAGGGTACGAGCCTGCTGGAAGTCGAGAATCGCCGAAGCGAGGTGCTCAGCGGGGCCCACGGCCGGTCCTCCCGGTACTGCCGGGAGCGCCACGAACAGCTCGGCCGAGAGCAGGTGGGCGAAGCCGCGGTGGAAGTGCAACTGCGCGAGGGTCTCGTCAGTGGCCGACTCGTCGGCGGGCACCACCACATTGATGCCCTGGTCGGCCATGGCCCGTAGCCGATGGACCGCTCGTTGAATGTTCAGGACGTCGAAGTCGGAGGCGTCGATCTGCGGAATATCGAACACCTTGCTGAACAGCGTTCGGTTGTTGAAGACGTTGTCGGACACCACTTCGGTACCCACGATCACCTGATTGAGGGTGGTCGCGAGCTGCCGCTCGACACCGCGCGTCCAGGAGGCCGCGGCATTGGGAGTCCCGAGAAAGGTCTCTTCGGTCACCGTGGGGTTGGTGACCTCGGTGGGATCGAGGAACTCACACCCGGTGGTGACGGAACCGGCGAGGAGGAGGGTCAGAACGGTCAGTCGAGTGCGCATGTTCGCAGGCCGATGGCTGAAGTCAGGAAAGTTCATCTGCGCCTCCTAGAACCGGATCCGGACAGTTCCGAGGAACGTCCGGGGTGCAGGGTCGCTTGCGTAGTTGAAGCCACCCACGGTGGCACCACCCTGGCTTGCCGCGCCCGAGTGGTCGGACTCCGGATCGAACGACGAGGTCCACCAGCCCATGGGATTCAGGATCGAGAATCCCAATTCGATGCCCTTGGCCCAGCTGCCGAAGGCACCTTGGGAGAGGGTGTAGGTGGCCGAGACGTTGCGGATCCGGAGATAGTCGGTGTCTTCGACGAAGAAGTTGGTGAGGTTGAGCCAATTGGTCCGGAAGGGCCCGGGGTTCTGCTCGAGCAGAGCCGCGGGCAGGTCCGGGTCCCGGATGCCGTACAGGTAGCGGAACTGCCGGTTGAAGGAGTGGAGCTGCGCACCGGTCTGCCAGTCGGCATCGGCGTTGACGCGCAGGTTGTTGCCCACCGTGACCTCCATGCCGAGCGATCCGAACTTGTCGGGCAGCGGTTTGCCCAGGTACTGGAGCAGTTCGGTCGACGCGATGGTGCCGTCGGCGTTGAGGGTCGAACTCGTGCCTCGGAGCGCGCCCACGGGCCACCCTTCCTTGACGACCGACTGGACGGTCGACGAACTGAAGCCGCTGATACCGAACACGGGTGAGCCACCCGCGTCGACGACTTCGTTGTTGAGCGTGTTGAGCGATGCCGAGAGGCGCGCCGTAACGTTCTCGGTCCGGACGACATCAGCCACGAGCCGGAGTTCGATGCCCGAGTTCGCGATCTCACCCACATTGCGGAGCTGGGTACCCTCACCGGTCGAAGGACTCAGCGGCACGTTGAACAGCGCGTCACGGGTCGAGGCGTCGTACCAGCTCAACTGGAGGGTGGCACGGCCCGAGAGAGCCTGGAGCTCACCCCCCAATTCGATGGTGTGGGTCTTTTCGGGTTTGAGCTCGCGGTTTCCGGGCTGACCGAAGCCGGCCGACTGTTGCCCGAGGTACGAGGCGAACCCCACGGTGCGGTCGTTGGCGAAGGGTGGGGGAAAGTTGCCGGCGACTCCGTAGTTGCCCCGCAACCGCAGGCTGGAGATCAGCGAGGTGGGCACGGCGTCTCTGAAGAACGACTCGGATCCGAGATCGTACGAGAAGCCGATCTTGGGATAGTACTGCAGCCCGACCTCGTCACCGAACGCAGAGTTGCCGTCGGCCCGCAGTCCCACGTCCACGAAGTAGCGATCGGCGATGCCCCAGTTCTGCTGGAGGTAGACCCCGTAATTGACCAGTTGCAACTGGAAGTCGTCGGCCGTCGTGCTTCCCGCGCCCCGCACCGTCTCACTTCCATCTCGCACGTTCAGGGCCACCCGTGCCGCCTGATTGTCGTCGTCGCGAAACAGCTGGGCGCCCCCGGAGGTGACCACCGACAACCCACCGCGCTCGTAGCGGTGCTGGCCGCCGCCCTCCATCGTGATGCCCAGGAACCGGCGATCATACGACGAGATGCTCCCACGATCGGAGGTGCCCTCGGGCTGCACTCCGGTAAAGATCAGGAACTCGTTGGTCTGGATCCCTCGTTCGTTGCTGGTACGACTATCGAGACCGATGGTCGCATTGAAGGAGAGGTCGTCGCCGGCGTCCCAGGCGAACTGGTTCGACATCTGAAAGCGCGCGACCTGCACCCTGTAGTTCTGGAGCGACTCGGCTTCGGTGAGGTAGTCACGAAGCTCCTCGAGCTCGGTCGAGTTCATCTCGTCGAGCTTGTTGTTGAATCCCACCGCGAAGATGCGCCCGCCCTCCAGCAGCCAGAGGGGCGTGTACCCGCCCGCGTTGCCGTCGCGGGTGCGGTCGTAGTGGTTCCACCCGAAACCGAAGGATCCCGAATACCGCAGGCTCGGGCTGAGCGTGGCGGTGAGGCCGGTGCGCGCCTGGTACGACTGCGAGGCGTTGTTGTCGATGCGGTAGCCCTCACGATCCTTCACGCTGCCCCCGAACGACCAGGTCACGCTCTCATTGCCGCCACTTCCGTTGATCCCGTAGCTCTGCGTGAGGCCGGTGCGGTAGAGCAGGTCTGCGGTCTGGGGAAAGAAGAAGGCCTTCCCGACCGCGTTCTCGAATCCGACCTCGCTCTCGATCGCGAGTTGCGTGGTGCCGGGAGTTCCCTTCTTGGTGAAGATCTGGATCACCCCGTTGGCCGCGTCGGAGCCATAGAGGGTGGTCGCGGCGCCGCCGGGCACATACTCGATCCGCTCGATGTTCTCGAGGGGAATGTCGGCGATCGACGAGGTCTGCGTGCCCTGACTCCGGTTCCCCGACGTGTTGAGCGACAGCTCGGCCTGGCTGTTCAGGTTGTCGACCCGCACCCCGTCGACGTAGATGACTGGGGTGGTGGCTCGGCTCACCGAGACGGGCCCGCGACCGCGGGTCACCGATGTCGCACCCGGCTGGCCCGACGAGAGCCGGACCTGCACCGAGGGCAGGGCGGTCTGGAGCAACTGCTCGAGTCGGCTGGCCGACGACGCCTCGATGGCCTCGCTCGAGATCACTTCGATGTTGGTCGAGAGCCTGCGCCGCGAGATCTCCGAACCCTGCCCCGTGACCACGAGGGGGTCGAGTTCCATGGCCTGCTCCGTCAACTGCAGATCCAACTCGACCGTCTGTCCCGCCCCGACGGTGACGGTACGCGTGACGCGTGCGTAGCCGATGCGCTGGACCGTGACCACGTGTTCGCCGGCGGGTACGCCCAGGAGACGGTAGGTACCGGTGGCGTTGCTGAGCGCGTCGAGACCGAGGGCCTCGATCAACACCTGGGCACCGGCAACCGGTGCCGAACTGAACTCGGCGGTGATGCGTCCCTGAATCGTCCCGGGCTGCTGTGCAGAAACCGAAGTTCCCCACAGCAGGGCCGCGACCGCCCCGATCCAGAGTGAGAATCGACGAACACGAAGTGGCATGAGAAAACTCCCCTGAGGCGTGGTCCGACCGATGGACGGGTGCATGACCGGGAACTGAATACGGTATGCATTTCGGATGCACCGTATGCAGTATAATATGTGGCGTCAAGCGATTTCTCCGGACGCGCAGTGATTCGTTATCCTACCGAACCACTCCGCAGCCCCCCCGCCTCCAGCTCTGGGACCGAAGCATGGCCACTCTTCGTCTTACGTCCTCCCTTCGTTTCGGTGTCCGCAAGGCCCTTCTGGCGCTCCTCGTCGCGACGCTGGCGCCGGCGGCGGCCTGTGCGCAGAACCCGGGTCCCAGCAACACCATCACCGATGTGCCCGGCATCAAGGTCGGCCACTACTCCCGTACGGGCGAGGGCTATCTCACCGGTACCACGGTCGTGCTCACCGAGACCGGTGCCACCGCGAGCGTCAACGTCCAGGGCGGCGGGCCCGGCACGAAGGAGACCGACCTGCTGGCGCCGGGCGGCCTCGTGACCCAGGCGCACGCGATCGTATTGAGCGGAGGCAGCGCCTTCGGGCTCGACGCCACGACCGGGGTGATGCGCTGGCTGGAGGAACGCGACTTCGGCTACCGGCTGCCTCAGGGCGTCGTGCCCATCGTGCCGGCGGCCATTCTCTTCGATCTCGGGCGGGGTGGGGACTTTTCGAAGCGCCCCGATGCCGAATTCGGATACCTGGCAGCCGAGGCGGCCACTGCGGAGCCCGTCGCGCTCGGTCGGGTCGGCGCCGGCACCGGCGCCCGCTATGGTCTCGGCTCGGCCAGCATCGTGCTGCCCAACGGCTACACGGTCGGAGCGATCGTCGGACTCAATCCCGCCGGATCTCCGGTGAATCCGTTCACCTGCCTTCCGTACGGCGTATTTCTCGAACTCGACGGTGAGTTCGGGCTGATGCAGCCCGATCCCGCAGAATGCCGCCCCTCGCCCGACGGCGGTGCGTCTCCCACCTCGGGCGAGACCTTCAACACGACCATCGCCATCGTGGCCACCGACGCGCCCCTGGACCAGACGCAGGCCCAGCGTATGGCGATGGTCTCGAACAGCGGCCTCGCGCGCTCGATCCGCCCGATCCACAATCTCGGCGACGGTGACGCGGTCTTCGCCATGGCGACCTCGGCGCCGTCGGCCGACCTCTCCATGGCCGACCTTCAGGCCATCTACAACGCCGCCTCCGACGCCCTCGGGCGCGCCGTCGTGCACGCCTTGCTGGCCCACGGCGGGTATTGCACCCAGTATCCGAGCGCCTGCCGCGCACGCTGAGTCTGGAGAGGGGTCCGGGCACCCATGGTTGTGGGACGGGAGAGAGCCGGGTATGCTCTCGTGTGGTATATTGTGCGGTACAAACGCCTCGTCGAGGGCTGAAATGCCGAAGAACCCGTGGCCGAAAGTCTTGCAGATCACTCTTGCCGATCAGGCGTACAATGCGATCCGATCGCGGATCCTGAATGGCGACATGGCCCTCGGGGAGTTCGTCCGTGAGCAGGATGTGAGTGCGGCGCTGGGGGTCAGTCGCACGCCCGTCCGTGAAGCGCTGGGTCGACTGTCCAGCGAAGGATTCCTCGAACGGATCCCGCACCGTGGCTTCCGGGTGCCGAAGGAACCACTGAGTGCTCTGCTCGAGCTCTACCCCATCGTGGCGGTGCTCGAACTCCTGGCCGGTCGACTCGCCCTGCCCCGTCTCAGCGCCGCCGACATCTGTGAGTTGAAGGAGATCAACGGGCGTCTCGCCGACAGCCGCGACGAGGGCGACGTGCGTCGCCTCATCGACCTCAACAACCAGTTCCATCACTTCATCTGCGCGCGCAGCGGAAGCACTCGTCTCTCTGAACTGCTCGACGACCTGCGCAGCCAGGTCAGCCGATTGGAGCTCTGGTACTACTCCCAGCCGAATCGCACCGAGGAGTCGGTGGAGCACCATGGCGAGCTGATCCGCGCCATCGAGGCCGGAGACCACGAACACGCCCTACAGGTACTGGAGTCGAACATGGCCCTGACCTACCGGCGCTTCGAAGAAGAGCACGCGGCGCAGACATGATGCGACCCGGTCAGCCGTCGATGGCCTGACAGGCCCGCTCGAGTCGGAGCATCGCTTCGGCGGTCTCTTCTTCCGTGATCAGCATCGACGGTCCCAGCCGGATCACATGTCCTGCCAGCCCGCCGGACCCGATCAGCAGTCCCTCCCTGCGAGCCGCCTCGAGCAGGGCACGAGCCCGGTTCGGATCGGGAGCGCGACCGCGCCGATCGACCACGAGTTCCAGCGCCTGCATGAGTCCCATACCGCGCACGTCGCCGATCCATTCGTACTCGTCGTGGAGCCGATTCAGCGTGGCCCGCACCTGGCGTCCGCGCACGGCTGAACGCTGCGGCACATTCTGTTCGACCATCACGTCGAGGGTCGCGGCCGCCGCTGCCATGGAGACGGGATTGCCACCGTAGGTCGATACCGACAACGAGGTCCACACGTCGGCGATTTCGGCCCGGCCCAGAGTGACGGCTACCGGGGCGCCGTTGGCGATGCCCTTGGCCATCACCATGAGGTCGGGCTCCACATCTTGATGCTGGCACCCGAACCAGCGGTCTCCTGTGCGTCCGAAGCCGGACTGGACTTCGTCGCAGATGAACACCCCACCGTAGCTGCGGATCACCTCGGCGGCGCGCGCCAGGTATCCAGCGGTCGGTACCACGAACCCCCCCACACCCTGGACCGCCTCGACCAGCAGGGCCGCCGGACGCCGTGAGGTGGTGGTTTCGATGACTTCGATGAGATCGTTGATGAAGAACTCGGTCTGCTCTTCTTCCGATGCGCCGGGGCCCAGTGGGGATCGGTACCGGTAGGGGGCCCGGGCGTGGGTGATACCCGCGACCGTCGGGGGCAATGGACGCCAGGGACCGTGGGCGGTCAGCCCTGTGGCGAGGTTGCTGCGCCCCGAGTAGGAGTAGCGCAACGCCACGACTTCGCTTCGTCCGGTGTAGATCCGTGCGGCCATGATCGCCGTTTCGATGGCCTCGGTCCCACTGTTCGTGAATGCGGCGCGCTCGAGGCCGTCGGGGGCGAGGTCCATGATGCGGCCGGCCACCTCGATCTGCCCCTCCGTGACGTACAACGTCGAGGTGTGACCGAGCTTTTGCATCTGGGCGTGCACCCGCGCCGTCACTTCGGGATGGCAATGGCCGATCGACGTCGTGAGGATTCCGGCGAAGAAGTCGAGGTATTCGCGCCCCTGCACGTCCTTCACCCACACGCCCTGGGCTTCGTCGAGCACGAGGGGGTCGGCGTAGTACGGCTTCACCCACGGAAAGAACCGAGCTCGCTGGGCCTCGACGATCTCCCGACCGGTTGCCGGCACGGCGTACGACGACGATGTGGGCGTCACGTTACCTCCCTGGTGAGGGCTACCATCTCGACATCACGACCCGTTGGTCGGTGTAGAAGGCGATCGAGTCCTTGCCCTGGGCCCGCAGGTCTCCGTAGAACGAGGCCCGGGAGCCTCCGAAGGGAAAAAAGGCCATGGGCGCAGCGACACCGATATTGATACCGATCATGCTGATTCCCGCCTGATACCGAAATTCGCGTGCGGAGCGCCCGCTCGTCGTGAAGAGCGAAGT
This sequence comes from uncultured Gemmatimonadaceae bacterium, assembly GCA_964521385.1. GTDB lineage: Bacteria > Gemmatimonadota > Gemmatimonadetes > Longimicrobiales > Gaopeijiaceae > Gaopeijia. The sequence continues at coordinate 9,625 of CAZFRU010000001.1, read as the reverse complement.
GGCGTTGCCGTACTCGACGCGATGCATCAGTTCCACAGCATCGGCCAGTGAGTCGGCACTCGTGAGCCCGGCCACCGGGCCGAAGATCTCCTCACGGCCGACCGTCATCTCGGGTCCGACGTGCTCCAGCACGGTCGGGCCCACCCAGTGTCCGTGCGGAAAGCCGTCGACCGTGTGCCCACGGCCGTCGAGCAACACCTCGGCCCCTTCGCTCACACCGGCGTCGATGAACCCCTCCACGCGGGCCTGATGACGGGCGGAGATCACCGGTCCCATGAAGGTGTCTTCGTGGAGTCCGTAGCCCACCTTCAACGACGACGCCCGCTCCAGCAGGCGCTGCTTGATCGGCTCGTAGGCGCCGGCGACCCCGACGATCTGGGTGCCGGCCAGGCAGCGTTGACCGGCAGACCCGAAGACCGAGCCCACCAACGCCTCGACGGTCAGGTCGAGGTCGGCATCAGGCAGCACGATCATGTGGTTCTTCGCGCCCCCGAGCGCCTGCACGCGCTTGCCCGTCGCTCCGGCCCGTGCATAGACCAACCGGGCGATCTGGCTCGAGCCTACGAACGAGACGCCCTCGACATGGGGGTGATCGAGCAGGGCCGTGGTCACCTCCTTGTCGCCATGCACCACATTGAGGACTCCCGGCGGAAGTCCCGCGCGCATGGCGAGGTCGATCACCTTCTGGTGGGTGAGCGGATCCTGCTCGCTGGGCTTCAGGACGAAGGTGTTGCCGGTGGCGATCGCGTACGGCCAGAACCAGAGCGGGATCATGATGGGAAAGTTGTACGGCGTGATCCCCACGAAGACCCCGAGGGGCTGCCGCACCGTCTCGCAGTCGATGCCCGCAGCGATGTCTTCGAGCGTGTCGCCCATCATCAGGGTGGGAATGCCGCACGCGTGCTCGATGTTCTCGATTCCCCTCTGGATCTCGCCAAGGGTCTCCTTGACGTTCTTGCCGTGCTCCCGGCTCAGGTCGCGGGCGAACTCGTGTTTGTGTTCGTCGAGCAACGCCTTCAACCGAAACAGCACGCGCACGCGCTCGACCGCGGGTGTGGCGCGCCAGCCGGGAAAGGCGTCCCGGGCGGCCTGCACGGCGGCGTCGACATCGGCCGAGGTCGAAAGCGGGACGTGGCCGAGGACGTCGCCGGTGCCGGGATCGGTCACGTCGAGGGCGTCGCTGCCCGACGACGGGACCCACTCGCCTCCGATGAAGTTGCGGATCGGTGCGGTGGCGGCACTCCCGAACGCGGTGCGGGGGTCTGGGCTCATGGTGGTCGTCGGCTCGGTTGGCTGCGAACGAGGCCGAGCGGGGAACTCATCCCGCCCGCAGATTGCCGAAGTGGGACGCCTCCGACAGTCCTGATTGTAGATTGTATGTAGTGTGGGCAACAGGTGTCAATCGCCTGTCAATCGTGCCGCAGCCCACCGTGACGACCCTGGTTCCCGTCGAGCGTTTCGAGTCAGGGCCTCAACGCTTCGGCGAGTTCGTGGTGGAGGCGAATCAGGGCCTCGATCCCCGTCGCGAAATTGTCGAGGGTGAACCACTCGTCGGGGGCGTGCATGTTGCAGCCCGGAAGCGCGAATCCAAGCAGGAGGGTGGGGGCCTCCAGGATGCGCTCGAACTCGCCCACGATGGGAATCGAACCTCCTTCACCCACCAGGACGGGCGCCGTACCGAAGGCCGCAGCGAGCGATCGTCCCGCGGCGTCGAACAGCGGACCGCGTGGATCGGCGCGCCAGGGATTGCCGCCGTGGAGCTCGATCACCTCGATCGCGACACCTGTGGGGCGCACGGCCTCGAGGTGGGCACGCAAGAGGCGCGCGACGCGGGCCGGATCCTGATCCGGCACCAGCCTGAAGCTGACCTTCGCCATGGCTTCGGCCGGGAGCACCGTCTTCGCTCCTTCGCCCGTGTACCCGGACAGCAGGCCGTTCACCTCGCAGGTCGGTCGGATCCAGAGCCGCTCGAGGGTCGAGTACCCGGCCTCTCCCGTAAGCGCGGGCGCGCCGACGCCCTCCCTGAAGGTGTCGTCGTCGAAGGGAAGCTGGCTGATGGCCTCACGCGTCGCGGCGTCCCAATCGAGCACATCGTCGTAGAAGCCGGGAATCGCGATGCGACCGTCGGCATCGTGCAGAGTGGCGAGCATGTGAGCCAGCGCCATGGCCGGGTTGGGCACCGCCCCTCCGTACGCGCCCGAATGCAGATCGCCTCGTGCGGCGCGCACATGGATCTCGACATAGGCCAGCCCCCGCAGGGAGAACAGCAGTGAGGGCAGGCCCTCGTCGAACATGGCCGAGTCGGAGATCACCACCACGTCGCAGGCGAGTCGCTCCTTCCACGATTCGACGAACGGCACCAGGGAGGGCGAGCCGATCTCTTCTTCGCCCTCGGCCACCACGACCACGTTGACGGGCAACGCCCCGGTGGCCGCGAGCCACGACTCCAGGGCCTTCACGTGCATGTACAGCTGCCCCTTGTCGTCCGCCGATCCCCGGGCATAGACCCGCCCCTCGCGGATCGTGGGTTCGAACGGCGGCGACGTCCAGAGGTCGAGGGGCTCGGCGGGTTGCACGTCGTAGTGCCCGTAGATCAACACCGTGGGTGCGTCGGCACCGGCGCCACGCCACTCGCCCAGAACCACAGGATGCCCTGCCGTCGAGAGCACCTCGCTCTCCAGTCCTGCTGCCCTCAACTGGTCGGCGAACCACGCCGCAGCACGTGCCGTGTCGGCGTCATGCTCCGACCGGGCACTGACCGAGGGAATGCGCAGGAACTCGAAGAGCTCGTCGCGAAAGCGATCGGCGTGGGCGCGGGCATACTCGATGGCGCTGGGCATGGGCAGGGTGGTTGGGGTGCCGAGCGAAAGGCTTTTCCGGTCGGTGAAACCATCGCTACGGGAGGCTCGTAGTGGTGTCGGGTGCGGCGTGCAACGCTTTTTCAGTGGCCCGCATCTGAATGAGGGCAGGGCGGTGGATGGGTGGTGTGGACGCTCTGCTTCTGATGCGTCGGCCGGCGCTTGAATCCGGTCGCGAGGGGCTGGTCACCCCTTGGCAGGGACATACTCCGTCGCGGACGTACTTCACCGCGCACGGGTGGGACACCGGCGCCGGCCGGGCCGTGAGGCCCGTGCCGGCGTCGCGTTTCAGGGGTGCCGACCGCGCGCGGGTCAGGCCCGGTCAGATCAGATCAGGCCCCGCAGACCCCACCGATAGACGAACGCCATGAACGTCGCCAGGACCGCCGCACCGATCATGCCGCCGGCGCTGAGGGCGAGAGGCTCGTAGAATTCAAAGATGCCGACGCCCAGCATTCCCCCGACCACGGCCCCGAACGACCCGAGCACGGCCAGGATGACTCCGTGGCCGGGGGTCTCTTCGGGCCGCTTGACGACGGCCTTGATCACGAGGGCGATGACGGCTCCCATGACGATCCAGATGCCGATGCCGATCCAGTTCTCCATCGGGCTCCGCTCATTGAGTGCGTGGTGATGTGAAGAACGAAAATCTAGGCCCAGATCTCGGAACAGGCCAGCCCGTGCACTGCGGCCTTTGACGGCGCGCCCGTTGCGAGCGACGATGAAGCATGAGTGACAACGGAAGTATGCGTGACGACGACGTCATCGACCTGGGTCAGTATCGTGCGGCGCAGGAGGCGGAAGAGGAATCCATGGGCCTCTCGCTCATCGGTGGTGAGGGGTGCTATCGTCACTTCGCCCTTCCGCTGTGGCGCATGGCGGCTCTCGCTGCGGCGAATTGGGCCGGGCTGATCCAGACCGATTCCGTAGGATCGACAGAGGCGGTCACGGTGGTCGATCTGGGGGGCTTCAATGCGCGCCCGGCGCCGCCCGACGGCTTTCCGCCGATCCCCGATCTGGACCCGCCCGCCCTGATCGAGTGCCCCGACGGTTCGCTCGTGCTTCCGGTAGCCCACGCATGGGACCGCACATGGACGGTCGTCCTGGCGATTCGGAAGCCCGAGGTACTGACGCGCCCGGAGCGAGAAGACCTGCTCTTCCTCGCGGGCGAATGCTCCGGGCTGCTCCTGCTGCTCGAGGAAGGTGACCTGGACTGAGGGCGCGACGACATGGCGGCACCACGAAGGGTGCCGCCAGCGATGCGATCCGCTCTTCCCGGACCGGACCGTCTCCTCGGCATGCGGATCGTGGCGTGATCGACGCGGGTCATTGCATGTTGGGTCAGAGCCCCTTCGAGAGAGCGCACCACGCATGATGAACCATCGACGCCGGATCCGGTCGGGCACACTCCTGGGCGTGCTCCTGTTGGCCGCCTGCGGCGACTCCGACCCCGACCCGTTCACGCCGGAGCCCGAGCCGACGCTGCCGCCGCGCGTGACCATCCAGTTCTCTGTGGTCCCGCTGCCCGCCGAAGCCATCACGTCGATATCGAGACTCGGCAACCTCAACCCGCCCGGGCACACCTTTCCATCGGACCACATCGGCCTCTCTGCGCTCCGACCCGAGTCCGACCCGTCGAACGAGCCATTCCCCGTCTTCGCGCCCGCCGATGGCTACGTCGTCCAACTCTGGCCCTCGGACGTCGACGACGGTCTCGCCATCAGTCCCCAGCACCCCGACGAACGGGGCGCCGACCGCACCTGGTACTACATGGGCCACTTCTTTCTCGATCCGGGGATCCAGATCGGGACCCACATCACGGCAGGGCAGCGGATCGGCGAAACCCGGCCGCGTGGAGGAGGAATCGACCTGGGCATCATGGACGATACGATCACGAACGCGTTCGTCCACCCCGAGCGGTACGGTCCCAAGATGGCCCATGGATTGAGTCCTCTGTCGCGCTTCTCGGCCGCCCACCAGGCGTTGCTGCTCCCCCTGACCGAGGGTGAGGGTCCCAAGGTCGACGGCGGCAAGTTCGTCTACGACATTCCCGGAAAGCTCGAAGGCAACTGGTTCCACGAGTCACTGCCTTACGATCAGAGCGCCGAGACCAGCCCCGACAGTTGGAGCCGGCATCTCTCGTTCGTCGAGGATCCGCAGCGCCCGGGCGACCAGCTCCTGGTCCACGGAGGCTACGTGACCGGGGAGGGCCAGATCTTTCCGGTTCATCCCGCAGACCCGGACTTCGCCACCGTCGACGTTTCATCGGGTAAGGTTCTGTTCCGCAGCCGACTCGGGACGATCCACTGGTGGCTCGACAACCCCTACAACACCAACAAGCCCAACCGGATCTTCATGGTCGAAATGACCGGGCCCGAGACCCTCAGGATCGAGATGTTCGTCGACAGCGTACCGCCCACCGCCTTCACCTCGGCCGCCCAGGTCTACAAGCGGTAGCGGCGGCCATCAGGTCGGAACCCCGGTTCGTCGTTCACGAACGGAACGACATTCAACTCCTCGCGCCACTGTGCCAGGGGCTTGTCCCAGGCGTCGGTTCGAGGATCGCTTCGCACGACGTCGACCCCACGCTGGCTCAGCCAGAGGTGCCACCACATCTTGGACGTCGGTCTGAGCCTTTCCCTTGCCGACTGCCGTCCTCGCGAGCCGATCGCGCTTCGGGTGTGACATCGCCGACGACGGTAGCGAGACGCATATGAACACCCTGCTCCGTTCCAGCGGCATCGTGACCATCTTCCTCGCGCTGGCCTCGGCTTCGCTCGCGGCGCCGCTCCCGGCCCAGGGCACCTCGGTCGACTACAAGCGCACCGCGGAGGTCGAGGACCGATTCGATGGCCTCGCCATCGACGTGATGGAGTCCCCGCAATGGATCGGAGAATCGGACAGGTTCTGGTATCGAAAGTCGGTCCCGGGCGGCCACCACTTCGTTCTTGTCGACGCCGCCGTCGGGTCCAAGGAGCTCGCTTTCGACCATGCGAGACTGGCGGCCAGCCTCTCCAGCGTGACCGGTTCACCCTACGGTCCCGCGACCCTGCCCTTCATCTCACTGGTGTTCGAAGAGGACGGTTCGCACCTGCGCTTCGCCGTGGAGGGCTCGCAGTGGCTCTGTGATACGAACGCCTACCGATGTGTCGACATGGGTCCCGCTCCCCTGGATAGGGGTGGAGGTGGACGAGGGGCGTCGTACCCAGCATCGCTCAAGCAGCTGAGAGCCGAGGAGTGGAGTGACTTCGAGCTGCGCATGAACAACCCCGCCGAGCAGTCCTGGGACGACGGATGGAACGACGGACCCCAGGCGAGTGACGCCGAGCCCTCGCCCGACGGCAGGTGGGAAGCCTACGTGGAGAACTACAACGTCTACGTGAGACCGGCGGGTGCGGATGAGGATGATGGTGTCCCGCTCAGCGCCGACGGCTCCGAGGGGGATTACTACACGGAGGAGTCGATCGAATGGTCGCCGAACTCGGGGCAGCTCGTTGCGTACCGGACCCGCCCGGGCTATCGGCGAGAGGTCAAATACGTCATCTCATCGCCCACCGACCAGCTCCAACCCCGAGACTCCGTTCGATTCTACCGGAAGCCCGGAGATCTGCTCGATCGCCGGCAACCGGTGCTCTTCGACATCGCCTCTCGCGCGCAGACCGTGATCGACGACGCGCTTTTCGCAAACGCGTACAATACCTCGCGGGCCGAATGGTGGGACGACGGCCGGGCGTTCACCTTCGAATACAATCAGCGGGGACACCAGGTGTACCGCGTGATCGAGGTGGATGCCGAGACCGGGCGGGCCCGTGCCCTCATCGACGAGCAGTCGGATCCGGATTCGTTCATACACTATTCCGGTGGGAACTACCGCTACGATGTCGGAGACGGCGACGAAATCATCTGGGCGTCGGAGAGGGACGGATGGCGGCATCTGTACCTGTACGACGGGCGCACCGGTCAGGTGAAGAACCCGATCACCAGCGGAGAGTGGGTGGTTCGGGGTGTCGAGCGGGTGGACGAGGAGAACCGGCAGATCTGGTTCACGGCGGGGGGTATGAAGGCGGGGCAAGATCCGTACTTCGTGCACTACTATCGCATCAACTTCGACGGCACGGGCCTGGTTCAATACACGGAGGCAGACGGCGAACACTCGGTGGAGTGGTCTCCAAGCGGTGAGTACTACGTCGATGTCTGGTCGCGGGTGGACCTGGCACCGGTAGGACAGCTCCGTCGGACCCGTGATCAGGGCCTGGTCATGGAGCTCGAGCGTGGCGATCTCTCGGCGTTGGAGGACGCCGGGTGGACCCGGCCCGAGGTCTTCCTGGCCAAGGGACGCGACGGCACGACCGACATCTGGGGCATGATCATTCGCCCTACCAACTTCGATGCGTCCCGCGAGTACCCGGTCATCGAATACATCTACGCGGGCCCCCACAGTTTCCACACGCCCAAGGCCTTTTCCGTGAACTCAGCCATGCGAAACCTTGCCGAGCTCGGCTTCGTTCTGGTCCAGATGGACGGAATGGGCACGGCGGGGCGGTCGAAGGCCTTCCACGACGTGGCCTGGAAGAATCTGGGCGATGCCGGCTTCCCCGATCGGATTGCCTGGCACCGGGCGGTGGCGGAAGAGTACCCCTGGTACGACATCTCCCGGGTGGGCATCTACGGGGGATCGGCCGGGGGTCAGAACGCGATGGGTGCGCTGCTCTTCCATCCCGACTTCTACCAGGTTGCGGTGTCGTTCGCGGGATGTCACGACAATCGGATGGACAAGATCTGGTGGAACGAGCAGTGGATGGGATGGCCTCTCGATGACACCTACGCAAAGTCGTCCAACATGGAGAACGCGCACCTGCTCGAGGGCGATCTCCTTCTGATCTGGGGCGAGCTCGACACCAACGTCGACCCGTCGTCGTCGATGCAGGTCGTCAACGCACTGATCAAGGCCGACAAGTACTTCGACATGCTGGTCATTCCCGGCGGAGGCCATGGTGCGGGGCGGGGCGGACCCACGGCGCCGTACGGCGACCTCAAGCGCAACGACTTCTTCGTCCAGCACCTGCTCGGAGTGGATCCACCGAAGCGGAACGGAGGCATGTGAGGCAGATGGCGGCGGCTGGTAGTCTATTCGGGATGCTCCGAGCGCACTGAGTCGCCATCGGATACCTCGGGAGCTCGTGGGTCGTACTGCGGGTCGTCGAGGTCTCCGGAACGCCAGGTACTCGGGCGTCTGGTGTGTGTTGGGCATGGCGGCGGTGGCGACCCGCTCGCCGAAGCGCTGCAGCGGAGCAAGGAAGAACACCAGGATCACCGCCGCCCCGAGCCCCACGACGTTGCCCAGTTCGGCGGACAGCACCCGCTCCGCGATCTCGGCTAGTCGAGGCGACGGGGGGCGGCAAGTTGCCGTGCGCCGGCAACGAGTGCCAGAGCCGCGCCGCTCGGTTCGGGAGCCCAGGCCGAGCAGCACGTCCGTCGGGATCCCGAGCGCGCGCCGAAGCCGGCGACCCGGCTTCCCAATCATGATCAACAAGACTATCATGGTCATATCTACATGATCAGGAGGTCCATTGAGCGAGCGAACCGTCAGTGTGGCCATGCTCAAGGCCAGGTTGAGCGAGTACTTGAGGTCGGTGCGAGCCGGAGAGGTCGTCGTGGTCACCGACCGGGGTACGCCCGTCGCCCGCCTCGGGCCTCTCGAGGGCGAAGCGGCTCTTCAGGGGCGCCTGGAGGCGCTGGCCGCGGCGGGAATGGTCCGGGCACCGTCCCGACCCCTGGACCCCTCGTTCGTCGACGAGGTGAGGCCGTCAGACCCACAGGGTCGCAGCCTCGAGTCTGTACTCGAAGAACGCGGGGAGGGTTGGTGAGATTCTGGGACACGTCGGCGCTGGTTCCGCTGCTGCTCGAACAACCGATGAGCCCACGGATCCGGGAGTTGCTTCGGGAAGACCCCGAGATCGCTGCGTGGTGGGGTACTCCTGCGGAATGCGCTTCGGCCGCGGCACGCCTTCGTCGCGAAGCACGCCTGAGCGTGACCGACGAGGACCGCGTGCTGGAACTCCTCCGGCGGCTCCAGGACTCCTGGCTCGAGGTTCTTCCCTCGGAGGAGGTCCGGAATCGAGCGCTACGGCTGTTGCGCGTCCACTCCCTGAAGGCCGCCGACGCCTTCCAGCTCGCCGCAGCGCGGGTCTGGGCCGCCGACCCGGCCGGAGGCGCGTTCGTCACACTCGATGAACGCCTGGCGTTGGCCGCTCGACTGGAGGGATTCAAGGTCCTCCCGGGTCCGGGGTCGACCGGTTCTCGGTAACCGTCGTGCGGGAGTTGATCGGATCCGACGAAGACCTCAGTGAAACCGGCCTCTGCCTCGTGAGCGGCGTGGCCGTGAGGTGGAGGCCCTGGCCCGATACCGGGAGTTCCTGGAGCTGTGGAGCGGGGCGGATGCCGAGTTGCCTCCGGTGGTGGAGGTGCGGGGGGCGGTGGAGCGGTTGGGTCCTCGTCAAGCGCCGGGAACTGCGCTCGAGGCCCCACCGAGAATCCCCAGTAGGGCGAGGGCTGGCATTCCTTCTGATGCACCGAGTTCGAGGAGAAGAGGAGAGCCGACCAGAAGCGATCCCAGGACTCCCCAGAGTGCGGTCCGGCCAAAGGAGAGTTCCCCAACACTTCTCGTGCGCTCGGTGAGGGCGAGGACAACCGCGAATCCTCCGCCGGCTAAACTGAAGTTCCAGCGCCGTTGGAGCCCCTGAGGCGGCGCGAGTGCGCGTCGTTGC